>NZ_JBITXM010000003.1:43944-721179 GCF_044544705.1 Streptomyces sp. NPDC053541
GGCCGCCCCGCCTCCCTGGGTGCAGCCCCCCCCGCCCTCCCCGGCGGGGGTTGTTGGGGACTTACTGGCGGGCCCCCCCCCCCCCGGCCCCCCCCCCCCCCCCCCCCCCGCGCCCCGGGGGGGGGGGGCCCGCGGCCCGCCCGGACACCTCGGCGCCCGCGAGCCCCCGCGCGTTCCCCGGGCTCCGCGAGGTGATCTTCACGACACGCGTTCTCCCCGGCACGGCGCCGGTCCGGGTGAAAGGGTGACGGGACGCGGACGCGCGCGAACGGGGGGACGGACATGGAGCTCGACGAGCTCGTCAAGGAGGAACTGGCCCGGCACGACTGGGCCGCGCTGCCCTGCGGCTGCGGCGACAGCGCCGAGCACGTGCCGCTGCTGTTCGAGGCGATCCTGACGGCGGAGACGGAGCAGCAGTTGCGGGGGTACTCCCTCGACGGGCACGTCGTCCGGGACGGTGACCTCTTCGCGTGCACCCCGGCGGCCGTCGGCGTCACGATGGCCGCGCTCTCCGGCGGGGCGTCCGCCCCCGCGAGGGCGGAGCTCGTGCACACGCTGTGGCGGGTGGCCATCGCCGAGTTCGCCCCCGACGAGCTCACCGGGCAGGTCCGGGACGCCGTCACCGAGGGCCTCTGGCCGCTCGTGCGGGCCGGCCTCGCCGGCCGCCCGCACGTCGCCGAGTCCGTCGCCACCGTCCTGGCCTCGCTCGACGCCCGCGGAGATCGCGTCGCGCACTATCGCAAGCTGCTCGACGAACGCGCCGCCTCCAAGGGCAGGCGCTGGACGTCCCGTTCCTGAGGCGGCCGACGCGCCGCGTCCCGCGGACCCTTCGCCGCCACGTCCGCGCGGTTCGTACGCTCGCCCCGCGCGTCGTCCCATCGCCCGCACCGCACCCAGAAGGATCTCCGCCATGACCAAGGTTCTCGTCGCCGCCACGCCCGTCTCCGGGCACCACGGCCCGCTGCTGCGCATCGCGAGCCATCTCGTCGCCGCCGGGCACGAGGTGGTCTTCCTCGGCGGCGCCCGCTTCGCGGCGGAAGTGCGGGCCGCAGGAGCGGAGTTCCGGGCGCTGCCCGCCGAAGCCGACTACGACGACCGGGACTTCACCGCGCGGTTCCCGGAGCGGTCCCGGGTACCCGCCGGGCCGGCCCAGACCATGTGGGACGTCATGCACGTCTTCGGCGACCCGACGCCCCACCAGCACCGGGCCCTGCGGGAGGTACTGGCCGGCTTTCCGGCCACCGCCGTGCTCTACGACAACCTCTTCCTCGGCGGCGTGGCACTCTCGCTCGCCGAGCCGCTGGGCCGCCGCCCCGCCACGTACAGCGTCGGCATCTCCCCGCTCGGCGTCGAGAGCCGGGACACCGCCCCGCACGTGCTCGGGCTGCTGCCGCCGGCCGACGACGCCCAGCGTGCCGAGTACGCGGCCATCGCCGCCCGCATGGCCGAGCAGCGGGCCCCGCTCGTCACCCACCTGCGCGCCTGCTTCGCCGCCGCCGGGGCGCCGCTGCCCGAGGGCCCGCTGGGCCGGACCCTGACCGACGCGGCCGACGCCTTCCTGCAACTGACCGTGCCCGGCTTCGAGTACCCGCGCAGCGACCAGCCCGCCGGCGTCCGCTTCGTCGGCGCGATCCCGATCCCCGCCGCCCCGGGGCAGCGCCCGCCCGTCTGGTGGCCCGAGCTGGAACGGGCCCGCGCCGCCGGGAAGCGGATCGTCGTCACCACCCAGGGCACCCTCGCCAACACCGAGCTCGGCCGGCTCGTCGTCCCCACCCTGCGCGCCCTGGCCGACCGCGAGGACGTCCTCGTCGTGGCCGCCACCGGCCGCCCCGACGCCGCCGAACAGGTCACCGCCGCCCTCGCGCCCGCCTCCCTGCCCGGCAACGCGCTCGTGGCAGGCTTCGTCCCCTTCGCCGAACTCCTGCCGCTCACGTCCCTGTTGGTCACCAATGGCGGCTACGGCGGCACCCAGGCCGCGCTCGCCCACGGTGTGCCGCTCGTCGTGGCCGGCGACTCCGAGGACAAGCCCGAGGTCGCCGCCCGTGTCGAATGGACCGGCACCGGCGTCAACCTGCGCACCGCCGAACCCGCCGACGCCGTGCTGCGCGAGGCCGTCGACACCGTCCTCGGCACGCCCGCCTACCGGGAACGGGCCGCCGCCCTCGCCAAGGAGTACGCCGCGCACGATGCCCTCGGCCTCATCGAGGCGCTGGTCAGCGGCCCCGAGCGCGGCTGAGAAGCCCGTGTCTTCCCGGGGACGCCCGGGAAGACACGGGACGCCCCCGGACCGTCCGCGAACGCCTGAGCACGGCCGGGCGCGGCCCGGAGCGGTGGAGGGCGGCCATCCGGCCAAGCTTGCCCGGAGACATGGCCGAGATCGCTCGGTCCCTCCCCCACCGGCTTGCCCCCGCCGGTCCCACCGGACAGGATCACCCGGAACACCATGTCGAACGGGGGAGCAATGAAGCCACGCCTGGTCTTCGTCCACGGCATCGGCGCCCCCCGCGACGCCGCCGCCGACCTGGACGAATGGCTGCGGGCCGTCGCCGCCGGAGCCCGCGCCGCCGGCCACTCCGCGCAGGTCTCGGCGCTCACCGCAGGCTGGGCCGCGGACGCCCGCTTCGCGTACTACGGCGACCTGTTCCGCACCGCCGAGGCCCAGGGCGCCGGCGCCCCCGCCGCCGGCCCGGACGACTCCCCGGACGACGCGCTGCTCGCCGAACTGCTCCGGGAAGCCGTCGAGGAACGCCTCGCCGGCCCCGCCCCGCTCACCCCCGCCGAGGACGCCGCCCTGCGCGCCGCCCGCACCCGGCTCGCCCCGCCCGCCGGGGCCCAGGGCGCCGGCGCGGCCGCCCGGCGCGTCGTCAACGCCGTCACCAGCCTGCTCGCCGTCCCCGGACTCCGGCTCGTCGGCGGCCGGCTCAGCGCCCGCGCCACCCTCGGCATGCTCGGCCAGGTCGCCCGCTACCTCAACCGCGCCGAGTCCGACGGCACCACCACCCTCGACCAGCGGATCCGCGCCCGCGTCGCCGACTGCCTCGACCCGCACGGCCCCAACGTCGTCGTCGCCCACTCGCTCGGCACCGTCGTCGCCCTGGAGACCCTGCACGAGCAGGCCGCGGGCGAACACCCCGTGGACGTACCGCTGTTCGTCACCCTCGGCTCGCCGCTCGGCATCCGCACCGCCGTCGGCCCGCGGGTCCGCCCCCACCTCGGCACCCCCGACAACGTCGGCCGCTGGCTCAACTTCTGGGACCGCGACGACCTCGTCGCCGCCCGGCCCCGCCTGGAGGACTTCGTCAAGCCCAACGCCGCCGCCGTCGCCCCCGTCAGCCACCGGGTCGACTCCGACGGCCTCTGGGTGCACCCCGCCGCCACCTACCTGGCGCAGCCCGCCGTCGCCGGCCCCCTCGTCGAAGCGCTCACCACCCTCGCGGAGCGATGACCGAACCCCGCCATGTGCTGGTGATCGGGGCCCAGTGCCCCGACCTCGGACCGCTCGACGACCTGGAGACGGCCGCCCGGACCCTGCACGACACCCTCGTCACCCCCTGGGCCGGCGCCTGCGCCGCCACCCCGGACCACGGCACCACCCTCCTGTACGGCCCCGGACTCACCCGCGAGACCGTCGAGAAGGAGGTACGACGGGCCGGCCGCGCCGCCGCCGAGGCCGGCGCCGTCCTCGTGCTCGCCCTGCTCGGCCACGGCATGGGCACCGGCGCCCGCCTCCACTACATGGCCGAGGACTCCCGCGCCGACGAGCCGCTCACCGCCGTCGACATCGGCTCCCTGCTCGGCGACCTCCTCGACACCACCGGACTCGACGGACTCGTCGCCCTCGTCGACACCTGCCACGCCGGCAACGCCCTGCCCGACCTGCCCTCCCTCGCCCACGGCATCCGGCGCGGCGACACCCGGCTCTCGCTCCTCATGGCCGCCGGCGCCGACGAGGAGGCCTACGCCCTGCGCTTCAGCAGCACCGTCGTCAAGGTCCTCAAGGAAGGCATCGCCGACGCCGGCGAGACCCTGACCGGCGCCGCCGTCGTCCGGGCCGTCCGCGAGGACGGCGGCGCGCTCGGCCAGAACGTGCACTGCGCCGACTACGACGGCGCCGCCTTCGCCACCAGCCCGCTGTGGCTCGCCCGCAACGCCCGGCACGCCACCCACGGCACCACCCCCTTCGGCCCGCTCGCCCGCGCCGAACTCGCCCGCGCCCTCGCACCCCTGACCGCCCCGGACGGCACCCCCGGCCCGTACCCCGCCCTCGCCGACACCGTCCGTCACCCCCGCGACCTCGCCGCACTGCGCGAACGGCTGGCCGGACTCGGCGGCCCCGCCCAGCGATGGGCGGCCGGCGTCCTCGACGCCCTCCGGGACACCTCCCGCACCCTCACCCTCCTCGAAGCCTGGCCCGGCACCGACCTCACCACCCCGCTGCTGCGCCGCACCCTCGCCGCCACCCGCACCGGCACCGGATCGGCCGCCGCCCCCGAACCTCCCGACTCCACCGGCACCGAACTCCTCCGCGACGCCGTCGAACACCTCCGGCTGCACGCCCCCGTGCCCCGGCACAGCCCCACCGCACCGCTCGCCGACTTCCTCGCCCGGCTCGCCCGCGCCACCCGGGTCGACCCGAGGGACCCGGCCCTGCGCGCCTGGGCCAAGGACACCGGCGCCGTCATCGACCTCAACGACGCCTTCGCCCGGCTCGCCGAGGACACCGCCGAACTGCGCCTCCGCCTGGTCGTCAGCCTGCACTCCGCCATCGGCGACGAATGGCCGGAAACCCTGGAGGTCTGGCTCCTCGACGGCGGAGAGGTCCGCCACCGCGAGGAGTTCCGCTGCCCCGCCCAGGACCGCGCCGGCACCGAACGCGCCCTCGTCGCCGCCCTGCGCTGGGCCACCCGGCACGCCAAACTCCTCGACGCGCCGCTGCGCCGCGTCGAGATCGCCGCCCCCGCCCCGCTGCTCGCCACCTGGCGCCCCGAGGAGACCGAGATCGGCCGCCGCCTCGGCACCCTCTACGACGTCGTGCTGCGCTGGAGCGACCGGATCCAGCCGCCCGACCACCTCTTCTGGATCAACGACCACGCCCGCGGCATCCTCAAGTCCCTCGACGAGAGCCCCGACGGCCGGCGCGTCGACTGGCTCGGCGAGGGCGACACCCGCCGCGCCGCCGACCTGTCCGCCCGCCTCAGGGACGCCCCGCCCACCCGCGCGGTCGCCCTCGCCCACCGCCCCGCCCAGCTCGCCGGCCTGATGGAGACCCTGCTCGCCTCCTCGCCCATCCTGCTGTGGCCCGACGCGGACCCCGACGCCCCGCCGGCACCCCCCGCCGTACGCCGCTCCGTCGACGCCCACTGGCACCAGCTGCCCGGCGCCTTCAGCCAGGCCTACCGGGCCCGCTGGAGCGCCGGCCCCCAGCCGTCGCGACCGGCCCCCGACGGCCCCGGCACCCTGCACCACCTCGCCGCACTGCGCACGGTCTGGGACGGCACCGAATGGCTCGACTTCTGCGACTGGTTCGAGCAGTACGCCCACACCGGCGACCCCTACGCCGGCGACGCCTGGACCGGTGACACCCACCCCGGCGGCGCCCACACCGGCGCCGCCCCCACCTGCGACGAGCACACCGAACACGACGCGGCCCGGACCGCGGCGGCCCCGCCGGGGCCCCGCCGCCCGGCGCACCGGGAGGAACACGCATGACCTGGCAGCCCTTCTACGCGGGCCACGGCACCCCGCCCGCGCGCCCCGAGGACCGGGTCGACCTGCCGCCCGCCCCGCCCTGGCGCGAATTCCCCCGCCGCTCCCTGCACCGCCAGTTCGTGCCCCCGGCCGGCCTCGTCGAGGCCGTCAACGCCGCGCTCGCACTGCGCCGCCCGCTGCTCGTCACCGGACCCGCCGGCTCCGGCAAGTCCACCGTCATCGAACAGGTCGCCGCCGAACTCGACCTCGGCACCGTGCTCCGCTGGCACATCACCTCCCGCAGCGCCCTCACCGACGCCCTCTACCGCTACGACGCCCTCGGCCGCATCCACGCCCAGCGCCTCCAGAGCCCCGACGGCACCGCACCCGGCGCCGACGACATCGCGCCCTTCCTGCGCATGGGCCCCCTCGGCACCGCCCTGCTCCCCGCCGAACGGCCCCGCGCCCTGCTCATCGACGAGATCGACAAGAGCGACCTCGACCTGCCCAGCGACCTCCTCGACGTCCTGGAACGCGGCGAGTTCGAGATCCCCGAACTCGCCCGCTACGGCACCGACGTCGTCGCCGTGCGCGCCTGGCAGGGCGACACCCACCACGAGATCCGGCGCGGCCGCGTCCAGTGCACCGAGTTCCCCTTCATCGTCATGACCAGCAACGGCGAACGCGACTTCCCCGCCGCCTTCCTGCGCCGCTGCGTCCGCTACACCATGCCCCTGCCCACCCCCGAGACCCTGCTCCGCATCGTCGAGGCCCACATGGGCACCGAACGCGCCGGCACCCCCGAGGCCGGCCGGCTCGTCACCGCCTTCCTCGAACGGCTCCGCGCCGGCGAGAGCCTCGCCGTCGACCAGCTCCTCAACGCCGTCCACCTGCTGGCCGGCACCGACGCCCCCGACGAGGCCCGCCGCCAGGCCGTCGAGGACCTCATCCTGCGCGAGCTCTCGCATGCCTGAACCCCTGCCCCGGCTGCTCGCCGCCCTGCGCACCGCCGTCCCCGAACTGGACGGCACCGCGCTGGCGGAAGCGCTGTGGCTGGCCGCCCACCGGGCCGCCGAGGACCCGGACGCCGCGCCCCGGCCCGTACCCGATCCCGCCGCCGAAGAGGACGACGGCGCCCCGGCACGGGCCGGGCGACAGCGCCCCGCACCGCCCGCCGACGACCCCCACACCGCCCCCGGCGCCCCCGCCGGGCGGCCACCGCAGCCCCGCACCGCCGCGGACGACGCCCCGCCCGGCACCCCCGGCGGCCGCGCCCTGCACGAACGGCTCGCCGGCAGCACCACCCCCGTCCGCGGCCAGGCCGTCGCCGCCCCGCACACCGGCGCACTGCCCCGCGCCCTGGAACTCACCCGCGCCCTGCGCCCCTGGAAACGGCGCTGGCCCGAAGGCCGCGGCAGCACCCTCGACATCGACGCCACCGTCGACGGCTACGCCCGCAGCGGCGAACTCATCCCCGTCCTCACCGCCGCGCCCGAGCGCTGGTTCGACCTCGTCCTCATCGTCGACCGCTCGCCCGGCATGCGCGTGTGGACCGAGACCGTCGCCGAGTTCACCGCCGTCCTCGACCGCCTCGGTGCCTTCCGCACCCTCCACGTCACCGACCTCACCTTCGACCCGGACGGCACCCCCCGCGCCCCCGGCCCGCTGCGCGCCGCCGACGGCCGGCGCCTGGTCGTGCTCGTCTCCGACTGCATGGCCGAGGCCTGGCGCCGCCCCGGGATCTGGCACCTGCTGCGCGACTGGGCCGGGACCCACCCCACCGCACTCCTCAACCCGCTGCCCACCAAGCTCTGGCGCCGCGGCGGCCTCAACCTCCCCACCGTCCGCTTCACCCCCGCCGCCCCCGGCAGCCCCCGCAGCCGGGTCCCCGTCGAACCGCCCGCCCTCGCGCCCCGCGGACCCGACGAGGACGGCGCGTGGCTGCCCGTCCCCGTCCTCTCCCTCACCCCGCACTCCCTCGGCCGCTGGTCCCAGACCCTCATGCGCGGCGACCCGGACGGCTGCACCGCCGTCCTCGTCCCCCCGACCGGCCGCCCCGCCGGTGCCGCCCGGCCCCCCGCGACCCCGCTCCCGCCGGCCGAACGCACCCGTCGCTTCCTGCGCACCGCCTCCCCGCGCGCCGCCCGGCTCGCCGTGCTGTGCGCCCCCTTCGACCGGCTGAGCCTGCGCCTGCTGCACCTCGTGCGCGCCCGGCTGGTGCCGGACGCGGCGCTCGCGGACGTGGCCGAGGTCGTCACCAGCGGCGTCTTCGACGTGGTCGACGCCGGCGGCCCCGTCGAACTCGTCCTCGCGCCCGAGGCCCAGGAGGTCCTGGCCGAACACCTCCCCACCCACGAGGTGTGGGCCCTCCACCGGGCCCTCGACCAGCACCTCGCCAACCGCGGCACCGGCCCCACCCGGCTGCCCGCCGTCGCCCACGACGGCGACGGCCCGCACACCCTGGAGGCCGAGCGCGCCGCCTTCGCCCGCGCCTCGCGGCGAACCCTGGAGCTGCTGGGCCTGGCGGAACCGGAGGCGGACGCGGGCGGGAGAGGGGGCGCGGGGGAGGCCCCCGCACCGGTGGTGGAACTGCCGCCGGCACCGGAGCCGTACGTCGTGCGGGACGACGGGGCCGTGGAGGAGCTGGCCCTGCACCTCGCGAGTCGGCCGCGGTACGCGACCATGTGGGTCACCGCGCGGGAGGCCGTCCCCGGCGCCGGACGGACCGCGCTGGCGCTCGCCGTCGCTCACCGCGCGGCCCCCGACTTCCCCGACGGCGTGTTCTTCGTGCCGCTCCGGGCCTCCGGTCGCTGCCCCGTGGAACCGCTGGCGGCACTGCTCGGGCTGCTCGCCGACCTGGGTGGCGAGACGGAGCAGGAGCCGGTCACGAGCGTCCCCGACGGTGTCGACGCCGTGCTGGCCCGGCTGCAGGGTCGCCGCGTCCTGCTGGTCCTGGACGACGTGGGCGCCGAGGAGTTCGTCGGTCTGCTCGCCGACGGAGTGCCGGACGGCTGCGCCGTCCTCGCGACGAGCCGGCTGCCGGGTATCCCCGACCACGGCTTCGGGGCCGTGGCCGAGCTGTCACCTCTGACCGGCGGGGACGCCGGCCGCCTCCTCGGCGCGGTGCCGGAGATGGAGGGCGACTGGTGGCCGCTCAGCCTCCGCGTGCTGGGGGCCGTACGTGACTCCGACGAGGAGGACGTCGTCCTGCGCGTGCACCGCCTGGTCTCCGACGCCCTGGCCGACGGCTCGGCCGTCGACCCCGAGACCGCCGTCCGCACCGTGCTCGACGGCTCCGTCAACAGCCGCGTCCTCGTCCGCCTCGCGGAGATCACCCCCGGCGAGTTCACGGCCGAGGAGGCCGCCGCCGTCCTGGACATCGGGCCCGACCGCATCCACCGGCGCCTGGACGCCCTGGTGGCCGAGGGGCTGCTCGAACCCGCCCGGCGCGGACGCTACGCCTTCCGCCCCCTGGTGTACGAGGAGATCGCCGCCCTCCCGGGCTACGACGAGCGGCGCGAGCTGTCCCGGGCCCGCATCCGGGAGTTCCACCGCCGGGCCGCCGCCGGCCTGTACCGGGAACGGCACCCCGACAGCATCCTGCCCGGACTCCTCGGCATCGAGCCCCGGTTCGCGCCCCACCCCGAGACGTGGGTGCCCAACGCCCTGGCCTCCCCGGGCGTCGACGCCGACACGCTGCTGCTGCTCCAGGACCTCGGCTCCACCCCCGTCCACCGCGTCCGCTTCGCCCACGCCGCCCTCCGGCACGTCGACACGTCCGCCCCCGGGCCGGCCACCGCCCGGGCCGTCCTCGCGCTCGCGAGCTCCCTCGACCGGGTCGGACTGCACGACGAGGCCTGGGACACCCTGCACCACGTCTCCGCCGCCGTGCTCCGGGCCGACACCGCGACCCACGGGCACAGCGCGCTCCTGACGGCCCGGCTGGCCCTCGCCCTCCGGCCGAACCGCGCCGAGGACGCCCCCGCCCGGGCCAGGGCCGCCCTGGCCCGCTTCGAGCGGACCGGCTCCCTCGAACTCCTCGACACCCTCCGCGTCCTCGAACAGGCCCTGGCCGTGACCGGCGAGGACCACGAACGCCTCTCCGTCCAGTACCGGCTGGCCCGGGAGCTCCAGGCCCGCGGCGCCCGTTCCGAGGAGGCACAGGTCCTGGTGCGGATCGCCGACACCCACCTGCGCCTGGGGCGCCCCCACGAGGTGGAGGTCACCGCCGACCGGGTCCTCGCCCTGCTCGACGGCACCGAAGGACCCGAGGACGAGGCCACCCGCGAGGCCGCCCTCCGGCTGCGCCGCGAGGCCGCCGCGCCGCCCCGCGAACCGATCGTGCTCGCGCTGCGCGCCGCCACGCCCACCCGCCTGCTCGCACCCGCCGTCCGCGCCCTGCTCGCCGAGCTGTCCTTCCTGGGGCCGCAGCGCGCCCAGGCCTTCACCCTCGACGACGACCTCGTCCTGCTCGTCGACGGCGCCACGCCCCTCGCCCGCCTTCTCCTCGCGCTCGCCGAGCGGCTGCCGCTCCGGCTCGACCGGGCCGCCGTGCGCCTGGCGGTCCACAAGGGGCCGGTGCTCGGTGACCCCGAGGACGACCTGGGCGTCGAGTACACCCGGACGATGCTGCGCTCGGCCGAGTTCGGGCGGGTGCGCGCCAACTACCCGGACGACGTGGTGCTGTGCGTCTCCCCGGAGGCGTACGAGACGCTGTTCCGCGAGGAGACGGACCGGGACCGGGCCGGCACCCTGGACGGCGCCTACAGCCCGCGCGAGGTGCGCACCGCGAACGGCGACGTGGTGTGCGTGATCCTCACCCCCCGCGTGGACCTCTCCGCGTACGACGCCCGACTCATGGACCTGGCGAGGGTGTTCAACGAGCTGGACCCGGACGGCACGCACCTGGCCGGGCTCGTCAGGGACGCCCTCGACACCGTGCTCGACCCGCTCGCCTCGGGCCGCTTCGACCCGGAGGGGCTGACCGGGGCCGAACGCGAGCGGGTGGCGGAGGAGTTGACCCGGTCCCTCGACCGCGGCTCCTTCCCCTTCCGGGCCGGCGAGTCGGCCGTCCTGCTCCGGGAACGACAGGCGCTGGCCACCCGGGTGCTGCCGCACGCGCCGCGCGGGGCCGAGGAGCCCGCGCCCGGCGGGCACGCCGACGGCACGCCCCACCTCCTCGTGTACGCGGAGGACGCCCGCGCCCGCTGGTCGGCCGGGCTGGTCCGGGTCCGCGACGGGCGGCTCAACCCGGGCGCCGTGCTCTGGCTGCACCGCAACGCCCCGTTCCCCGAGAACGTCCTGCTCTCCCTGCCCGAGCGGAGCCGCGAGGCCGTCCTCGGGCGGTCCGGCGACGTGGACCGGGTCGCCGAGCTCTTCCGCTGCGAGCGCCTCCGCGCCGTCCCCGCGAGCGCGCTCCGCCCCCTGCTCGCCGAGCACGACCGGGACCGGGACAGGGACCGGGCGGCGCTGGAGCGGGTGGTGCGCCTGGCCGGCCGGGCGCTGCGCGACGAGGGCGTGGTCCTGCTGGCCGGAAACCCGCGCGGCCGGGCCATGGCCGAGGCCCTGCGGCTCCCCGTACCGCCGCCGGGCAGCTACCTCAGTGCTCCGCTCGTCCGCCAGTCGCCCGCCCACACCGGGCGCCCCGCGGTCCTCGTCGACGGCGCCTCCTGGGTGGTGGCCCAGGACGGGGACGCCCTGGCTCCGCTGCCCGCCGGCTTCCCGGGCCTGCGGATGCGCTGACCCCGGCGGGCGAGGCGAAGGAGACACGATGAGACTGACGATCGACGACGACTGGCTCGCCACGGTGACGGACGAGCCGCTCGCCCACGCGCCCCGGTTCGAGGGCAACTGGGTCGACCTCGCACCCCCCGCCGACACCATGGAGCGCGAACGGTTCCTCGGGGCCACCTTCGGCAGCAGGGAGTGGCTGTGGGACGCCCCCGACACCCTGCGGTTCGACCGGGACACCCGCAGACTCGTGGGGGCACGGCTCCAGATGCCGTACCTGAGCGCGGACACCGAGACCACCCGCCGCGTTCCCGTCCTGCCCCCGACCCGCCCCGGCGGGCTTCTCGCCGACGAGGTCCGGGACTTCCGGATGGAGATGTGCGCCGTCCTCTGCCGCGCCCCCGGCGACACGGAACTGATCTGCCTGCGCGACCCGGACGTCCTCGACGCCCCGCTGGAGGCCCGGATCGGCATCGCCCCCGACGTCGGCCTCCTCGTCCGGCGGGGCACCGTCGTCGGCTGGAGCATCACCGACCCGGTCCGTCACCTGACCAGGGGAGCGCCCGACCCCACCCCGCCCGCCGCCGGCACCCACCGCCTCTTCAGCGCCTGCCTGGACCTGGTGACCCAGCCCCTCTTCGACGCGGTGGACGACGGCGACCCCGCCGCCCTCGGCCGCCTCCGCGCCACCCACGAGGCCCTGCGCGACCGGACCGAGGACCGCGCCCGGGCCGAGGCGCTGCTCGACCTGATCTCCACCATGGTGGAGGACCACGGCGGCGACGCTCCTGCGAGCGGGTGAACGGGGCACGCGACGGCTTCCCCGGCTCCCCGGCCCGTACGAGCATGGGGGCATGCACATCGTCAGCCAGGTCTTCGCGCTGGTCGCCGCGGCCGTCCACCTCTTCGTCTGGCCGCTGGAGAGCTTCCTCTACAGCCGCCGGGCGTGGGTGCGGGAGTTCCTCACCGGAAGCACGGCGGACGCCCCCGAGGTCCGCCTCTGGCGGTTCAACGTCGGGTTCTACAACCTCTTCCTGGCCTGCGGCATGATCGCCGGCTTCGTCGCCCTGCACCTGGGCCACGAGACCGTCGCCCGGTCCCTGATCCTCTACGTGGCCGCCTTCATGACCGGCGGCGGGATCATGCTCTTCGTCTCCGAGCCCGCGCTGTGGCGCGGCGCGCTGAGCCAGGCCGTCCCGGGCGTCGTCATCCTCGTCGCCGAACTCGCCTGAAGGGGCGCGGGGTTCGGCCGTCCGTCGGCCGGAGGGGGCGAGAGAGGGCCGGTTGGTCCGGGACGCGGTGCGCGGGGGACAGGGCCGACAGCGGGCCCTGGCGGCCCCTTCGCCGCCGGAACCGGGCGCGCCGTCAACGGACGCGCCGTCAACGGGCGGGCGTCGGGAAGGACCTGTCGCCGAACAGGACCCGCCCCGCCGCGGCGCGGCCGAACGGGGTGCGGAGCAGGGCGAACGCCGCCTGCGCCACGGCCGGGGTGCGTACCTGGGCCAGACCCCGGCGCAGCGTCAGCCGGCCCCGGAACGCGCGGCGCAGGGCGGCTCCGTCGTAGGCGGCGAGGACGTCCCGCCGCCCGGTGCGCAGCGCCTCGTCCAGGACCTCGGCCGCGAACTCCGACAGGCGCAGACACGGGTCCAGGCCGCCGGCGGTCAGCGGGGAGACGGCGCCGGCCGCGTCCCCGACCAGAAGGCCGTCGGCGCAGCCGATCCGGCGCAGCAGGCCCCCGACGGGAATCGGGCCGCCGCGCCGCTCCAGCGCCTCCGGACGGTCCGCGCCCGCCAGGCCGGGAGCCGACGCGCCGAACCGCCGCAGGGCTCGGCGCATTCCGCCCGGAAAGCGGTCCGCGTAACCGGCGACGCCCACGTGCGCGTGCTGCCCGTCGTCGACCACCCAGGCCAGGTAGCCGGGAGCGAGCGAGGGATCGAGCACGCAGTGGAAGGTGGGCGGCTCGTCGTGTCCGGCCGACGCGAAGACCTCCTCGGCGCCGACCAGCAGGTGCTCGTTGCGGTCGAGGAAGAGGTCGCGGGCGACGCGGGAGCGGGCGCCGTCCGCGCCGACCACGAATCGCGCGCGCACCGCCGTCGGCCCGCCGCGGCCCTGCAGGTCGTACGTGTCGCCCCGGCGTCCGGCGTAGCGCGTGCCCAGGGCGATCCGCACGCCGGCGGCCTTCGCGGTGGCCGCCGTCGCCGTGTAGAGGGGCCCCATGTCTCCGACCCGGTACTCGTCGCGTTCGCTGGTCAGGGTGACCGGGCGGCGCAGATCGGGCGGGTAGAGGACGACCCGTCGAATCGGCGGGCCGAGGTGCTCGGGCGGCAGCGGGAAGTCGTCGAGGGTCTTGCGCACGAAGATGCCCGTGGTGCGGACGGCGCCGGCGAGGACGGTGCGCCGGTCGACCAGCAGGACGTCGTGTCCCTGCCGTGCGAGGAGGGTGGCGGTGTGGAGGCCGGCCAGGCCGGCGCCGACGACGAGGACGTCGGTACGGGTCGTGGATCCGAGGCGGTCGTTTCCGGTCGGAGTCGTCACGGCTGCCGCCCCGCGGGCGCGGCCTCGTCGGTGAGGCCCTCGGCCTCCCAGCGCAGCAGGTCGCCGGGCTGGCACCCCAGCACCTCGCAGAGCGCTGCCAGCGTGGTGAACCGGACCGCCTTGGCGCGCCCGTTCTTGAGGACCGCCAGGTTGGCGGGGGTGATGCCGACGCGTTCGGCGAGCTCGCCCACGGACATCTTGCGCCTGGCCAGCATCACGTCGATGTCGACGACGATCGGCATCAGATCACCCCGTCCAGCTCGGCCCGCATCCGGGTCGCCTCGACCTCGCGGGCGACCGCCTGGGCGAGCAGCATCCGCAGTACGAGCACGATCAGGGCGACCGCGAACACCGACAGGGACACCCCGCCGAGCAGCAGGACGACGCCCGGGGCCACGGCCTCGCCCGGCGCCAGGACGGCGCCCAGGGCGAAGACCAGGAGGGCGGCGGCGGTGAAGGCACCGATCACGACGTGCACGTACCGGAAGGCGCCGTCGGAGAACACGTTCCCGCGCCGCACCATGGCCACCAGCTGCCACACGCAGACCAGAACGGTCTGCGCCGCGCCGATGCCCAGCACCACGATCGTCAGGATCGGCACGCGCCGGTCCGCGAGCACACCGCCCTCCATGTCCTCGGCGAGCAGCGCGACCATCACGGTCTGCGTGAACAGCGAACCGGCGAGCAGCACCACGAGCACGGCCCGCAGCACCAGCACGGTGATCTTTCCCATCAGGACCCCTTCGATCGAAACACGATGAGAAACTATCGATATTCGATAGGTGAGGCAAGGGGTGGGCCCCCGTCCGCCGTGCCCGTGGTCTCCGGCCGCGCCCCGGACGCCATGACGGGCCGGGCCCGCTCCGTGGCCCGCGCTCACACCCCGCTCCCGCGGATGGCTGTGGTCCTGCCAGGCCCAACCGATTCCGTAAGAAAGTGGGCCAGTTCCGATCTTTTGGCAATACTCGCTACAAATCGCCCCATATGCTTCACCGAAACGGACCGGAACGAGCGAGTAGGGAAACCCTTGTCTCCTCAGGAATTCATCACCGCGAAGATTCGCACCGGCTTCGACCACCTCGACCGGGACGGCGACGGCGCACTGACCGAAGCCGACCACCATCTGATGAGCCGCAGCGTCGCCCGGGGACTGGGATACGAGGAGAACTCCCCGGAGGAACAGTCCATCGTCGACGCCTACCTGCGGATCTGGCACGAGGTGCACGTCCCCCTGGACGCCGACGGCGACGGCCGGATCACCAGGGAGGAGTTCGTCGCCTCCACCTCGGCACTGGCCGGCGACGCCGCACTGGCCGACGCCGCGCTCGGCGGGCTCGCCGACCGGATCGTCACCATCGCCGACCGCGACGGCGACGACCGCATCGACGTCGACGAGTACACCGCCTTCATCCGGGGCCACGCCCCCGGCCTGAGCGAGACGTAGGTGCACGAGGCGTTCCGCCACCTCGACCGCGACGGCGACGGCACGCTGACCCGCGCCGAAGTCCGCACGGCCGTCATCGAGTACTTCACCAGCCCCGACCCGAACGCCCCCGGCAACTGGTACTTCGGCACCCCGGCCCACCGGCGCTGACCCGAGCGAGCAGCGCTTCTCGGAGCGTGCGGACCGGGCGGCGGGCCCGGCGGGCGCGGTCAGCCGGCCTCGGGGCGTGCCCGCGGCACCTCCACGGCGAGCTCGCAGGGGTGCTCCCGCCCCTCGCGCGGGAAGGCGAGGCGGACCGTGAGGACACCGACCCCGCAGGGCAGTCGCGTCACTGACGCGGGATGTCGATGCCCGCCGCGCGCAGGTGCCCTTCGATCAGCCCGTTCAGCCGGGCGACGGACGGTGCCTCGTCCTCCCGGTGGTGGTTGACCACGCCGTACCGGGAGGCCGCGTCGGGCCCGTGCGGGCGCTTGGCGGGCAGCGTCAGCAGCGCGCGGCCGGTGAGCAGGTTGGTGGCCATCGCGGAGGCCAGCTCCTCGATCCGCGGGTCGTCGGGATCCCAGGACCGCGCCTCCCAGCCGCGCTTGATGAGCGCGACGAACTCGGGGTCGCCGAGCCGGTGTTCGAGGTTGTCCAGGAACGGCTGGAAGACCTCGGGGGCCAGCGCCCTCGACAGCACCAGGGCCTCCCGCTGGGTGGTGACGTAGTCGGGGCTGAAGCCGAGCTCGACGAGTCGGTCCAGGACCGCGCAGGCCCGGTCGGGCAGCAGGGCGCGGTCACCGTGGGCGAGCCGGTGCAGGGTGTCGCGGCGGGTGGTCAGCTCCTCGATCTGTTCGGTGAGCCGGCGGTGGACGTCCTCCAGGGCGGTGGCGAAGCGCTCGGGCTCGGCGTCGAGCAGCTCGCCGATCTCGGCCAGCGGCACGCCCGCCCCCGCCAGGGCCCTGACCTGGACGAGGCGCAGCAGATCGGCCGACCCGTAGCGCCGGTAGCCGGAACGGTCCCGCTCCGGTTCGGCGACCAGACCGAGCCGGTGGTAGTGCCGCACCGTCTTGACGGTGATCCCGACGAAAGCCGCCGCCTGACCGATCGTGAGCCCCTCTGCCATGGGGCGAGAGTAACGCTCCTCCGTCGCCTTGACCGGGACCTTGACCTTGACCTTGGGTCAGGGTCCACGCTCACCTCGCACCCGCTGACGCGAGATGAGGAATCACCATGAGCGAGCAGAACACCGCCGCCGCCCAGGACCGCCCCGAGCTGCGGAAGGCCATGCAGGAGATCGTCGACGCCGGTTTCGCCGGCGTGCAGCTGCGCGTGAACGACGAGCTCGGCGAGTGGGCCGGCAGCGCCGGCGTGAGCGAGCTGGGCCGGACCGCGAAGCCGCCGACCGACGGGCACTTCCGGGTCGGCAGCGCCACCAAGACCTTCGTCGCGACCGTCGTCCTGCAGCTCGTGGACGAGGGCAGGCTCCGCCTTGAAGACCTGGTGGCCGATCACCTGCCCGAGCTCGGGCTCGACCGGCGGATCACCGTACGGATGCTCCTCCAGCACACCAGCGGGCTGTTCAACTTCACCGGCGAGTTCGCCGAGGACGGTTCGGTCGAACCCGGTGTGGTCGCCGGATGGGGCAAGGACTGGGTGGACCTGCGGCACGCCACCTTCCGGCCGGAGGAGCTGGTGCGGGGGGCGCTGGCGAAGCCGGCGCGGTTCGAGCCGGGGACGGCCTGGAGCTACTCCAACACCAACTACGTGCTGGCCAGGCTGCTGATCGAGCAGGTCACCGGTCGCCCCCTGCCCGAGGAGACGCACCGGCGGATCCTGGGCCCGCTCGGGCTCACGGGCACCCTGCTGCCGGAGACCGGAGAGGACATCCCCGAGCCGCACGCCCACGGCTACTTCGGCTACGACGACGCCGGCGAGTGGAAGGTGGTCGACACCACCCGCTTCAACCCCTCCTGGATCTCCGCCGCCGGCGACATGATCTCGACCAGCCGGGACCTCCACACGTTCTTCGCCGCGCTGAACGGCGGCAGGCTCATCCCGTCCGGGCTGCTGGCCGAGATGCGCGTCCCGGACCCCACGATGGGTTACGGACTGGGGGTCTTCGTGGAGGAGCTGGAGGGCGGCGGCACCGTCCTCCACCACAACGGAGGGTTCTGGGGCTGGGGCGCGCTGATGTACAGCACGCCCGACGGCACCAAGACCCTGACCGGCTCGCTGACCTCCGGGGACGCCGAGATGGATCTGCCCACCATGGCCGGGACGTTCGAGAAGGCGAAGCGGACCCTGGTCGAGGCGGTGTTCGCCTAGAGGGCCTCCCCGGGAGCGCCCCCGGGGCGTGTCCGGCGGGTTCGGACAGTCCGGAACGGCTCCGCCCGGCGTCCGGGCGGAGCCGAGCCTGGGATCGGTGGGGGGGCTGCTTCCGCACCGTCGGTCCGTGTCAAGAACACGCGAAGACGGGGCACCCGGGCGCAAAGAACCCGCCAGGAACGGCAGAGGTCGCCCTCGCCGGGGCTCACGCTGAGCGGACATGAGTCCGAAGGAGTCGACCGCATGACCACCCTGACCACTGAGACGGACGCCGTATCCGGTGCCGACGAGCCTCCCGATACCGGTACACGGCACAAGCTGACCGCCGTGACCGGACTCGCCGCGCTGTCGCTGGACGCGATGGCGTCGGTGGCGTACGGGCCCGAGGCCATCGTGCTGGTCCTCGCGGCGGCCGGCGGCCACGGGCTCGGGTTCACGCTGCCGGTCACGCTGGCCATCGCCGGTCTGCTCGCGGTGCTGGTCGCCTCGTACCGCCAGGTCATCGCGGCCTTCCCGGACGGCGGCGGTTCCTACGCCGTGGCCAAGAGCCACCTGGGACGCCGTGCGAGTCTGGTCGCGGCCGCCTCCCTGGTCCTGGACTACGTCCTCAACGTGGCCGTCGCCGTCACCGCCGGCGTGGCCGCGCTGACCTCCGCCCTCCCGGGCCTCCACGACGAGCGGCTGGTCATCTGCCTCGGCGTGCTCGTGCTGATCACGGCCGTGAACCTGCGGGGGATCGTGGACTCGGCCCGGGCGTTCATCCTGCCCACCGCCGTCTTCGTCGGCGCGATTCTGGGGCTGATCGCCGTCGGCCTGTTCCGTGACGCCCCGGTCTCCGTGGCGGCGTCTGCCGGCCACGCCCCGGTCCTCGCCGACCACGCCGCCACCGTGGGTGCTCTGCTGCTCCTGAAGGCGTTCGCCTCCGGCTGTTCGGCGCTGACCGGTGTGGAGGCCATAGCGAACGCCGTGCCGTCGTTCCGGGCTCCGGCCGCCCGGCGCGCGATGCGGGCCGAGGTGGCGCTGGGCGCGCTGCTCGGGGTGATGCTGATCGGGCTCTCGGTGCTGATCGCCCGCTTCGGGCTGCAGCCGGTGGAAGGCGTCACGGTCCTCGCCCAGCTCGCCGATGCCTCACTGGGCCACAACTGGGCCTTCTACGTGCTGCAGTTCACCACCATGGTGCTCCTCGCGTTGTCGGCGAACACGTCCTTCGGCGGGCTGCCCGTCCTGCTGAAGCTGTTGGCGCGCGACGACTACGTGCCGCACGTCTTCGGTCTGAAGGCCGACCGCCAGGTGCACCGGCACGGAGTCGTCTGGCTCGCCCTCGTCTCGGCCGCGCTGCTGGTGTTCTCCGGAGGCGACACCAACGCCCTCGTTCCGCTGTTCGCGATCGGTGTCTTCGTCGGCTTCACGATCGCCCAGACGGGCATGGTCCTGCGCTGGCGCGAGGAGCGCGGAACCGGGTGGGTGGGGAAGGCGCTGCTGAACGGGGCCGGAGCGGTGCTGACCGGGGTCTGCGCGGTCGTCGTCACCGCCACGAAGTTCCACGACGGGGCCTGGCTGATCGTGATCGCCCTGCCCCTGCTCGTCGTCGCCTTCGAGACCGTCCACCGGGCGTACGGAAGGATCGGCGAACGCCTGGGCGTGGGGCGGATCCCCGAACCGCCGCACCGCGAGCGCTCCCTGGTCCTGGTGCCGGTCTCCTCGCTGACCCGGCTCACCAGCGAGGCCCTCACCGCCGCCGTCTCCCTCGGCGACGAGGTCCGGGCGGTGACCGTCTGCCACCCGGACCCCGAGGACCGCGCGCAGACCGACGCCCTGGAGCGGGACTGGGCGCTGTGGAGCCCGGGCGTTCCACTGGTCCGGCTGCCGGCCGAGCGACGCTCGCTCGGCCGGCCCGTCAGCGCGTACATCCGCGAGCTGCGATCGACCGAGCCGCGGACCCGGGTGACCGTCCTGATCCCGGAGGCCGAGCCGCACCGCCTGTGGCAGCGGCTGCTGCAGAACCAGCGGGGCGCGGTCGTCGCCCACGCCGTCCGCCGGGACACGGATGCGGTGATCTGCCGGCTGCGGTTCCGGCTCGGGGCCCGCTAGCCGGCTACTTCGTCCCGGCCGGCTGCGCCTCGAAGCCGTCGAGGATGGTCTCCAGGCCGAACTCGAAGGTGCGGTCGGGGGCCGCGAGGTATTCGGTGGCGGCCGTCCCTCCCAGACGTTCGCGCAGCCGGGGGAAGTTCCCGGCGACCTCGGTGGCCGCCGCCATCGTGTCGGCCGGTTCCTTCTCGGGGTCGCCGCTCCTGCCCAGCCGGCGGGTCAGCGAGACCTGCGCGGCGGCGCCCGGCGCACTGCCCAGGACGTGGACGAAGACGGTGGCCGCGGCCCGGTCGGCGTCGGCGGGGGCGAAGCCGGCCTTCTCGTACAGGGCGACCCGCGCCCGCGAGGTCGCCGGGCGCTACGAGATCGACGCCATGAACCTCGACATCGCCACCGACGGGCAGCGGCTCCCCCTCGCCGTGGAGATCAAGCCGGAGCTCCGCCAGGCCTCGGACGCGGACATGCCGCCGGACATCGCCCCGGCCGCCATGGGCTTCCTGCCCGGCGACGGTGACGAGTACGTCCTCACCGAGGGCACCCTCGCGGGCCGGCGCGGCTTCTTCACCCGCGGCCCCGACGGCCGGGTCACCGGCGTCGACCTGGGCGGCCGCCTCTTCGGCCGGACGGCCGGCTGACGGGCCGACGTGGACGCGCGGGCGGCGGTCCCCGTCGGGCTCCGCCTCGCGCAGGACCGCGCGGGTCACCGGGGCGATCTCGCCCCGGCCGAAGAGGAAGAAGCGCAGGAAGCCGCGAGCACACTGCGCCGCACGAGACGGTCCACGCCGGCGATGCCGATCGCCGACAGCGGCGCGCCGACAGCAGCGCGCCGATCGTCGTCGGGATCAGGGTCACGAGCAGGGCGACGAGCACCGTGGTGGACGGAGCGGCCCCGCGTACGCGGCCATCGGCCGCAGGGCGACGGTGACGAGGACGAAGACCACGGTGAGGGCGATGAGCGGCGGTTGCCGAATCCAGTCCGCGACCCGACTCGCGTCGGGGGCCGTTGACGCCTCTCTGATGGCGGCGGTCGCGGCGCCGACGGCTTCTTTGCGCGGTCGCGCTCCCGGCACGGCACCCCGGCCGGTCTCTGCCTCTCCGCTGGCGGCGGGCCGGGGGCAGCGCCCGTAGGGAGGGCGTCAAGAGCTTGTCAGCGTTTCCGCCTGGCGCGCCGGCGAGGCGTCAAAGTGATGGCGCGGGCCCGGCGGGAGGCGTCTCCTCCGAAGGGGCGCGCGATACGAGCACACTCCGAGGAAACGCGGGGCAGTCGAAGGGGGTGTCTGGAGCATGAGCGTCGAGAACGTCGTCGGTCTGATCGTCGCGGTGGCGCTGGTCGGCTACCTGGTGGCCGCCTGCGTCAAACCGGACAGCTTCTGAACGGGGCGGCCGGCGAGGTGGCGGACCGGTCCGGAGCGGGGCGCGTACGGGATGCGTCAAGACGACCGCAGCGCACGTCAGGAGGGCGTCAACGCCGACGGTGTGCCGGCTGACATGAGTTTTCCTCTCACTGGTCCGTACGGACCGCTCATCTCATCCACACACATTCGGGAGCTCACGATGGCCGACGTGGCCTTCGTCGTCACCACGGTCGCGGTCTTCGCGCTGGTGGCTTTCGTCGCCAAGGGGGTGGCGAAGCTGTGACTGTCGAGAACATCGTCGGTCTGCTGGTCGCCGCCGGCCTGCTGGTCTATCTCGTCCTCGCCCTCGTCAAGCCGGAGAGGTTCTGAGTACGGTCATGAGTCCCGTCCTGGCTGGAGTCCTCCAGCTCCTCGCCCTCGTCGTCGCCCTCGGTCTCTCCTATCGGCCGCTCGGTGACCACATGGCCACGGTGTACTCCTCAAAGAAGCACTACGAGCCCGAGAAGTGGATCTACAAGGCGATCGGCGCCCAGCCGAACGTCGAGATGCGCTGGCCCGCGTATCTGCGCGGTGTGCTGGCCTTCTCCGCGGTGAGCGTCCTCTTCCTCTACCTGCTGCAGCGGCTCCAGGGTTCGCTGCCCGGCTCGCTCGGCTTCGTGTCGATCGACCCGGACCAGGCGTTCAACACCGCCGCGTCGTTCGTCGCGAACACGAACTGGCAGTCGTACTACGGCGAGCAGGCCATGGGTCACGTCGTGCAGACCGGCGGCCTCGCGGTGCAGAACTTCGTGTCGGCGGCGGTCGGCATGGCAGTGGCGGTCGCGCTGGTGCGCGGCTTCGCCCGGTCGCGCACCGGTGAGCTGGGCAACTTCTGGGCCGACCTGGTGCGCGGCACCGTGCGCGTCCTGCTGCCGATCGCGGTGATCGGCGCGCTGGTCCTCGTGGCGTGCGGTGCGATACAGAACTTCTCCGGCATCCACGAGGTCGGCCAGTTCACGGGCGGTACGCAGCAGTGGAACGGCGGGGCGGTGGCCTCGCAGGAGGTCATCAAGGAGCTGGGCACGAACGGTGGCGGCTACTTCAACGCCAACTCGGCCCACCCCTTCGAGAACCCCAACGGGCTGTCCAACCTCTTCGAGATCTACCTGATCCTCGTCATCCCCTTCGCGCTGACCCGGACCTTCGGCCGGATGGTCGGCTCGCTCAGGCAGGGGTACGCGATCCTCGGCACGATGGCCGTGATCTGGCTCGGGTTCACCGCGCTGATGATGTGGACCGAGTTCGCGGGGAAGGGACCGGCCTTCGAGCTCGCCGGCGGCGCCATGGAGGGCAAGGAGACCCGGTTCGGCATCGGCGCGTCCGCGATCTTCTCGGTCGCCACCACGCTGACCTCGACCGGCGCCGTGAACTCCTTCCACTCCTCGAACACCGGCTTCGGCGGCGGCATCAACCTGCTGGGCATGCAGCTCGGCGAGATCGCCCCCGGCGGTGTCGGCTCCGGCCTCTACGGCATGCTGATCATGGCGATCATCGCGGTGTTCATCGCCGGTCTGATGGTCGGCCGCACTCCCGAGTACCTGGGCAAGAAGATCGGCACCCGCGAGATCAAGTGCGCGGCCTGCTACATCCTGATCACCCCGGCGCTCGTGCTCTGCTTCACCGCCGCCTCGTTCGTCCTGGACACCCCGGCGCACTCGATGACGAACTCGGGCGCCCACGGCTTCTCCGAGATCCTCTACGCCTACACCTCGGGCGCCAACAACAACGGCTCCGCGTTCGCGGGTCTGAACGCCGACACCCAGTGGTTCAACTCGACGATCGGCATCGCGATGCTGCTCGGCCGGTTCCTCCCGATGGTGTTCGTCTTGGCCCTGGCGGGCTCGCTCGCCGAGCAGACGCCCGTACCCGAGACCGCGGGCACCCTGCGCACCGAGAAACCGCTGTTCACCGGCCTGCTCGTCGGCACCATCATGATCATCGCCGGTCTCACCTACTTCCCGGCCCTGGCCCTCGGCCCGCTCGCCGAAGGACTCGCGGCATGACCATCGACGTACAGAAGCACGAGGACGCTGTGAACCAGCCGTCTACCCCCACGGCGACCACGGCGCCGCACGACGACCTGTCAGCCGGACACCAGGCTCCCGGCCGCGTCGGCGGCGGTCTGTTCGGCCCGAAGCAGCTGGTGAAGTCCTTCCCTGACGCGATCCGGAAGCTCGACCCGCGGGTGATGGTCACGTCGCCCGTCATGTTCGTCGTCCTGGTCGGCTCGGTGGTCACCACCGCGCTCGCGATCAAGAACCCCGGAGACTGGTTCGGCTGGGCGATCACCGCCTGGCTCTGGCTCACCACGATCTTCGCCAACCTGGCGGAGGCCGTCGCGGAAGGCCGGGGCAAGGCGCAGGCCGACACCCTGCGCAAGGCCAAGACCGACACTGTCGCCCGCCGTCTCACCCAGGACGGCAAGGGCGAGGAGCAGGTTCCCGGCACCGAGCTCAGGATCGGCGACCTGGTGGTCTGCGAGGCCGGCGACGTCATCCCCGGCGACGGCGACGTCGTCGAGGGCGTGGCCTCCGTCGACGAGTCCGCCATCACGGGTGAGTCGGCTCCGGTCATCCGTGAGTCCGGCGGCGACCGCTGCGCCGTCACCGGCGGTACGAAGGTGCTGTCCGACCGGATCGTCATCAAGATCACGACGAAGCCCGGCGAGACCTTCATCGACCGGATGATCAACCTGGTCGAGGGCGCCGCCCGGCAGAAGACGCCCAACGAGATCGCCCTCAACATCCTCCTGGCGTCGCTCACCATCGTCTTCCTGCTCGCGGTCGTCACCCTGAAGCCCTTCGCGATCTACGCCGGGGCCGACGAGCAGACCTCGATGATCGTCCTCACCGCGCTCCTGGTCTGCCTCATCCCGACGACGATCGGCGCCCTGCTCTCCGCGATCGGCATCGCCGGCATGGACCGGCTCGTGCAGCGCAACGTCCTCGCCATGTCCGGCCGCGCCGTCGAGGCCGCCGGCGACGTGTCGACCCTGCTCCTGGACAAGACCGGCACGATCACCCTCGGCAACCGCCAGGCATCGGAGTTCGTTCCGGTCAAGGGCACCACCGAGGCCGAGGTCGCCGACGCCGCGCAGCTCTCCTCGCTGGCCGACGAGACGCCCGAGGGCCGCTCGGTCGTGGTCCTCGCCAAGGAGAAGTACGGGCTGCGCGAGCGCCACCAGGGCGAACTCGCCCACGCCGAGTGGATCGAGTTCACCGCCCAGACCCGGATGTCGGGTGTGGACGTCGACGGCCGCAAGGTACGCAAGGGCGCGACCGGTTCGGTCGTGAGGTGGGTGGAGGAACGCGGTGGCGAGGTCGCGCAGGACGCCCAGGAACTCACCGACGCCATTTCCCAGGCTGGTGGCACGCCGCTCCTTGTGGCTGTGGAGGACGACGAGGGCGCGCGTGTCCTGGGGGTGATCCACCTCAAGGACGTCGTCAAGGAAGGCATGCGCGAGCGGTTCGACGAGCTGCGCCGCATGGGCATCAAGACGATCATGATCACGGGTGACAACCCGCTGACCGCCCAGGCCATCGCCGAAGAGGCCGGTGTCGACGACTTCCTCGCCGAGGCCACCCCCGAGGACAAGATGGCCCTCATCAAGCGGGAACAGGCCGGCGGCAAGCTCGTCGCGATGACCGGCGACGGGACGAACGACGCCCCGGCCCTCGCGCAGGCGGACGTCGGCGTGGCGATGAACACCGGCACGTCGGCCGCGAAGGAGGCCGGCAACATGGTCGACCTCGACTCCAACCCCACCAAGCTCATCGAGATCGTCGAGATCGGCAAGCAGCTCCTCATCACCCGGGGCGCGCTGACCACCTTCTCGATCGCCAACGACGTCGCGAAGTACTTCGCGATCATCCCGGCCATGTTCGCCGTGGCCTACCCGTCGCTCGACAAGCTCAACATCATGGGCCTGGCCTCGCCCGAGTCCGCGATCCTCTCCGCGGTCATCTTCAACGCGCTGATCATCATCGCCCTGGTCCCGCTCGCCCTGAAGGGCGTGCGGTACCGACCGTCCAGCGCGGACTCGATGCTGCGCCGCAACCTGGGCCTCTACGGCCTGGGCGGCCTGATCGCGCCGTTCATCGGCATCAAGATCATCGACCTGCTCATCTCCCTCATCCCCGGGATCGGCTGACGACCATGAACAACTCCGTCGGAAACGCGGCGCGTCTGCTCTGGGCCGGGCTCCGCGCCCTGCTCGTCCTGACCGTGGTGACGGGCGTGCTCTATCCCCTCGCCGTCACCGGCGTCGCCCAGGTGGCCTTCCCCGGCAAGGCCAACGGCTCCGAGATCAAGGACGCGAGCGGCGAGGTCGTCGGCTCCGAGCTGATCGGCCAGACCTACCACCTGCCGAAGAAGAACCCGCACGACGCGGACGAGGCCGTGGCCCCGGACCTGAAGTGGTTCCAGCCGCGCCCCTCGAACGGCCTCGGCAGCAACAGCGTCAACACCCAGTACTCGATCATCCTGTCCGGCGCCACGAACCGTTCGGGCGACAACGCCGACCTGATCAAGTGGGTGACGGACGCCAAAGCGGCCGTCGTCAAGGACAACTCCACTGCCGACCACCGGGTGAAGCCGTCCGACGTCCCCGCCGACGCCGTCACCTCCTCCGGCTCCGGCCTGGACCCGCACATCTCGCCCGCGTACGCGAAGCTCCAGGTCCACCGCGTCGCGGAGAAGAACGGTCTCGACGTCGGACAGGTCGAGAAGCTGGTCGCCGACCACACCGAAGACCGCATCCTCGGCTTCATCGGCGAGCCGCGCGTCAACGTCCTCCAGCTCAACCTCGCGCTGAAGAACCTCGTGGCGGCCAAGGGCTGATGGCCGCCTGAGGCCCCACACCCGGGAGCCGGCAGTCCGGGACCGCCCCGGCCGCCGGCTCCCGGCACGCATCCGACGCCACGCCCACAACGAAAGGCAGTACGCCGATGACCCGCGTCCTGGTCGTCGAGGACGACGCGCAGCTCGCGCGTGCGCTGACGATCAACCGCACAGCACGCAAGTACGACGTGGACGCGGCCCACGACGCCGCCACCGCGCTCCGGCTCGCGGCCGGCGTGCAACCGGACGCGATCCTGCTGGACCTCGGACTGCCGGACATGGACGGCATCGACGTCATACGGGCGCTGCGAGGCTGGAACCGGAGTCCGGTGCTCGTGCTGTCCGCCAGCACCGGGTCCGAGGACAAGATCCGCGCGCTGGACGCGGGCGCGGACGACTACATGACCAAGCCGTTCAGCATGGACGAGCTCCTCGCCCGGCTGTGGGCGGCCACCCGCCGGATCGCGGAGGCGCCCGCACATGTGCGGCCGGGTGTGGGAGCGGCGGCCGGCGCCGGGGTCACGACCGACGACTTCACCGTCGACCTCGTGAGGAAGAAGGTACGGCGCGGTGACCGCGACGTCAGACTGACCCCGACCGAGTGGCATCTGCTGGCGTCGCACCCCCGCTACCTGATCACCGAGCCCGGCATGGGGTATCGCTTCGAGGCGTGACCCCGCCCACGCCCCCCTGCCCCTCACCCACACGAGAAACGACAGTCTTCGGCGCGCCGCTGTCTGCCAGGACTGCGTCGAGCGCCTGAACGGGGGAGCGGTACAGCGAGAAGCGCAGAGGTTTTCGGGTCCGGCGGCGCAGCAGGGGCTGCTGTGCCGGGTGCCCCGTTCATCGTTCGTCCGACCAGGCGTCTAGTTGGGCGAAGATGAGGGTGAGGCCGCCACCGACGGCCGCGATGAGGGCGTATCCCGCGAACAGCGTCGTCTGATCGTCCTTGCGCAGGGCTTCGTAGGGGCGACCACCGTCGCTGCCGGCCCTCACCCGGACCGCCGGAGTGACCGTGATCACGGACACTCTTCGCAGTGTTGCTGCGTAGGCTTGTGAGGTCGTCGCGGTGGGGCAGGGGAGCGTGCGAAGCCCCTGGCCGCAGCCTGACGAAATGTCAGCAAAGTCGGCAAGTGGTCAGCACGAGTCCTGGAAAACCTGGGACAACCGCCCGGACCCGCGACTCGTTGTAGGGTGTGGAAACAGCCCTTGACCTGCAAAAACGCAGGCAGGGAGCCTAGTCCAGGAGTACCTCCATGATGCGCACCATGTTCAAGTCCAAGATCCACCGCGCCACCGTGACGCAGGCCGATCTCCACTACGTCGGGTCCGTGACCGTCGACGCCGAGCTGATGGAGGCCGCCGACCTGCTGCCCGGCGAGCTCGTCCACATCGTCGACATCGACAACGGGGCCCGGCTGGAGACGTACGTCATCGAGGGCGAGCGCGGTTCCGGGGTGATCGGGATCAACGGTGCGGCCGCGCATCTGGTGCACCCGGGGGACCTGGTCATCCTCATCAGTTACGCGCAGGTCAGCGACGCCGAGGCGCGCACCCTGGTGCCGCGCGTCGTGCACGTGGACGGGGCGAACCGGATCGTGGAGCTCGGCGACGACGCCTCGGCGCCCGTGCCCGGGACCGACACCGTGCGGCCGCCGCACGCGGTGCCCGCGCAGGTCTGACGCGGGCCCCCGGCGCGCCCGCCCCGCCACCCGAAGGAATGGGTCCGGCGCGCCGGGGCACACGGACGGGGGGACGCTGGGAGCCGGGACCACCCTTCCCTCGGGCCTCGGCACCCCGCGCCCCCGCCCGAACCGCCGACCGGGAGTCGTCATGACCCAGCCCCCGATCCCCGAACCGCTGCCCTCTCCCGGGCCCGTGCCGCCCGGACCGCCGTCGCCGGTGCCCCCGCCGGTCCCGCCGCCCGTGCCCCCGCCCAATCCCGTGCCCGTACCGGAGCCCGAACCGCAGCCGCAGCCCGGGCCCGCCGGGGGCGCGAGGTGACCGGAAGGACCTGACGGAAGGGGTGGGGGATCGAGCCGAAGCCCTTGTCACGCACGGTTGCCAGCCCCTACCGTGGGCGACTGCCGAGGCGTTCGAGGGGGGCCCATGCCAGCCGTACGCGGGAATCGCGAGAATCGCGGAAAGCACCGTCGGTACCAGCCGAGCCGGATCAACCGCGCCTCGCTGACCGTCACCGCGGGCGGCGCGGGCATCGCACTGCCGCTGATCGGCGCCGGCACGGCCCAGGCCGCCTCGCTCGACGTCTGGGACAAGCTCGCCTCCTGCGAGTCCTCGTCCAACTGGCAGATCAACACGGGCAACGGCTACTTCGGCGGACTCCAGTTCAGCCAGTCCACCTGGGAGCGCTACGGCGGCACGCACTACGCCCCGCGCGCCGATCTCGCCTCCAAGGACCAGCAGATCGAGATCGCCGAGCGGGTCCTCAAGGGCCAGGGTCCCGGCGCCTGGCCCGCCTGCGCGCCGCGCGCCGGCCTCCAGCGCGGCGACGCCCCCGCCGGCGCCACCGGCCTCGCCCCGCAGACCGAGCGCACCCGCCCGCTGACCGGCGCCCCGCAGGCCCGCCAGGCCGCGTTACCCGCCCAGCGCAGCGCCCCGGCCGCCGCCCCGGCGAGCCCCACCACCGTGCCCACGGTCCGCGAGATGTACACCGTCGCCCCCGGCGACTCGCTGTCGAAGATCGCCCGCGACGAACACGTACGCGGCGGCTGGCCCCGGCTCTACGCGGCGAACCGCGCCGTCGTCGGCGACGACCCCGACCTGATCCTCCCCGGCCAGCGGCTCACCCTCCGGATCAGCGCCCCCGCCGCCCCGCAGAAGCCCAAGCCCGCCACCCCCGCGCCGGCGAAGCCGCCGTCCGCGAAGACCCCCGTCAAGCCGCCGACCGCGACGACCCCCGCCAAGCCGCCCGCCCCGGCCCCGCCCGCGACGAAGGCCCCGGCCCGCCCCGCGCCCCGGCCGAGCGCCCCGAGGCCCGTGACGAAGCCCGCGGCCAAGCCCGTCACCAAGCCGGTCGCCGCGAAGCCCGCGCCCAAGCCCGCCCCGCGCCCGGCCGCGAAGCCCGCGGCGAAGCCCGCCCCCGCGCGCGCCCGCTTCGTCAGCCCCGTCGCCGACACCGACATCGGCACCCGCTACCGCAAGGCCGGCTCCGCCTGGTCGAGCGGCTACCACACGGGCGTCGACTTCCCCGTGCCCACCGGCACCTCCGTACGGGCCGTGTCCGACGGCACCGTCGTGTCGGCCGGCTGGGGCGGGGCCTACGGCTACCAGGTCGTCATCCGGCACCAGGACGGGCGCTACAGCCAGTACGCCCACCTCTCCGCGCTCTCCGTGCGCGAGGGCCAGCGGGTCGGCGCCGGACAGCGGATCGCGCGGTCAGGGTCGACCGGCAACAGTTCGGGACCGCACCTGCACTTCGAGATGCGCACGGGTCCCGGGTACGGGTCCGACATCGACCCCCTGGCCTACCTCAGGGCCCGCGGCGTCGGCATCTGACCTCCCGGCCCGCGCGGATGACACCGCGAGGGAGTCCTCGGGCCGGGTCAGCCGGTCGGTGGTGAGCCGCACCAGGCCGCCCGCCGCCACCGCGCCGCAGATCAGCGCGGCCACGGTGCCCGCCGCCCCGTACCGGAAGGACTCGCCGAACAGGGTGAGCCCGACGGCCGCGGCGATCACCGGGTTGACCACGGTGACCGTGGCCAGCGGCGCCGCGAGCCCCGCGCCCCGGTAGGAGGCCTGGGAGAGCAGCAGCCCGGTGATCGCGAGCGCCGACAGGACGAGCAGGCTGGTCCACTCGGCGAGCGGGGCCCGCGGCGTCCACTCCTCGGCCACCGTCTTGGTGAAGACCGAGGCGATGCCGAAGGACACCCCGGCCGCCGCGGCCAGGATCACCGCGCGCAGCGCCGAGCGGCCCACCAGGTGCGCGAGCGCGAAGAGCAGCGCCACCGCGCCGAAGGTCACCGCCGCCAGCAGCCGCCGGTCGGGGTCGGACAGCGGATGGGCGCCGGGCCCTCCGGTGAGGCTGAGCAGCCCGGCCAGGCCCACGGTCGCCATCAGCGCGCCGCGCCAGGCGCTGCGGCCCACCCGGCGGCCCACGAAGAGCGCCGCCATGGGCAGTGCGAACACGATGGTCAGCGCGCCGAGCGGCTGCACCAGACTGAGCGGGCCGTACGCGAGCGCCGCCACGTGCAGCGCCGCGCCGACGCCGTTGAGCAGCACGGCGCCCCACCAGGCGGGGCGGCGCAGCGGCGCGTAGCGCGGGCCGTCGGCCGCCGCCGCGACCCGCTCCTGCACGATCGCCGCGGCCGCGTAGGCGACCGCGGAGACCAGGGAGAGGAGCACGGACAGCACGAGGGGGCTCATGTCTCCACGATCTCTCTTCCGGCCGCCCGCGTCGTCGTACCTGGGAACGCGATCTCCCGTACCACGGACGCAGTACGAGGCCGGGCCGTACACCGCTGGATGTACGGCCCCGCAGGTCAGCGGTGCCGGCGCGGCACCCCACCGGGGCGCGTCCCGCCGCCCTGGCGCCCCCTCGCGCACCGCGCGGGCTCTCCATTCCGAGCCACCCCGGCCCGCGCCCGGTCCACATTGGCCCGCGCCGGCGCCCGTTCCGTACGGTGTGCTCCGTGGACCTCGACGCGAGCGCACGGATCGGCGGCTTCTTCACCCTGCGCACCAGCCCGCCACCCGCCCCCGCCCCTACACCCGCCCCTGCCCCCGCCCCTGGCGCCGTCCCCGGGCTCGCCGCCCCGGCCGCCGTCCCGCTCGCCCGGCTCTACGCGGGCACGGCCGACACCGCCCTCGCCACCCGGGTCGACCGGGTCGCCGCCGGGCTGCGCGCGCCCGAGCGCCGGGTCGCCGCCTCCGCCGCGCACCTCGGGCTCGCCGCCCGGCTGTGGTCCGTCGTGCTCGGCCCCGCCGCGCTCTCCGGCCGCTTCCCCGACCTCGCGCCCGCGACCCTGCACTGGGACCCGACGGCCGGCGCGCCCGACGAGCTGTGGTGGACCGGCACCGGCAGCCGGCCCGCCACCGTCGAGGAGCTGCGGGCCGCCGTCCTGGAGGCCCACCTGGTGCCGCTGCACGCCGCCTTCGCCCGCGACGGGCGGATCTCGCCCAGGCTGCTGTGGGGCAACGCTGGCTCCGCGCTCGCCGGCGCGCTGCGCGAACTGCTGCGCTGGTCCCGGGCGCACGGCCGGCCCGAGGCCGCCGAGCGCGCCGTGCCGCTGGTCCGCGGTCTGCTCGCCCACCCCGATCTGGAACGCACCGTCCGCGGCCCGGCGCTGCGCCGCACCACCTGCTGTCTCTACTACCGGCTCCCGTCCGGCGGACTGTGCGGCGACTGTGTGTTCGACCACGCGCCCCGAACGGGTTTGGAGCGGCGCCCCCCGGCTCCGTAAAGTTTCCTCTTCGGGAGTACCAGACGCGAGCGATCGAGGAACGACGAAGGCCATGACGGTGACCGAAGAGACCCAGTCCCAGGAGTACGGACCGGGCATCGACCCCGAGCGCCTGGCCGTCTGCCTCAGCGTCCTCGACGAGCTCGACCGGATCGAGGTCGACCACCCGGACGCGATCGCGGTCCGCCGCGCGACCGCCGGCATCTACCGGACCGTGAAGCAGCGCCGCCGCCAGGAGCGCCGGGCCGCCAAGACCGCCCACGACAAGGCGGTCACCGAGGCCACCGCGACCGGCTCCGCGCAGCGCATCGACGACGAGACCGAGGGCCTGCTGCCCTCGTCGGTCACCGAGGCCGGCAAGATCGCGGGCATACTCCAGCGCCCGCGCTCCTGCTACACCTGCAAGACCCGCTACGTCGAGGTCGACTACTTCTACCACCAGCTGTGTCCGGAGTGCGCCGCGCTGAACCGCGCCAAGCGGGAGGCCCGCGCCGACCTCACCGGCAAGCGCGCGCTGCTCACCGGCGGCCGCGCAAAGATCGGCATGTACATCGCGCTGCGGCTGCTCCGCGACGGCGCGCACACGACGATCACCACCCGCTTCCCGAAGGACGCCATCCGCCGCTTCTCGGCGATGGAGGACTCCGCGGACTGGATGCACCGCCTGGAGGTCGTCGGCATCGACCTGCGCGACCCGGCCCAGGCCGTGGCCCTCGCCGACCAGGTGGCCGCCGCCGGCCCGCTGGACGTCCTGGTGAACAACGCCACGCAGACCGTGCGCCGGCTGCCCTCCGCGTACGCCGCCCTCGTCGACGGCGAGAACGCGCCGCTGCCCGCCGGCGAGCTGCCCGCCCACCACGTCATCGGCGCCTTCAACTCCGGCGCCGTGGACGGCCTGGCCGCGCTCCCGCTGGGCACCAGCGGCATCGACGCGCAGGCGGTCGCCGACCTCGCCCTCGTCGCCGGCAACGCCAGCATCGAGCGGCACCACGCCGGCACCGCGATCGACGCCGGCGGCCTGGTGCCGGACGTCGTCGACACCAACACCTGGGTGCAGACCATCGACCAGATCTCCCCGGTGGAGCTCCTGGAGACCCAGCTCTGCAACTACACCGCGCCCTTCATCCTCATCAGCAAGCTGCGCCCGGCGATGGCCGAGGCCGCCGCGCGGGCCAAGAGCGGGCGCGCCTACGTCGTGAACGTCTCCGCCATGGAGGGCGTCTTCAACCGCGGCTACAAGGGCGCCGGGCACCCGAACACCAACGCCGCCAAGGCCGCGATCAACATGGTGACGCGGACCAGCGCGCAGGAGATGTTCCAGTCCGACGGCATCCTGATGACCTCCGTCGACACCGGCTGGATCACCGACGAGCGCCCGCACTTCGACAAGCTGCGGCTCGCCGAGGAGGGCTTCCACGCCCCGCTCGACCTGGTCGACGGCGCGGCCCGGGTCTACGACCCGATCGTGCGCGGCGAGGCCGGCGAGGACCTGTACGGCGTGTTCATGAAGGACTACGCGCCCGGCAAGTGGTGAGCCGGTCAGGGCAGGGTTCTGATCGATGATCGGGCGTTTGACCTCGGTAAACGGGGCCGAACGAGCCACTTTCACTCGATCGCGTCACACTTTCGTGCCCCATAGAGCGCCGACGCGCTCAGATGGTTAGTCTGAGGTCCACGGTTGGCCACCGGACGTTTCACCGAACGTCCACGGCCGGCCAGGGGACAGGCCTGACAGGGCCGCGGTCCCGCCCCGAGACGGCGCCACCGCGACCGAACGGCCCCGACCCATCGACTCGCGACACGAAGGAGTGCGCGGTGACACCCGAACTGACCCAGCAGGAAAAGTCTCCGTCCGAACCCACGGAGCGGCCCCGCCGCTCGGGAGAGCTCGGCAGCCTCGAAGTGTGGGCCCGCTCGGCCCCGATCCGGCTGGCCGGCTACGAGGACGACCTCGCGGAGCCGCACATCCTGCCCGGCATCGACTGAACGCGCCACCGCGTCGGACATCCCTCCAGGCCCGGGCCACGTCCGACCCGACGCGCCTCCCCGCGCCCCCGCCCGCCCCGTGCGGTACCGGGGGCGCGGGCATGTCCGGCCCAGGGACTCGACGGCCCCGGCTCAGCGGGGCCGTCCGCGCCGCCCGGCGGAGTCCTGGAGCCCGACCGGCGGCAGGTACTCGCGCAGCAGCGTCCGGTGCCACCAGGCCCCGGTCTCCCGCAGCTCCCGCCAGGTGGTGAAGCGGTAGCGGTAGAGCCGCGCCCGCACGAGCGCCGGCGGGGCGTCGGGGAAGGGGTTGTGCCGGAGCAGCCGCAGGGTGTCCCGGTCGTTGGCGAGCAGCCGCTCCACGAACGGGCCGAACCAGTCGCGGGCGTATCCGGGGGAGAGCGCCGCGAACCACATCAGCCAGTCGAGCCGCAGGTGGTACGGGGCGAACTGGCGCGGCAGCCGGCGCGGGTCGCCCGGCTTGCCCTTGAAGCCGTACTCGCGCCACTCGGTGCCCGGGTGCGGCGGGCCGGGCTCGGCGGTGCCCTCCACCACGATCTCGTCGCGGACCCGGCCGACCGTGCCGAAGGCGCCGTACGTGTTCACCAGGTGCAGGGAGTCGTACGAGCGGTTCATCGCCTGCCGCTTGGAGAGCAGGTTGCGCACTGGGCGGTGGCTGAGGAAGAGCAGCCCGGCGGCGACGGCGCAGACCAGGACCACGTACCAGAGCGGGGCGCCCGGCTGCGGGTGGTCGTGGCCGGCGAGGAGCGAGCCGTCCACGGCGGAGAGCGCGAGCACGATGGTGATCCAGTTCAGCCAGGCGAAGTTGCCGGAGAGCACCAGCCACAGCTGGGTGACGATCATCAGCCCCGCGGCGACGGTCGCGACCGGCTGGGGGGTGAAGAGCAGCACCGGGACGCCGAGCTGGACGACGTGGTTGGCGGCGCACTCGACCTTGTGCAGGGGGCGCGGGAGGCGGTGGAAGAACCAGCTGAGCGGGCCGGGCATCGGCTGGGTCTCGTGGTGGTGGTAGAGGCAGGTGAGGTCGCGCCAGCAGCGGTCGCCGCGGATCTTGATGAGTCCGGCGCCGAACTCCACCCGGAAGAGCAGCCAGCGCAGCAGGAACAGCACGACGACCGGGGGTCCGGTGTCGTCGTTGCCGAGCAGCACGGCGAGGAAGCCGGTCTCCAGGAGCAGGGACTCCCAGCCGAAGGAGTACCAGGTCTGCCCGACGTTCACGATCGACAGGTACAGCCCCCAGGCCAGCAGCCACAGCAGCATCGACACCGGCAGCGGCACCGCGTCGCCGGCCCCCGCGAGCAGCGCGAGGGCGAGCGCCGCCCCGCCCCAGGCGACGGCGGCGAAGAGGCGGTCCGAGTAGCGCCACTGAAAGAGGCTGGGTGCCCGGCGGGCCGGCACCACGCGCACGTACGCGGGCACCGGCAGCATGCCGCGGGACCCGATGAGCGCCCGGAACTGGAGCGCCGCGGACAGGAACGCGACGAGGTAGAGGCCGGCGAGTCCCCGCTGGAACAGGATCCGGCTCAGCCAGTAGTCGGAGTCGGTGAACCAGTCCATCGCGGTCGGTGAACCAGTCCGTCACGCCGGGCGCGGGCGACCGGCCCCGGCCGTCTCAGCGCTTCCGTTCGTCCTCGTCCGCCAGCCGCTCGCCCTCCGCCTGGGAGGGGGTGGTCCGGCTCACCTGGGGGTGGATCTGGGCCTTCTGCTGGGCGTCCAGGTCCTCGTCGAGACGCTCGCCCTCGGCCTGCGAGGGGTTGGTGTACTCGTCGTACTGGCTCATGGCCGCCTCCTCGGAGCGGGGCACGGATGAGTACGCATCGAGCGTAACTCTCCTCGGCCCCGGTCTCCTGGGCCGGCGGTCAGCGGCCGGCGGCGAGCGCGGTGAGGGCCCGGCCGAGCCGGCGGGCGTAGGCGTGCTGGAGGGCGCGGACGACGGGCCCGCCGAGCCGGGTGTACCAGACGGCGGCGCGGCTGAAGGCGGTGACGGTGAACCAGACGTCGCCGTTGTCGTGCAGGTCGACCACGAAGGACTCCTCGCCGTGCTCCGGGTGTCCGGCCCGGGTGCCGTAGGCGAAGCCGGTCTCGCGGTCGGTGTACGTCGTCCAGATCACCCGGCAGGGCGCGGTGAAGCGGACCGGGCCGAGGCCGAGCGAGACCTCCAGGGTGACGCCGGGCGCGGCCCGGCCGGCCGCGCTGTCCACCCGGGCGCCGGTGGCGCGGTGCATGGCCCAGGTGGTGACGGCGGTCCCGGCCCGTTCGTAGGCGGCCCGGCCGTGGCCGATCCGCACCGTGTGGTGCAGGTGGTGGTAGCCGGCGGGCAGCGGACCGGTGCGGGTGGCACCGACCTCGGGGTAGTTGGTGTCGGTGGCGGGGGCGGGCCGGTCCGAGAGGCTGCGGATGAGGCGGGTCATGCCGGGAGCTCCGTTCGGTGGGCGGGGACGGCGGGGACGGCGCGGTGGGTCAGGGGGCCGCGTGCGGACGCGGCGGTACGGGACCGGGCGAGCCGGCGCCAGGCGAGCAGCGAGCAGACGGCGAAGCCGAGCGCGTTGCCGAGGCCGTGCGTGGCGGCCATCCAGGTCAGGCTGGGGTGCGGGAGCCCGGTGGCCTCGCCGAGCGCCCAGCTCAGGGCGAGCAGCATGGTGGCGACCAGGACGGCGGCCGAGGTGCCGAGCAGCGCCCGGGTGACCCGGTCGGGCGCGGCGGGGCGCAGCTCGCGCCAGGTGGCGAGGGCGACGGCCCACATCCCGGCGGTGAGCACGAGGGCCCCGGCGAGCTCGGCCCAGTCGTCGACGAAGTAGCCGAGCAGCACCAGGAGGGTGCCGAGCGGGACGCTGAGCGCGGCGAACCGGGTGCCGCGGCTCTCCGCCGCGCGGCAGACGAGGCCGGCGACGAGCGCGGCGGCGAAGCCGGCGAAGTGGAAGTGCGGCACGGTGAGGGCCAGGATGCCGAGCTCGAAGCCGAACAGTTCGTGTCCGGCGCGCTCGGCGACCAGGGCGAGCCCCGCGACGGCCGGGGTGGCGAGCGCGGTGAGCGCGGCGACCTCGGCGGGGGCCGGGAGGCGCGGCGCGCTGCGGGCTCCCGCGGCCGGGGACCGGGGGAGGGTGAGCGCGAGCCGGGCCGGTGCGTGCAGCGCGAGGGCCAGGGTGGCGAGGGCGTAGACCCCGGCGAGGGCGGCGGCGAGCGGGCCGCGGGGAAGCCAGAGGGAGACGGCGCCGGGCAGGGCGAGCAGCGGCCAGGCGCGGCGCAGCAGCCGCAGCGAGGCCGGCTGCGGGCCGTCGAGCAGTCGCAGCCCCACCGGCACGACGGCCGACATTCCCAGCGTCACGATCAGTCCGACGAGCACGGACATGGCACCGCCACCCCCCTCGGGCGAGGTGGGTTGAACGTGTTCAACCCTTCCGTGGTGAGCGTAGAGCCTCGCTTGAACGTGTTCAAGTGGCGGCGCGTGGCGGGGGCGACGTCCGTGCCGCCGGATGGACGCGCCCGCATTGCGCGGGCCCCGGCGCTGCGGCAGACAGGAAGGAACGACCGGGGGCGACAGGCGGGAGACCCAGTGCGCGACGCAACACGACCACGGCCCTCGACACCCCGCGGGACCGCGCGCACCCTCGCCGCGCTGGCCGCCGCCCTGCTCCTCGCGGGCTGCTCCGGCGGCGACCCCGGTGAGCCCGGCGCCCAGCAGAACGCCACCTCGCCCGCCCGAGAGGTGCTGCTCCAGCCCGCCGGCACCCAGGGCCCGGCCCCCTTCACCGCCTCCACCGCCCAGGAAGGCGCCCCCGTCAGCCAGGAGACCCCGCCGGTCACCGGAGTCTCCGACCCGGCGCCCGCCGGCCACGCCCTCACCGGCTCCACCCCCGGCCTCTACGGCGGCACCCGCCGCGTCGCCAGCTGCAACGTCGAGCAGCAGGTCTCGTACCTCACCGCCGACCCCGCCAAGGCCCGCGCCTTCGCCGAGGCCGCCGGCATCCCCGAGGGCCACCTCGCCGACTGGCTGCGCGGCCTCACCCCGGTCCTGCTGCGCGCCGACACCCGGGTCACCGGCCACGGCTTCCGGAACGGGCGCGCCGAGCCCCACCAGGCCGTCCTCCAGGCCGGCACCGCCGTCCTCGTCGACCGCTACGGCACCCCCCGGGTGCGCTGCGCCTGCGGCAACCCGCTGCGCTCCCCGGCCGCCGTCGAGGGCGCCGTGCACACCGGCGAGGCCTGGCCCGGCTACCGCCCCGAACGGGTCGTCGTCATCACCCCCACCAGCGCCACCGTCGGCAGCCTGCTGATCGCCAGCGCCACCGACAACACCTGGCTGGAGCGCCGCACCGGCACCGACGGCGACCACGACCGCAGACCAGACGTGCTGCCCTCCTGCGCCCCCGCCTCCTGCGACCTGCTCACCGACCCGCCCCGGCCGGTCCCGGAGTCCTCCGCCCCGACCACCGCCCCCGGGCACCCCCAGGCCCCGTCCACCCCGCCCTCGGTGCCGCCGGCGCCGCACCACACCCCCGCCGCGCCCCGCGAGGAGGAGCGCCCGCGCGAGCCCGTCGCCCCGCCGGTGCCGGACGGCGGCGACACCGCGCCCGTCCCCGACGCACCGCCGTCACCCGACGTGCCGCCCGTGCCCGACGGGCCCGCCGAGCAGCAGCCGCAGCCGGAGCCGCCGCCCTCCTTCGAGGAGCTGATCCCCGGCGACACCGCTCCCCGGCAGCCCGAGACCTTCGAGGGCTGAGCGGTGCGCGGAGCCGTCGTGGCGGCCGGCCCCGCCCGGACGGCGGACGGTTCCGGCGCGCACGGTTTGTTGCCAAGCTGTGCCGATCTTCGCCGTGCGCACGGCGGGGACGGCGCCTAGCGTGGCCCCATGACTGCGGGCAGAGGGGGCGGGACGGCGGCCGAGCGGTGCCGCTGCACGGTGGATCCGGCGGGCTCGACGGTGCCGGACTGCTGTTTCCTGCACGCGTTCGGCCGGGAGTTCCGGATGGGCGGCTTCGACTGGGACCTGCTCACCGGCCGGATGACCATGGACGAGGGTGCCCTCGACGTCTTCGACATGAGCGCGGCGGAGTACGACGGCGACCCGTCGACCCTCGGCTCCCGGGTGCTGACCGACGAGGGCCGCCGGCTCGACGCCCTGGTGGCCCAGGCCCTCAAGGACGGCAGCGCGCGCTACGGCGCCTACTTCCGCATCCGCACCAGGAACGGCGCGCAGCGCTGGACCCACACCCAGGGCGTGATCCGCCGCGACGCCGACGGGCGCCCGGTGCGGATCGTCGGCATCGTCCGGGACGCCTCCGAGGAGCTCAGCGAGTCCGCCGCCCGGCTCGGCCTCGACGAGGGCCGGCGGCAGCGCACCAGCGTCGTCGAGGGCATGACCGCCGCCCTCGCCCACGCCCGCACCGTGCAGGACATCATCGACCTCCTCAACGACTCCCAGGGCCTGGAGCAGTTCGGCGCCGCCAGCCTCGTCATGGGCCTCCTGGAGGCCGGGCGCATCCACCTGGTCGCGGAGGGACCGGCCGGCGCCTTCGTGCCCGGCACCCGCTTCACCCGGGTGGACGAGCAGTACCCGATGAGCGAGGTGATCCGCACCCTCGCCCCCCGCTTCATCGAGTCCCCCGAGGACTTCGCCACCTCCTACCCGGTCCTCTGGCCGCACATCAGCGGCCTCGGCATCACCTCCGCCGCCTACCTCCCGCTGATCGCCCAGGCCCGCCCCATCGGGGCCCTCGGCCTGCTCTACAGCGACCGGACCGGCTTCAGCGCCGACGAGCGCAACCTGCTCGTCGCCCTCGGCAGCTCCATCGCCCAGAGCCTCCAGCGCGCCATGCTCTACGAGCAGGACCACGACCTCGCCGAGGGCCTCCAGCAGGCCATGCTGCCGCGCCGCATCCCGGACGTGCCCGGCACGCAGATCGCCGTCCGTTACCGCTCCGCCCGGCTCGGCCGGGACATCGGCGGCGACTGGTACGACATCATCCAGCTGCCCGGCGGCCGGGTCGGCGCCGTCATCGGCGACGTCCAGGGCCACGACACCCACGCCGCCGCCGTCATGGGCCAGCTGCGGATCGTGCTGCGCGCCTACGCCGCCGAGGGCCACACCCCGGCGACCGTCATGGCCCGCGCCTCCGTCTTCCTCCACGAGCTCGACACCGAGCGCTTCGCCACCTGCACCTACGCCGAGGCCGACCCGGCCACCGGGCTCGTCCAGATCGTGCGGGCCGGCCACGTCGACCCCATGGTCCGCGACCCCGGGGGCGGCGCCCGCCGGCTGCCCGTCGAGGGCGGCCTGCCGCTCGGCCTGTCCGCCGAGTTCGGGCGCCTGGACTACCCCGTCACCGCCGTCGAGCTCGACCCCGGCCAGACCCTGCTGCTCTACACCGACGGCCTGGTCGAGAAGCCGGGCGCCGACCTCGACGAGGGCCTGGAGTGGCTCACCTCGCTGGTCCGGCGCGGCCCCCGGGACCTCGACCTGCTCGCCGACCGCCTGTGCGACGTGGTCGACGAGCGCGGCGGCGAGGACGACGTCGCCGTGCTGCTGCTGCGCCGCGAGGGCGACCGGTCGCCGCAGTCCGGCGGACGGCTCCAGCAGCACGTCGGCCAGAACGACCCCGAGGCGCTCAGCTCGGCCCGCCACATGATCCGCGCCGCCGTGCGCGCCTGGGGCGCGGGCGGCCGCTCGGACGAGATCGAGCTGGTCGCCGACGAGCTGATGACCAACGCCCTGATGCACACCGACGGCGGGGCCGTCGTGACCCTGCGGATGCTCGCCGGGCCCGAACACCGCCTCCGGGTCGAGGTCGAGGACCGCTCCAGCGCCCTCCCGCGCCGCCGCGAGGCCGGCGACGCGGGCGTGTCCGGCCGCGGACTGCTGCTCGTCGAGCGCCTCTCCGACCGGTGGGGCGTGGAGCCGCGCGGCGGCGGCAAGTGCGTGTGGTGCGAGTTCGCCACCCGAGAGCACGATGAGCCCGGGAAGCCGGAGGAGCCCGATGAGCCCGGGGAGCGGGCCGCGGACTCCTGAGCACGCGGTACGGGAGTGCGGAGTACGGGAGCGGGGCGCGCGTCCGACGGGCGCGCGCCCCGCCCGTACGGCAGGGTGGGGGCATGCCCGAACTGCCCGAGGTGGAAGCCCTCCGCGCCTTCCTCGACGAGAACCTCGTGGGCAAGGAGATCGCCCGCGTGCTGCCCGTCGCGATCAGTGTGCTCAAGACCTACGACCCGCCGGTCACCGCGCTCGACGGCGCCCGGGTCACCGGCACGGCCCGGCACGGCAAGTTCCTCGACCTCGCGACCGAGGGCCCGTCCGGCGAGCTGCACCTGGTCACCCATCTCGCCCGGGCCGGCTGGCTGCACTGGAAGGACGTGCTGCCCTCCGGTCCGCCGAAGCCCGGCAAGGGACCGCTCGCCCTGCGCGTCGCGCTCACCGGCGGCGACGGCTTCGACCTCACCGAGGCCGGCACCACCAAGCGGCTCGCCGTGTACGTGGTCCCCGACCCCGCCGAGGTCCCCGGCGTCGCCCGGCTCGGCCCCGACCCGCTCGCCCCCGACTTCGACCTCCCCGCCCTCACCGCGCTGCTGGCCGACGAACGGCGCCAGATCAAGGGCGCGCTGCGCGACCAGAGCCTGATCGCCGGCATCGGCAACGCCTACAGCGACGAGATCCTGCACGCGGCGAAGATGTCCCCCTTCAAGCCCGTGCAGAACCTCACCCCCGCGGAGACCGCCGCCCTCCACGAGGCGATGCGCACCACCCTCACCGAGGCCGTCGAGCGCTCCCGCGGCCTCGCCGCGGGCCGCCTCAAGGCCGAGAAGAAGAGCGGCCTGCGGGTGCACGGCCGGGAGGGCGAGGCCTGCCCGGTGTGCGGCGACACCATCCGCAGCGTCTCCTTCAGCGACTCCTCGCTGCAGTACTGCCCCACCTGCCAGACCGGCGGCCGGCCGCTCGCCGACCGCAGGCTGTCCCGGCTGCTGAAGTAGACCCCGGCCGCCGCGATCCGGCTGAAATAGACTCGCGCGCATGCTGCGCGTACTGGCCGTCGACGACGAGGCGCCGGCCCTCGAGGAACTGCTCTACCTGCTGCGCGCCGACCCGCGCGTGCGCACCGCCGAGGGGGCCGGGGACGCCACCGAGGCGCTGCGCAGGATCGGCCGGGCCGTGGAGTCGGGGCCGGACGGGCCCGAGGGCATCGACGTGGTCTTCCTCGACATCCACATGCCCGGGCTCGGCGGGCTCGACCTGGCCCGGGTGCTCGGCGGGCTCGCCCGGCCCCCGCTCATCGTGTTCGTCACCGCCCACGAGGGCTTCGCCGTCCAGGCCTTCGACCTGGAGGCCGTCGACTACGTGCTCAAGCCGGTGCGCCGGGAACGCCTCGCCGAGGCCGTGCGCCGGGTCCGCGAGCTGGTCCGCGGCGGCGCGGGGACGGCACCGGCCGCCGCGCCCGCGGCCGAACAGATCCCGGTCGAACTCGGCGGCGTCACCCGCTTCGTGGACGTCGACGACATCGCGTACGTCGAGGCGCACGGCGACTACGCCCGGCTCCACACCGACCAGGGCAGCCACCTGGTGCGCATCCCGCTGTCGGTCCTGGAGGAGCGCTGGGCCGCGCGCGGCTTCGTACGGATCCACCGCAGCCACCTGGTCGCCCTCGGCCGGATCGACGAGCTGCGCCTGGACGGCGGCGCGACCTCGGTCCGGGTCGGCGAGGCCGTGCTCGCCGTCTCCCGCCGGCACGCCCGCGAACTGCGCGACCTGCTGATGCGGCGCGCCCGGGGCTGACCGGCACCGCCCCGGCGGCACCGCCCGCCGGTCAGCACAGGTGCAGCGCGAGATGGCTCAGGGCCACGCCCAACTGCCAGGCGGGAAGCCACACCTGACGCTCCTCGTCGAGCGTGCCGCCGGCCGGGCCGAGCCCCGCGAGCCCGGCCAGGTCCGCGGCGCGCAGCTCGGTCCCCCGCAGCTGCCGCCAGGTGTCCCGGGCCAGCGCCAGATCGGGCCCGGGGACGGCCGGCCCCGGCTCGGCGAGCCGGGCGGTCACCCAGGCGTCCCACGGGTGGTCGTGGGCGGTGCGGCGCAGCCAGCCGTCGAGGCCCGGCCCGGCGGGGCCCGGTCCGTCGAGCAGGACGGTCAAGGCGAGGGTGCGCATGCCCGCCCGGAACTCCAGCGAGCCGGGCGCGACGAGCCCGCCGGCGCGCAGCACCTCGTCGGCGACGTACTCGGCGCACAGCCAGTCCATGGGGACGGCGAGTCCGCCCCCGCCGGCGCCGTTCGTGCTCTCGGGCAGCACGGCTTCCACCTTCTCCCGGTTCTCCTGGACGCGGGGTCCGCCGCGCCCCGGGGACGAGCCTCCTCCGAGAAGGCCGCGCGCGGGGGCGGTTCGGGCAACTGGAGCGGACGGATCCGGATACCGGGCCCGCCGCATCGGTGCTGGTGGGCGCCGTGGGACGGGGGTGAACAGCGGGGCGGGGGAGCCGGTTCAGCCGAGCAGCGCGTAGACCGCGGTCGCGTGCGCGGCGGGCTCCTCGCCGCCCTCGGCGGTCATCGTGATGTCGGCGAAGGCCATGCGCTTGCCCGCCTTGGTGAGCCGGGCCCGCACCAGGACGTCGGTGCCGACCACGGGCCGCTGGAAGCTGATCGACTGCTGCACGGTGGTCATCGGGACGAAGCCGCCGCGGGCGGCGGCCACCGCGATGACGGTCGCCGTGTCGGCGGCGGCCATCAGCGCCTGGCCGGAGAGCCCGCCGCCCTCCCGGGCGAGCCGGTCGGACCAGGGCAGCCGGAGCACGGCCCCGGAGTCGTCGACGGCGTCGACGCTCAGCCCGAGGTCGAGCACCCAGGGGGCGAAGTTGTCGGCGAGGATCTTCTCTGCGGCGGCGGGCGTCAGCGCCACGGGCGTCGTTGTCACGGGCGTCATTGTGGGGCCCCGGCCGAGGGCCGGGCAACGGGCGCGCGGTGGCGCGGCCGGTAGCCGGGGAGCCGGTGGCCGAGCTGGCGCAGGGCGTAGTGGGAGCGGGACTTGACGGTGCCGGCCGGGATGCCGAGCTCGGCGGCGGCCTCGTTGACGGTGAGCCCGTGGAAGTAGAGCCGCACGAGCACCGCGCGGTGCTCGGGTCGCAGTCCGCGCACCGCCGCCCGGACGTCGAGCGCGGCGACCGCCGACTCGGTGGCGTCGGCCGGGTCGGCGGTGACGGCGAGCAGCTCGTCGCCGATTTCGGTGGGCCGGGAGAGCCGGGAGCGGCGGGCGTCGATGGCGAGCCGCCGGGCGACCGTGAACAGCCACGGCCGCATGGACGCGTAGCGGGAGTCGAAGGCCTCGGGGTGCAGCCAGGCGCGGACCAGGGTCTCCTGCACCAGGTCCTCGGCGCGCTGCCGGTCGCCGCCGGTCAGCCCGAGCAGGAAGGAGAACAGGGCCGGGCCGTGCTCGCGCTGGAGCTCCTCCAGGGCCCGCTCGTCGGTGGTCGCCCCGGGTGCGGCCGGTGGCGTCAGTGCCGTCGTCATGCGCCGTATGTGAACGCATCCGGACGCCGGGCGACAGGGAACGGACAGGGATCTGCGACGAACGGTCGCACCGAGCGGTGAGTGGTCCGGTGAGCGGACGGACGGAGGTCATGCGTCCGATTCAGCGGGTTTGTGGCGAGCTGCGGCATTGGACCTTGACTGAGGCTTATCGCCACCCGTGAATTCACAGGAACAGATGTTCATCCTACGAACCAGCGGAGTCCGGCAGATGACCCCACGCACCAGACCCGGCACGCTCGCGCTCGCCGCCCTCCTGCTCACCGCGACCGCCGGCTGCGCCGCCGCCGACCGCGCCGCGGAACGCCCCGGCGGAAGCCCCGCGCAGAGCCGGGCGCCGCAGCGCCCCGCCGCCCCCGGCGGGGCCTCCGCCCCCACCCCCTTCACCCTGGTGGCCTCCGGGGACGTCCTCCCGCACGACTCGATCATCCGGCAGGCGGCCGCCGACGCGGGCGGCGCCGGCTACGACTTCCGCCCCATGCTCTCCGGGGTCCGGTCCGTCGTCTCCCGCGCCGACCTGGCGATCTGTCACATGGAGACCGTGTACGGCGAGCCCGGCGGCCCCTACACCGGCTACCCCGCCTTCAAGTCCCCGCCCGAGGTCGCCGCCGCCCTGCGGGCGACCGGCTACGACTCCTGCTCCACCGCCTCCAACCACACCCTGGACGACGGCGCCGGCGGACTGCGCCGAACCCTGGACGCCCTGGACGCGGCGGGCGTACGGCACGCGGGATCCGCCCGCAGCGCCGACGAGGCCGCCCGCCCCACCCTGCTCAAGGCCGGCCGGGCCACCGTCGCCCAGCTCGCCTACACCTATGACACCAACGGCTATCCGCTCCCCGCGGGGCAGCCCTGGGCCGTCAACCTCATCGACGAGCAAAAGATCGTCGCCGACGCCCGGGCCGCCCGGAAGGCCGGTGCCGACGTCGTGGTCGTCTCCCTCCACTGGGGCACCGAGTGGCAGACCGCCCCCGACGAACGCCAGCTCTCGCTCGGCCGGGCCCTCACCGCCTCCCGCACCGGCGACCGCCCCGACATCGACCTGATCATCGGCACCCACGCCCATGTGCCGCAGGCCTACGAGAAGGTCAACGGCACCTGGATCGTCTACGGCATGGGCGACCAGATCGCCGGCGACATGATCAACTATGAGGGAGCCTACGACCGCCGCGGCAACATGGGCACCCTGGCCCGCTTCACCTTCGCCCCGCCCACCGCGCCCGGCCGGCGCTGGGAGGTCTCCCGGGCCGAGTTCGTGCCGCAGTTCTTCGACACCGCCCGCGGCCGGGTGGTCAACCTCAACGAGGCGATCGGCAAGGGCCAGGCGCAGTACGCCGAGCCCCGCGACGCCATCCGCGCGGTCGTCCTCGACCGGGGCGCGGCCCGCGACGGCCTGACCATGGGGCAGTAGCCGGAGAGTTCGGGCCGCTAGGGGGTGTCTCGCCGATCATGCCGGGCTCTCGTCGCCCGGCACCGCGCCTCGCCGCGTTGTCGTCGGTCGCCGATGGCCCCCTGGGCTTCGCCTGGGTGGGGGTGCCCCCGGGCGAGGCCCAGGGGGAGTACCCCTACCGCATCGCTTCCGCCCCCTCGGCCTGGCGGCCGGGGAGGTGCCCTCACCTCCGCCTTGCGATCCTTCCCCTGGGGCCCTGGCGGGCCCGGGGAGACCCCAACCCTCGGCCCTGACGGGCCTGGGGAGACCCCATGCACCGGACGCCGCTCTCCCCCGTAGCCCTCCGGGCACGGGAGGTGCCCCCAGATCCGGCCTGATCGACAAGACACCCCCTAGGGCACGACCGTGACCGGCCAGCGGCCCGCCTTCACCAGGCGCACCGCCACCGAGCCCACGAAGCGGTGCCCCGCCGACTCCGACGCCCCGACCACCACCGCGTCCGCCTTCAGCTCGTCGGCGGCCGAGACCAGACCCGCGTACGCGTCCCCGCGGAAGGTGTGGAACTCCCAGCGCACCCGGAAGATCTCCTTGACGCGCTCCGCCGACTCCCGGATCTCGGCCACCAGGCCCTCGGCGATCTCCTCGGTGGCCCCGGCGATCGGCGCCCCCATCGAGGCGCCGGCCGCGAGCACCGGCTGCACGTAGACGAGGGCCAGCAGCGCGTTCTGCCGCCGGGCCAGCCCGGCCGCGTACGCCGCCGCGCGCAGCGAGGAGGCCGAACCGTCGACCCCGGCGACGATCACCTTCGGGCCGTCCGTACCACGTTCGAATCCACTCACCCTTCGAGGCTATCGGCTCATCAGGTGTTTTCCGACGGGGGACCGGTGTCGCTGCGCGGCCGCCGCCGTCCTCCGTTCGCACCATTGGTCATGAAAAAGGATGAGACGATCACAGGGCGCCGGGCGCTGCTGCGCCTCGCCGCCGCCCTGGGCGCCACCGCCACCGTCGGGGTCTTCGCCGCGGACCGCATGGGCGGCCCCGACTCCGGGACGGCACCCGGCGCCGCCGCCGGGGCGCCCGCCCGGCCCGTACGCCCGGCGCCCGCCGCCGGACCGCAGGCGCAGGCCCAGGCGCGGGCCGCGCGACTGCGGCCCGCCGCGTACCGGCTCCAGCCGATGACCGGCTACGCCCCGCCCGCCTTCCGGCGCGCCCTGCCGCCGGTGCGCACCCGGCCCTTCCTCCACCTCACCGGCGTAGGACGCTCGATGGTGCTCACCTTCGACGACGGCCCCGACCCCCGCTACACCCCGCAGATCCTCGCGACCCTGCGCCGCTACGGCTGCCGGGCGATGTTCTTCGTGTGCGGCGAGATGGCGGTCGACAACCAGGACCTGCTCCGGGAGATGTCCGAGGACGGGCACGTGGTCGGCAACCACTCCTGGTCCCATCCGCTGGTGCCCAAGCTGCGGCCCTCCCGGATCCGCCAGGAGCTGGGCTCGACCAGCGACGTCATCGAACGAGCCCTGGGCACACCGCCGTTGTGGTACCGGGCGCCCTACGGGGCGTGGAACCGCCTGTCCTTCGAGATCGGCGCCGAGCTCGGCATGGAGCCGCTGGCCTGGACCGTGGACACCCTGGACTGGAAGGAGCCGCCCGCCGACACCATCGTCCGGCGGGTCCTGGCCGGCGCGGGCGAGGGCGTGGTCGTCCTCAACCACGACGCCGGCGGCAACCGCGCGCACACCGTCGCCGCCCTGGAGCGCTACCTGCCGCGGCTCCTGGACGCCGGGTACAGCATCACGGTGCCGCGCCGCTGAGACCGCGCGAAGGGCCCCGGCACCGCGAGCGGGTGCCGGGGCCCTTCGCCGTGCGCCTCGGGGGCGCTCAGCGGGTACGGACGAGCTTGGCGTAGACGACCACGTTGCCGTCGTAGCCGTGGGCGCGCGAGTAGCCGCCGCCGCAGGTGATCACCCGCAGCTCGGGCGCCCCGGTGTCCCCGTACACCTGCGCGCCGGGGAAGTCGTTCTTGGAGTACACCTCGACGCCGTAGACCTCGAACACGGCGACCCGCCCGTCGTAGCGGTCGACCTCGACGTGCTGGCCCTTCTGGAGTGAGCCGAGGCCGTAGAAGACCGCCGGGCCCGCCATGTTGTCGACGTGGCCGACGATCACCGAGGTGCCGCGCTGGCCCGGCGCGATGCCGTTCTGGTACCAGCCGGCGATGTTGGCGTCCTGCGGCGGCGGCGCCGCGATCAGGCCGTTCTGGTCCAGGCCCACGTCCATGATCGGGGCAGCCACCCGGATCGCCGGGATCCGGATGCGGGAGGCCGGGGCGAAGGGCAGCGGCTGCACGCCGTCCACGGTCACCGGGGGCGCGCTGGGCCGGACGGCCGGGCGCGCGGCGGCGGCCGGCTGCGGCGGCCCGGACTCGAAACCCACGCCGTTGCGCATTATCGCCAGGCCGGACAGCATGACGAGAGCCAGCGCGCCCCAGGGTTGGCGTCTCCTGGCGGCGTCGAAGAGGCTGAAGTCCTTGGGGCTCATGGTTCTCCCTTGATGGCGTCACGGGAACGGTAAGGGCGCGGCGGCGAACCGGCCCGCCGGGCGGGGCGAACGGGTGTCCGCCGCCGGAGCGACCCGTACCGGAGGCCCCTGCACGGGGGAACGGGTGATCGGCCATCCGAGTCATCATCAGATGATCGACCTGACGCTCTGTGACCTGCGGCTCCGTCAGATTCTCGCCCCCATTCGGCCGGTACCCGGCCTCACCGGGGCGGCCCAATCCCGAAATGCGCAGGTCGCCGCCGTTTGTGAGGGTTCGTCATGGAAGGCGTACTCGTCGAATCTCCCGGAGCACCGCTTTGGGGCGTCTTCCACTGGAGGTTCAACCATGCGTGTTGCACGCACTCTGGCGGTGACGGCGACCGCGTTCGCGGCGCTCGGGCTCGCGGCCCCCCTCGCCACCGCCACCAACGGGCCGTCCAACGTCCAGGTCAATCCGTACGACGTCCACGCGGGCTCGACCATCACCATCACGGCCAAGGGCTGCGGCCACGGCGGCACGGTCACGTCCAACGCGTTCCCGCAGACCAACCTGTCGGTGAACTCCAACGGACTGTCCAGCGCCATCGCCCGCGTCTACAACAACGCGACGCCCGGCCAGTACAACCTGTCCGTGAAGTGCAGCGACAACACCGCCGTCGTGACCCACCCGTTCCGCGTGCTGCCCGGCCGCGGCGCGTCCGGCGGTCTGGGCGGCTCGCTCGCCCCGAGCTCCACCGAGATGGCGGTCGGCGGCAGCCTCGTCGCCGCCGCAGCGCTGGGCGGCGGCGTCTTCATCGCCCGCCGGCGCCGCATGACCGGCGCGGGGGCCTGACCGGCCGAACCTCCCGGTCGGCCCGCAACGCCCGTCGCCCCCGAGTCCCTTCCAGGGCTCGGGGGCGACGGGCGTCACGGGTGCGGGGCCCGGCACCGCCGGCGCCGTCAGTGGCGCCGGCCGTCGGAGGCCGACGACCTGCGACGGACCACGAAGACCAGACCGCCGGCCGCGGCCAGCACCAGCGCGCCGCCGGCGGCGAAGGTCCAGGAGTCGGTCGCGTCGACGGAGCCGCCGAGCCCGCCCGCGACCCCGCGCGGAGTGGTGAGCACGGTGGAGCGGGCCGTCGGCGTCGCCGTCGTCCCGCCGCTGACCGTCAGGTCGACGGTGCCCTGCACGCCGCCGGTGCAGTTGAACGACACCGTGTAGACGGCGCCGCGCTTGGCGTCCGAGTCCACGGTGGCGGTGACCGCGGAGCCGGGGGCGATGGTCACGGTGTCGAAGATGCCGGCCGAGGCCGTCGCCGTACTGGCGCAGCCGGGCGCGCTGAGCGTGATCCGGCCGCCGGGCGCGACGACCCCGGGCGACACGACGAAGTCGCCCGGAGCCTTGGCCGGGGGCGCCTGCCGGGCAGGCGCCGGGGCGCCGTCGGCGGCGAGGGCGGACGGGGCGGCCAGGGGGGCGGCCAGGGCGAGGGCGGCCGCCCCCAGCACAGCGGTGGACGCGGCACGTATCGCGCGCATGGTCATTCCTCCGGGTCCCCGAGGAGCAGCCGCGGACGGGATGCCCGCGAGAACGGCGGGGCGTGCCCCTCGATGCCCGAAACGCTAGGAGCCCCCTACCACAGCCGCGATCCCAGACGTGCGAATGGGGCACCGATGTCCCCCACTCGGCCCCACCGCTGCCCGTTGGTCAGCCCGTGACCTGCGGGAACAGATCCACGAACGGCGCGGCGGTGGCCGCCAGACCGCGGCTGAACGGCGCGTCGAAGTCCCAGATCAGGAAGAGCAGGAAGGCGATCAGGGCGCTGAAGAGCCCGGCGAGCAGCAACTCGCGGCCGGTGCGCCGGATCTGCAGCGTGAAGATCAGGCCCACCGTCACCAGGGCGCCGATGACGAGGCCGAACCACACCACGCCGGGCATCGTCGCGCCCGCGTTCTGGCCGCGCGCGTTGCGGGCGTCGTCGGCGACCGCGACCTGGTCCACCAGCGGCTGGTAGGCCTGGCCCTCGAAGTCGTTGGCCGGCTGGTAGTCCGTGACGCCGCGCCGCACCTTCTGGAGCAGCTCCGTACCGGTCGGGCTCAGCGCCGCGTGATCGGCCATGTACGGGAACTCGTCCTCGACGACGAACCGCACGTACGCGTCGACGTCCGCCCGGATCCGCTCCCGGGTGGCGAGCGGGTAGACCTCCACCCGCTGGGAGATCTCGTGCATCGCCTGCGCCTCCTGGCGCACGGTCTCCTGGGCGGCGCTGCGGGCCTCCCAGACGCCGGCGATGGCGAGGCCGAGGACGATCGCGTAGACCACGCCGATCATCATCGTCATGTACTCGATGACGTCGGGGGTCTCGCTGGGGTCGTCGTCCTCGGTGATCCGCCGGTTGTTGATGACGACGATGGCCAGCACGACGGCGCACGCGGCGGCCATCGCGATGGTGAGCACTACCCATTCGGACAAGGGGGTTTCCTCCGTTGAGAGCTGGTCGAGGGGGCGGAGCCGCCGAGCGCCGGCGTCAGCGGGACCGCGGGCGCAGGATCGCGGTCGCGAACACCGCGGGGGCGGTGACGAGCAGGGTCGTGGTGAGCACGTTGGGGGCGCTCTTCGGCTTGACCCGGCTCGTGCGCTTGTAGTGCGGCAGGGCCACCGGTGCAGGCCGCGGCCGCACCGTGGGGACCGGCGACGGGCTCGGGGGCTCCGGCGCCGGTTCGGGCGGCCGCGGCGCGGGGCGCGGCGGCGGGGGAGGGGCGGGTCGCGGCGGCGCGGTGCGCACCGGGGGCGGCGGGGCCGGCGGCTTCGGGGGCGGGGTGGGCCTGGGGGTGGGCGTGGGCTCAGGGGTCGGCTCGGGCGGCTTGGACGGGTGCGGGGGATGCGTCGGGTGCGGCGGATGGGTCGGATGCGGGGGGTGCGTGGGGTGCGGGGGATGGGCCGGATGACACGGCCCCTTCCCCGCGATCGCCACCCCGCTCGATCCGCCGGGCCCGGTCACGGCCCAGGCGCACGCGTCGGCGGTCGCCGGCGCGGCCGGTGCGGTCAGCAGCCACACCAGCGCGCCGGCCGCGAGCGGGCGCGTCAGCCGCGTTCCGTAGCGGGAGAACCGGTACTGAGGCAAGAGGGACACGCCGAGCAGCATGATCAGACGGGGTGGCCGAACGGGCCGGAACGGCCCCGGATTCCCCTGTTGGAGCGGATCTGGGGGTGCGGGGGTTTGACGTTTCCGTCGACTCTGTCGTCTCACGGGCTGCCCAACGCGCCAAGAGGCCCGTCGTTGCGGGGGATTGACCACCGATCGGCGGCGCCCGGCCGGACGGCGTGTGAGGGTGGTGCGCGAGCGGCGCGCGCGGTCCGGCCTGCCCGAATCCGGGAACTGGCCGGTTGTCGCCGCAGGTTGGTGTCGGACATCCCTCGGTGTTGCCGTCTGACCGGGAGGGAGCGCAGGTCACGGCCCCGCACGATCATATGCACGTGAATGTGCACGCCCTGAAGGCGTGAACTCTTCCTTACCCCGAGCACGTGCCAAAGGCGTGTGACCAAGAACGGATCGCGAATTTCCGTTTCCTCTCGCTCTCTCGGCGGGCGATCAGTAGCCTCAGCTCGAACACAGGCCGCGAACACCTGGCCACATCTCACGGCGACTTGTTGGAGACTTTGATGGAGCGTCCCGCCTGGGCCCCGCCGGGCATCGATATTTCGGTGCCGAGCGTGTCCCGTATGTACGACTTCTATCTGGGCGGCTCGCACAATTTCGAAGTGGACCGGGAAGCGGCCCGCAAGGCCATGGAGTTCCTGCCGGGACTGCCCAAGATCATGCAGGCGAACCGCGCCTTCATGCGCCGCGCCGTGCGCTACGCCGTTGACAACGACGTCACGCAGTTCCTCGACATCGGCTCCGGGATACCGACCTTCGGCAACGTCCACGAGATCGCCCAGGCCGCCAGCGAGGCCGCCCGGGTCGTCTACGTGGACCACGACCCGGTCGCCGTGGCCCACAGCCGGGCCGTGCTCGCCGACGACCCCCGCTCGGCCGTGGTCGCCGCGGACCTGCGCAAGCCGCGCGAGATCCTGCACAGCCCCGAGGTCACCGGACTGCTCGACCTGGACCGGCCGGTGGCCCTGCTCCTGGTCGCGGTGCTGCACTTCCTGGAGGACGCCGACGAGCCGCACGCCGCCGTCGCCGAGCTGGTCGACGCGCTCGTGCCCGGCAGTCTGCTGGTCCTCACCCACGCCTCGTACGAGGGCATCCCCGTGCCGCAGGAACGGGCCGGCGGCGCCGTCGGCGTCTACCGCGACATCCGCAACCCGCTGGTGATGCGCTCCCACGAGGAGGTCAGCCGCTTCTTCGACGGCACCGGGATCGTCGAACCGGGCGTGGTGCCCATGCCGCTGTGGCGGCCCGACAGCCCGGACGAGGAGGAGGACCCCTTCGCCTTCTCCGGGTTCGCAGGGGTGGGGCGCAAGGCGTGAAGGTGCCGTCCCAGCCTGCCGGTTCCGTGGCCGACGGACCGGAGGACAGACTCAGGCGGTTCGTGACCATCTGGAGCCGCGCCGTGTTCCCGGTCACCGCCACCTCGATGACCCGTCAGGAATTCGAGCGGCACCTGCTGCCGCCGGCCCGCGAGCTGTGCGAGGCGCTGCACGCCCGGCCGTTCGAGACGGCGCCCGCGCACCGGGTCGGGCAGGCCCTGGTGGCCGCGCACTGCACCGACCCGGACGCGCTCGCCCGCAGCCTCGGCGTCGTCGACGCCTACCTCGTGCTGTACTGCGGCGACGAGCAGGGCGTGGGCGCCGAGGAGCTGCGCGCCCGCTGCTCCCGGCTCCAGCACGCCATGGCCGCCGGCTTCGCGCAGGCGCTGCGCGAACGCACCCTCGTCGAGCAGGAGTCCATCGCGCACTCCGCGCTCTCCGCCCGCAGCGCCGCCGAACTCGCCCTGCACGCCACCGAGAGCCGCTTCCGCGCGGTCTTCGACGGCGCCGCCATCGGCATCGGCATCGCCGACCTCGACGGCAACATCCTGGAGGTCAACGAGACCCTCACCCGGATGTTCGGCGGCCTGGAGCACACCGTCACCAGCAAGAACATCCTCGAATGGGGGCACCCGGAGGACGGCCCGCACGTCTGGCGGCTCTACGACGAACTGGTCCGCGGCGAGCGCGAGTCGTACCGGGTGGAGAAGCCCTTCTACCGCGGCGACGGCACCGTCCTGTGGACCAACCTCACGGTCTCGCTGCTGCGCGACGCCGCCGGCCGGCCGCAGTACCAGCTGGCCCTGATGGAGGACACCACCGAGCGGCGGCTGCTCAACCTCCGGCTGCGCTACGAGGCCACCCACGACGCGCTCACCGGGCTGCCCAACCGCACGCTGTTCTTCGAGCGCCTGGAGAAGACCCTCGCCCCGGGCGGCGACACCAGCTTCGGCCTCGCCTACCTCGACCTCGACGGCTTCAAGGTGATCAACGACAGCCTCGGGCACTCGACCGGCGACCGGCTGCTCGTGGAGGTCGCCGACCGGCTGCAGAGCTGTGTCACCGCCCCCGGCGAGATGGTCGCCCGGCTCGGCGGCGACGAGTTCGTGGCGCTCACCACCGGCGCCGGCAGCGAGCGCAAGGTCGGCGAGCTGGCCGACCGCATCCTCGCCTCGCTCGCCACCCCGATCAGCATCGACGGACGCGAGCTCACCGTGCGCGGCAGCGTCGGCGTCGTCGAGGGCCCGGCCGGCGAGCGGACCGCGGCCGAGGTGCTGCGCAGCGCCGACATCACCATGTACCGGGCCAAGTCGGCGGGCGGCAACCGCTTCGAGTACGCCGACGAGGAGGCCGACGCGCGGGCCATCACCCGGCACGGGCTGACCACCGCGCTGCCCGCCGCCCTGGAGCGCGGCGAGTTCTTCATCGAGTACCAGCCGCTGGTCCACCTCGGCGACGGCAGCGTGCACGGCGCCGAGGCGCTGGTCCGCTGGTGCCACCCGCAGCACGGGGTGCTCGGCCCCGACCGCTTCATCCCGCTCGCCGAGAACACCGGGCTGATCGTGCCGCTGGGCCGCTGGGTGCTCCAGGAGGCCGTGCGCCAGGCCCGGTTCTGGCAGGACGAGGCCCCCGGCGGACACCCCGCGACCGGTCCCCTGCGGATCAACGTCAACCTCTCCCCGACCCAGCTGCACCACCCCGGCCTGGTCGCCGAGACCGTCGACGTCCTGGAGCGCTCCGGCCTGGAGCCGGGCGCGCTCTGCCTGGAGGTCACCGAGTCCGCGCTCATCGGCGCCGACGACGACCTGCTCAAGCCGCTGCGGCAGCTCGCCGAGATGGGCGTGGACATCGCGCTCGACGACTTCGGCACCGGCTACTCCAACCTGGCCAACCTGCGCCGCCTCCCGGTGAGCGTGCTCAAGCTGGACCGCTCCTTCACCCAGGGCATGCAGCAGCACCCGGTGGACCCGGTCGACATCAAGATCGTCGAGGGCATCGTGCAGCTCGCCCACAGCCTGGAGCTCGCGGTCACCGTGGAGGGCGTCGAGACCGGCGCGCAGGCCCAGCAGCTGCGCGAACTGGGCTGCGACACCGCCCAGGGCTGGTACTACGCCCGGCCCGGCGCCCCGGACCGGATCCGCTCGCTGGCGCTGGTGGACGCGGTGTAGCGACACCGGGCACGGGCACGGTGCGGCGGGCCCGCGGACGGGGCCGCGCCCTTGCACGGGGGCGGCGGACGAGGGCGCCGTCCGGTGCGCCGCCGGGGCCTGCCGGATCCGAGGCCGCCGCGCCCGGGCTACTCCGCCGGGGTGCCCCGGCGGGTGGCCATGAGCAGCTTCTGCAGCTCCCGGGCCGCCCGCGGCGGGGCCACGTCGCTGCGGTGGGCCAGCGCGATCGTCCGGCGCAGGCCCGGCCGCGCCAGGGCCGTGACGCGCAGGTCGCGGCCCGCCCGGGCGGCCACCATGGCCGGCACCACGGCGAGGCCGAGCCCGGCCCGTACGAAACCGAGGACGGCGTCCAGCTCGCCGCCCTCCACCGTGAAGGAGGGCTCGAAGCCCTCCGCGCGGCAGGCCGCCACGGTCAGTTCCCGCAGGTCGTAGCCGTGCCGGAACATCACGAGCGGCTGCTCGCGCAGATCCGCGACCCGCACCGGCCGGCGGGGCGCCGGCGCCGAGGCGGAGGACACCACCACCAGGTCCTCGGTCAGCAGCTCCACGGTGGTCAGCGCGGGTGACGGGGTGGGCAGCGGCAGCACCACCAGGGCCAGGTCGAGCGCCCCGCGCGCCAGCTCGCGCACCAGGTCGTGGGAGCCGCCCTCCTCGATCAGCAGCCGGATCCCCGGGTGCAGGTCGTGGAAGTCGCGCAGCACGTCCGGCAGCAGCCCGGTGCACAGACTGGGCGTCGCGCCGAGCCGCACCCGGCCGCGCCTCAGCTGCACCAGCTCCTGCACCTCGTGCCGCGCGGTGTCCGTGTCGGCGAGGATCCGGCGGGCCAGCGGCAACAGGGCCTCGCCCGCGTCGGTGAGCGCGATGTTGCCCCGGGCCCGGCTGAACAGCTCCGCGCCCAGCTCCTGCTCCAGGGCCTTGATCTGCTGGGACAGCGAGGGCTGCGAGACGTGCACCCGCTCGGCGGCCCGGGTGAAGTGGCGGGTCTCGGCGACGGCGACGAAGTAGAGGAGCTGCTGGAACTGCATGGCACCAGCCTACCCGGATGCATAGGTGACGCCTATCGAGATGAGCCGAACCATGTCTTGGACCTCTCGGGCCCTTCGCCCCTAGCGTCGCTTCCATGGCTCTGGCAACGAAGTCCGAACGGCGGACCGCCCCGCCCCCGGCCGCCGCCCCCACCCGCGGCTTCTGGGCGTCGACCCTCGGCAAGAAGACCGTGATGGCCGTGAGCGGCCTGATCATGCTCGCCTACCTGGTCGCCCACGTCGCGGGCAACCTCAAGGTCTTCTTCGGCCCCGAGGAGTTCAACGGCTACGGGCACTGGCTCCGCGTCATGGGCGCCCCGGTCCTGCACCACCAGTGGGGCCTGTGGATCGCCCGGATCACCCTGCTCGCCGCCGTCCTGGCGCACGCCGTCTCCGCCTACCAGCTCAGCCGGCGCGACCTCAGGGCCCGCCCCACCCGCTACGTGCACCGCCGCAAGGGCTCCTCCTACGCGACCCGCACCATGCGCTGGGGCGGCGTGATCCTCGCCCTGTTCATCGTCTGGCACGTCCTCGACCTCACCACCGGCACCGTCCACACCGGCGGCTTCGAGGACGGCAAGCCCTACCAGAACGTGATCGACACCTTCTCCACCTGGTACGGCAACGTCATCTACATCGTCGCCATGCTCGCCGTGGGCCTCCACGTGCGGCACGGCTTCTGGAGCGCCGCCCAGACCCTCGGCGTGGGCAGCGCCCGCCGCGAGCGCACCCTGCGCCTCCTCGCCGACGCCCTCGCCCTCGTCCTGACCGCGGGCTTCATCGCCGTCCCCGTCGGCGTCATGACCGGAGTGGTGAAGTGACCATGACCTACAGCGACTCCACCGATCACCGCGATCACGGCGACCGCACCGACTACGCCGCCTTCACCGTCGGCGAGCCGATCGCCGACACCGCCGCCCCCGCCGGCCCCATCGCCGAACGCTGGGACACCCGCCGCTTCCAGGCGAAGCTGGTCAACCCCGCCAACCGGCGCGGCCACCGCGTCATCGTCGTCGGCACCGGCCTGGCCGGCGGTTCCGCCGGCGCCACCCTCGCCGAACAGGGCTACCAGGTCGTCCAGTTCTGCTACCAGGACTCCCCGCGCCGGGCCCACTCCATCGCCGCCCAGGGCGGCATCAACGCCGCCAAGAACTACCGCAACGACGGCGACTCCGTACACCGCCTCTTCTACGACACCGTCAAGGGCGGCGACTTCCGGGCCCGCGAGTCCAACGTGCACCGGCTCGCCCAGATCTCCGTCGAGATCATCGACCAGTGCGTCGCCCAGGGCGTCCCCTTCGCCCGCGAATACGGCGGACTGCTCGACACCCGCTCCTTCGGCGGCGTCCAGGTCTCCCGCACCTTCTACGCCCGCGGCCAGACCGGCCAGCAGCTGCTCCTCGGCGCCTACCAGGCGCTGTCCCGGCAGATCGCCGCCGGCAACGTCGAGATGCACCCGCGCACCGAGATGCTCGACCTGATCGTCATCGACGGCCGGGCCCGCGGCATCGTCGCCCGCGACCTGATCACCGGCGCGGTCTCCACCCACTACGCCGACGCCGTCGTCCTCGCCACCGGCGGCTACGGCAACGTCTTCTACCTGTCCACCAACGCCATGAACTCCAACGCCACCGCCGTGTGGCGGGCCCACCGGCGCGGAGCGTACTTCGCCAACCCCTGCTTCACCCAGATCCACCCCACCTGCATCCCGCGCACCGGCGACCACCAGTCCAAGCTCACCCTGATGAGCGAGTCGCTGCGCAACGACGGACGCATCTGGGTCCCCAAGGCCCAGGGCGATACCCGCCCCGCCCACGAGATCCCCGAGGACGAGCGCGACTACTACCTGGAGCGCATCTACCCCTCCTTCGGCAACCTCGTGCCCCGCGACATCGCCTCCCGCGCCGCCAAGAACGTCTGCGACGAGGGCAGGGGAGTGGGCCCCGGAGGCCAGAATCAAAGGGGCGGAGCCGAAGGCTCCTCGGTTGAGGGCGGTGGCGGGCGACGGGAGGGCGTCTACCTCGACTTCGCCGACGCCATCCGGCGCATGGGCCGCGCGAAGGTCGAGGAGAAGTACGGCAACCTCTTCGACATGTACGAGCGGATCACCGCCGAGAACCCGTACGAGACGCCGATGCGGATCTACCCCGCCGTGCACTACACGATGGGCGGCCTCTGGGTCGACTACGACCTCCAGACCACGATCCCCGGCCTCTTCGCCATCGGCGAGGCCAACTTCTCCGACCACGGCGCCAACCGGCTCGGCGCCTCCGCCCTCATGCAGGGCCTCGCCGACGGCTACTTCGTGCTGCCCGCCACCCTCAACGACTACCTGGCCCGCCACCCGCACCCCGCCCCGGTCGACGACGCCCACCCGGCCGTGCGCGAGGTGCTCGCCGAGACCGAGGACCGGCTGAACCTGCTCCTCGCCGTCGACGGCGACCGCACCCCCGACTCCTTCCACCGCGAACTCGGCGAAGTCATGTGGGAGTTCTGCGGCATGGCCCGCACCGAGAGCGGACTGCGCAAGGCGCTGCGCCGCATCCCCGAGATCCGCGAGGAGTTCTGGCGCCGCATCAAGGTGCCCGGCACCGGCGAGGAGTTCAACCAGTCCCTGGAGAAGGCCAACCGGATCGTCGACTACCTGGAGCTCGCCGAGCTCATGTGCCTCGACGCGCTGCACCGCGCCGAGTCCTGCGGCGGCCACTTCCGCGAGGAGTCCCAGACCCCGGACGGCGAAGCGGCCCGCCGCGACGAGGAGTTCTCGTACGCCGCCGCCTGGGAGTTCACCGGCGGCGCACCCGTCCTCCACAAGGAGGACCTCACCTTCGAGTACGTCCACCCCACCCAGCGGAGCTACGCATGAGGCTGAACCTGCGCGTCTGGCGGCAGAAGAACGCCGGCGCCGACGGCGCCATGGCCACCTACGAGGTGGACGGGATCTCCCCGGACATGTCCTTCCTGGAGATGCTCGACACCCTCAACGAGGAACTGATCCTGCGCGGCGAGGACCCCGTCGCCTTCGACCACGACTGCCGCGAGGGCATCTGCGGCGCCTGCAGCCTCGTCATCAACGGCGACGCCCACGGCCCCGAGCGCACCACCACCTGCCAGCTGCACATGCGCTCCTTCCGGGACGGCGACACCATCGACGTCGAACCCTGGCGGGCCGCCGCCTTCCCGGTCGTCAAGGACCTGGTCGTCGACCGCTCCGCCTTCGACCGGATCATCCAGGCCGGCGGATACGTCAGCGTCCCCACCGGCTCCGCCCCCGAGGCGCACGCCACCCCGGTCCCCAAGGCCGACGCCGACCTCGCCTTCGAGCACGCCGAGTGCATCGGCTGCGGCGCCTGCGTCGCCGCCTGCCCGAACGGCTCGGCCATGCTCTTCACCTCGGCCAAGGTCAACCACCTGAACGTGCTCCCGCAGGGCGCGCCGGAACGCGAGACCCGGGTGCTCGACATGGTCGCGCAGATGGACGCCGAGGGCTTCGGCGGCTGCACCCTCACCGGCGAGTGCGCCACCGCCTGCCCCAAGGGCATCCCGCTCCCCTCGATCGCCGCCATGAACAAGGAGTGGCTGCGGGCCCGCCGCAAGGCCGGGCGCGGCTGAGGGCACGGGCCGGCCCGGCGGTGGCGAGCCGCCGGACCGGCACCGAGAATGGGTTCATGTGCAGATGGCTCGCGTACTGGGGAACGCCGGTGCTGCTCGACACGATCCTGTACCGGCCCGAACACTCGCTGATCGACCAGAGCCTGCACGCCAAGATGGGGGTGGAGACGACCAACGGCGACGGCTTCGGCGTCGGCTGGTACTCGAAGGAGGCCACGACGCCCGCCCTCCTCACGGACGTGGGACCCGCATGGAACAACCGCAACCTGCGGGAGGTGGCGGACCACGTCCGCTCCTCGCTGTTCTTCGCCCACATCCGCGCCTCCACCGGCACGGCCGTGCAGCAGTCCAACTGCCACCCGTTCCGGCACGGGCGCTGGATGTTCATGCACAACGGGGCCATCGCCCGGTTCCACGAGGTGCGCCGCGAGCTCGCCCTGCTCGTCGATCCCCGGCTCTACCCCGACATCCAGGGCACCACGGACTCCGAGATCATGTTCTACCTGGCCCTCACCTTCGGCCTGGACGAGGACCCGCCCGCCGCCGTCGCCCGCATGGCGGGCGTCGTCGAGAGCGTCGGCCGGGCCCACGGCATCGCGTACCCGCTCCAGATGACGCTCGCCGTCACCGAGGGCCGGCGGGTCTGGGCCTTCCGCTACTCCAGCGCCCGCGCCTCCCGCTCGCTGTTCTACAGCAGCCGGGTGGAAGCCCTGCGCAAGCTCCACCCCGACGTCGCCTTCCTCAGGGAGCTCTCCGAGGAGAGCCGCCTCGTCGTCTCCGAGCCCCTCGGTGACCTGCCGGGCGCCTGGAACGAGGTGCCGGAGAACAGCTACGGCGTGGTTCAGCCCGGCACCGACGAACTCCACCGGTTCGCCCCGGCGGCCGTCTGACGGGATCAGACCCCGAGCCGGGCCGCGAGGAAGCGGGCGGTGCGGCTGCCCGGGGTGCGGGCCACCTCCGCGGGGGTGCCCTCGGCCACGATCCGGCCGCCCTCCGCGCCGCCGCCCGGGCCCAGGTCGAGGACCCGGTCGGCGCTCGCCACCACGTCCATGTCGTGCTCGACCACGACCACCGTGTGCCCGGCGTCGGCGAGCCCGTGCAGCTGCCGCATCAGCACCTCCACGTCCGCCGGGTGCAGCCCCGTCGTCGGCTCGTCCAGCACGTACAGGGTGTGTGCCCGGCGCGGGCGCTGCAGCTCGGCGGCGAGCTTGATGCGCTGCGCCTCGCCGCCGGACAGCTCGGTGGCCGGCTGGCCGAGCCGGAGGTAGCCGAGGCCCACGTCGAGCAGGGTGCGCAGCGGGCGGGCCGCCGCCGGGGTGTCGGCGAAGAAGTCCGCGGCGGCCTCCACGGTCAGGTCGAGCACCTCGGCGATGGTCAGCCCGCGCAGCCGCACCCGCAGCGTCTCCGGGTTGTAGCGGGCCCCGTGGCAGTCCGGACACGGAGCGTACGTGCTCGGCAGGAACAGCAGCTCCACCGAGACGAAGCCCTCGCCCTGGCAGGTCTCGCAGCGCCCGCCGGGCACGTTGAAGGAGAACCGGCCCGCCTTGTAGCCGCGCTCCCGCGCCTCCTCCGTCGCGGTGAACAGCTTGCGCACGACGTCGAAGAGCCCGGTGTACGTGGCGAGGTTGGAGCGCGGGGTGCGGCCGATCGGCCTCTGGTCCACGGTGACCACCCGGCTCACCTCCCCGCTCGCCTCCGCCGCCCCGGTGAGCGCACCCACCAGCGTCGACTTGCCCGAGCCGGACACGCCCGTGACCGCCGTGAGCGCCCCCAGCGGGAACACCGCCTCCAGGCCGCGCAGATTGTGCCGGGTCACCGGGCCGACCTTCAGCTCCCCGGACGGGGTCCGCGCGGTCCGCTCCGGCACCGGCTCCCGGTCGAAGAGGAAACGGCGGGTCGCCGAGCCGGCCACCTCCGCGAGCCCCGCCACGGGACCGCTGTGCAGCACCCGGCCGCCGTGCTCGCCGGCCCGCGGTCCCACGTCGACCAGCCAGTCGGCGTGCCGGACCACGTCCAGGTGGTGCTCCACCACGAAGACGGTGTTCCCGGCCGCCTTCAGCCGGTCGAGCACCACGAGGAGCGCCTCGGTGTCCGCCGGGTGCAGCCCGGCGGACGGCTCGTCGAGCACGTACACCACGCCGAACAGGCCCGCCCGCAGCTGGGTGGCGAGCCGCAGCCGCTGCAGCTCCCCGTTGGACAGCGTCGGCGTCGCCCGGTCCAGGCTGAGATAGCCGAGCCCCAGCTCGGTCACGGTCGCGATCCGCGCCACCAGGTCCTCGGTGAGCACCCGGGCCGTCTCCGAGCCCTCGTGCGCCGCCAGCGTCCGCGCGAGCGCGGTCAGCGGCAGCGCCGCGAGCTCCGCGATCGTACGGCCCGCGAAGGTCACCGCCAGCGCCTCGGGCCGCAGCCGGCTGCCCCCGCACACCGGACACGGAGCGCTGGTGAGGAAGCGCTCGGCCCGCAGCGTCGCGCTCCTGGAGTCGGAGAAGGTGTGCAGCACATGACGCCGGGCGCTCGTGTACGTGCCCTGGTAGGGGCGTTGGATCCGGTCCGCCGCGCGCACCGGGTGCACCGTCACCACCGGCTGCTCGTCCGTGAACAGGATCCACTCCCGGTCCGCCGGATCGAGCTCCCGCCACGGGCGGTCCACGTCGTACCCGAGCGCGTCGAGCACGTCCCGCAGGTTCTTCCCCTGCCAGGCGCCCGGCCAGGCCGCGATCGCCCCCTCCCGGATCGACAGGCCCGGGTCCGGCACGAGCAGTTCCTCACTCGTCTCGTGCACCCGTCCGAGCCCGTGGCAGGAAGGGCAGGCGCCGGCCGCGGTGTTGGGCGAGAAGGCGTCCGAGTCGAGCCGCTCGGCACCGGGCGGATAGGAGCCCGCGCGGGAGAACAGCATGCGCAGCGAGTTGGACAGCGTGGTCACCGTCCCCACCGAGGAGCGCGCGCTCGGCGCCGCCCGCCGCTGTTCGAGCGACACCGCCGGCGGCAGCCCGGTGATCTCCCCGACCTTCGGCGCCCCCACCTGGTGGATCAGCCGCCGCGCGTACGGCGCCACCGACTCGAAGTAGCGCCGCTGTGCCTCCGCGTACACCGTGCCGAACGCCAGCGAGGACTTCCCGGACCCCGACACCCCCGTGAACACGGTGAGCGCGTCCCGCGGGATGTCGACGTCGACCCCGCGCAGATTGTGCTCACGGGCGCCCCGCACCCGGATGAACGGATCGTGGGGCGCGGTGCCGGGAGGGGACGTATCGGTGCCGAGGTCACGCATCCGATCATTTTAGGCCTCACTCCTCGTAGCACGGCGCAGACCTGCGGTTTTCGGCTTGAGGTGGAGGATCTTGAGATTGCCGCGGGTATCGATGAGTCTGTGATCGCCATCCGGGTGGCCCTACCACCGAAGGTAGAGCCAGCCATCCCAATCAGGTCGAGCGGCCCACAACGCCGCGACACTCTCGAACGGGGGTACGAGAGATCATGGATGTCGACACCTTCTCCGGAAGAGTGCGCGAGCTGACCGCTGAGCACCGCATACCCGGGGCCCAGCTGTCCTTGTACAGGGACGGCACGCTGTGGGAGTTCTGCGCCGGGGTCGAGCGGACCGGCTCGGGCAGACCGGTGACTCCCCGGTCCCGCTTCGCCTACGGATCGGTCAGCAAGCTCTTCACCGCCGCGCTGGTGATGCAGCTCGTGGAGGACGGCGAGGCCGAGCTCGACGCACCGGTGACCGAACTGCTCGCCGGCGTCCCCGGACACGCCGCCGTCGGCGCGGGCCACCCCATGGCCCGGGTGACGCTGCGTCAACTCCTCAGCCACACCGCCGGTCTGGTCTCCGACCACGAAGGCGCCCCGCTCCGCACCCCGTCGCTGCGCCGCTACTTCGAGTCGGTGGTCCGCGACGGGCACTTCGGCGTTCCCGGGCGCGCCTTCTCGTACTCCAACACCGGCTACGCGGTGGCCGCGTACGTGATAGAGGTGCTCACCGGGCAGAGCTGGTGGGACTCCCTGGAGTCCTACGTGATGATGCCCGCCGGTCTCGACCTCGCGTTCGTCGAGGACCCGCGCCCGGGCCGCCGGCCGGGCGCCACGGTCAGCGGCCACGCCGTGGACTTATCCACCGGCCGCACCGAACCCGTCGACTTCTACTGCGAGTCGACACTGGCCGCCGCCGGAGGCATCGCGGGCAGCGCCACCGATCTGGTGCGCTTCGGCCGGGCCTTCCTCGGCGAGGGCCACGAGGCCCTGGACTCCGACCTCGCCGACCCCGAGGCCCTGGCGGCGATGGGCCGCGCCGTGCCGGCCGCCGAGCCGTTCGGGCTCGCCGCGGGCTGGGGCGCCGGCTGGGGTCTCTACCCGGGTGCGGACGGTCTGTGGCTCGGCCACGACGGCACCCTCGACGGCGGCTCGTGCAACGTCCGCGTCGACCCGGCGAGCGGCACCGTGCTCGCCTTCACCACCAACGCCACCACCGGCCTCGCGGCCTGGCTCGACCTCGTCGGCGAACTCGACGCCCTGCTCGGCCTGCGCATCGGCCACTACGAGCAGCCCGTCCCCGCCGGCCGCCCCTACGACGGGACCGCCGCCCTCGCCGGCGAGTTCGTCAACGGAGAGCTCGCCATCCGGGTCTCCCACGAGGCGCACGACGGCGGCACCCTGCGCCTGGACGCGGACAACGGCGTCTCCGGGGTCCTCACCGTCGGCTCCGACCTCGTCTTCAGCGTGTCCGCGGCGGACCAGGGCGACGTCCTCTTCAGCGGGCGCTTCCTCAGCTCCGCCGACGGCCGCCCCGCCGACCTCATGCAGTACAACGGCCGGACCCTGCGCCGGGCGGGAGTCGCCTCCCGCCAGGCCGCCTGACGCCCCCCCCGCACCGGCCCTTCGCACCAGACCCTCGCACCGGCCCGTCGCACCAGCTCCGCGCACCGGCCCCGAACCGGTCCCCTTCTCCGTCCCCCCTTCGCCCCGCCGGCGACTGCGTCCTGCCCCTCCCCGACCGCGGCCCTCACCGGCCCGCGGCCCTCCCCGCGCAGGACGGACCCGGCGGCGCGCACCGCTCTCGAAGGAGTAGCCATCGTGGTCCCTGTCCCGCACGCGGAGAACCGGACGCTGCCGGCGCTGTTCGGCGCCCAGGCGGCCCGCCGGCCCGACGCGCCCGCGCTGGCCGCCGAAACCGGAACGACGAGCTACGCCGAGCTGGACGCGCGCGTGACGCGGGCGGCCGCCGCGCTGCACGGCCACGGGGTGCGGCGCGGGACGCTGGTCGGGGTGTGCCTGGAGCGCGGGGTCGAGCTGGTGGTGTCGCTGCTCGCGGTGATGCGGGCGGGCGGCGTGTACGTACCGCTCGACCCGGCCTATCCGGCCGAGCGGCTGCGGTACATGGTGGACGACTCCGGGCTCGGCCTGGTCGTCACCCAGCCGTCGGTGGCCGACAGGGTCCCGGACGGGCCGCGCCGGCTGCTCGCGGCGGAGCTGGACGGGCCCGAGGGGCCCGAGGGGCCCGAGGGCGGGGCGGCGGGCGAGGTGCCGGACCCGGGGACCGGCCCCGACGACGCCGCGTACATGATCTACACCTCCGGCTCCACCGGCCGCCCCAAGGGCGTCGTCGTCACCCACCGGGGCGTCGCCGACCTGGCCCGCACCCAGCGGGACCGGATGGGGGTCACGCCCGCCTCGCGGGTGCTGCAGTTCGCCTCGCCCAGCTTCGACGCGGCCGTCTTCGAGATCACCAAGTCGCTGCTGAACGGCGCGACCCTCGTCGTCCTCGGCCGCGGCGGCCTCGCCGGCGCCGAACTCACGCGGGCCCTGCGCGAGTTCGAGGTCACCCACGCCACGCTGCCGCCCGCCGTGCTGCCCACCATGGACCCCGGCGAGCTGCCCGGACTCACCGCCCTGATGGTGGCCGGCGAGGCCTGCCCGGGCGAGCTGGTCGACCTGTGGGCGCGCGGCCGGAGCATGTTCAACGGCTACGGGCCCACCGAGACCACCGTGTGCGCCACCATGAGCGCCCCGATGAGCGGCAGCGGCACCCCGCCGCTCGGCGACCCGGTCGACGGCACCGAGGTCCACGTCCTGGACGAGCGGCTCCGACCCGTGCCGGCCGGGGCCGTCGGCGAGCTGTACGTGGCCGGCGAGGGGCTGGCCCGTGGCTACTGGGGCCGCCCCGACCTCACGGCGGAACGGTTCGTCGCCAACCCGTACGCCCCCGGCGGGGCCCGCATGTACCGCACCGGCGACCTGGTGCGCCGCACCGCCACCGGCGCCCTGGAGTTCGCCGGCCGCACCGACGACCAGGTCAAACTGCGCGGCTTCCGCATCGAACCCGGTGAGATCGAGGCCGCCGCCCTGCGGCAGCCGGGGATCGCCCAGGCCGTCGCCCTGGTCCGCGAGGACTCCACCGGCCACCGCCGACTCGTCGCCTACGTCGTGCCCACCCCGGCCACGACCGCCCCCGCCCGCCCCGCCGAGCCGACCCGCCCCGCCGTGCCCGCGCCCACGCCCGCCGCCGTCCGCGCCGCCCTCGGCCGCGAACTGCCCGCCTACATGGTCCCGTCGGCCGTCGTCGTCCTGGACGCCCTGCCGCTCACCGTCAACGGCAAGACCGACCGCGCCGCCCTGCCCGAACCGTCCCCGGCCCAGCTCGTCGGCGAGTACGTCGCCCCGCGCGACAGCACCGAGGAGACCCTCGCCGAGGTCTTCGCCGAGATCCTCGGCGTCGACCGGGTCGGCGTCCACGACGACTTCTTCGACCTCGGCGGCGACTCCATCCGTGCCGTCCAGGCCCTGGCGCGCATCGAGACCCGGCTCGGCGTACGGGCCGGCCGGCGCGCCCTGTTCGCCCACCCCACCGTCGCCGAACTCGCCGCCCGCGGACTCGGCACCGGACCCGACGCCGAGCCCGGCGCGCACGACATCCCCGTCGCGCCGCGCGACCGCCCGCTCCCGCTGTCCTCCGCGCAGCGCCGCCTGTGGTTCCTCGACCAGTACGAGGGGGGCTCCACCGAGTACTACACCGGCAGCGCCCACCGGCTGCGCGGCCCCCTCGACGTCCCCGCCCTGCGCACCGCCCTCGGCGGACTCCTCGCCCGGCACGAGGCGCTGCGCACCACCTTCCACGAGGACGCCGGCCGGCCCGTCCAGCGCGTGCACGCCCCCGCCGACGCCCCGCTCGCCCTCGACGAACGGGACCTCACCACGCTGCCCGAGGCCGAGCGCGAAAAGGCGCTCGCCGCACTGCTGCGCGCCGAGGTGGACACCCCCTTCGACCTGAGCGCCGGACCCCTGTTCCGGGCCGTGCTCGTGCGCCGCGCCGAGGACGACCACGTGCTCGTCCTCAGCCTCCACCACATCGTCAGCGACGGCTGGTCGCTCGACGTGCTCACCCGGGACCTCACGGCGTTCTACCGGTCCGCCGTCGAACCCGGCACCCCGGCCCCGGACGAACTCCCCGTCCAGTACGCCGACTTCGCCGTCTGGGAGCAGAACCGGCGGGAGAGCGCGGCGGACGCCGGCCGGCTCGCCCACTGGCGGCGTCTGCTCGACGAGGTGCCGCCGCTCGCCCTGCCCACCGACCGGCCGCGCCCCGACGTCCGCACCACCCGCGGCGCCGTCCACCGCTTCGCGCTCACCGCCGACCAGACCGCGGCACTGAAGGAACTCGGCCGCAGCCGGGGCGCCACGCTCTTCACGACCCTGACCGCCCTGACCCAGCTCCTCCTCGCGACCGCCTCCGGCAGCCGCGACATCGCCCTCGGCACCGCCTCGGCCGGCCGCGACCACCGGCAGACCGACGACCTCGTCGGCTTCTTCGTCAACCCCGTCGTCATCCGCTCCCGGCCCCGCACCACCGACACCGTCGCGAGCTTCCTCGACGAGGTGCGCGCCACCGTCCTGGACGCCTTCGACCACGAACTCCCCTTCGACCGCCTCGTCGAGGAACTCGTCACCGAACGCGACCCCGCCCGCACCCCGCTGTTCCAGGCCATGATGGTGCTCCAGAACACCCTGCCCCGGCAGGTCGCGCTGCCCGGCCTCGACGTCTCCGAGGTGGAACTGCCCCGCACCCGCTCGCTCTTCGACCTCGTCGTCGAGTACGAGGAGCGCGACGGCGCCCTCCGGGTCGCCCTCGAGTACAACACCGACCTGTACGAGGAGGCGACCGCCCGCCGCCTCGGCGAACGTCTGCGCCGGCTCGTCGACACCGCCACCGTCCGGCCCCGCCTCCCGCTCGCCGCCCTCGACCTGCTCGCCCCCGACGAACGGGAGCGGCTCGCCGACTGGTCCGGCGACGCCCCGCGGGAACGGGACCGGGACCCGCTGCCGGGAGTCCCCGAACGGTTCGCCGGGATCGTCACCCGCCGCCCCGAGGCCACCGCCGTCATCGGCGCCGGCGAAACGCTCTGCTACGCCGAGCTCGACTCCCGCGCCGACGCCCTGGCCCGCCGTCTGCGCGCTTCCGGGGTGCGCGCCGAGACACCCGTCGTCCTCGTCCTCGAACGAGGCGTACAGGTCGTCGTCGCCCTGCTCGCCGTGCTGCGCGCCGGCGGCGCCTACGTACCCGCGCACTCCGCGCACCCGCGCGACCGCGTCCGGGCCCTGATCGAACAGGCCGGCGCCGTCTGCGTGCTGACCGACGAGGCCTCCGCCGACCGCGTCCCGCACGACACCGGGCTGCCCGTCATCCTCCTCGACGAGGGCGGCCGGCCCGCCGCCGAGGGCCCGCAGGAACCCCTCGACGGGGCCGCCACGCGCCACCCCGGACAGCTCGCGTACGTCATGTTCACCTCGGGCTCCACCGGCGCCCCCAAGGGCGTCGGCGTCACCCACGAGGACATCGTGCGGCTCGCCCTCGACGGCCGCTGGCGCGACGGCAACCACGAGCGCACCCTGTTCCACTCCGCGCACGCCTTCGACGCCGCCACCTACGAGATCTGGGTGCCGCTCCTCAACGGCGGCAGCGTGGTCGTCGCCCCGCCCGAGCAGCTCGACGCCGAGGCCTTCGGCGCGCTCGTCACCGCACACGGCGTCCACTCCACCTTCGTCACCGCCTCGCTCTTCAACCTCTACGCCAACCAGCACCCCGCCTGCTTCTCCGGCCTGCGCGCGGTGATCACCGGCGGCGAGGCCGCCAGCATGCCCGCCGTCCGCCGGGTCGCCGAGGCCTGCCCCGCTCTCCTGATCCACAACGGCTACGGACCCACCGAGACCACCACCTTCGCCACCGTCCACCGCTACGCCCCGCACGAGGCCCAGGCACCCACGCTGCCCATCGGCACCGGCCTCGACGACACCCGGCTGCTCGTCCTCGACGACTTCCTGCGCCCGGTGCCCCCCGGCGTCACCGGCGAGCTCTACATCGGCGGCGCCGGCCTCGCCCGCGGCTACTGGGGCCGCCCCGACCTCACCGCCGAACGGTTCGTCGCCCACCCGACGGCCCCCGGCGAGCGCCTCTACCGCACCGGCGACCTGGTGCGCCGGACCCCGGACGGCGCACTGGACTACCAGGGCCGCGTCGACACCCAGGTGAAGATCCGCGGCTTCCGCATCGAACTCGGCGAGATCGAGTCCGCGCTGCTCGCGCTCCCCGAACTGGGCGAGGCCACGGCCGTCGTGCACGCCACCGAGCGCGGCGGCAAGCGCATCCTCGCCTATGTGGTGGCCGACCGGGACCACACGGCCCCGCTCGACCTCGACGCGCTCCGGGCCCGGCTGGCCGAACGGCTCCCCGAGTACATGGTCCCGGCGGTCCTCGTCCCGCTCGACGCCCTGCCCCTCAACGCCAACGGCAAGGTCGACCGGCGCGCCCTGCCGGCCCCGCCCGCCGACGCCCTCGCCGGCACCGCGTACGTCGCCCCGCGCGACGAGACGGAACGGGTGCTCGCGGGCGTGTTCGCCTCGGTCCTGGGAGTGGCGCGGGTCGGGGTGCACGACAACTTCTTCGACCTGGGCGGCGATTCGATCCTGAGCATCCAGGTGGTCTCCCGCGCCCGGAAGGAGGGGCTGAGGCTCACCTCCAAGGACGTCTTCGTCCGGCAGACCGTGGCCGGCCTGGCGACCGTGGCCACCCGGGAGGGCACCGCACGGGGGACCGTCACGGACCAGGGGCCGGTGAGCGGCGAGGTGGCGGTGACGCCGATCGTGGACTGGTTCTTCCGCACGCACCCGCAGGCGCCGGAGCACTTCACCATGGCCGTGCTGCTGACCCTCCGGGACGGCTTCGACGCCGGGGTGCTGCCGGAGGCGGTGGCGGCGCTGCTTGAGCGCCACGACATGCTGCGGCTGCGGGTCGTGGACGGCAAGCTCGTGATCGCGGAGACCGAGGACGCCGGGCGGGTGCTGGAGACCGTGGACGTCTCCGGGCTCGCGGGCGCCGCGTTGGACGAGGCGGTACGGGAGCACTCCACGCGCGTGCAATCGGGCCTGGACCTCGCCGAGGGCCCGCTGGTGCGGGTGGTGTTCTTCGACGGCGGCGCTGCCGCCGCGTCCCGGCTGCTGCTCGCGGCGCACCACCTGGTCGTGGACGGCGTATCCCTGCGGGTGCTCCTGGAGGACCTGGACACGGCCTGCCGGCGCCTCCCGCTCGCCCCCAGGACCACCTCCTTCCAGCGGTGGGCGGGGCTGCTCACCTCCGCGGCCGCCGAGGGGCGCTTCGACGCCGAGACCGCGTACTGGACCGAGGCCGCCGCCGGCGCCGGTTCGCGGCTCCCCGTGGACGGCACGGGCCCCGACCTCATGGGCACCCAGGAGACGGTGCGGCTCGCGCTCTCGCCCGAGCTGACCCGCAGGCTGCTCCAGGACGTGCCCGGCGCGTACCGCACCCAGGTCAACGACGTGCTGCTCGCGGCGCTCGCCCGGGTCCTGTGCGGCTGGACGGGGGAGCGGCGTCTGCTGGTCGACCTCGAAGGCCATGGCCGCGAGGAGCTGTTCGAGGACGTCGACCTGTCCCGGACGGTGGGCTGGTTCACCACGATGTTCCCGGTCGCCCTGGAGGCGTACGAGGGCTGGGAGCAGCAGATCAAGCACACCAAGGAGCTGCTGCGGGCCGTCCCGCACCGCGGGCTCGGCTACGGCGTGCTGCGCCACCTGCGCGGCGCGCTGGGTGAACTGCCCGCGCCCCAGGTCAGCTTCAACTACCTGGGGCAGTTCGACCCCGGTGCGGGCGAGGGCGCCGGCGACGGCCTCTACGAGTCGATCGTCCTCAACCCCGGGGGCGAGTACGCGCCGGAGGAGGAGCGCGCGCACCTGCTCGACGTCATCGGGCGGGTGGTGGACGGCCGACTGGTCGTGGACTGGGCGTACTCGACCTCCGCGCACGAGGCGGGCACGGTGACGGAGCTGGCCGAGCGCTTCCTGGCCGAGCTGACCTCGCTCATCGAGCACTGCACGGCCGAGGGCACCGGCGGGGTCACCCCGTCGGACTTCCCGCTCGCCCGGCTCAGCCAGGCGGAGGTCGACCGGGTGGCCGGGGACGGGCGACAGGTGGCGGACGTCTACCCGCTGACCCCGATGCAGCAGGGCATGCTCTTCCACAGCCTCCTGGAACCCGACTCCTCCGCGTACTTCGAACAGCTCCTCTTCGTCCTCGACGGCGTCACCGACATCGACGCGCTCGCCCGCGCCTGGCAGCGGGTCGCGGACACCACGCCGGTCCTGCGGACCTCCCTGGCCTGGGAGGACCTGGACGAGCCGGTCCAGCGGGTGCACCGCTCGGTGACCTTCCCCGTCACCGTCGAGGACTGGAGCGGGCTCACCGAGGACGAACAGCGCGCCGCCCTCGCCGAGTTCACGACGGCCGACGAGCGCCGGGGCATCGACCTGACCGCGGCGCCGCTGTCCCGGGTGGCCCTCTTCCGGCTCTCGGACACCCGCGTCCAGGTGGTGTGGACCTTCCACCACATCCTGCTCGACGGCTGGAGCCTGCCGCTGGTGATGGCCGACCTGTTCACCGCCTACCGCGGCGGCGCACTCCGGCCCCGGCCCGCCTTCCGCGACTACGCCGCCTGGTTGCGGGAACAGGACACCGAGACCGCGTACGCCTACTGGCGTGACGTCCTCGCCGGCTACGACACACCCGTCCCGCTGCCCTACGACCGCGCCCCCGAGGACGTCCGCGCCGCCCGCTCGACCGCCCGGCTCGTCGAGGGCCTGGACGCCGAACTCACCTCTGCCGTCCACGACTTCGCCCAGCGCCACCGGCTCACCGTCAACGCCCTCGTCCAGGCCGCCTGGGCGCTGCTCCTCTCGGCCCACTCCGGGCAGACGGACCTCGTCTTCGGCGCCACGACCTCCGGCCGGCCCACCGACCTGCCGGACGCCGAAGCGGCCGTCGGCCTCTTCATCAACACCCTGCCGGTGCGCGTCCGCGTCGAACCGGGCACGCCGGTCGCCGACTGGCTGCGCGGCATCCAGCTCCAGCAGACCGAGGCCCGCGACCACGACTACGTGCCGCTGGCCCGGGTCCAGGCCGAGACCGGACTCCCCGCGGACACCCCGCTCTTCGACAGCCTGGTCGTCTTCGAGAACTACCCCGTCGACCCCGACAGCGCCCGCGCCCACGGCCTCACCGTGGAGGACGTCACCGCCCACGAGGCCACCACCTACCCGCTCACGCTGGTCGCCTACGACGGCGCCCGGATCGGCTTCCACCTGCGCCACGACCCCCGGCACTTCGACCCGGGCACCGCCCGGCGGCTGCTCGACCGGCTCGTCCACCTGCTCTCCGCGCTGGTCGCCGCACCGGACCGCCGACTCGCCGCCCTCCCGCTCCTCACCCCCGACGAGCAGTCGACCGTCCTGGCCGCAGCCCCCGCGCGGCGGAACGACCAGGACGGCGGCACCTTCGTCTCGCTGTTCACCGCACAGGCCGCCCGCCACCCCGAGCGTGCCGCCCTCGTCGGCGAGCACGAGCGGCTGACCTTCGGCGAGCTCGACGCCCGCTCCGACCGGGTCGCCCGGGCGCTGCGCGCCCACGGCGTGGGACGCGGCACGTTCGTCGGCGTCTGCCTGGAGCGCGGCCCGGCGCAGACCGTGGCGTACCTCGGCGTGATGAAGGCCGGCGCGGCCTACCTGCCGCTGGACCCGGCGTATCCGCGGGACCGCCTCCAGTACATGGCCGACGACTCCGGCATCCGCACGGTCGTCACCCAGCGCCCGCTCCTCGGCACCGTCCCCGTCACGGAGCGCCGCCTGGTCCTCGACGACCTGGACGGCCTGGACGCCGCCGTCGATGACGGGGCCGCGCTGCCCGAGGTCGGCCCCGACGACGCCGCCTACATGATCTACACCTCCGGCTCCACCGGACGCCCCAAGGGCGTCGTGGTGGGCCACCGGGGCGTGCCCGCCCTCGCGCGCAGCCTGGGGGACCGGCTGCGGATCACGGCGGACTCCCGCGTCCTGCAGTTCGCCTCGCCCAGCTTCGACGCGGCCGTCTTCGAGACCGCCTGGGCGCTCCTGAACGGCGCCGCCCTGGTCACCCCCTCCCAGGACAAGCCGGTCGGCGAGGAGCTCGCCCGGATCGTCCGGGACCACGGCGTCACCCACGCGATCCTGCCGCCCGCCGTCCTGCCCACCCTGGCCCCGGCCGACGTGCCCGGGCTCGCCGTCCTCGTCACGGGCGGCGAGGCGCTGCCCGGCGAGCTCGCCGACCGCTGGTCCCGCGACCGCTGCCTGGTCAACGCCTACGGACCGACCGAGTCCACCGTGTGCGCCACGCTGAGCGCCCCGCTGGGCGGCGGCGGCACGCCGCCGATCGGGACGGCCGTCGAGGAGACGGCCCTGTACGTCCTCGACGCGCACCTGCGTCCGGTGCCCGACGGGGTCGCGGGCGAGCTGTACATCGGCGGCGCCGGCCCGGCCCGCGGCTACTGGGGACGGCCCGACCTGACCGCGGAACGCTTCGTCGCCGACCCCTTCGGCGCGCCCGGCGCCCGCATGTACCGCAGCGGAGACGTCGTCCGCCGGCGCCCCGACGGACAGCTGGACTTCCTCGGCCGCGTCGACAACCAGGTGAAGATCCGCGGCTTCCGCATCGAGCTGGGCGAGATCGAGTCCGCGCTGCTCGCCCGCCCGGGCGTCCGCCAGGCCGTGGTCGCCGTCCGCGAGGACCGCCCCGGATCCAGGCGGCTCGTCGGGTACGTCGTCCCCGAGCCCGGCACGCCCGTCGACACCGCCGCCCTGCGCGCCGGCCTCGGCGCGGTGCTGCCCGCGCACATGGTCCCGGCCGCCGTGGTGGCCCTCGACGCCCTCCCGCTCACCGCCAACGGCAAGACCGACACCAAGGCGCTGCCCGACCCGGTCTGGGCCGCGGACCTCCTCGCCGACACCGCGTACGTCGCCCCGCGCGACGAGACGGAGCGGCTGCTCGCGGAGGTGTTCGCCTCGGTCCTGCGGGTGGAGCGGGTCGGGGTGCACGACAACTTCTTCGACCTCGGCGGCGATTCGATCCTGAGCATCCAGGTCGTCTCCCGCGCCCGCCGCGCGGGCGTCCACGTCACCTCCAAGGACGTCTTCGCCCACCAGACCGTCGCCGCCCTCGCCGCGGCCGCGACCACCGGCCGGGCCGACCCGGCCCCGACGGCCGACCACGGTCCGGTGAGCGGCGAGGTCGGGGTGACGCCGATCGTGGACTGGTTCTTCCGGACCCATCCCGAGGCGCCGGAGCACTTCACCATGGCCGTGCTGCTGGACGTACGGGAGGGATTCGACGCGGGCGTGCTGCCGGAGGCGGTGGCGGCGCTGCTTGAGCGCCACGACATGCTGCGGCTGCGGGTCGTGGACGGCAAGCTCGTGATCGCCGCGACCGAGGACGCCGGTCGGGTGCTGGAGACCGTGGACGTCTCCGGGCTCTCCGCAGCCGAGTCGGACGAGGCGGTACGGGAGCACGCCGCGCGCGTGCAGTCGGGCCTCGATCTGGCCCAGGGCCCGCTGGTGCGGGTGGTGTTCTTCGACGGCGGTCCCTCGGCGGGGTCGCGGCTGCTGCTCGCGGCGCACCACCTGGCCGTGGACGGAGTCTCGCTGCGGGTGCTCCTGGAGGACCTGGACGCGGCCTGCCGGCGCCTCCCGCTCGCCCCCAGGACCACCTCCTTCCAGGAGTGGGCCGCGCGCCTCGCCGCGCACACGGAGCAGGGCGGCTTCGACGCCGAACTGCCCTACTGGTCCGCGCTGACCGAGGGCGTGCCCGTCGACGTCCCGGTGGACAGCGCCGGCGCCAACCTCATGGGCGCGCAGGACACCGTACGGTCCGGGCTCTCGCCCGAGCTGACCCGCAGGCTGCTCCAGGACGTGCCCGGCGCGTACCGCACCCAGGTCAACGACGTGCTGCTCGCCGCCCTCGCGCGGGTCCTGTGCGGCTGGACTGGGGAGCGCCGCCTGCTGGTCGACCTCGAAGGCCACGGGCGCGAGGAGCTGTTCGACGGGGTGGACCTCTCCCGCACCGTCGGCTGGTTCACCACGATGTTCCCGGTCGCCCTGGAGGCGTACGACGGCTGGGAACAGCAGATCAAGCACACCAAGGAGCTGCTGCGGGCCGTCCCGCACCGCGGCCTCGGCCACGGCGCCCTGCGCCACCTCCGGGGCGCGCTGGACGGCGCGCCCGTACCGCGGGTGAGCTTCAACTACCTCGGGCAGTTCGACGCCTCGGCCGGTGACGGCGGTGTCTTCCGCACCTCGGCCCTGCATCCCGGGGGCGAGTACGCGCCCGTGGAGGAGCGGCCCCATCTGCTCGACGTCGTCGGCCGGGTGGTGGACGGGCGGCTGGTCGTGGACTGGGCGTACGCCACGTCCGTGCACGACACGGACACGGTGGCGGGGCTCGCCGAGCGGTTCACGGCCGAGCTGACGTCGCTCATCGAGCACTGCACGGCCGAGGGCACCGGCGGGGTCACCCCCTCGGACTTCCCGCTCGCCCGGCTCACCCAGACCGAGCTGGACCGGCTCACCGCGGACGGGCACGGGGTGGAGGACGTCTACCCGCTGACCCCGATGCAGCAGGGCATGCTCTTCCACAGCCTCCTGGAACCCGACTCCTCCGCGTACTTCGAGCAGACGCTGCTCGTCCTCGACGGCGTCACCGACGTCGACGCGCTGGCCCGCGCCTGGCAGCGGGTGGTCGACGCGACCCCCGTGCTGCGGACCACCGTGGCCTGGCAGGGCGTCGAGGAGCCCGTGCAGATCGTCCGGCGGGAGGTCGTCCTGCCGGTCACCGTCGAGGACTGGAGCGGGCTCACCGAGGACGAACAGCGCGCCGCCCTCGCCGAGTTCACCGCAGACGACGAGCGTCGGGGCATCGATCTGACCGTTGCGCCGCTGTCCCGGGTGGCCCTCTTCCGGCTCTCGGAGACGCGGGTCCAGGTGGTGTGGACCTTCCACCACATCCTGCTCGACGGCTGGAGCCTGCCGCTGGTGATGGCCGACCTGTTCACCGCCTACCGCGGCGGCGAGCTGCGGCCCCGGCCCGCGTTCCGCGACTACGCCGCCTGGTTGCGGCAGCAGGACACCGAGGCGGCGTACGCCTACTGGCGTGACGTCCTCGCCGGCTACGACGCACCCGTCCCGCTGCCCTACGACCGCGCCCCCGAGGACGTCCGCGCCGCGCGGGCCGTCGAGCGCCTGGAGCTCGACCTGCCGGCCGGCCTGTCGGACGCGGTGCTCGGCTTCGCCCGGCGCCACCGGCTCACCGTGAACACCGTGGTCCAGGGCGCCTGGGCGCTGCTGCTCTCCGCGTACTCGGGCCGCACCGACCTGGTCTTCGGCGCCACGACCTCCGGCCGGCCCACCGACGTGCCGGACGTGGAGTCCGCCGTCGGCATCTTCATCAACACCCTGCCGGTGCGCGTCCGCGTCGACCCGCGGGAGCCCGTCGCCGACTGGCTGCGCGGCATCCAGGAGCGGCAGGCCGAGTCCCGCCGGCACGACTACGTCTCCCTCGCCCGGATCCAGGCGGAGGCCGGGCTCCCGGCGGACACCCCGCTCTTCGACAGCCTGGTCGTCTTCGAGAACTACCCCGTCGACCCGGACGGCGCCCGCGCCCACGGCCTCACCGTCGAGAGCGTGACCGCCCACGAGGCCACCAACTATCCGCTCACCCTCAGCGCCTACTCCACCGACGCGGTGCGTCTCGTCCTCGGCTACGAGCCCCGCCACTTCGACGCGCCGACCGTGCGCGGCCTCCTCGACCACCTCGGCGTGCTCCTGCGGGCCATGACCGAGGGCCCCGGCCTTCCGCTCGGCCGGATGCCGGTGCTCCGGGACCCGGTGCCGGCGGCCTTCGAGGACGGCGGCACCACCGAGGTGCCCGCCGGCAGCGTGCCCGAGCTGTTCGCCCGGCAGGTCGCGCTGCGCCCCGAGGCCCCCGCCGTCCTCGGCGACGACGCCTCCCTCACGTACGCCGAACTCGACGCCGAGGCGGACCGGCTGGCCCGCCGGCTGCGGGAGGCGGGCGTCGGCCCCGAGTCGCGGGTGCTGCTCCTGATGCCGCGCTCCGCGCGCGTGGTCGTGGCGATGCTCGCGGTGCTCAAGGCGGGCGGCGCCTACGTGCCCGTGCACGCGGCCTTCCCCGCCGACCGGGTGGCCTGGCTGCTCCGGGACACCGCCGCCGCGGCCGTCGTCGCGGATCCGTCGATGCTCGACCGGCTCGCCGACCCCGGCGTGCCCGTGATCCGCCGCGACGGCACGGACGAGGCCGCCGCGCCGGGCGCCGGAGCCCCGCTGCCGCGCGTCCCGGCCGGCTCCGCCGCGTACGTCATGTACACCTCCGGCTCCACCGGCACCCCCAAGGGCGTCACCGTCGACCACCGGGCCGTCGTCTCCCTGGCCCACGACCGGCGCTGGCGGGACGCGCACGCGCGCGTGCTCTTCCACTCGCCGCACGCCTTCGACGCCGCCACCTACGAGGTGTGGGCGCCGCTGCTCGCGGGCGGCACCGTCGTCGTCGCCCCGCCCGGCGACCTGACGGCCGGGCTGATCCGCGCCGCCGCGGTGGAGCGGGGCGTCACCGCGATGTTCCTGACCACCGCCCTGTTCACCCTCTTCGCCCAGCAGGACCCCGGCTGCTTCGGCGGACTGCGCGAGGTGTGGACGGGCGGCGAGGCCGCGCAGCCCGCGGCCTTCGTCCGGGTGGCCGAGGCCTGCCCGGACACCACGCTCGTGCACGTCTACGGCCCCACCGAGACCACCACCTTCGCCACCTGCACCCCGATCACCGGCGCCGAGGCCCGGGCCGCCGTCACGCCCATCGGCCGCCCGATGGACAACACCCGGGCCCACGTTCTCGACGCCCTGCTGCGCCCCCTCCCCGCCGGGGTGGCGGGCGAGCTGTACCTCGCGGGCGACGGTGTGGCCCGCGGCTACGAGAACCGGCCCGCGCTCACCGCCGAACGGTTCGTCGCCGACCCGTTCACGCCCGGCGGGCGGCTCTACCGCACCGGGGACGTGGTGCGCCGGAACCCCGACGGCCGGATCGAGTTCATCGGCCGCGCCGACGGACAGGTCAAGATCCGCGGGTTCCGCATCGAGCTCGGCGAGATCGAGAACGCGCTCGCCGACTGCCCCGGCGTGGCCCGCGCCGCCGTCGCCGTCGTCGACTCGCCGTCCGGCGCGAAGCAGCTCGTCGGCCACCTGCTGCCCGAGGACCCGGCCACCGCCCCCGCACCGGACGCCGTCCGGGCCAAGCTGGCCGGGATGCTCCCCGCCTACATGGTGCCGACCGTGCTGCTGCCCATCGACGCGCTGCCGCTCACGCCGAACGGCAAGGTGGACCGCCGGGCGCTGCCCGCGCCCGACTGGTCCCGGCTCTCCGAGGACCGCTACGAGGCGCCGGAGACCGTCACGGAGGAGGCGCTCGCCGAGATCTGGTCCCAGGTCCTCCGCCTCGAACGCGTCGGCGCGCAGGACGACTTCTTCGACATCGGCGGCGACTCGGTCCGCAGCATCCAGGTCGTCGGCGCCGTCGAGACCGCCCTCGGCGTGCGGATGCCGACCCGGGCCCTGTTCGCGCACCCGACGCTGCGCGCCTTCGCCGCGGCCGTCGAGGAAGCCGTCCTCGCCGAGCTCGACGACCTCGACTGACCCGCCCCGCCGCCTCCCACTCCGCACGCCCGCCCGCACCACTCGAACCAGCGCCGGAGGACAGCGCGATGACCCTCGACCGCAAGGAACGGCTGAAGCAGGAGATGCTCCGCCGACTGGCGGCGCAGCAGACCCGCAAGGACCGCGACCGGATCGACCGCGTCCCCCGGGACGGCGACCTCCCCCTGTCGTACGCCCAGCAGCGCCTGTGGTTCCTCGACCGGCTCGAACCCGGCCGCGCCGACTACAACTCCGGCAGCTGCCTGGAGCTGCGCGGGGACCTCGACCCCGGGGCGCTGCACCGCGCCTGCCTCGCGCTCGTCGTACGGCACGAGGCCCTGCGCACCACCTTCCACGAGAGCGACGGCCGGGGCGTGCAGCGGGTGCGGCCTCCGGCCGAGGCGCCGGACGCCGTGCTCTTCGAGCACACCCCGGTGACCGGTGAGGAGGCCCTGGAGGAGGCGCTGCGCGAGCGCTTCGGCCGCCCCTTCGACCTGGCCGCCGGGCCGCTGCTGCGCGTCCACCTGCTGCGGGCGGGGGAGCGGCGGCACGTCCTGCTGATGACCCTGCACCACATCGTCACCGACGGCTGGTCCATGGGCCTGCTCCGCACCGAGCTTGACGCGCTCTACCGCGCGGCCGTCGAGCGGCCCGACGCCCCCGCCGCCGAGCTGCCGGCCGCCGCGGGCCTCACCGAGCCGGCCGTGCAGTACGCGGACTACGCGGTGTGGCAGCGCGAGCGGCTCGCCGGAGAGCGGCACGCCCGCTCCCTGGAGCACTGGCGGACCAAACTGGCCGGGGCCGAGCCGCTCGACCTGCCCACCGACCGGCCGCGCCCGCCGGTGCGCGGCACCGCAGGCGGCACCCACGCCTTCCGCGTCCCCGCGGCCGCCGCCGACGCGATGCGGCGGGCCGCCGCCGACCGGGACGCCAACCTGTTCGCGGTGCTCGTCGCGGGCGTCCGCCTGGTGCTGGCCCGCTGGACCCGCTCCGAGGACGTGGTCGTCGGCACGGTCGTGGCCGGCCGGGACGACGCGCGCCTGCGCGACACCGTCGGCTTCTTCGTCAACACCGTGGCCCTGCGCGGGCGGGTCGACGAGCGGTGGTCCTTCGGCGAGCTGCTCGCCGACGTCCGGGGCGGCGTGCTCGCCGACCTCGACCACGCCGAAGTGCCGTTCGACGCCGTCGTCGACGCCGTCCTGGACGAGCGGGACACCTCCGTCCCGCCGCTCGTGCAGGCCACCGTGATCCTGCAGAGCCCGGACGGCGGCGCGCCGGCCGGCCTCGGCGGGCTCGACGTCCGGCCGTACCCGCTGCAGGGCGAGCACTCCGTCTTCGACCTGACCTTCGAGTTCCAGGAGACCGCCGACGGCATCGACGCGCGGCTCACGTTCGCCGCCGAACTCTTCGACCCCGGCACCGTCGCCCGGCTCGCCGACGACCTGTGCGCGGTCTTTGCCGCCGCGGCCGACCCCCGGCCGCTGCGGGACACCGAGCCGCTCGGCGCCGCCGGGCGGGCCCTGGCCCTCGCCGCCGGCCGTGGCCCGGCCGGCCCCGCACCCGGCACCTTCGGCACCCTCCTCGCCGCCCGGGCCGCGCTGCACCCCACGGAAACCGCCGTCGTCTCCGACCGCGAGCGCCTCACCTTCGCCGAACTCACCGACCGCGCCGCACGCTTCGCCGGCCACCTGCTCCGGCGGGGGCTGCGCCGCGGCGAGTTCGTCGGCGTCTGCCTGGAACGGGGCACCGACCAGGTCGCGGCCCTCCTCGGCATCATGCAGGCCGGCGGGGTCTATCTGCCGCTCGACCCCGCCCATCCGGCCGAGCGCCACGCCTACGTCCTGGCCGACTCGGGCGTGCGCACCGTCGTCACCGACACCGCACGCGCCGGGCTGCTCCCCGACACCGCCGAACCGATCCTGCTCGACCGGGTGCGTGAGGAGATCCTCGCCTGCCCGCCCGCGCCCCACCTCGCCGGCGTCGACGACGCCGCCTACATGATCTACACCTCCGGCTCCACCGGCCGCCCCAAGGGCGTCCTCGTCGGTCACCGCGGCCTCGCCGCCCTGGCCGCCGCCCAGGGCGCCCGGATGGACGTCGGACCGGGCACGCGGACCCTGCAGTTCGCCTCGCCCGCCTTCGACGCCGCCGTCGCCGAACTCTCCGTGGCCCTGCTCAACGGCGGCACGGCCGTGGTGCTGCCCCGGGAACAGCTGCGCGGCGCCGGACTCGTGCAGGCCCTCACCACGTACGGCATCACCCACGTGACCCTGCCGCCCGCCCTGCTGCCCAGCCTCGACCCCGAGGAGCTGCGCCCGCTGCGGGCGCTCCTGGTGGCCGGCGAGGCCACCCCCGGCGAGCTGGTCGCCGCCTTCTCCACCGGCCGCCGCATGTTCAACGCGTACGGGCCGACCGAGTCCACCGTGTGCGCCACCATGAGCAGCCCGCTGTCCGGCGCCGGCACCCCGCCGATCGGCACGGCGATCGACGGCACCCGGCTGTACGTCCTGGACCGCTGGCTGCGGCCGGTCGGCACCGGCGTGCCCGGCGAGCTCCACCTCGCGGGCGACGGCCTGGCCCACGGCTACTGGCGGCGGGCGGGGCTGACCGCCGAACGGTTCGTCGCCGACCCCTTCGGCCCGCCCGGCACCCGCATGTACCGCACCGGCGACGTGGTGCGCCGGCGCGCCGACGGCGACCTGGAGTTCCTGGGCCGCTCCGACGGACAGGTGAAGATCCGCGGCCACCGCATCGAGCCCGGCGAGATCGAGGGCACCCTGCTGCGGCTGCCCGGCGTCGCGCAGGCCGTCGTGGACGTCCAGGGCACCGGCGCCGACCGCCGGCTCGTCGCCTACGCCGTGCCGGCCGAGCCCGGCGCGGTGACCGCCGACGGGCTGCGCGAACGGCTCGCCGCGGCCCTGCCCGACCACCTGGTGCCGTCCGCGGTCTGCCTGCTCGACGCCGTCCCGGTCACCCCCAACGGCAAGGTCGACCGCGGCGCGCTGCCCGCCGTCGACTGGGCCGGCCAGTCCGGCACCGGACACGTGGCCCCGTCCACCCCGACCGAGACGGCGCTCGCCGCCATCTGGACCGAACTCCTCGGCCTGGAGAACCCCGGCGTGCACGCCGACTTCTTCCGCGTCGGCGGCGACTCCATCGGCAGCGTCCGCATGCTGTCCCGGGCCGCCGACGTGTTCGGCGTGCGACTGCCGGCCCGCAGCGTCTTCGACCGCCCCACCATCGCCGGTCTCGCCGCGCTCCTCGACGCCGCCGGCGCCGGCGGACGCGGGGACGGCGGCCCGATCCCGCCCGCCCCGCGCGACCGGCCGCTGCCGCTCTCGTACGCGCAGCGCCGCCTGTGGTTCCTGGACGACTTCGAGCCCGGCGGCTCCGAGTACAACTCCGGCGGCGCGCTCCGGCTGACCGGACCGCTCGACCGCGCGGCGCTCGGCAGGGCCGTGGACGCCCTGGTCCACCGGCACGAGTCGCTGCGCACCGTCTTCGTCTCCCGGGACGGCAGCCCGAGCCAGGTCATCCGGCCCGCCGGACCCGTGCCGCTGCCCTGCACCGACCTGACCGGCCGCCCCGCCGCGGAACTCGACGCGCTGCTCGCCGCCGAGGTCCAGCGCCCCTTCGCCCTGGACGAGGGCCCGCTGCTGCGGCTGCTGCTCGCCCGACTCGGCCCCGAGGAGCACGTGCTGCTCCTGAGCATCCATCACATCGTCACCGACGCCTGGTCGATGTCCGTGATCACCCGGGAACTCGGCGCCCTGTACGCGGCGGCCCGCAGCCACCCGGACAGCGCCGCCGCCGACCTGCCCGAAGCCGCCGGACTCGCCGAACTGCCCCTGCAGTACGCCGATTTCGCCGCCTGGCAGAACCGTGCGGAAACCACGGACGCCTACCGCGACTCCCTCGACCACTGGGCCGCCCGGCTGGCCGGCGCCCAGCCGCTGGAGCTGCCCACCGACCGGCCCCGCCCCACCGTGCGCGGCACCGCCGGCGCCGTGCACGACTTCACCGTGCCCGCCGACGTCCTGGACGGGCTGCACCGGCTCGGGCGGGCGCACGGCGCCACCCTCTTCATGACGCTCACCGCCGGCGTGCACCTGCTGCTGTCCCGCTGGACCGGCCAGGACGACATCACCGTCGGCACCGTCACCTCCGGCCGCGAACGCGCCGAACTCGAGAACGTCGTCGGCTTCTTCGTCAACACGGTGGCCCTGCGCACCCGCGTCGACGAGTCGGCCACCGTCGCCGGACTGCTCGCCGCCGTCCGGGAGACCGTCCTCGACGCCTTCGAACACGCCGAGGTGCCCTTCGACCGGGTGGTGGAGGCCGTGGCGCCCGAGCGCGACCCCTCCCGGCCCACCCTCGTCCAGGCCGTCGTCTCCCTGCAGAACGCGCCGGGCGAGGCCCCGCGCCTCGACGGCCTGACGCTCACCGAGCACCCGCTGGTCCGCGAGCACGCGCTGTTCGACCTCAGCCTCGACTTCGGCGAGGCCGACGGCCGGCTGCTCGGCGCCCTGGAGTACAACACCGAGCTCTTCGACCCCGGTACCGCCGCCCGCTTCGCCGAGCAGCTCGTGGCGCTGCTGCGCCTGCTCGCCGAGGACGACGGCCGCGCCCTGCGCGAGCTCCTCCCGCTGTCCGACGCCACCCGGCGCGCCCTGCTCGCCGCCGCCCACGGACCCGCCCTCCCCGCCGGCACCGGCCACGTCCTCGACGGGCTCGCCGCGACCGCCGCCGCCCACCCCGACCGCCCCGCGCTGACCGCCGGCGCGCTCACCCTCTCCTTCGCCGCACTCGACGCCCGCGTCAACCGGCTGGCCCGCCGCCTGGCCGCCGCCGGCGCCGGACCCGGGGACCGGATCGCGCTGGTGCTGCCCCGGACGGCGGACCTGGTGACCGCCGTGTTCGCCGTGCTGCGGGCCGGCGCCGCCTACGTACCCGTCGACCCCTCGTACCCCGACGACCGGATCCGCTCCGTCATCGGCCGCGCCGCACCGCACAGCGTCCTCACCGTCGAGGCGAGCGCCCCCGCGCTGCGCGCCCTGCTCGGCCCCGGCACCGAGGTGACGGCCCTCGACGGCGCCCCGGCCGACGCGCTCGCGGACGGCGACGACCGGCCGCTCACCGACGCCGACCGCACCCGGCCGCTCACCGACGCCCACCCCGCCTACGTGATGTACACCTCCGGCTCCACCGGCACCCCCAAGGGCGTCGTCGTCGGCCACGGCAACCTGCGGGCCATGATCGACGGCTACCGGGCCGTCGTCCTCGACGCGCTGCCCGACCCCGGCCGGCCGCGCCGCGCCGCCCACCTGGCCTCCTTCTCCTTCGACGCCTCCTGGGACCCGCTGGTCTGGCTGCTCCACGGCCACCACCTGCACCTGGTGGACGAGGCCACCCGGCTCGACGCCGAGGAGCTCAGCCGCGCCCTGTACGAGTGGCGGGCCGACTACTTCGACGCCACCCCCTCGTACCTCACCCAGCTCGTCGCGGCCGGACTCCTCGACGAGGACCGGCACCGCCCCGAGCTGATCACCGTCGGCGCCGAGGCCCTGGACACCGCCCTGCTCGCCCGGCTGCGCGCCGCCGGGGTGGCCACCGGCCACAACTTCTACGGCCCCACCGAGAACACCGTGAACAGCCTCCACTGGCCGCTGCGCGCCGGCGAACGGCCGCTCATCGGCCGCCCCATGCCGGGCGTGCGCGCCCACGTCCTGGACGCCTCGCTGCGGCCGGTGCCGGTCGGCGTGCACGGCGAGCTCTATCTGGGCGGCGCCGGCGTCGCCCAGGGCTACGCCGGCCGGCCCGACCTGACCGCCGAACGGTTCGTCGCCGATCCGTACGAGCCCGGTGCCCGCCTCTACCGCACCGGGGACGTGGTGCGCTGGACCCCCGACCACGAGCTGGAGTTCATCGGGCGCGCCGACAACCAGGTCAAGATCCGCGGCTTCCGCATCGAGCTCGGCGAGATCGAGGCCGTGGTGTCCGCCGTGCCCGGCGTCCGGCACGCCGTCGTCGTGGTCCGCGAGGACTCGCCGGGCGTCCGCCGGCTCGTCGCCTACGCCGTCGCCGAGGACGTCACCGCCCGCGCGATCCGCGCGGCGGCCGCCGCCGCCCTGCCCGAGTACATGGTCCCCGCCGCCGTCGTCCTCCTCGACGAGCTGCCGCTCGGCACCACCGGCAAGCTGGACCGCAAGGCGCTGCCGAGGCCGACCCACGACGCCCTGGCCGGCGCCTCCTACGTGGCGCCGCGCACCGCCGCCGAACGGCTGCTCGCCGGCATCTGGGCCGAGCTCCTCGGCGTCGAACGCGTCGGCGTCGAGGACAACTTCTTCGAGCTCGGCGGCGACTCCATCCTCAGCATCCAGCTGGTGTCCCGGGCCCGGAAGGCGGGGCTCGTCCTCACCTCCAAGGACGTCTTCGTCCGCCAGACCGTCGCCGGACTCGCCGCCGGGCTCGACGCGGGCCCGGACGGCACGGCCCCGGACGGCCGCCGCGCGCCGGCCGCCGAGCAGGGCGCCGTGACCGGAGAGGTCCCGCTCACCCCCGTACAGGACTGGTTCCTGCGCCACCACCCCGAGACGCCCGGGCACTTCGACATGACCCTGCTCGTCGAACTCGACGAGAGCGTGGACCTGACCCTGCTGCCCCGCGCCGTCGACGCGCTGCTCGCCCAGCACGACATGCTCCGGCTGCGCGTCACCCACCGGGACGGCGCATGGACCCAGCGGATCGCGCCGTACGAGGAGAGCGCGCCGTTCTGGGAGACGCACGACGCCACGGCACTGAGCGACGACGAGCTCGACGCGGCCATCCGCGCACGGGCCCACCGGGAGCGCCCGTCCGGACGCCTGGAGACCGGCCCGCTCTTCGAGGCCGTCGCCTTCGACCGCGGCCCCGGCCGCCCCGCCCGGCTGCTGCTCACCGCCCACCACCTCGTCGTCGACGGGGTGACCTGGCGGGTGCTCCTGGAGGACCTGGCCACCGCCCACGAGCAGCTGCTCGCGGGCAAGCGCCCCGATCTGGGCGCCAAGTCCACCTCCTTCCCCCACTGGGCCTCGCGGCTCGCCGAGTTCACCCGCGCCGGCGGCTTCGACGACGAGGCCGCCCACTGGGCGGGCGTCCTCGACGGCGCCCCCGCCGAGGTGCCCCTCGACCACCCGGACGGCGACAACACCGTGGCCTCGCAGCGGACGGTCCTCAGCACCCTGTCCGAGGAGCACACGCGACTGCTGCTCCAGCGGGTGCCGGGCGCCTTCCGGAGCCGGGTCAACGACGTGCTGCTCGCCGCCCTCGGCCGCGCCCTGGAGGGCTGGACCGGCACGTCCCGGGTCCTGGTCGAGCTGGAGGGCCACGGCCGCGAGGAGCTGTTCGACGACGTCGACCTCTCCCGGACCGCCGGCTGGTTCACCACCGTCTACCCGGTCGCCCTCGACCTGCCCGGGGACACCGACTGGCGGCGGACCGTCTCCGCCGTCAAGCGGCAGCTGCGCCGGGTGCCCCGCAACGGCATCGGCTTCGGCGCCCTCGCCCACCTGGGCACCGAGGAGCAGCGCGCCGGACTGCGCGAGCTGCCGATGGTGCCGGTCTCCTTCAACTACCTGGGCCAGTTCGACGCCCAGGGCGGCTCGGGCCGCTTCTACCGCGGCTTCCTGCCGGGCCCCGGCGGCGACCACGCGCCCACCGCACGGCGCACCAACGTGCTGGACGTGACCGGCGGCGTGACCGGTGACCGTCTGGAGTTCACCTGGACCTACTCGACGGCGCTGCACGAGCGCGAGACCGTCGAACGGCTCGCGGCGGACTTCGCGGACGGCCTGCGCGCCATCGCCGAGGCCGCGGCGCCCGGCCGGTAGACCCCCTCACCCATCCCGATCACGCGGACACCACGACACACGAGAGGACACGCCCCCATGAGCAACCCCTTCGAGGACGAGAACGGCACCTACCTGGTCCTGGTCAACGCCGAGGGCCAGCACTCCCTGTGGCCGGCCTTCGCCGAGGTCCCGGCCGGCTGGGAGACCGTCCTCGCCGAGACCTCCCGCGCCGAGGCCGTCGCGTACGTCAACACCCACTGGACGGACATGCGGCCCAAGAGCCTCGTCGAGGCGATGGGCGACTGACCGGACCCGGAGGACCTGCACGAAGAGGGGTGGGGCCCCGGCCGGATCGGCCGGGGCCCCACCCCTTTCCCGCGTCTCCCGCGCGGCTACTCGCGGACCCCGATCGCCTCCACCGGCCGGGCCCGCAGGGCCAGGCGCACCGGGACCATCGTCGCCGCCATGCCGAGGACCACCGCGGCGGCGACCACCGCCGCGTAGATCAGCGGGGAGCCGGCGGGCAGCGGACGGCCCAGGAAGCCGACGCTCAGCGCCCCCAGCGGCAGCACCGTCATCGCGGTGCCGAGCAGCACCGCGACCGTGCACAGCAGCAGCGACTCCCAGCGCAGGGTACGGATGACCTGACGGCGGGTCATGCCGATCAGACGCATCAGCGCGAACTCGCGCGAGCGGGCCGCGGTCGCGGCGACCAGGGTGTTCACCACGGCGATGGCGATGTAGAGCAGGATCAGCGCCAGACCGGTGAGATTGACCCAGGCGGCCAGCACCGCCTCCTCCCGCGCGCCGGCCGAGAAGCCGTCCCGGTCCTTCACCGCCAGCGTCGGGTACGCGCCGGTCAGCGCCCGCAGGGCCCGGCCGACGGCCTCGCGGTCCCCGCCGTCGCGCACCCGCACCAGGAGCTGACCGGGCGCCCGGTCCGTGGTGTGACCGGCCAGCACCTCCCGCGGCACGGTCATCTCGCCGAACCCCATGCCGCGTTCGTACGTGGCCACCAGCTTCAGGCGGGTGCGGCTGCCGTCGCCCAGGTACACCTCCACCTGCTCGCCGACGGAGGCGCCGAGCAGGGTCGCCTGGGAGTCCTCCATGGCGAGCGCCCGGCCGCGCAGCGCGCCGATGTCGCCGTCCACCACCCCGAGGTCGACGTTCCGCGCGAGCTTCCCCGGGGTGACGCCGCGCAGCGAGAACCCGGCGAGCTCCGTGTCCTCGAAGACCGTCACGGCCATGAACGCCTTCGACGCGGACACCTCGGTGGCCACCTCCACGTCCCGCACGGCCCGCACTCGCTCGACCACCTCCGGCGCGAGCCCGCCCGCGCCGCCGGCCACCACGTAGTCGGCGTCCAGGCCCGTCTCGACCTGGTGGCCGGCCACCGCGGACAGCGTGGTCTGGGTGTAGACCAGGGTCACGCTGAAGCCGATCGCGAGCACCAGCGGCATCACCGCGGCGCTCATCCGCCGCGCCGCCGTACGGCTGTTGGAGGCCGCGAGGAAGCCGCTGACCCGGCTCGCCCGCAGCGGCAGCCCGAGGACGGCGACCATCGCGCGGGTCACCAGCGGGCCCAGCAGGGCGAGCCCGACGAGGCCGAGCAGCGCCGCGCCGCCCGCCCCGGCGGCCCCGAACTCGCTGCGCACCACCAGCGGCATCAGCGCCGACAGGGTCCCGATGCCCAGGAGGAACAGACCCAGCAGGACCCGCCAGGCCGGCAGCCGGTGGCGCTCCACCGCGGCCTCGCCGAGCGCGTCGACCGGGTTGATGCGCGCCGGACGGTACGCGGCGATCAGCCCGGCCACCAGGGCGGTGGCCACCGTCAACAGCACCGCCGCCACCATGGGCGCGGCCCCGACGACGAGCGGCAGGTCGTCCGGGATCGCGCCGAACCCGGCGAACAGGCCCCGCAGCACCTCCGCGACGGCCGGGCCGGGGACGCAGCCCAGGACGCCTGCGACGACGGCGACCAGCAGGGCCTCGGACAGCACGAGCCGGTAGACCTGGCGCGGGGTGGAGCCGAGGGCGCGCAGCACCGCGAACTCCCGGCGCCGCTGGTGGACGGAGAGCCCGAGGGTGCCGGCGACGACGAACATGGCGACGAAGGCGGCCATGCCGCCGAAGGAGGTCGCGACGAGGAGCAGCAGCCCGCCGCCGGCGCCGACGTCGGGGAACTCCAGCCCGCTGCGGGCGTTCCCGGTGTGGGCCACGGTGCCGGGGACCGCCGCCTCGATCCGGCGGGCCAGCTCCCCGGCGTCGGTGCCGTCCGCGGCGAGCACGCCGACCGCGTCGAACAGGCCCGGGTGACCGGAGAGCCGGGCCGCGGTGGCCGGGGCGAAGAACACCGCGCTCTGGCGGCGGAGTTCGCCGCCGTCGGCCGGTGCGGCGAGGCCCGAGACGCGGTAGTCGGCGGGCACGGACTCGACGGCGACCCGGACCCGGTCGCCGACGGTGACGCCGGCGGCCCGGGCTGCCGCCGCGTCGAGCACCACCTCGGCGTCCGGGGCGGGCGCGCGGCCCTCCGCGAGCCGGAACGGGCCGAGGACGGCCGCGTCCCAGCCGTGCCCGTACAGCGGCGCGACGTCCGCGCCGGGCAGGGCCGCGGCGAAGCTGTGGTCGCCGACGGCGCGCCGCACCCCGGACACGCCCGCCACCGCGCGGACCGCGTCCTGCTTCAGCCGGGCGCGCTCGGGCAGCGTCTCGCGGACGGTGAAGTCACCGCCCGGCACCCGCAGGGTCTGGTTGCCGCCGACCATCACGGCCGCGCCGGCGTAGCGCTCGGGCGGCACCGAGGTCCGCAGTCCCGACTCGACGAGGATGCCGCTGGCGGCGAGCACCGCCGTGCCGCAGAACAGGGCCACGAAGGAGCCGAGGAACGCCGCCTTGCGGGCGCGCAGGGTCTTCCAGGCGATGGCGAGCACGGTCACCGGCCCCCGAGGTGCGCCATGCGCTCGGCGACGCGGTCGGCCCGCGGGGAGTCCATCCGCTCGACGAGCCTGCCGTCGGCGAGGAAGAGCACGCTGTGCGCGTACGAGGCGGCCACCGGGTCGTGCGTGACCATCAGCACCGTCTGGCCGAGCTGGTCCACCAACTCGCGGAAAAGGCCGAGGACTTCCTGGCCGGTCCGGGAGTCGAGGGCGCCGGTGGGCTCGTCGGCCATGACCACGTCGGGGCGGCTGATCAGGGCCCGGGCGATCGCCACCCGCTGCTGCTGCCCGCCGGAGAGCTCGGAGGGGCGGTGGCGCAACCGCTCGGTGAGACCCACCCGCTCGGTGATCTCCCGCAGCCAGGCCCGGTCGGTCGCCACACCGCCCAGCCGCAGCGGCATGGTGATGTTGTCCTGCACGTCGAGCGAGGGCAGCAGGTTGTACGCCTGGAAGACGAAGCCGATCCGCTCGCGCCGCAGCCGGGTCAGCCCCGACTCGCGCATTCCGGACAGCGGCACCCCACCGAGCCACACCTCGCCGCCGCTCGGCCGGTCGAGACCGGCGGCACAGTGCAGGAACGTGCTCTTGCCGGAACCCGACGGCCCCATTACCGCAGTGAAGCTGCCGCGCGCAAGCTCTACGGAAATACCCCGAAGGGCTTGCACCGCATTACCGCCGCGGCCATAATTTTTGGTTACGTCACGTAAAACGAGAGCCGGCGCACTGGGTGAGCTGGCATTGATCGATCCACCGGACAAGAGGAACCCCCGCTCAGAATGTCGCCGGGACGCTATCACGAGGCCGGGAATCCGGAAAACGGATACCCGAGTGCACCCGAGGGGGTATACGCAGATATACCTGCCGGTCCGGAAAGCGGCGCCAAGCTGCGCAATCGAGTGCACGCAGCCCTTCCCGAGGTGCGCTATCTGGTTCGTGCCGCAGGCTCCGCGGCGGCCTCCTGGGCCGCGATCCCCGTCCTCATTTGCGCGGGTCTCGTCTCCGCCACCGGAGTGCGCTCGTTATTCGTGGCCGAATTCCTGGACCTGGTCGGAAGAAAACGAGCCAAAGATCTGGAAGCGGCCGCCCGGGTTTTCTCCCGAAGAGACATTCCGCGGCCCGCGGAACCGGAGCCCGAACCGCGCGAGGAACTCGCCCGGCTCCGGCACGCACTCGGCAGGTCCGCCGTCGGCGCGCTCGGCGGCCTCCCGGCGGTGATCCTCCTCCTGGTGCCGACGCTCAGCGCCGCCGTCGCCCTCACCGTCCCGCTCTGGTGGTGGGCGCTCCCGCCGCACGTCGTGCTCAGCCCCGCCTTCTTCGACGTCCGCGACTGGCCCACCGCCCTCCTCACCCCGCTGGCGGCCGTCCCGCACCTGGCCCTGCTCCTCTCCCTCGCCCCGCCGACGGCCCTGCTGCACGCCCGGATCACCGCGGGCCGGCCCGCCCCCGGCGGCCGGGCCCGGCTCGCCCACCGGCTCGCCGAGGTCACCACCTCCCGCGCGGAGGCCCTGGAGGCCCACGCGGCGGAACTCCGCCGCATCGAACGCGCCCTGCACGACTCCACCCAGAACCGACTGGTCGCCGTCCGCCTGCACCTCGGCATCCTCGAACGCCTGATGGAGAGCGACCCGGCCAAGGCCCGCGAGCTGATCTCGGTGACCCAGGCCGCCGCCGAGGAGGCCCTCACCGAGCTGCGGAACGTCGTCCGCAGCATCTACCCGCCCGTGCTCGCCGACCGCGGCCTGGCCGGCGCCGTCTCGGCCCTCGTCCTGCGCTGCCCGCTGCCCTGCGAGCTGGAGGTCGCCGAGCTCACCCGCGCCCCCGCCGCCCTGGAGGTCGCCGCGTACCATGTCGTCGCCGAGGCGCTCACCAACGCCGTCAAGCACAGCGGGGCGACCGCCGTCCGGGTGGGACTCGGCACCGAGGGGCAGACCCTGTACGTCACCGTGACCGACGACGGCCGGGGCGGCGCCGACGAGTCCCGCGGCAGCGGACTCGCCGGCATCAGGGGCCGGGTCGCGGCCTTCGACGGAACGACCGAGGTGTCCAGCCCGCCGGGCGGGCCCACGACCATCCGGGTGGAACTGCCATGCGCGTGCTGATCGTCGAGGACGACGCCCTGCTCCGGGCCGGACTCGAACTGCTTCTCGCCACCGAGGGGTTCACCGTGGCCGGCGCGGTCGACCGGGCCGACGACCTGCCGGCGCTCGTCGAGAGCCTCACCCCCGACGTGGTCGTGCTCGACGTCCGCCTCCCGCCCACCTACCGCGACGAGGGCCTGCGGGCCGCGGCCGAACTGCGCCGGGAGCGCCCCGGATTCCCGGTGCTCGTCCTCTCCGCCCACGTCGAGGAGAACTACGCGGCCGAACTCCTCGGCGACGACGCCAGCGGCATCGGCTACCTCCTCAAGGACCGGGTCGGCAACGTCGCCGAGTTCACCGCCGCCGTCCACCGGGTCCACCGGGGCGGCACCGTCATGGACCCCGAGGTGATCTCCCAGCTCCTCGGCCGCCGCCGCGGCCACGACCCGCTCGACCAGCTCACCCCGCGCGAGCGCGAGGTCCTCGGCCTCATGGCGGAAGGCCACGACAACGGACGCATCTGCGACCTGCTCGGGCTCTCGGTGCCCGCCGTCAGCAAGCACATCAAGAACATCTTCACCAAACTCGGCCTGCCCGCCTCGGGCACCGGCCACCGCAGGGTCCTCGCCGTCCTCGCCTTCCTCAACCGCTGACGACACCTCAACTCCGCTGTGAGCCAGCCACGTCCGGCCCTTCCGCGTCCTCGCCCTCCTCCTCGGCGAGCAGCGCCCGTACGGCCGCGTCCCGGTCCAGCCGCTCGCCCGCCGCGCACCGGCGGCGGAACTCCGCCGCGCCCAGCCGTGCGGTCAGCTCCGCGCCCAGCGCCCGCACCTCCGGGCTGCCCAGGTCGGCGAGCCCGCGCAACGCCGCCGCCGTGCCCAGCAGGTACGCCGAGCGGGCCGGCCGGTCCGCGTGCAGGGCCACCGACGCCAGCAGCTCCGCGATCGTCGCGAGGACCCACATGTCGTTGAGCGGCACCGCGAGCCGCAGCGCCTCCGCCGCCGCCTCCCGGGCCGCCGCGAGGCCCTCCGCGCCCAGCGACAGCTCCAGGCCCACGGTGCGCCGCAGCACCTCGATGCGCAGGAACTCCCGGTCGAAGACGGCGTCGTCGAGCAGCCGGACCGCCCGGTCGAGCCGCTCGGCCGCGATCGCCGGCTGACGCCGCCGGGTGGCGATCTCGGCCAGGCCCACGGCGACCAGCACCTCGTACTCGGGCATCGTGCGCCGCGGCCCGCGCACCGCCTGACGGAAGCTCACCTCGGCCGCGTCGGGTTCCCCGGAGCGCAGCTGCTCGATGCCCAGCCGGATCCCGATCTGGGCGACGTCGTCCGCCGAGCCGACCGCCTCGATCGCGGTCCGCGCCTCGTGCAGCAGGGCCAGGGTGCCGACGGTGTCGCCGCGCATCGAGGTGAACCGGGACAGCATGCCGGTGAGCTGGCCGGTCGACCAGCGGTCGCCGAGCGCACGGAAGGACGACAGGGCCGCCCGCACGTGCCGTTCGCCCGCGCCGCCGTCGCCCGTCGTCTCCGCCGCGAAGCCGAGGGCGGCCCGGCCGCAGGCCCGCGCCCACGGGTCCGGATGGGCACAGGCCCGCAGGGCGCTGCGCTCCATCTCCGCGTGCTCGCCCGCCATCAGCCAGCACTTCGGCTCCAGCAGGGCGAGCAGCGGATGCTCCCGCATGGCCGCGCTGTCCCGGGCGCGCCGGGCCGCCTCGGCGACCCGGCCCCGGTCCGCGGCCTCGCCCCCGGAAGCCGTCGGTGGGGGCAGCAGCAGCCGCAGGACGGTGAACAGGGCCGCGGCCGTCTCCGGTACGCGTGCGCCGAACCGCAGCAGCTCCGCGCACCAGGTGTTCGCCTCCCGGTAGTGGCCGCGCATGACCCAGTACCAGGACAGCGCGAGGCCGAGCCGGACCGCCGTGTCGACGTCCGCGCCGCCGACCGCCCGGCGCAGCGCGAGCAGCAGGGTGTCGTGGTCGGCGTCGAGCCGGGCGATCCAGCGCGGCTGCCCGGCGCCGCGCAGCTCCACCGCGGCGCGTTCCGCGAGGGCGAGGAAGTGGCGGGTGCAGGCGGCCTCGGCGGCCTCCCGCTCGCCGGCCTCCGTCAGGCGCTCCGCGCAGTAGGCCCGGGTGGACTCGTGCATGCGGTAGCGGGTCTCGCCGTCCTCGCCCTCCCACAGGTGGAGCAGGGACTTGTCGACCAGCGAGGCCAGCACGTACGGCACGTCGTCCTCGCCCGAGCCCTCGCCCGAGCCCTCGGCCAGACCCTCGCCCAGGCCCTCGTCCGGTCCGCCGCCGGGGCCCGCGCCCGCGCCCGTCGCCACGGCGACGGCCGTGTCCTGGGTGAAGGAGCCGCCGGCCGCGGCGAGCCGCCGGGCCAGCCGCCGCTCGGGCCCGGTGAGCAGCTCCCAGCTCCAGTCCATGGTGGCGCGCAGGGTGCGGTGCCGGGCGGCGGAGCCGCGGTTGCCCACGGTGAGCAGCCGGAAGCGGTCGTCGAGCCGTTCGGTGATCTGCCGGACCGACATGGAACGCAGCCGGGCGGCGGCGAGTTCGATGGCGAGAGGGAGTCCGTCGAGCTTGCGGCAGATCTCCACCACCTGGGCCGTGTTCTCGGGCGTGAGGGCGAAGCCGGGGCTCACCAGGGCGGCCCGGTCGCAGAACAGCTGGACCGCGGTGGAGCGTTCGGCCTCGGCCTCGGAGGGCGGCAGGTGCAGCGGCCCGACCCGGCACAGCGCCTCACCGTTGATCATCAGCGGCTCGCGGCTGGTGGCGAGCAGCAGGAGCCGGGGGCAGGCGGCCAGCAGATCGGCCGCGAACCGGGCCACCTCGGCGATCAGGTGCTCGCAGTTGTCCAGGACCAGCAGGGCGCGCCGGGGCGCCAGGAAGCCGGTGAGCCGGTCGAACCGGCTGCGGCCGGCCTGGGGTTGCTCCAGGAGCGGGGTGCCGGGGAGTCCGAGGGCGCGGGCGACGGCGTCGGCCAGGCCCGCGCCGTCCATGAGCCCGCCGAGCTCGACCAGACACACCGGATCCGCCGTCTCCGCGTCGGCCCGAGAAGCGAACTCGGTGGCCAGACGCGTCTTGCCGACGCCGCCCGGCCCGTACAGCGTGACCAGCCGCGCGTCGCGCAGGGACGCGGCCACCCGCCGCAGTTCGGCATCCCGGCCGACGAAGCGGGTGAGCGGGCTGGGCAGTCCCGCACGGGCCGGCGACTCGGCGGCCCGTTCCCGCGCCCGGCTCCCGGCGAACTCAGGGACGGCCCCGGCGGGCCGGCGCGTTCCCGGGCCGTCGCCGATTCCGCCCGGGCCCACGGGCCGATCCGCGGTCCGGCCCGGTACCGCGGCACCCCGACCGCCCCGCCGCTCGCCGTCGGTCAGCACGTCGGCGTGGATCCGGCGCAGCTCGGCGGACGGCACGGCGCCGAGCTCCTCGGCGAGCGCGGCCCGCAGCCGCTCGTAGGCGGCGAGCGCCTCGGCGGGGCTGCCCGCGGCGTGCAGGGCGCGCATCAGCAGGCCGGCGGCCCGCTCCCGTAACGGATGAGCGACCGTCAGCTCACGCAGCTCGGCCAGGAGTTCGGACGCCTGGCCGAGGGCGAAGCGGGCCTCGGCGTGGTCCTCGACGGCGGCCAGGCGCAGCTCCTCGAAGCGCGCGGCGGCGCGGGAGGCGAAGCCGACGCGGGCGAACTCGGGCAGCGGAGCCCCGCGCCAGAGCGCCAGCGCCTCGCGCAACAGGGGCGCGCCGCGCTCGGGGTCACCCGCGCGCAGCAGCCGGCGCCCTTCCGCGGCGAGCCGCTCGAAGCGGTGGGCGTCCACGTCGGCGGGCCCGACGGAGAGGCGGTAGCCGCCGGGCCCGGAGTGCAGCCTCAGGTCCTGGTCGCCGGTCTCGCCGAGCGCCCGGCGGGCCCGGGAGACCAGCCGGTGCAGGGCGTTGGTGCCGCCGGCGGCCGGCGGCTCGTCCTCCCACAGGTCGGCGACGAGGGTGCCGGTCGGGACGAGCTCGGCGGGCTGCAGGGCGAGGCGGGCGATGAGCAGCCCCACCCGGCGGCCGGCCGGCGGCAGCACCCGGCCGTCACGGGCACGCAGTTCGAGCGGTCCCAGCAGCAGTAATCGCACGGTCGCCAGTCTCCAGGAACGGCCTTCGAACCCCGGCGATCATCATGTCACGCGACCAGCCCCTTCGACCGGTCTTCTTCCGTACGCCGCTCCGCGCAGTCCCCGCACCAGGTCCGCGCCGGCTCCGTGGGCGAGTTGAGGATCAGGGTGCCGAGCGCGGTCACCTCGTGGCGCACGCTGCCGCCGTGCCGGGTCGTGCTGACCAGGCCGGAGCTGCGCAGCACCGAGGTGTGCTCGCTGGCCGTGGTGGCCGAGATCCGCAGCGCGGTGCTCAGCTCGCTGGTCGACTGCGGCCGGGTGAGCCGTTCGAGCACCGCGGCCCGGGTCCGCCCGAGCAGCTGCGGCAGCGGCTTGACCGGCCGCTGGTTGTCCTTCACCAGCGCGGTGGCGGCCAGTCCGTGCGGACACACCGGGAAGACCATGACGTACACGGGCCGTCCGGCGGCCCGCTCGGTCGCGGTGCGGCCGGCCGCGCCACGGCGCCAGGCGTACAGCCGCGGGACGCCGCTGAGGAACACCGAGGGCACCAGCTCCAGGCCCTGCCCGTCGAGGAAGACCTCGCGGTCCGTGCCGTCGTCGACGGTGAGCCGGTCGGACTCCCACTTGGCGTTGTACTGGAGCCGCTCCAGGGTCACCGCCAGACCCAGCCGGGCGACCATGTCCGAGTAGCAGTGCCGGGTCTCGTCGAGCAGTTCGCGGATGCTCGCCGTGTACGGGGTGACACAGGCCTTCTGGAACTCGGCGAGTGCCGCCAGCGCCCGCCGCACCTCCTCCGGGGCCGCGGGGTCCCGTTCCGGCGCGCGCTCCGCGAGCAGCGCCGGCAGGAGCTCGTCCCGCAGGCGCAGGGCCTGCTGGAGCCCGGGGTGGCGCGAGGGGCGGGCCGCCACCCAGGCGCGGGCGTGCGAGACCCAGCGGCCCACGCCCCGGTTCTGGCGCGCGGAGCGCTCCAGGTGACCGAGCGCGAACAGCGCCTCGGCCCCCGGACGGGCCCCGGGCGACATGTGGGTTCTGGCGATGTCCTCGTGAGTGAAGTGCATGGTCAGCACGCAGGTCCTCCTGCCCGGCGCCGGATGACTGACGCGCTCGCCCGGGTGAAGCTCATCTCGTGCGGCGGGCGTAGGTACGTACGGCTGCGGGGAACAGTACGGCGAGCAGCACGCCCATCCAGACCAAACTGGCCACCACCGGACCCGAGGCGTCCCCGCCCAGCATGAGCGCCCGGGTCGCGTCCACGAAGTGGCTGACCGGGTTGACCCCGACCCACCACTGCAGCCAGCCCGGCATGCTCTCGGGCGAGGCGAAGATGTTGCTGCCGAAGGTCAGCGGCAGCACCAGCGCCATCGTGATGCCCGGAACGGCCTGCGGGCTCTGCGCGACCATGCCGATGAGCACGGAGAGCCAGCACAAAGTAAGGCCGAAACCGATCGAAAGGAGCAGGGCCAGCAGCACCTCGACCGGGCCGGTCCGCACCCGGAACCCCATCGCGAAGGCCAGTGCGAGCAGCACGACCAGGGCGAGGGCGTAGCGCACCACGTCGCCGAGGACGGCGCCGACCAGCGGGGCGGAGCGCGCGATCGGCAGACTGCGGAAGCGGTCGAACACCCCCTTGACCACATCGGTGTTGAGGGCGAGCCCGGTGCCGACGCTGGCGTACAGGACGATCTGCACCATCAGTCCGGGCACCAGCGGCTGGAGGTAGCTCTGCCAGTCGCCGGCGATCTCGCCGCCGAACAGCAGCGCGAACACGACCAGGAAGAGCACCGGTTGGATGATCGTGTCCACCAGCGTGGCGGGGGAGCGCAGCACGGAGCGGATGTTCCGGGCGGCCAGGGTCAGTCCGTGGCCGAGTCCGCGCACCGGTCCCACGCGGACGGCGGCGGCCTGTTCGAGGACGGCGCTCATGCCGCGCTCCGTTCGGTGGTGGGGGTGCCGGCGTCCGCGTCGTCGCCCGGGGCGGCGGGCCGGCCGGTGAGGGAGAGGAAGACATCGTCGAGGCTGGGCAGCCGCAGCGCGAGCTCGTCCACCGCGATGCCGGCCTCGTCCAGCCGCCGCACCAGCGCGGACAGCATCACGGTGTCGTCGGCCAGGGTGGTGATCAGGCCGGTGTCACCGTCGGCGGATGGCGTGTTCTCCGTCAACAGACCGAGGATGCGGACGACTTCGGGAACGTCCCGCGGATCGGCGGGCCGCACCTGGAGGGTCTGGCCGCCGGTGCGCTTCTTGAGCTCGTCGGCTCGCCCGTCGGCGACCACCCGGCCCTGGTCGATCACGGTGATCCGGTCGGCGAGGCGGTCCGCCTCCTCCAGGTACTGGGTGGTCAGGAGCACGGACACGCCGTCCTCCGCCAGCCCCCTGACGACCTCCCACACCTCGTTGCGGCTGCGCGGGTCGAGGCCCGTGGTGGGCTCGTCCAGGTAGAGCACCTCGGGCCGGCCCACCAGGCTCGCGGCGAGGTCGACCCGCCGGCGCATGCCGCCCGAGTAGGTCTTGACCGGGCGCCCGCCGGCCTCGGTCAGGGAGAAGCGTGCGAGCAGCTCCGTCGCGCGCGCCCGCGCGTCCGCCTTCGGCATCTCCAGCAGTCGGCCGACCAGGACCAGGTTCTCGAAGCCCGTCAACTCCTCGTCCACCGAGGCGTACTGCCCGGTCAGCCCGATCCGCCGGCGCACCGCGACCGGCTGGCGCAGCACGTCGTATCCGGCGACGGTGGCCCGGCCGGCGTCGGGCCGCAGCAGGGTGGAGAGGATGCGTACGGTGGTCGTCTTTCCGGCCCCGTTGGGTCCGAGGACGCCGAGGATCGTCCCGGCGGGCACGGAGAGGTCGACCCCGTCGAGCGCGGTGTGCGATCCGTACCGTTTCACCAGGCCTTCTGCCTGGATCGCGAGTGACATGAGAACCTCCCTGGTTCGGACACCGATCGTCCAGGGACGTTCTGACAACGGGCCCACAAGTCGCTGACAGGCGGGCCGACGGGGCGTGACCAGGCGTCCGCGCCGCGCCCGGGAGGATCCGGAAGGCACGGCCTACGCTGGGGGAGTGACGCGACAGCACCGGCCCGTGGCCGTCTTCGACCTCGACAACACGCTCGCCTCGACGGCGCACCGGCAGCACTTCCTGGAGGGCCGGCCGCGCGACTGGGCCGGCTTCTTCGCCGCCGCGCCCCAGGACCCGCCGCTGCCGGAGGGGATCGCGCTGTGCCGGGAGAGCGCCGTCGAGTGCGACGTGGTCTATCTGACGGGGCGCCCCGAGCGCTGCCGCCGGGACACCCTCGACTGGCTGGCCGCGCAGGGCCTGCCCGAGGGGCCGGTGCACATGCGCCGCGACCGCGACTTCCGGCCCGCCCGGCAGACCAAGCTGGAGGTGCTGCGCAGGCTGGGCCGGGACCGCGAGGTGCGGATGCTCGTCGACGACGACGAGATGGTCTGCGACGCGGCCGAGGCGGCCGGCTTCACCGTGGTCCGGGCCCGCTGGGCGGTGCCGTCCGAGGCGCTGAAGGAGGCGCAGGAGAAGGAGGGACGGACCTGAGGCACGGACCGGAGGGGGAGGCCTGAGGCACGGACCGGAGGGGGAGGCCCGAGGCACGGACCGGAGGGGGAGGCCCGAGGGCCTCCCCCTCCCCGTACCTCCGGAGCCGGTCCGGAGAAGCCGGCCTAGCTCTCGTCATCCAGGCGGAAGCCGACCTTCAGGCCCACCTGGTAGTGCTCGATCGCGCCGTCGACGAGGTGGCCGCGGACCTGGGTGACCTCGAACCAGTCCAGGCCCCGCAGGGTCTGCGAGGCGCGTTCGATGCCGTTGCGGATGGCCTGGTCGACGCCCTCGGTGGACGTGCCGACGATCTCGGTGACGCGATAGGTGTGGTTCGACATGGGAGCCGGACTCCTCTCGGTGCCGCTCGATGTCCCGGGGGTGGGTTCCCTCCACCGTGCCCCAGCCCGGGGCGCTCCGCGACACGTCGGCCCCCCCGGGGGGTCGGCGGAAGCCGATGGTCCAGGACTTGACCATCCGCTTTGGTCCAGACCAGAATCCTGGCCACATACCCGCGCGAACCTCCCGTCAGGTCCCCCCACACGTCGGGTCAGCCCCCATGCCGGGGCGCCCACCAGGCGCCCCGCACTGGACCGCAGAAGGTGACCTACGTGAAGAACCGCCGTCTCGTCTGTCCGCTGGCAGTCGTGTCCGCCCTCGCCCTCGCCGGCTGCGGACTCCTCCCCGGCGGCGGCAGCACCAGCCGCACGGTGAACCTCTGGCTGATGCGCGACAGCGTCAGCGACGACTTCCTCCAGCGCTTCACCGAGGCCTTCGAGGCCGAGCACGAGGGCGTCGAGCTGGAGGTCACCGTCCAGGACTGGACCGGCATCGGCAAGAAGGTCACCGAGGCCATCACCGGCGACGGCGGGCCCGACGTCATCGAGGTCGGCAACACACAGGTCGCGCAGTACGCCGACACCGACAAGCTCTACGACCTCACCCTGGAGTCGGTCCGCGACCTCGGCAGCGAGGACTGGCTGCCCGGTCTCGCCGAGCCCGGCAGCATCGACGGCGCGCAGTACGGCATCCCCTGGTACGCCGCCAACCGCATCGTCATCTACAACAAGGACCTGTTCGCCGCCGCCGGGATCAAGCCGCCCAAGGACCGCGACCAGTGGCTCCGGGACACCGCCGCGCTCGACACCGGCGGCACCCAGGGCATCTACCTGGCCGGACAGGACTGGTACACCCTCGCCGGATTCATCTGGGAGGAGGGCGGCGACCTCGCCGTCGACCGGGGCGGTTCCTGGGCCGGCGCCCTGGACAGCCCGGCCGCGCTGCGCGGCATGAACTTCTACAAGCGCCTCCAGGCCCTCGGCGAGGGCCCCAGGAACGCCGACGAGCAGACGCCGCCGCAGGCCGACGTCTTCGCCAAGGGCGACGTCGCCCAGCTGATCGCCGCCCCCAGCGCCATCGCGGCCATCACCAAGGCCAATCCGGAGCTCAAGGACAAGCTCGGCTTCTTCCCGATACCGGGCAAGAAGGCCGGCCGGCCGTGCGCCGTCTTCACCGGCGGCTCCGACCTGATCATCCCGGAGAACGCACCCGACCGCGCCGCCGCCCTCGACGTCGTCAAGGCGCTGGCCGGCGAGAAGTGGCAGGGCGAACTCGCCCGCGCGATGAACTACGTGCCCAACAAGAAGTCCCTCGCCTCCCTCGTCGCCGGCCAGGAGGCCACCGCCGCCATGGCCGCCGGCGCCGCGCGCGGCCGGGCCACCCCCAACTCCCCGCAGTGGGCCGACGTCGAGGCCGACAACCCGATCAAGCCCTACATGACCGCCGTGCTCACCGGTGAGGACCCGGCCCGGGCCGCGAAGAAGGCCTCCGAGGAGATCACCGACACCCTCGCCGAGTGACACGGCGCGCCCCCGCGGCGCCCCTCCCCGCGGCGCCCCCCCGCGGCGCGCCTCCCCACACGCGCCTCCCCGCGTACGACGGGACGGCACCGGGGGCGGGACCGCCCACCATTCAGCGCCTCCACACCAACCGGTACCCGTCCGGTCACGTCGAATCCAGTCGGTCGCGGAAGAAACGAGGGGCCGGGCCACCGCTCGCACGGCCCGGCTCCCACCGTCCCCGTCCGCACCGCCGGAGGAGCCGACATGGCCGCCGTACCCCTCGCCCAGCCCGTCGCCGAACCCCTGGCCGCGCCGCTCGCCGCCGTCCCCGGGCAGCCGCAGGCCGGGTCCGAGCCGCAGCCCCGCTACGTGGTGGGCCTGGCCCGGGACCAGGAGGACGTCCGGGCCGCCCAGCGGCTGCGCCACCTGGTCTTCGCCGGCGAGATGGGCGCCCGCCTGGACGGCCCCGAGCCCGGCCTGGACAGCGACGCCTTCGACGCCTACTGCGACCACCTGCTGGTCCGCCGGGAGGACACCGGCGAGGTCGTCGGCACCTACCGGGTGCTGCCGCCCGAGCGGGCCGCCGTCGCGGGCCGGCTCTACTCGGAGAGCGAATTCGACCTCACCCGGCTCGCCCCCGTCCGCCACGACCTCGTCGAGGTCGGGCGCTCCTGCGTCCACCCCGCCCACCGCAACGGCGCCGTCATCGCCCTCGTCTGGGCCGGCCTCGCCCGCTACATGACCCGCACCGGGCACAACTGGCTGGCCGGCTGCTGCTCCGTCCCGCTCGCCGACGGCGGCGCCCTCGCCGCCGCCACCTGGGACACCGTCAGGACCAAGCACCTCGCCCCCGAGGAGTACTGGGTCACCCCGCACCGCCTGTGGACCCCCGACAGCTCCGTCCCGCCCGCCGCGGCCGCGGGCAGCCGCGCCGACCTGCCGCCGCTGCTGCGCGGCTACCTGAGGCTCGGCGCCTGGGTGTGCGGCGCCCCCGCCCACGACCCCGACTTCGGCGTCGCCGACCTCTACGTGCTGCTGTCGCTGCGCAACACCAACCCGCGCTACCTGCGGCACTTCCTCTCGCTCGCCCCCGCCCCGCTCGCCCCCGGCCGGTGAGCACCCCGGCCGCGTCGCCGTGGCTGCCCACGGCGCCGTGCACCCCGGACCCGTGCGCCGCCCACCCCGGTGCCGCCGCCCCGCGCGGCGGCGCCCTCGCGGGCGCGTTCCGGCTTGCCACCGGTCTCGCCACGGTGCTCCTCGGGGTGCTGCTCTCGCCGCTCGCGGCCCCGCTGCCCGCCGCCGGCCGGCTCCTCCTCGTACGGCTGTGGTGCCGTGCGGTGCTGCGGGCCTTCGGGGTACGGATCCGGGTCACCGGCCGGCCCGTGCCCGCCGCCGGCCCGCTGCTGGTGGTCGCCAACCACATCTCGTGGCTGGACGTCCCGTTGGTCGCGGCCGTGCTGCCGGGCCGGATGCTGGCCAAGCGCGAGGTGCGCGGCTGGCCCGTGCTCGGCCCGCTCGCCGCGCTCGGCGGCACCGTGTTCATCGACCGGGACCGGCTGCGGAGCCTGCCCGGCACGGTCGCCGCGATGACCGGCGCGCTCGCGGCCGGCGGCCGGGTGGTGGTCTTCCCGGAGGGCTCCACCTGGTGCGGCCGGGCCCGCGGCCCCTTCCGCGCCGCCGCCTTCCAGGCCGCCGTCGACGCCGGCGTCCCGGTCCAGCCGGTCCGCCTGCACTACACCCCCGTCGGTGCCGCCGGATACGTCGGCGAGGACTCGCTCGGCGCCTCCCTGTGGCGGATCGCCGGCACCCCCGGCCTCGTCGCCGAACTGCGCCTCCTGGACCCGCTGGCACCGCCGGCGCCGGCGAGTGAGCCGAAGGGCGCGCCAGGGGGACGACCCCCGCGCGCAGCCCTCGAGGAACGAGGGGGCGGGCACGGTGGGGGTCGTGAGCCCGGCTCAGAGCGCCCGGAGGCGAACCGAGCCCCAAGCGCCCCCGCACCGGGCCCGGCCGGCCGCGAGGCCCGCCGCGTCCTGGCCCGCGCCGCCGAGGCGGCCGTCGCCCTCGACCCGCCCGGCCGCACGCCCGCCCCCTCGCCCGTGCCGCTGCCCGCTCAGACCACCGTGGCCAGCGAGAGCGCGAACCGCCCCTGCTCGTCCGTCCACCAGTGGGACGGCGCGAACCCGGCGGCCGTCAGCTCCGCCCGTACCCCCTCCTGACGGAACTTCGCCGACACCTCCGTCCGCAGCTCCTCACCGGCCGCGAAGGGCACCACCAGGTCCAGGTCCCGGATCTTCACCGAGAGCGCGTGCCGGGCCCGCAGCCGCATCTCGATCCACTCGCGCTCCGGGTCCCACAGCGCCACGTGCGCGAAGTCGGCCGGATCGGCGTCGGCGCCCAGCTCCCGGTCCACCACCGCGAGTACGTTCTTGTTGAAGGCCGCCGTCACCCCGGCCGCGTCGTCGTAGGCCGCGACCAGCGTCGCCTCGTCCTTCACCAGGTCCGTGCCGAGCAGCAGCGCGTCACCCGGCACCAGCGCCCCGCGCACCGCCCGCAGGAACGCGCGCCGCTCGTCCGGGAGCAGATTGCCGATGGTGCCGCCGAGGAAGGCCACCAGACGCGGCCCGGTGGTCGGCGGCAGCACGATGCCCTGTGTGAAGTCGGCGACCAGGGCGTGCACCCGCAGCGCCGGCCGCTCGGCGAGCAGGGCCTCGCCCGCACCCTTCAGCGCCGACTCGCTGACGTCCACGGGCACATAGGCCTCCAGGCCGGGCAGCAGCGCGTCGAGCAGGTGCCGGGTCTTCTCCGAGGAGCCCGAGCCCAGCTCCACCAGGGTGCGGGCCCCGGTGGCCGCCGCGATCTCCGGGGCGCGGGCGATCAGCACCTCCCGCTCGGCCCGCGTCGGGTAGTACTCGGGCAGCCGGGTGATCTCCTCGAACAGCTCGCTGCCGCGCGCGTCGTAGAACCACTTCGGCGGCAGCTCCTTGGGCGTACGGGTCAGGCCGTGCAGCACGTCCGCGCGCAGCGCGGCGTCCATGGCGTCCTCGGGGAGGGTGCGGGTCAGCTGGAAGGGGCTCACGGGGAGGGCTCCTCGATGGGGGAGAGGACGACCCCGGCGGGACCGGTGGTGAGGACCGTGCGGTCCGGCACCCGTGTCCAGCCCGGATCGGTGTCGTACGGTTCGGAGGCCACGACCGTCCGGCCGGGACCGGTCAGGTACCAGAGCGAATCCCCCCACGTGGTGGCCGCGACGGCCCTGCCGTCGGTGAGCAGCAGGTTGAGCCGGGCGTCCGGCGCCGCCGCGGCCACCTCCCGCACCGTCGCGGCCAGCGCGGCGCCGGGCGCGGCCCCGGTGCGCAGCCGGTGCAGGGCGAGCGCCCACACCAGCGCCGAGTCGGTGCGTGCCGCGAGGTCGAGGAGCGCGGCCGCGGGCAGGGTCGCCGCGACCGGCAGCAGCGAACCGGGCCAGCCCGGCACCGCTCCGTTGTGGCTGAACAGCCAGTGCCCGTCCGCGAACGGCGCCGCCGCGGCCTCCCCGTCCGCGCCGGGCACGGTCGCGCCGCGCACCGCGGCGAGCAGCGCCCGGGTGCGCACCACCCGGGCGAGGTCGGCGAAGCCGGGATCGCCCCAGATCGGCGCCGCCCGCCGGTAGCGGGCCGGCACCGGGTCGCCGTCCGCGTACCAGCCGACCCCGAAGCCGTCCGCGTTGACCACCCCGCTGGCCTGGGTGCGCGGCGCCCAGGACTGGTGATGCAGGGAGTGCGGCGGCCGGAGCAGCAGCTCGCCGAGGGCCACCGGCTCCCCGACGTAGGCCAGGTGACGGCACATCAGGCGGGCTCCGCGTCGCGGGCGGTGCGGAAGCCGGCGAAGATCTGCCGGCGCACCGGCAGGTCCCAGTTGCGGAAGGTGCCCCGGCAGGCCACCGGGTCCACGGCGAACGAGCCGCCGCGCAGCACCTTGTGCTCGGGCCCGAAGAAGACCTCCGAGTACTCCTTGTACGGGAAGGCCGTGAAGCCCGGGTACGGCAGGAAGTCGCTCGCCGTCCACTCCCACACGTCGCCGATCAGCTGCCGCACCCCGAGCGGCGAGGCGCCCTCCGGATAGCTCCCGGCGGCCGCGGGGCCCAGGTGCCGCTGCCCCAGATTGGCGTGCCCGGGTCCGGGGTCGGCGTCGCCCCACGGGTAGCGGCGGGACCGGCCGGTCGCCGGGTCGTGGCGGGCGGCCTTCTCCCACTCGGCCTCGGTGGGCAGCCGGCGTCCGGCCCAGCGCGCGTAGGCGTCGGCCTCGTACCAGCTGACGTGCAGCACCGGCTCGTCCTCGGCGACCGGGGCGGTCACCCCGAAGCGGCGGCGCAGCCACTGGCCGCCCTCCCGGCGCCAGAACAGCGGCGCCTCGATGGCGTGCCGGCGGATCTGCTCCCAGCCCTCGGGCCGCCACCAGCGGGCGTCCCGGTAGCCGCCGTCGGCCATGAAGGCCAGATAGGCGCCGTTGGTGACGGGCACGGTGTCGATGTGGAAGGACGGCACGATCCGGGTGTGCGCGGGTCGTTCGTTGTCCAGGGCCCACGGCTCGTCGGAGGTGCCCATGGTGAACGGGCCGCCGGGCACCAGGACTTCGTCCGGAAGCTCCGGTCCGCCGGCGGGCGCCGGCGGGGGAGGGGCGGTCAGAGCCGCGGGCCCCTTGCGCAGCTGATGGGTGATCAGCATCGTCTCGTCGTGCTGCTGTTCGTGCTGGGCGATCATCCCGAAGGCGAAGGCCGCGTCGACCAGCGGGCGCCCCTCCAGGCGGGTGTCGTCGAGGACGTGCAGGATCCGGTCCCGTACGTCCGCCGCGTACGCCCGGGCCTCGGCCGGGGCCAGCAGCGGCAGCGACGGCCGGGTGGCCCGGGGGTGCTCGAAGGCGTCGTACATCGAGTCGATCTCGGGTCGCAGCGCCTCCCGGCCGGCCACCGCCCGCCACAGCCACTGCTCCTCCTGGTTGCCGATGTGCGCCAGGTCCCACACCAGGGGCGACATCAACGGCGAGTGCTGGGCGGTCAGTTCGGAGTCGTCCACGCAGGAGGTGAGCAGCGCGGTGCGCTCGCGGGCCCGGGTCAGCGCCACCGCCGTCCGCCGCTTCAGGTCCTGCTCGGCCGGCGCGCCCATCACGCCACCTCCAGCTGCTCGTCGGCCGGGCAGCCGCCCGGCACCACGTACCGTTCGTGGAACGCCGCCACCGCGCCCACCACCCCCGGGGTCGCGCCCCGCCGAGGCAGCGCGTCGAGCGCCGCCTCGAACGCGGTCAGGGCCGCCTTGTGCAGGGGCGCGTGCGTCAGCCCGTCCCGGGCGGCGGTCCGCCACAGCGTGTTGCGCGGCGGGGGGCCGTCCGCGGCGAGCTCCGCGAGCGGCTCGACGGCCCCGTGGGCGGCGAGGGCGGCCTGTGGGTCCTCGAAGAGGGCGGTGGTGACGGCGAGCGGCACCATCCACCCGTCGGGTCCGGGCTGTGCGTCGATCATCCGCAGCTCCAGGTGCCCGCGCGGCCGGACCGGCGGGAACAGCGTGGTCAGGTGATAGCGCAGGTCGTCCGCGTCCGGACGGCGCGGCAGGCCCGAGCGCAGCCACTCCCGGAAGGTCAGCGCCTCCGGCACCGCCCACGGGCCGCTCGGGGTGCGCACGCACATCACCGGGGTGTCCAGGACGTGCGCCGCCCACTCGGCGCGCGGCTCGCCGTCCGGCGGCGGGGCGAGCGCCCGGCTCGGGTCCAGGTCGGTCCACAGTGCCTGCCGGGTCGACCGCCAGCCCGTCCGGCGCCCGCCGTGCACGGGCGAGTTGGCGAACGCCGCCACCAGCACCGCGCCCAGCAGATGGGCGAGCCGCCAGCGGCCGCGATAGCCCAGCGGCCCGTCGTCGTCGAGACCGGCGTCCAGACAGACCTGCACCGACGCCGACTCGCACATCATGGCCCGTCCGGCCGGACCGTTCCGGCCGAGCGCGAGTTCCATGGCGTCGTACCGCGGCTCGCGCAGCACCCGCGCGCGCGGGGCGTGCCACGGGTCCACCCCGTAGCCGCCGAGCGCGAGTCCGATCGGGGCGAGCGCCTCCCGCACCGCCCGCAGGTCCGCGGCGAGCGAGTCCAGGCACTCCATCAGGGAGGCGGCGGGCGGCGAGCTGAGCTCCAGCTGCCCACCGGGTTCGAAGGTGAGGGCCGCCACCAGCGGCAGGGCCCGTACGGTGTCGATCGCCGCGGCCAGCCGGCCCGGCGGGACGGGGCGACGGGGGTCACCCAGGTCGTGGACGAGCCATTCCAGCTCCGCCCCGACCGTACGCGGCGGCCCCGTCTTGAAACAGATACATCGCAGCAGGTCCTCGGCCTCCTCCACGGTCAGAGCAGGACCGCCCCGGGGTATGCCGCTCGACGACGGCGTCGTCATCGCTCCACCTCCTGGGAAAACGCTGCTTCCACCTAAAGCCACCCGGCACGGGCGTGCAAGGGCGCCTCCGGCGCCCCACCCGTGCCCCCGGCGCAAAATCCGTTGCCGCCCACGAGACCCGTCGATCATGCTTTCGGCGCATGAGCGCACGCCTGCGGGCCCTCGCCCGCGAGAACGAGGACATCCTCGCGGCCGGCCACTACACCGCCCCGGACGGCCGAACCGTCCCCCTGGCGGAGCACCTGGCCGCGGCCCTGGACGGCACCCGGCTGCACGGGCCGGAACCCGTCCCCGCCACCCCCGCCACCGACCGCACGACCACCCTCTCCGTCACCGGCGAGAGCAGCCTCGCCGCCGCCCGCCGGATGCTCCGGGAGGACCCCGGCACCCCCGTCGCCGTCCTCAACTTCGCCTCCGCCCGCAACCCCGGCGGCGGCTACCTCAACGGAGCCCAGGCCCAGGAAGAGGCCCTGTGCCGGTCCTCCGCCCTGTACGCCACGCTGCTGCGCGCGCCCGCCTTCTACGAGCACCACCGCGCGGAGCGCGACCCCTTCTACACCGACCGGGTCATCCACTCACCCGGCGTGCCCGTCTTCCGCGACGACCGGGGCCGGCTCCTCGACGAGCCCTTCACGGTCGGCTTCCTCACCTCACCCGCCCCCAACGCGGGAGTCATCCGCCGCCGCACCCCCGCACTGGGCCCCCGCGTCCCCGCCGCCCTCGCCTCCCGGGCCGAGCGCGTCCTGGAGACCGCCGTCGCGCACGGCTACCGCCGGCTCGTGCTCGGCGCCTGGGGCTGCGGGGTCTTCGGGAACGACCCCGCCGAGGTCGCGGGCGCCTTCCGGGCGCTGCTCACCGGCGACGGGCGGTTCGCCCGCCACTTCGACGAGATCGTCTTCGGCATCCTCGACCGCACCCGCGAGCGGGCCACCCTGGCCGCCTTCCGCCGGGTGCTCCAGCCGGCACCCGCCGTCTGACATGCGCCTTCCGTGCCCCCGTGCGAGTCTGGAACGAGATCCGGCCGGCGGAATCCCGGTGCGCACCGAGGCGTCCGCCCCCGGAACGCCAGCCGAGTCGGGAGGCACGAACGTGGGCAAGAAACAGACCCGGGTCAACAAGGGCGCCCGTACCGGCGGCCACGAACACCGCGCGGCCGTCTCGGCCAAGGAGAGCCCGCGCTCACCGGCTTCCGAGGGCCCCCGCCCGGTCATGGACGTCCCCGCACACCGCAAGGAACGGAAGTTCGGGCACAACTGAGACATGATCCGGAGGCGCGTGATCCCCATCGGGACGACGTGTGCATGATGAGTCACCTCACACGCTCGTCCCAGGGGGGAACATGCGCCGCACGTCCATCGGAACCGCCCTCGTCCTGACCGCCGTTACCCTCGGCGGCCTCACGGCCTGCACGTCGACGGATCCCGGGTCCGAGGGCGGCCCGACCCGGGCGGCCGGCACCCCCGCCCAGGCCACCAAGGCCACGCCCACCTCGCCGGTACGGATCGAGGACGGCTTCATGCCCGACCTGGTCGGCCAGTCCGTCATGAGCGCCTATGGGCAGCTGAGCGGCTCGATGCGGTTCGAGGACGCCTCCGGCCAGGGCCGGGTCGTCCCCACCGGCGACGCCCGGGCCGAGGAGTGGAAGGTCTGCACCCAGCAGCCGAAGCCCGGCGACGCCGTCGCCGACGGCCAACAGCTGGTCATCGGCGCGGTCAAGAACACCGAGAACTGCTGACCCGGCGCCGGCCGGACAGACGACGAAGGGGCCCGGCGCTCGCCGGGCCCCTTCCCCCGCTTCCGCACCTCCTACGCGTCGGCGTCGTCCCCCACCGTGATCTCCTCCGTGCGCGGCGCGGGCACCGCCGCCTGCGCCGGAGCGGCCGGCCCGCCCTGCGCGGGCCCGGCCGGGTTCATGGTGGCGAGCAGCTGCCGGGCCAGGCCGAGGCCCGTGCCCCCCATGGTGAGCGCCTTGGCGAACATCTCCGCCATCCCGTCCGCGCCGTTCAGCAGCACCATCTGGTCGACGTTGCCGAACGCCGATGCGCCCGCCTCCACGATCTGCGGCCACTTCTCGGCCAGTTGCTGCGCGACCACCGCCTCCTGGTTCTCCGCGAGCGCCGCCGCCCGCGCCTTGATCGCCTCCGCCTCCGCCAGGCCCTTCGCCCGGGTCGCCTCGGCCACCGCCAGACCCTTGGCGTGGGCCGCCGCGGCCTCCGCCTCACCGGTCACCCGGGTGGCCGTCGCCGTCGCCGCGCTCGCCAGCTCGGTCTTCCTCGCCTCGGCCTCGGCGGCCAGGATCCGGGCGTCGCGCTCCGCCGCCGCCAGCGTCCGCGTCTCGTACGCCAGCGCGTCGGCCGGCTTGCGGACCTCCGTCTGGAGCTGCTGCTCCTTGCGGTGGGACTCCAGCTCGGCCACCCGGGTCTCCTGGACCACGACCTCCTGTCGCGCGGCCGCGTCCGCGAGCGGACCGGCCTGCCGGGCCTTCGCGGACGCCTGGTCCCGCTCCGCCTGGTAGCCCGCCTGGAGGATCTCGCTGTCCCTGGTCGCCTCCGACATGCGCGCGGCGGCCTGCTGCTCCGCCTCCGTCGCCCGCCGGTTGGCCTCCGCCTGCGCGATCCGCGCGTCCCGCTGCACGGCCGCCGCGTGCGGCGCGGCCAGGTTCTTGATGTAACCCGTGGGGTCCTCGATCTCGTGGATCTGCAGCGAGTCCACGATCAGGCCCAGCTTCTCCATCTCCGTGCCACAGGCCGAACGCGCCTGCCCGGTCAGCTTCTCCCGGTCACGGATCATGTCCTCCACCGTCAACCCGCCCACGATGGCGCGCAGATGACCGGCGAAGACGATGTGCACCCGCTCCGACATCAGCTTCTGCTGGTCGAGGAAGCGGCGGGCGGCGTTCGCGATCGACACGAAGTCGTCGCCCACCTTGAAGATCACCACACCGCGCACCTTCAGCGGAATGCCCTGGTGCGTGACGCACTCCACCGACAGCTGCGTCTCGTTGAGGTCGAGCGAGAGCTTCCGCACCGCCTGGACCCCGGGGAGCACGAGCGTGCCCCGGCCGGTGACGATCCGGAAGCCCATGCCCTCGCCCAGGCCCTCGTTCTTGTGGTTCGAACCCGAGATGATCAGCGCCTCGTTGGGCTCCGCGACGCGCCACATCAGTTTGAACAGAGCGATCAGAACGGCGAGGGCGCCGACGACGCCGCCCGCCAGGATCCCGAGGCTCATGGCACAGGTCCCCCTTCACCGGAGCCGCGCGGTTCCGGTGAAGGGAGTGTGCGCCCGCCGCGCGGGCCGCTCAATGGATCGGTCAACTGTCGTACGCGGCTGTGACATACACGGTGCGCGGAGGGAGATGTTCCACCACCATCACGACCGTGCCCGGCTCGATCCGCTCCTTCCCCGCCGCCGGGTAGGCGAGGAAGTGCTCGGCGCCGCCCCGGATGCGGACGATCACCTCACCGACGAGACCGGGTCCGATCGTGCCGGTCACCCGGCCGAGCAGGCCCACCATCGAAGCGTCGCCGTCCATGACCGAACGGTACGTCAGCACCCCGCCCGGGCGGTACGGGAGCGGCTCAGCGCACCGAACGGATCGGGCGCACCGCGAGCGCGCCCAGCACCGAGAGCACCGCCGCCACCACGAACAGCGCCGTGTAGCCGCCGCCGCTCAGCGAGACGACCGTCGAGGCCACGAACGGGGCGACGATCTGCGGGCCGGCGTTGGCGACGTTCAGCACGCCCATGTCGCGGGCCGCGTCCTCCGCCTTCGGCAGCACCATCGTCACCAGCGCCGTGTCCACCGCCATGTAGCAGCCGAAACCGAGGCCGTTGACCACCGAGAAGGCCAGCATCGCGGGCCAGCTCGACGAGACCGCCGGTATCAGCAGCGCCACCGCGGCCAGCGCGGCCGAGGCGCCGACGAACAGCTTGCGCCGGTCGTACCGGTCGGACAGCCAGCCGCCGAGCACCGTGGAGACCACCATCGCCACCGAGTTGACCGGCATCAGCAGGGCCACCGCCTCCTCGGGCGACAGACCGGCCGGCAGATCGGTGTGGTCCTTCAGGATGTACAGCTGGAACCCGGCCACTGCGAAGTAGCCCAGCACCAGCAGCGCGCGCCCGATGAACGCCCAGCGGAAGTCGTGGTGCTTCAGCGCGCTGCCGAAGGCGGCGAGCTGCGCCCGCACCGGCAGGGCGGCCTTGGGCGGCATGCGCTCCTCGCGGGCGCAGACGGTGAAGAGCACGGCGGTCGCGGCGACGATCGCGCCGAAGACCAGATAGCCGGTGCGGTAGTCCTCCGAGAACGCGGCGCCGACCAGCGCGCCGATGGTCGAGCCGACGGGCAGCCCCAGACCCACGGCGGCCGAGGCCTTGCCGCGCGAGGCGAAGGGCACCCGGTCGGGCACCACGGAGGTGAGGGCGGCCTGGTAGACGTTCATCACGGCCTGGCCGAGACACCAGGCGATCATCACGAGCAGGATCGTGTCGACGCCGCCGAGCAGCAGCATCACCGGCACGGCGAGCAGACCGCCCGCGAGGATCCACGGGTTGCGCCGCCCCGAGCGGTCCGAGAGGGCGCCCGCGACCGGGTTGAAGACGGTCGCGAAGAGGGCGGAGACGCCGGAGACCAGGCCGAAGTTGGCCACCTTGCCGGCCGGGTCGATCTCCTCGATCTGCAGGGCGAGCAGCAGCCCGGGGACGCCGATGTACAGCGCGTACATCGCGGTGTTCCCGGCGAGGAGCAGCGGCAGCAGTCCGCGGGCGGGGCGGGGCGGTCCGGCGGCGCCGGGCCCGGCGGAGGCCGGCGCAGCGGCGCCGGAGGCCCCGGACGCGTCCGGGGAGGCGGGGGAGGCGGGGGAGGAAAGGGCCACGGTGCCCTCCGGGGGTGATCGCCCGATGCGGCGGGCGGGAGCGGGAGATGAACGGGTGGTGAGCCGATGCACGGGGGGCGCGGACGCACGTGCGCTGGAACGTGTGGTGACACGTGTCAGTGGCTCGTGTAAACCTTGTGTAGCACTCGAATCCGGCCATCCGCCAGACCCTGCGCCGGATCGTTCTGGAAAGATGCCGGACCGATGAGCCAGTCACCCAAGCAGTCCGCCGGACGTTCCGTCCCCACCAGCGCCGACGTGGCGCGGCTCGCGGGGGTCTCCCGGGCCACCGTGAGCTACGTCCTCAACAACACCGCGGCCGTACGCATCAGCGAGCCCACCCGCCGCCGGGTGCGCGAGGCCGCCGAGGAGCTGGGCTACGTCCCGCACGCCGCCGCCCGAAGCCTGCGCGCCGGCCACAGCCGGATGGTGCTCATGCCCACCGCCCACGTCCCGATCGGCCCGCTCTACAGCCAGTTCTTCAACGAGCTCCAGTGGGCCCTGCGCGACCTGGACTACACGGTCGTGCAGTACGGCAGCATCGGCCTGGACGGCGACGAGGCGGCCCGCGCCTGGGCCGAGCTGCGCCCGGTCGCCGTGGTCTCGTTCGGACCCGTCGAGCTCACCCCGTCCGGCGTCGACCTGCTCAAGCGGGCCGGTGCCCGCACCGTGATCACGGTCGGCCCGCAGCAGGTCGAGGGCACCCACGCCGTCGTCATGGACCTCACCCGGGTCGGCCGGGCCGCCGGCGCGCACCTGGTCGCCCGTGGCTGCCGGACGATCGGCGTGGTGATGCCCGAGGAGCCGGGCCTGGAGATGCTCTCCGTGCCGCGCCTGGAGGGCGTGCGGGCCGCCGCGGCCGAGGTCGGGGCCACGGTCGTGCCGCTGCCCCTCGCGTACGAGGAGGAGCCGGCCGTCGCGCTCGCGGCGCGCTGGCGCGGGCTCGGGCTCGACGGCGTGTTCGCCTACAACGACGAGTACGCCATGCTGCTCATGCGTGCGCTCCAGGACGCCGGGATCCGCGTCCCGGACGAGACGGCCGTGGTCGGCTCGGACGACCTGGTCGTCGGGCGGCTGCTGCGGCCCCGGCTCAGCACCGTGCACATCGACATGGTCGGCGGCCGGGAGCTCGCCGAGCTGGTGGACCGCGCGGTGCGCGAGCCGGGGGCCGTGCCGGAGCGGCACGAACTGTTCGACTCGCGGATGGTCGCGCGCGAGTCCAGCTGAGGCGGGGCGCGGGCGGGCGGCTTAGCGTCGGTCCATGAGCACACATCCGAAGCGTTTCGAGATCCTGCTGGTGCCGGCGCACGTGGAGGACCGCGGTGCGGCGTCGGTGGCGGACAGCGCCGTCCGGTCCGCGGTGGTCGAGGCGACCGGCCGCACCGGCGAGACCGGCTATCCCATCTACGAGGGCCACGGGGTGATGGCCGACATCGACCCCGAGACGCGGACGGTGGAGGCACTGCTCGTGGACGGCAGGGAGCTGGACTACGGCCTGACGGCGCTGGTCAGGGGCCCGGAGACGGACGAGCGGGCGGCCGGGGGCAGCCGCTGACCCTCCCTCCGGCGGTCGGTGTCGCGCCGTGCCGAGGGGGCGTTGACAGGAGGCGCGGCCGGGGCGGAGACTCGGGCGGGCGAGGGCGAAGAAGCCTTCACCAGGCGAACGGGCATCGGTGGCGGTGCCCGTCCGTCCGGGCCGACCGGGCCGTTCCGACACAGGGCATGTGGGAGAGAACCGTGAGCATCCGCGACGTCTACATCGTCGACGCCGTCCGCACTCCGATCGGCAAGTTCGGCGGTGCGCTCTCCTCCGTCCGCCCCGACGACCTCGCGGCCCACGTGGTGAGGTCCCTGGTGGCCCGCACCCCGGACCTCGACCCGGTGCTGATCGACGACGTCTACTTCGGCGACGCCAACGGCGCCGGCGAGGACAACCGCGACGTGGCCCGGATGGCCGTGCTCCTCGCCGGACTGCCGGTATCCGTGCCCGGCGTGACCGTCAACCGGCTCTGCGGCTCCGGCCTGGAGGCCGTCATCCAGGCGGCCCGCGCCATCGCGCTCGGCGACGCCTCGGTGGCCGTCGCCGGCGGCGTCGAGTCGATGTCCCGCGCTCCCTGGGTGCTCCAGAAGCCCGAGCGGGCCTTCCCGGCCGGCCACCAGCAGCTGCACTCCACCACGCTCGGCTGGCGCATGACCAACCCGCGGATGCCCGCCGAGTGGACCGTTGCCCTCGGCGAGGGCGCCGAGCTCGTCGCCGACAAGCACGCCATCGGCCGCGAGGAGCAGGACGCCTTCGCGCTCGCCAGCCACCGCAAGGCCGCCGAGGCCTGGGCCGAGGGCCTCTACGACGCCGAGGTCGTGCCGTACGAGGGCGTCGAGCTGGTACGTGACGAGTGCATCCGCGACAGCACCTCGATGGAGGCGCTGGCCAAGCTGAAGCCCTCCTTCCGCCCTGAGGGCGGCACCGTCACGGCCGGCAACGCCTCCCCGCTCAACGACGGGGCCGCCGCCCTGCTGCTCGTCGACGAGGCCGGGCTGCGCGAGACCGGCCGCGAGCCGCTCGCCCGGATCCGCGCCTCGGCCGTCACCGGCATCGAGCCGCAGCTCTTCGGCCTCGGCCCGGTCGAGGCCGTCCGCCGGGCCCTGGGCAAGGCCGGCCGCGGCTTCGGCGACCTGACCACCTTCGAGCTCAACGAGGCCTTCGCCGCCCAGTCCCTCGGCTGCCTCGCCGAATGGCCGGAACTCGACCCCGCCGTGGTCAACCCGCGCGGCGGCGCCATCGCCCTCGGCCACCCGCTCGGCGCCTCCGGCGCCCGCCTGGCCGGCGCGGTCGCCCACCAGCTCGCGGCGGCCGGCTCCGGGACGGGCCTCGCCGCCCTCTGCATCGGCGTCGGCCAGGGCCTGGCGCTGGTCCTGGAGCGCTGACCGGCCCCCCGCAACCCGCTTGCGCGGGCCCGCGCGCGGACCCACGTCCGTACCCGCCGGAGGGGCGGCCCCCGGTCCACCGGGGCCGCCCCTCCGCGCGCACGCGCCTACTTCTGTCCGCCGGCCTGCGCCTCGGCGACGGACTTGCGCACCTCGTCCATGTCCAGCGCGCGGGCCTGCCCGATCACGTCCTCCAGGGCCGCCTCCGGCAGCGCACCCGGCTGCGCGAACACCGCCACCCGGTCCCGGACGATCATCAGCGTCGGGATCGAGCGGATCTCGAAGGCCGCCGCCAGCTCCTGCTGCGCCTCGGTGTCCACCTTCGCGAAGACCAGGTCCCCGTGGCGCTCCGAGGCGGCCTCGAAGACCGGCGCGAACTGACGGCAGGGACCGCACCAGGAAGCCCAGAAGTCGATGAGAACGAAGTCGTTCTCGCTGACGATCTGGTCGAAGTTGTCCTTGGTGAGCTCTACGGTGCTCATGCTGCCTGCCTTCCGTCTCCTGGCGGTTGCCTCACGGTCCCCTGGGGACTCGTCCCGCACAACGGCGGAACGCGCCGCGCTATTCCGCGCCGATCCGGTCCGCCGCCCGCAGACTGGACTGCATGACACGAGCGGCGGAACACGAGCGGGCAGACGACCGGACGCACGAGCGCGCGTACGACGTGGTGGTCCTGGGGGCGGGACCCGTGGGCGAGAACGTCGCCGACCGGGTCCGGGCGGCCGGGCTCAGCGCGGCGGTGGTCGAGACCGAGCTGGTCGGCGGGGAGTGCTCGTACTGGGCCTGCATGCCCAGCAAGGCGCTGCTCCGCCCCGGCATCGTGCGCTCCGAGGCCCGCAGGGTGGCCGGGCTGCGCACCCACGCCTACGGTCCGCTGGACGCCCAGGACGTGCTGGCCCACCGCGACAAGGTGGTCTCCCACTGGCAGGACGACGGACAGGTGTCCTGGGTGCGCTCCGTCGGCGCCGACCTCTACCGAGGGCAGGGCCGCCTGGCCGGCCCGCGCCGGGTGACGGTCGACGGACCCGAGGGCGACCGGCACCTGCTCACCGCCCGGCACGCCGTCGCCGTCTGCACCGGCAGCCGCGCCGTCCTGCCCGACCTGCCGGGCCTGGCCGGCGCCCGCCCCTGGACCAGCCGGGAGGCCACCAGCGCCGAGCGCGTGCCCGGCCGGCTCGTCGTGGTCGGCGGGGGAGTGGTCGGCGTCGAGATGGCGACCGCCTGGCAGGCGCTCGGCGCGCACGTCACCCTGCTCGTCCGGGGCGACCGGCTGCTCCCGCGCATGGAGCCCTTCGCGGGCGAGCACGTGGCCGCCGCGCTCACCGAGCGGGGCGCCGACGTCCGTACCGGAACCTCCGTCTCCGCCGTCGTACGGGACGGGAGCAGCGGCCCCGTCACCGTGGTCCTGGACGGCGGCGACCACGTCGAGGGCGACGAGGTCCTCTTCGCGACCGGCCGCCGGCCGCGCACCGAGGACATCGGCCTGGAGACGATCGGCCTGGAGCCCGGCTCCTGGCTCGCGGTCGACGACAGCCTGCGGGTCGACGGACACGACTGGCTCTACGCGGTCGGTGACGTCAACCACCGGGCGCTGCTGACCCACCAGGGCAAGTACCAGGCGCGGATCGCGGGCGCCGCGATCGCCGCGCGGGCGAAGGACGGCGCGGAAGGGGACGCCACCGACGGCGCGGCGTGGGGGCCGCACCGGGCCACCGCCGACCACGCGGCCGTCCCCCAGGTCGTGTTCACCGACCCGGAGGCGGCGGCGGTCGGCCTGAGCCTGGCCGAGGCCCGGGCGGCCGGGCACCGGGTGCGCGCCGTCGACCTCGACCTGAGCGGGGTGGCCGGGGCGGGGCTCTACGCCCAGGGCTACAAGGGGCACGCCCGGATGGTCGTCGACCTCGACCGCGACGTGCTCCTCGGCGTCACCTTCGTGGGCCCGGGCATCGGGGAACTCCTGCACTCGGCCACCATCGCCGTCACCGGCGAGGTCCCGATCTCCCGTCTCTGGCACGCGGTCCCCGCCTACCCCACCATCAGCGAGGCCTGGCTCAGGCTCCTGGAGGCCTACCGCGACGGAGCGGGCGACGCATGACCCCCGGCGCCGGGGCCGCCGGGGACCGGGCCAACGACTACGACGCCACCTGCGCCCGGTGCGGCGGCCCGGTTCCCGCGGGCGCCGGCCTGCTCCGCCACGAGGCCCGGGGCTGGCGGGTCTACCACCCCGGACACGCCCCGGCCCCGGGCCCGCCCCCGGCGACCGACCACCCCGGCTGGCACCGGCGCCCCCTGCTCGCCCTGGACATCACCACCACCGGCCACCGCTTCGCCGTCGACCGGATCACCGGGGCGGCGCTGCGGGCGAGCGACGGGACGGAGCGGACCTGGACGGTGGACCCGGGCCGGGACTTCGCCCCGGGCCGGGACTTGGCCCCGGGCCGGGACTTGGCCCCGGGCCGGGACTTGGCCCCGGGCCGGGACTTCGCCCCGGGCCGGGACTTCGCCCCGGGCCGGGACTTGGCCCCAGGCCCAGCCCCAGGCCCTGGCCCAGACCCAGGCCCTGGCCCAGACCCAGGCCGTGGACCGGGCCCAGGCCGTGGACCGGGCTCAGGCCCTGGCCCTGGACCGGACCCGGTCCAGGGCCAGGCCGCCGCCCCCGCGCCCACCGGCGCCCCGGGCCTCCCTACCGCCGTGCCCCCGCCCGCGTCCCCGGAGCGGGCCCTGGACGAGCTCGCGGGCCCGGTCGCCGACCACCTCGCCGCCGGCGAGCTCCTCGTCGTCTGGTTCGCCCCCTACGTGCTGAGCACCCTGCACGCCGAACTCCTCCGGCACGGCCTGCCCCCGCTCACCGCCCGGCTCCCGGCCGGCGTCGCCCCGGTCTGCGACCCCCTCGTGCTCGACCGGCACACCGACCGCTACCGCCCGGGCCGCCGATCCCTCCACGCGGTCGCCCAGTGGTACGGCGTCCCGCACGCCACCCCCGGCGACCCCGCGTGCGACGCCGCGGCCGCCCTCGCCCTGGCCCGGGCGATCCCCGCCTCGTACCCCGCCCTGGCCCGCCTCTCGCGCCCCGCCCTGCACACCGAACAGATCCTCTGGTACGCCGAGCAGACGACCCGTCACCCCGACGCCCCCGGCTGGCCGTTCGAGGAGACGCGGCCACTGCCCTGGCAGCCGCCGCCGGAGCCGGAGGACGCCTGAGACGTCCAGGGCGGCGGCCGTCCAGAGGGGGTGCGCGCCACCCGGGGGAGTGAAGCCCGTCATGTCGGGATCACGCGCCCTGTCGCGCACGGCCGGAACGCCCCACCATGGCCCTCGGCGGGACGCGTCCCGGTCTCCGCCCCCACGCGCGCGTTGAACGAGGGCGGAGATGATGAGCGGCAGCCGCAGGGCGCTCGCCAGAGTGCTGACGATGTGTCTGTTCCTGGGCGGAAGCGGGGGCTTGACGGCCGCGGCGGCGAGCCCGACGGCAGCGGCCCCGCCGCCCCGGCCCCCGGCCGCGTCCCCCGCCGCACCCTCCGGCCCGGCCCGGACCGCCGTGTCCCCGCGCGTGGCAGCAGACCAGACCACCATCTCCCACGACACCTTCCGCACCGGCTGGGACCGCGACGAACCGGGCCTCGCACCCGACCAGGTGTCCAGCTCCGACTTCGGGCAGCAGTTCTCGACCACCGTCGACGGACAGGTCTACGCCCAGCCCGTCGTCGTCGGCTCCACCGTCGTCGTCGCCACCGAGAACAACAAGGTGTACGGCCTCGACGCCGCCTCCGGGAAGATCAACTGGACCCGGAGCACCGGCGCACCCTGGCCCGCCGCCGCCATCTCCTGCGGCGACCTCGTCCCGAACATCGGCATCACCTCCACCCCCGTCTACGACCCGGCGAGCGGCGCGCTCTACCTCACCTCCAAGGTGAACGACGGCGCCGACGACCAGCACCCGAACTGGTACGTGCACGCCCTCGACCCCGCCACCGGAGCCGAGCGCGCCGGCTGGCCCGTCAAGATCGCCGGCGCGCCGGTCAACGACCCCGGGCGCTCCTTCAACCCGTACACCGCGATGCAGCGCCCCGGCCTGCTCCTCATGGGCGGCTCCGTCTACGCCGCCTTCGCCTCCCACTGCGACCACGGTCCCTACGTCGGCTACGTCCTCGGCGTGAACACCGCCACCCGCCGCACCACCCTGTGGGCCACCGAGGACTCCTCCGCCAACGGCATGGCCGGCATCTGGATGAGCGGCGGCGGCCTCGTCTCCGACGGCCCCGGCCGCATCATCTTCTCCACCGGCAACGGCGTGACCCCGGCCCCCGGCCCCGGCACCCCGCCGCCCGGACAGCTCTCCGAGTCCGTCGTCCGGCTCGGCGTCAACAGCGACGGCACGATGTCCGCCCAGGACTTCTTCAGCCCCGCCAACGCCAACCAGCTCGACCTCAACGACACCGACCTCGGCTCCGGCGGCCCCGTCGCCCTCCCCGGCGCCCCCTTCGGGACCAGCGCCCACCCGAACCTCCTCGTCCAGATCGGCAAGGACGGGCGCCTCTTCCTCCTCGACCGAGACGACCTCGGCGGCCGCGCCCAGGGCCCGGGCGGCACCGACAAGGTGCTCGGCGCCCTCGGCCCGTACGAGGGCGTCTGGGGCCACCCCGCCGTCTACGGCGGGCAGGGCGGCTACGTCTACACCATCGGCGCGCGCGGCCCGCTGCGCGCCTTCGCCTACGGACTGACCGGCGACGGCCGGCCCACCCTCAGCAACACCGGCCGCAGCCCCGAGACCTTCGGCTACACCTCCGGCTCGCCCGTCCTCACCTCCACCGGCACCAACCCGGGCTCCGCCCTGGTCTGGGCGGTCGCCGCGGACGGCGCCAACGGCGCCAACGGCCAACTCCGCGCGTACGACGCCGTCCCCGTCAACGGCACCCTCAAGCTCCGCTGGTCCGCGCCCATCGGCACCGCCGCCAAGTTCTCCGTCCCCGCCACCGACGGCGGACGCGTCTACGTCGGCACCCGCGACGGGCACGTCCTCGCCTTCGGCCGCCCCGCCAACACCGCGCTCACCAGCAGCCCCGTCGACCTCGGCCAGGTCCCGGTCGGCTCCACCGGCACCGCGACCGCGACCGTCACCGCCACCCGCGACGTCACCATCAGCGCCGTGACCACCCCCGCCGGCAGCGCCTTCACCACCCGCCCGACCGGACTCCCGCGCACCCTGCGCACCGGCGACACCTACTCCGTGCCCGTCACCTTCGCCCCGACCGCGCCCGGCGCCGACAGCTCCGTGCTCACCTTCGCCACCGACCTCGGCGACAGCGCCGTCGGACTCACCGGCTACGGCACCCGGCCCGGCCTCCTCGCCTCGCCCGCCGCCCTCGACTTCGGCACCGTCCCCACCGGCACCACCAAGTCCCTCGGCGTCACCTTCACCAACACCGGCACCGAGTCCGAGACCGTCACGGCGACCGCACCGCCCGGCGCCCCCTTCACCGCCACCGGACTGCCCGCCGGCGGCACCGTCGTCCCGCCCCAGCAGTCCGTCTCCGCGCAGATCGGCTACGCCCCCACCGCCGCCGGCGACCACACCGCGAGCCTCTCCGTGACCTCCACCCGCGGCACGGCCACCGTCACCCTGAAGGCCACCGCCGTCACCGGCCGGGCCCGGCTCACCATCACCCCGACCTCCACCGACTTCGGCACCGTGAAGGTCGGCCAGTCCGTCACCAGGACCTTCGACATCAGCAACACCGGCAACATCCCGCTCACCCTCACCAAGGCCAAGGCGCCCGCGGCTCCCTTCCACGTCACCGACCCGGTCAGCGAGGGCCAGGTCCTCGGCCCCGAGGACGTCATCCACCAGGCCGTCACCTTCTCGCCCACCTCGCTGGGCACCGCGACCGCCGCCTACCAGCTCACCGCCGACGACGGACAGGGCGCCCTCTCCGAGACCCTGACCGGCACCGGAGCCGCCGGCACCGGAGTCACCGTCCCCGGCCCCGACGCCGGCGGCTGGAAGCTCAACGGCGCCGCCCGCGTCTCCGGCACCGACCTCCAGCTCACCCAGGCCACCGCCACCCAGCGCGGCAGCGCCGTCTGGCCCGTGCCCGTGCTCACCGACGGCCTCAGGGCCACCTTCACCACCGTCATCGGCGGCGGCACCGGCGCCGACGGACTCACCTTCGCCCTGCTCGACCCCGCCAGGACCACCCCGACCGCCCTCGGCACCGCCGGCGGCGGCCTCGGCTACAGCGGACTGCCCGGCACCGCCGTCACCCTCGACACCTACGACAACGGCACCGCCGACCCCTCCGCCAACTTCCTCGGCATCGCCACCGGCGGCACCGGCGACACCCTCGCCTACGCCGCCACCACCACGAACGTCCCCGACCTGCGCTCCGGCACCCACACCGTGGCCGTCGCCGTCACCGGCCGCACCCTCACCGTCTCCGTCGACGGCACCCAGCGGCTCAGCACCTCCGTCGCCTCCCTCCCGCCGACCGCCCTGCTCGCCTTCACCGGCGCCACCGGCGGCCGCACCGACATCCACGCCGTCCGCAAGGCCACCGTCACCGCCACCGCCTACGCCGTCCCGCCGCCCGGCCCCAACGGCTGGACCTACAACGGCAGCGCCACCCTCTCCGGCACCACCCTCCACCTGACCCCCGTCCAGACCTTCCAGCGCGGCTCCGCCCTCCACGGCACCGCCGTCCCCACGGCCCGCCTCAAGGCCCGGTTCACCGCGACCATCGGCGGCGGCACCGGCGCCGACGGACTCGCCCTGCTGCTCCTCGACGCCACCCGCGCCACCCCGCAGTCCCTCGGTGCCACGGGCGGCGGCCTCGGTTTCAGCGGGCTCCCCGGCGTCGCCGTCACCCTCGACACGTACGACAACGGGGCGGGCGACCCCTCCGCCAACTTCGTCGGCGTGGCCACCGGCGGCAGCGGCAGCACCCTCCGCTACGCGGCCACCGCCACCAACGTGCCCACCCTGCGCACCGGCAGCCACACCGTGGACGCCGTCGTCACCGGCACCGGACGCCTCCAGGTCAGCGTCGACGGCACCCGCGTCATCGACGTCGCCGTGACCCTGCCCCCCAACGTCCTGGTCGGCTTCTCCGGCGGCACCGGCGGACGCACCGACCGGCACGCCGTCAGCGGCGTGCGGATCGGCTACTGAACACCGGCGGTCGCCACCGGGCCCGGGGGGCGCCACGAGGCCCGGGGGCTACGGGCCCGCGGTCACGGGGCCGGGGCGACCGCCATCCGCCGGGCGAAGGTACGGCCGCCGTCCGCCGACTCGTACACCCCGTCCCGCGTCGCGACCAGCACCCGGTGCGCGTCCACGGCCGTCAGCGCCTGCGGCGGGCCGCCCGGCAGCCGGGACACCCGGGTCCAGGACACCCCGCCGTCCGCGCTGCGCAGCAACGTCCCCTCCGGGGCGGTGCCGAACAGGGCGTCCGGTGCCGCCCAGGAGACGTGCGCCACGACCCGATCGGAAAGCGGCGCGCCGAAGGAGCGCCCGCCGTCGGTGCTGCGCACCACGCCCTGCTCGGTGGTCGCGAGCACGGCCCCGGCCGGTCCGGCGCCGGGCGCCCCGGGCGGGGCGACGGCGATGTCGAGCGCGCGCAGCGCGGCCCCGTCCCGCCAGGCGGCCTTGTCCCGGCTGACCCGCAGACGGCCGTGGGTGGCGTCGTAGCCGTAGACGGTCGCGTCGGCGGCGGTGTCCAGCGCGTGGAAGTCGACCTCGCCTTCGAGGGACCGGGGCGTCCAGGTCACGCCCCGGTCGGTGGACTCGATCAGCCCGAGATCGGCCGGCCCGTCCCCGCCCGGGGCAGGGTGCCCGCTGGCCAGGAAGGTCCCCCGCGGGGTGACGGTGAAGCCCATGAAGTCGTCCCGGCGCTCGCCGACGAGCACCGGCCGCCCCTCGGGCCCGGGGGAGTAGAGGCCGTCGTGGGTGGCGACGTAGAGCGTGCCGTCGAGCACGCCCACGCCGTGGACGTGGCCGGGGGCGCCGGTGTCCGCGCCGTCGGAGTGCGAGGAGCCGCCGGGGTCGTTCGTGCCGCAGGCGGTGAGGGCGAGGGCCAGCGCGAGGACCGCCGCGGCGGACCGGGCGGAGCGTCGAGGTGTCATGGGGGTGTGCCGTTCCGGAGGTACGAGGTACGAGGTGGGGGGCGCGGGGTGCTCGATGTACGGGCCACGCCTTGCGCGGGGTACGGAGAAGGGGGCGGCCCCGCGCGTGAGGCGCGGGGCCGCCGGGCAGTGGGCCGGGAGCCGGCGGCGGCCCGTCCGGGCCGGACGGGGGCTCAGAGCCGGTCGAGGATCTTCTTCAGCTGCGCGATCTCGGCGGCCTGGGTGCGCACCACGTCGTCGGCGACCTTCTTCGCCTCCGGGTCGGCGCCGCTCTTCTGCTCCGTCTTCGCCATGTCCACCGCGCCCTCGTGGTGCGCGATCATCAGCTCGGCGAAGGCGCGGTCGAAGTCCTTGCCCTTCGCCGCGGCGAGCCTCTTCATGTCGGCGTCCGTCATCATCCCGGCCATGGAGTGGCCGGAGTGGCCCGAGCCGCCCGCCATCTCCTCGGGCTTGCCCCACGCCTTCAGCCAGGACCTCATCTTCTGGATCTCGGGGTCCTGGGCCTTCTCGATCGCCGCGACGATCTTCTTGATCTCCGGGTCCTCGGCGCGCCCGTCGGCGAGCTTCGCCATCTCCAGGGCCTGCTCGTGGTGCGGGATCATCATCTGCGCGAACATCACGTCCGCGTCGTTGAAGGTGCCGGCGGAGGCGCTGGACGGGGCCGCGGCGGAGGCGCTCGCGGAGGCGGAGGTCTTCGCGCCGTGGCCGGTGCCGCTCGACGCGTCGTGGCCGCCGTCGGACCCGCCGCAGGCGGCGAGCAGCAGCCCGGCGGCGGCGACGGCGCCGGACACGGCGAGACGGCGGGTGAGGGAGCGGTTGTTCTTCTGGGCACGCATGGGTGTCACACCTCGTGTGATGTCGGTTCCTGGGAAAGGTCGTTCTGCGCGTCTGCGGGCAGCGCGGAGCGCCCGCGGAGCGGTACGGCCTAGATCCGCAGGATCGACAGGGAGGCGAGGTCGGGCGGCCGGGGCGGCGGCGCGTTCGGGCGCAGGGCCGCGAGGAGCCGGGCGAGCAGGGGGAGCGCCCGGTCCGGGCGGGCGCGCCGCAGGGCGGCGCGGACGAGCGCGGCGAGCAGCCAGGCACCGAGGACGGCCACGCACAGCGTGGTCAGGTCCATTCCGCCGCCGGAGTCGTGCGAGGACGCCGGAGCGGGGGAGCCGGGGCCGTCGTGACCGGCGGCCGCGGGCCCGGGGGTGTGGGCCCGGGCGTGGGCGGAATGATGGGCCGTCGCCCCGGCCGTACCACCGCCGGAGGAGCCCTCCGGGTGCCCGACCGAGTGCATCACGAACACGCCGAGCGCGAGCACGACGACGAGCAGCAGATGCGCGAGGGCACCACGAGCGCCGGCGTGACCGCCGGGGCGTCCCCGTCCCGTCCGCACGTCCGCTCCTCCTCCCCCGCACTCGGCCGGCTCGGCCGGACCCCTGGTCCGGCCCGTTCCCCCGACCTTACCGAATACCCCGGCCGGGTACCGTGCAGGGGCCCCGCGCGTCACCCCCTCGGCGTAGCCCGCCGTCGAACGAGGTGGGGCCGGAACGGGTCCGGCGCCGCCCCGTTGCTCGGGGGCGGCGCCGGACACGCTGTGCGCCAAAGGGCTCAGGGAGCCGTCACTCGACGCTCTCGCCGGACATCGCGGCGGCGAGCCGCAGGTGCGGCGTGGCCTCGTCCGACCGGCCCTGCCGCTCCAGGGTGCGGCCCAGCATGAGCCGGGCGTAGTGCTCGACCGGGTCGCGCTCCAGGAGGGCGCGGAGCTCCGCCTCGGCCTTCGAGAGCTGTGCCGAGTGGAAGTACGCCCGGGCGAGGAGCAGCCGCTGGGCCGTCTGGTCCGGGTGCTCGGCCACCAGACCGCGCAGGATCCGCGCCGCCGTCAGGTACTCCTTGGCCTCGAAGAACAGCTGCGCGCGGCTCCAGCGGTCGGCCGGCGTGCCGAACTCGTAGTAGGTCTCGTCGCTCACTGCTCGCTGCCTCCGTGGTCGGGCTCCTGTGTCGTACGGCGGTGACAACACACCCGGGTGGTTGAACATTCCATCAATATTCCGGGCGTGGGTCCGCCTCCCTCCGCGGCCCCGCGGGAATAGGTTGAGCGCCATGAGCAATCTCGACCGCCAGGCCACCCTCCAGGTCTGCGGGGGCCGGGGATTCGTCGTCGCCGAACCGGTGCGCGAGCTCCTCAGCCCCCGCCACGTCCAGCTCGGCGAATCGACCGAGGTCCGCCGACTGCTCCCCAACCTGGGCCGCCGCATGGTCGGCGCCTGGGCCTTCGTCGACCACTACGGACCCGACGACATCGCCGACGAGCCCGGCATGCAGGTCCCGCCCCACCCGCACATGGGGCTCCAGACCGTCAGCTGGCTGCACGAGGGCGAGGTGCTCCACCGCGACTCCACCGGCAGCCTCCAGACCATCCGCCCGCGCGAGCTGGGCCTGATGACCTCGGGCCGGGCCATCTCCCACTCCGAGGAGAGCCCGAAGCCCCACGCCCGCTTCCTGCACGGCGCCCAGCTGTGGGTCGCGCTCCCCGACGCCCACCGGGACGTCGAGCCCCACTTCCAGCACCACGCGGCCCTGCCCCGGGTCACCGCCCCGGGCCTGACCGCGACCGTCATCCTCGGCACCCTCGACGGCACGACCTCCCCGGGCACCACCTACACCCCTCTGATCGGCGCCGACCTCGCCCTCGCCGCCGGCGCCGAGCACCGCCTCCCGCTCGACCCGGACTTCGAGTACGCCGTCCTCTCCATGTCGGGCGAGGCCCACGTCGACGGCGTCCCCGTCCTCCCCGGCTCGATGCTCTACCTCGGCTGCGGCCGCACCGAACTCCCCCTCCGCGCCACCTCCGACGCCGGCCTGATGCTGCTGGGCGGCGAGCCGTTCGAGGAGGAGATCGTCATGTGGTGGAACTTCGTCGGCCGCACGGACGAGGAGATCCGTGTCGCCCGCGAACAGTGGATGACCGGCGACCGCTTCGGCGAGGTCAAGGGCTACGACGGCGCCCGCCTGGACGCCCCGGAGGTCCCGGCGAACCGGCTCAAGGCGCGGGGGAGGGTGCGCTGACCTGGTGTCTTCTCTGCCGAGGCGATGCGGGCTCGGTGCCACGGGCGGCGGCCTCGGTTTCAGCGGGCTCCCCGGCGTCGCCGTCACCCTCGACACGTACGACAACGAGGCGGGCGACCCACTTGGGGAGGCGACGCGGTCATGGCAGGTGCTGCTCGGTCCGGATCGTGTGCGGTTCGCGCTGGTGACACCGCGCGGCTCTCCTCCCTGACCGGTTGTGCGCTGTCGTGCCAACTCCTGGGCGCAGGGGGTCAACTCGGTCGGGCGGGTCGCTCGTAGCGTGAAGAAGTGCCGAGCCGCGGAGGCGGCGGGCACGTTACCGATGGCTTCGAAAGGACCCCTCATGTTGGACATCGACAAGGTGCAGGCCGCTCCGAGCAAGGACCTGCTCACGCCCGACAACTCGGTCATGCTCTTCGTGGACCACCAGCCTCAGATGTTCTTCGGCGCCGGCAGCGGCGACCGCGCCGCGGTCATCAACAGCACCGTGGGTCTCGCCAAGGCTGCCCAGGTGTTCGACGTTCCGACCGTCCTGACGACGGTGGCCGCCGAGTCCTTCTCCGGCCCCCTGCTGCCGCAGCTCGCCGAGGTGTTCCCGAAGCACGAGATCATCGACCGTACGACCATGAACGCCTGGGAGGACGAGGCGCTCGTCGCGGCGGTCAAGGCGACCGGGCGCAAGAAGATCATCCTCTCCGGTCTGTGGACCGAGGTCTGCCTGGTGCTGCCCGCGCTCTCCGCGCTTGAGCAGGGTTACGAGGTGTACGTCGTCGCCGACGCCTCCGCCGGCGTGACCCCGGCCGCCCACGAGCACGCGCTCCAGCGGATGATCGCCGCCGGCGCGGTGCCGGTGACCTGGGTGCAGGTGCTCCTGGAGCTCCAGCGCGACTGGGCGCGCCAGGAGACGTACGTCCCGGTCACGGAGATCGTCAAGGCCCACGCGGGCGCGTACGGGCTTGGTGTCGTGTACGCCCAGAGCGTCATCGGCGCGCACGCGGCCGGCTGACCTGTCGTGGACACCGGCATTCTGATCCTGCGTCTGCTGGTGGGACTGCTGGTCGCCGGGCACGGCGTGCAGAAGGTCAGTTCGCATCTGGGCGGCAGGGGGCTGGAAGGTGGCACGGAGGAGTTCCGCGCCGACGGGTTCCGCGGCGGGGTCCTCACAGCCCTGGCGGCGGGTGGCGGCCAGATCGGCTCCGGCCTGCTGCTCGCCGCGGGCTTCCTGACCCCGCTCGCCGCGACGGGGGCGATCGGGGTCATGACGGTCGCCCTCACCGTGAAGTGGCGCCACGGCCTCTGGGTGCAGAACGACGGGTACGAGTACCCGCTCGTCCTCATCGGCACCGCCGCCGCCCTCGCCGCCACCGGACCCGGTGCCTGGTCCCTCGACGCGGCCCTCGGCCTCACGCCCTACCCCCTGTGGTGGGCCGCCCTCGCGCTCGCGGCCGGTCTCGGCAGCGGACTCCTCACCCGGCTCGTGCTGCACCGGCGCCCCGCCCCGGCGCACGCCGAGCGCTGAGCGCGAGCCACGCAGACCGGGTCCGGCCGTCCGCGTACCCCCGACCGGGCGGCCGGGCCCTGCCCCCTCTCTCTCCCGAACAGGAGCACCCGATGGACACCCTCACGCCTCCGCACGGCGGCGGCCAGCCGCTGCTGCATCAGAAGGGCGCCGAGACCCAGGAGTTCGGCACGCTCAAGCAGCTGCCGATCGGCCTCGGCCACGACACCCGCATGTACGCCTGCCAGCGGCTGAACCGCGTCCTCGCCGACACGCAGATCCTCCACTCCCTCTACAAGAAGCACCACTGGCTCATGCGCGGAGCGACCTTCTACTCGCTCCACCTGATGCTGGACAAGCACGCCGAGGCCCAACTGGCCATCGTGGACGCGCTGGCCGAGCGGGTCCAGAGCCTCGGCGGCGTCGCCGTCGGAGACCCGCGCCACGTCGCGGAGCTGACGTCGATCCCCCGGCCGCCGGACGGCGTCGAGCCGGTGCCCGTCATGCTGTCGCGGCTCCTCGACGCGCACGAGCGGATCCTGATCGATGCCCGGGACGCCGCCGCCCGGCTCTCCGGGGAGGGCGACGAGGGCAGTGCCGACCTGCTCGTCTCCGATGTCATCCGTACCGGCGAAGCGCAGGTGTGGTTCCTGGCCGAGCACCTCGTGGACACCCCTCTGGTGCGCGGCTGATGGACACGTACGACGTCGTCGTGGTCGGCGGCGGACCGGCCGGCGAGGTCGTCGCCGACCGGACCGTCCGGTCGGGGCTGACCGCCGTCGTCGTCGAGGCCGAGGCGGTCGGCGGCGAGTGCTCCTACCGTGCCTGCGTGCCGAGCAAGGCCCTGCTGCGACCCGGCGCCGCCCGAGCGGAGGCCCGATCGGTCGACGGGGCCCGGCAAACGGTCACGGCGGCACTCGACCCGGCGCGCGTGCTCGCCCGCCGCGACCGCTTCACAGGGCGCGGCGACGACACCGGCCAGACCGACTGGCTCGACGGTGCGGGCATCGCGCTCGTACGAGGCCATGGCCGGCTCGCCGGAGAGCGCCGGGTGGAGGTGACCGGGGCCGACGGCACGGTCCGTACCCTGCGCGCCCGGCGCGCGGTCGTGGTCTGCACCGGAACGGAACCCGCTCTTCCGCCGGTCGAGGGGCTCGACCGGATCGGCGCGTGGACCAACCGGCAGGCCACCACGGCCGATGCGGTGCCCGAGCGGCTCGTCGTCATCGGCGGGGGAGTGGTGGCCTGCGAGATGGCCACCGCCTGGCGCTCGCTCGGCTCCTCCGTCACCCTGCTGGTCCGCGATCAGGCCCTGCTGGCCGGCTGGGAGCCGTGTGCCGCCGAAGAGGTCACCCGGGGGCTGATCGATCTGGGCGTCACCATCCGCTTCGGGGCGTCGGCCGTCCGGGTCGCCCGTGACGACGACACCCGCACGGTGACCGTGGACACCGACGACGGCACGACCCTCGTCTGCGACGAGGTCCTCGCCGCCGTCGGCAGGCGCCCGCGCACCGCGGACCTCGGCCTTGACTCCGTCGGACTGCCGGCGGGCGACTGGCTTCCGGTCGACGACACCTGCCGGGTCGCCGCGGCCGAGGGCGACTGGCTCTACGCCGTCGGCGACGTGAACCACCGTGCGCCACTGACCCACATGGCCAAGTACCAGGCCCGTGCCTGCGCGGCGGCGATCGCCGAGCGAGCCGCCGGGCGCCCGGCCGATACCGGCGGCCGGCAGCCGTGGAGCGCGGAAGCCGACCGTTTCGCCGTCCCGCAGACCGTCTTCACCCGCCCCGAGCTCGCGAGCGTCGGGCTCACCGAACGCGCGGCACGCGAAGCGGGTCTCGCCGTACGCACGGTGGAGTACCGCATCGACGACGTCGCCGGTGCCGCGCTCCACGCGGACGACTACCGCGGCTTCGCCAAGCTCGTCGTCGACGAGACCCGAAGGGTCGTCGTCGGCTGCACGCTCACCGGCCCGATGGCGACCGAGCTGCTCCACACCGCCACCGTGGCCATCGTGGGCGAGGTCCCCCTGGAGCGCCTCTGGCACGCCGTGCCCGCCTTCCCGACGGTGAGCGAGGTCTGGCTCCGGCTCCTGGAGGCGTACGGCCTCTGAGGCGGGACCCCGCCCGGCCGGCACGGCGCACCCTCGCGCCCGGCCGGGCGCACCCGAACGTTTCACCTGTCGAAAAGGAAACCCCATGCATCCCACGAGGCGCACCCTCGCCCTCGGCCTCGCCCTGCCCGCGACGCTGGCCGCCCTGGTCGGCGCCGGACCCGCCGCACCCGCGAGCCGCCCGGTCGCCGACGGCACCGACCGGCACGACCCCAAGCCCACGATCGTCCTGGTCCACGGAGCGTTCGCGGACGCCTCCAGCTGGAGCGGCACGATCCGGCGGCTGCAGCACGCCGGCTACCCCGTCCTGGCCCCCGCGAACCCGCTGCGCGGCCTTGCCGAGGACACCGCCTACCTGCGCAGCGTGCTGGCCGCCGTCGACGGACCCGTCGTCCTGGTCGGCCACTCCTACGGCGGCGCCGTCATCAGCGGCGCCGCCGTGGGCAACAGCGGTGTGAAGGCCCTCGTCTACATCGCCGCGTTCACCCCGGACAAGGGCGAGAGCGCGGCCGAGCTCGCCGCCAAGTTCGCCGGCTCCACCCTCGGCGACACCGTGAACCCGCGGTCGTACCCGCTGCCCGGCGGCGGCACCGGTACCGAACTCGTCATCGAACCCGCCAAGTTCCACCGGCAGTTCGCCGCCGACGTCCCCACCGCCGACGCGGCCGTCATGGCCGTGAGCCAGCGACCGGTCGCCACCACCGCGCTGGAGGAGAAGGCCGGCCAGGCGGCCTGGCGGACGATCCCGTCCTGGGCGCTGATCGCCACCGCCGACAAGAACATCCCTCCGGCCGCCCAGCAGTGGATGGCCCGGCGCGCCGGCTCGCACGTCACCGAAGTGGACGCGTCGCACGCCGTGGCCGTCTCCCGCCCGGCCGTGGTCACCCACGTGATCCTCGCCGCGACGCGGGCGGCCCGCTGAGCCCCCGACCTCACCCTCCCGTACATCCCGAAGGAGAGCCCCTCATGAACAGCCGTCCGGTCCTCGAACCCGCCGCCCAGGCGTTCGCCGACGCCACCGCCCAGCCGCCGTACCTCTACCAGATCCCCGTCGCCGAGGGCCGCAAGGCCGTGGACGACGTCCAGAGCGGCGAGGATGTTTCCCTGCTTGAGGTCGACGAGGAGTGGGTCACCGTCCACGGCGGCCCGACCGGCGACGTCCGGGCCCGGATCGTCCGCCCGCGCGGCGTGACCGGCCCGCTCCCCGTCGTCCTCTACCTCCACGGAGCCGGCTGGGTCTTCGGCAACGCCCACACCCACGACCGGCTCGTCCGCGAACTCGCCGTCGGCACGGGGGCGGCCGTCGTCTTCCCCGAGTACGACCTCTCGCCCGAGGCCCGCTACCCCGTCGCGATCGAACAGAACTACAGCGTCGCCCAGTGGGTCGCCCGCGAGGGACACCACAAGGACCTCGACGGCACGCGGATCGCCGTCGCGGGCGACTCGGTCGGCGGCAACATGAGCGCCGCCCTCACCCTCATGGCCAAGCAGCGCGGCGACGTCACGCTCGTCCAGCAGGTCCTCTTCTACCCGGTCACGGACGCGAGCTTCGACACCGACTCGTACCGCCAGTTCAGTGAGGGCTACTTCCTGCGCCGCGACGCCATGAAGTGGTTCTGGGAGCAGTACACGACTGACGAGGCCGAGCGTGCCCAGATCACCGCCTCGCCGCTGCGCGCCTCCACAGAGCAGCTCACCGGCCTGCCGCCGGCCCTGGTCATCACCGCCGAGGCGGACGTCCTGCGCGACGAGGGCGAGGCGTACGCGGCGAAGCTCCGCGCCGCCGGGGTCCCCGTCACCGCCCTGCGCGTCCAGGGCACCATCCACGACTTCGTGATGCTGAACGCGCTCCGGGACACGTGGGCCGCGGACCTCGCCATCGGCCTCGCGGTCGACACCCTCCGCAAGGCCCTCGCATGAACGGGCCGTCGACCAGCATGCCGGTGGCGGGCCTCGTGCCCGCCCCGCGGCGGGAACGCGAGCACGCCGATCTCCTCGTCCGCAACGCCAAGGTGTTCACGGGTGACCCCGACCGTCCCGAGGCCCGAGCCGTCGCGATCCGCGACGGCCGAGTCGCGGCCCTCGGCGACGACCACGACCTCGCCCACCTCGTCGGGCCCGGCACCAAGGTCGTCGACGCTCTGGGCCGCCGCGTGATTCCCGGACTCAACGACTCGCACCTGCACGTCATCCGGGGCGGCCTCAACTACGTCCTGGAGCTGCGCTGGGACGGCGTACGCAGCCTCCGCCAAGCCCTGGCGATGCTGCGCGAGCAGGCGGGCCGCACCCCCAAGGGGCAGTGGATCCGGGTCGTCGGCGGCTGGACCGCGGAACAGTTCGCCGAGCGCAGGATGCCGACCGTCGCCGAGCTGAACGCGGCTGCCCCCGACACACCGGTGTTCGTCCTTCACCTGTACCAGTCGGCGTTGATGAACCGAGCCGCGGTGAAGGCCGCCGGCTTCACCCGTGACACCCCCGATCCGCGCGGCGGGCAGATCGTCCGCGGCAGGGACGGCGAACCCAACGGCGTCCTCCTCGCCGCGCCGAGCGCTCTCGTCCTGTACTCGACCCTGGCCAAGGCACCCGCCCTCGACGAGGCCGACAGGCGGACGTCGACGCGCCACTTCCTGCGCGAGCTGAACCGCTTCGGCCTGACGTCCGCCGTCGACGCCGCCGGAGGGTTCCAGAACTTCCCCGACAACTACGCGACGGTCGTCGACCTCGCCAGGTCGGGGGAGCTGTCCCTGCGGATCGCCTACCACCTCTTCCCGCAGACGGCCGGGCAGGAGCTCGCCGACCTCAAGCGCTGGGCCGAGACGGTCAAGCCCGGGGAGGGGGACGAGTGGCTCCGGCTGAACGGCGCGGGCGAGAACCTGACCTGGGCCGCCGCCGACTTCGAGAACTTCTCCGAGCCCCGTCCCGAGCTCGCCGCCGGGTACGAGAACGAATTCGAGCAGGCCGTACGGCTCCTGCTCGAGAACGGCTGGGGATTCAGGCTCCACGCGACCTACGACGAGACGATCCGCCGCGACCTGGCCGTCTTCGAGAAGCTTGCCGCGGAGGGACTCTTTCCCGGCGGCAACCGCTGGCTCTTCGATCACGCCGAGACGGTCTCGGCCGGCAGCCTCGACCGGATCGCCGCCCTCGGCGGCGCCGTCTCGGTCCAGAACCGGATGTCCTTCCAAGGCGCCGCCTTCCTCGACCGCTATGGCGCCGAGGCCGCCGCCCACACCCCGCCGGTCCGCGCCATGCTCGACCGGGGCCTGACCGTCGCCGCGGGAACCGACGCCACCCGTGTCTCCTCGTACAACCCGTGGGTCGCCCTCCACTGGCTGGTCACCGGGCGCACCGTCGGCGGCACCCAGCTCTACCCGGCCGGGAACCTGATCGACCGGGAGACCGCCCTCGGCCTCTACACCCGGGGCGGAGCGCAGCTCACCGGCGAGCAGGACGTCAAGGGAAGCCTGCGGGAAGGCTGGTACGGCGACCTCGCGATCCTGTCCGACGACTTCCTGACCGTGTCCGAGGGCGTCATTCCCGACATCGAGTCCGTCCTCACCGTCGTCGGCGGCCGGATCGTCTACGCGACCGCGGAGTACGAGGGACTCGACGAGGCCCTCCCGCCGGTGAGCCCCGCATGGAGCCCGGTGGCCCACTTCGGCGGCTACCAGTCGGGCCAAGGAGGCGCTCACCAGGCATCGCTGGTGGCCGAGGCAGTTGCTGAGTCCGAGCAGCACCGCCGGTGGCGCGTCGCGCGCGGCTCCGTCCCCGAGACGACCCCGTCCTTCGCCGACCCCTGCTTCGACCACTGAAGGAGAGCCACCCGATGACTGCCGCCTCCCCGGCCGCTGACGGCGACGAACAGGACCCGGCCGCGCCCCCCGGACGCCGTTTCGAGCCGGACCTCCGGTCGATGACACGGATCAACCTGCGCCCCATAGCCTCACCCATGCCGCTCGGCTTCTTCACGATCGCCATCGCCTCCGTGATGACCGGATGCCTCCAGCTCGGGATCCTCGGGGAGGAGGCCCGTGCCGCCGTCGCCCTCACGGTGCTGCCGGCCTTCGTCCTCCAACTCCTGGTGAGCTTCCTGGCCTTCGGCGCCCGCGACGTGATCGCGGCGACCCTGATGGCGGTTTTCGCCGGCAGCTGGCTGCCCTACTCGCTCATCATGCTCAGTGGCGCGGCCGACGGCCTGAAGGTCCTCGGCGTCCTGAACTTGGCGCTCCTCTGCTTCGGCGCGCTGATGACCGCTGTGACCGGGCCCAAGCGGGCGCTGTGGCTCGTGCTCGCGGCCTCCCTGCCCCGCTGGGCGGCCACCGGCCTCGCGGGCGTCACCGGCGCCGATTGGCTGACGCGCACGTCCGGGGTGCTCGGGTTCGTGGTGGCGCTGGTCGCGATGTACACGGCGTTCGCCCTGATGCTGGAGGACATGCGCAGCGAGCAGGTCCTGCCCCTCGGCCGCAGCGGCCCCGCCCACCTCGCCGTGGAAGGCGACCTCGCCGTCCAGCTCCGCAACCTGGAACGCCAGGCGGGCGTGCGCCGCACCCTCTGACCCCGGCCACCGGCCCCCGTACCACCGCGACCGGACAGGAGCGCCCATGGAACCCCAAGTGACCGACCGGCCCGAGAAGTCCCGGTACGAGATCCTCGCCGAGGCCGAGACCCACGGCGACGGATCCGAGACCGCCGGCTTCGCCGAGTACCACCTCTCCGAGGGCGAGATCGCCTTCATCCACACCGAGATCGATCCCCGCTTCGGCGGCCGGGGTCTTGGCGGGCTGCTCGCCCGCGGCGCCCTCGACGACGCCCGGGCCCGTGGGCTGCGCGTCCTGCCGTACTGCCCCTTCATCCGGGGCTGGATCGGCAAGAACCCCGAGTACGCCGACCTGGTGCCCGAGGAGCGCCGCGCCCGCTTCGGCCTGTGAGTCGACCCACCACCACCCCTTTCCCCTCCATTCACCGCGGAGTTCCCCCATGTCCCGACACGCCCGCCCCACCGTCGTCCTGGTCCACGGCGCCTTCGCCGATGCCTCCAGCTTCTCCCGCGTCATCCCCGAACTGACCGCCGCCGGCCTGCACGTGGTGGCTCCGGCGGTGCCCAACCGCGGCCTCGTCGACGACGCCGCGTACATCGCCTCGGTGGTCCGTGCCGTCGAAGGCCCCGTGATCCTGGTGGGGCACTCCTACGGTGGCGCCGTCATCACCCTCGCCGGTACGGAGGACAACGTCCGCGCCCTGGTGTACCTCGCGGGATACGCGCTGGAGGAGGGCGAGAGCCTGGGCGAACTGCAGGGCGGTTTCCCCGACTCCGGTCTCGCCGACGCGCTCGTCTACACACCGTTCCCGGTGGCCGGCTCCACCGAGACCGGCACCGACGTCTCGGTGGAGATCGAGAAGTTCCCCGCCCTCTTCGCGGCGGACGTCGACCCCGATCTCGCCGCGGTGCTCGCCGTCTCCCAGCGCCCCCTGGCCGCGCAGGCGTTCTCGGAGGCGGCACCGGTCGCCGCGTGGAGGAACAAGCCCTCGTGGGGCCTGGTCGCCTCCTCCGACCGCACGATCAACCCCGATGTGGAGCGGTACGGGTACGAGCGGGCCGGCATGACCACCGTCGAGGTCGACTCCTCCCACCTGGTCATGCTCTCCCGGCCGAAGGCCGTGGCGGAGCTGATCCTGGAGGCGGCGCGGTCCACGGGTCACTGACCGGGCGCTTGAACATCGAACGATTGGTCTATGTCGTGCGAACCCGGTAGCTTTCCGATACGCCCGCCGAGAACACGCGGCGGGCGATCGGAGGAAGCACACCATGAGGTTCGGCGCGAGGCTCGCGCTCGCCGTCATCACCCTCGCCGTCACCGCCACCGCCTGCGGCACCCCGCAGAACAGCGGTTCGCCGTCGCACATCGCCGCGGACTGTGCACCGTACGCCCGTTACGGCAAGCATCCCGGCACCGAGGTCACCGTGTACGCGGAGAACCGGGACCGGGAAGCCGACCTGTTCGAAGAGACGTGGGCGGACTTCGCCGACTGCACGGGAATCGACGTCCAGTACGAGGGCGACGGGGAGTTCGAGGCTCAGATCCAGCTCCGGGTCGACGGCGGGAGCGCCCCGGACGTGGCGTTCTTCCCCCAGCCCGGACTCATGGCACGCTTCGCGCGGGCGGGGAAGCTCAAGCCCGTGAGCGCCGACGTCGCCGCTCTCACGAAGCAGGGCTGGTCGGCGGACTGGAACGGCTACGCGACCGTGGACGGCACCCTCTACGGCACTCCGCTGGTCGCCAACGTGAAGTCGTTCGTCTGGTACTCCCCGAAGTTCTTCCGTGACAAGGGACTGAGCGTTCCCCGCACGTGGACCGAGCTGATGGCCGTCACCGAGAAGGTCGCGGCGTCGGGCGTCAAGCCGTGGTGCGCGGGCATCGAGTCCGCCGAGGCGACCGGCTGGCCCGTGACGGACTGGATCGAGGACGTCCTGCTGCGTCAGCAGGGTACGGACGTCTACGACCGATGGGTCGCCCACGAGATCCCGTTCAACGACCCGCGGGTGATCCAGGCCATGGACACCGTGGGCTCCGTCCTCAAGAACGACCGGTACGCCAACGGCGGTTTCGGCCCGGCCCGGTCGATGGCGTCGATCTCCTTCCAGGAGGCCGGCACCCCCGTCCTCACCGGCGACTGCGCGATGCACCGCCAGGCCTCGTTCTACGCCGACATGTGGCCGAAGGGCACCGAGATCGGACCGGACAAGGACGTCTACGCCTTCCTCCTGCCGGGAGCCGACCCGGCCGGCCGCCCCGTCCTGGGCGGTGGAGTGTTCACCGCGGCATTCGCCGACCGCCCCGAGGTGCGGGCGTTCCAGGAGTACCTGGCCTCCGCCGACTTCGCGAACGCGCGGATGAGGAAGGGCCCGTTCGTCTCGGCGAACAAGGGCGTCGATCCGGCGAACGCCGCGACCCCGGTCGACAGTCTCTCGATCCAACTGCTCCAGGACCCCAGGACCCAGTTCAGGTTCGACGGTTCGGACCTGATGCCGGCGTCGGTCGGCGCCGGGACGTTCTGGAAGGGAGCGGTCGACTGGATCGGCGGCACGAGCACCCGGCAGGTCGCCGACTCGATCGAACGGTCCTGGCCGAGTCACTGATGTCGTTCGACGCCGTCGCCCAGCAGCCCAAACTGCTGTTCCTGCTCCAGGGCGTCGCCGCCTTCGCGGCGGTGGTCTCCCTGATCCTGCTCGCACTGCACCGGGGGCCGGTACGGAGGAGGGCCGCGGCCCTCGTCCTGCTTGCCCCGGCGCTGTTGCTGCTCACGGTCGGTCTCCTCCTGCCCGGTCTGCGCACACTGGCGCTGTCGTTCACCGACAGCGGGGGAGACACGTGGGCCGGCTTCGACAACTACGAGTGGATGTTCACCGACCACCGGGCGCTTGTGGCGCTGCGCAACACCCTGGCCTGGGTGGTCCTCGTGCCGCTGACGTCCACCGCGGTCGGGCTGCTCTACGCGGCGGCCGTCGCACGGTCGCGGTTCAGAACGTTCGCGCTGTCCCTGGTGCTCCTGCCGATGGCGATCTCCTTCGTCGGCGCGGGTGTCGTCTGGAAGTTCGTCTACGCCTACCGTCCCGCGGAAGCCGGGCAGATCGGACTGCTGAACCAGCTCGTCGTCGCGTTCGGCGGCGAACCGAGGCAATGGCTCGTGGACTCTCCCTGGAACGTCCTGTTCCTCATCGTGGCGATGGTGTGGACACAGACGGGCTTCGCGGCCGTCCTGCTGGCCGGCGCGATCAGAGCCGTACCCGGGGAGCTGACCGAGGCCGCCCGGCTCGACGGTGCGTCCCCCGGCCAGATCTTCCGGCGGATCACCCTGCCGTCGATCAGGCCCACGCTGCTCGTCGTCCTCCTCGCCCAGGCGATCGGCACCTTCAAGGCCTTCGACATCGTCAAGACCATGACCGGCGGACAGTTCGACACGGGCGTCATCGCCCACGCCATGTACGACCAGGCCTTCCGCTACGGTGAGACGGGCCGCGGCGCGGCGCTCGCCGTGCTTCTCTTCCTCCTCGTCACCCCCTTCGTCGCCCACCAGGTCCGGGCGCGGCGGAGGACGGGGTGAGCGGCGTCCGGGAGCGTCTGGCCTCCCGCGCCGTCACGTCGATCGCCGTGGTGATCGCGGTCCTTTGGACGACACCGACCCTGGGTCTCCTGTTCTCCTCGTTCCGCCCCGAGGAGGAGATCAAGACGACGGGCTGGTGGACCGTGTTCGGTACGCCGTACCTCACGCTCGACAACTACGGCGAGGTGCTGTCCGGCGGCGGCAACGGCTCGGGGCGGCTCGCGGAGCACTTCGTCAACTCCGTCGTCATCACCGTGCCCTCGGTTCTGTTCCCGCTCGTCCTGGCCTTCTTCGCGGCGTACGCCCTGGCCTGGATCGACTTCAGGGGGCGCGACGCGCTCGTCGTCGGCATCTTCGCGCTCCAGGTCGTGCCGCTCCAGATGGCGCTGGTCCCGCTCCTGAAGCTGTTCTCCCAGGGCTGGCTGTTCCTGCCCGCGTGGCACCTCACCGGCCCGGCGCGGTTCGGTCAGCTCTGGTTCGCCCACACCGTCTTCGCGATGCCGTTCGCGGTGTTCCTCCTGCACAACTTCCTGGCGGGGCTGCCCCGGGACGTGATCGAGGCCGCCCGCGTCGACGGCGCGTCGCACGGGACGCTGGTGCTCCGGATCGTGCTGCCGCTGGCCCGTCCGGCCCTGGTCAGCTTTGCCGTCATCCAGTTCATCTGGGTGTGGAACGACCTCCTCGTGGCACTGACACTGTCGGGCGGAACGGCCGAGACCGCGCCGATGACGGTCAGACTGGCCAGTCTGGCCGGGACCTACGGCAATGAGTGGCAGCGGCTCACCGCGGGAGCCTTCGTCGCCGCGCTCGTCCCGCTGCTCGTCTTCTTCTCCCTCCGGAAGCACTTCGCACGGGGGCTGCTCGCCGGATCGGTCAAGGGATGAGCCCCGACCGGCCCGATGAGCGGAACGTGTCGACGGGACTGAGCCGCCCCGGGCTGCGGGGCCGTGAACGCGAGCTGGAACGGCTGCGCGCCCTGGTCGAGGCGGTGCGCGACGGCGAGGGGGGAACGATCGCGCTGCTCCTGGGCGAGCCTGGTATCGGGAAGACTGCGCTACTCCAGGAGGCCGTCTCGCTCGCACGGGCCCAGGGGTTCCTCGTCAGCCACGGACGCGCCGAGGAACTGCACGAACTGGCGCCGCTCGCCTCCCTGGCCTCGGGCCTCCTGCACGGTGACCCGCCGCTGCTCTCCAGCACGGACTTCGCGGACCTCGCCGGCCACCACGACCAGCGCATCTGGCTCATCGAACGACTGGCCCAGCTGATCGAGGAACGCTCGGCGGGCACGCCGGTACTGATCGCGGTCGACGACGTCCAATGGGCCGACCCGCTCAGTCGTTTCGCCTTGAGCGTCCTGCCGGCACGGCTGCTCAGCTCCCCGGTCCTCTGGCTGCTCACGAGCAGGGAGTACCCGGAGCTGTGGCAGGGGCCGCTGACGACGACCCTCCCCCTGCGGCCGCTGTCCGAGACGGCCCTGGCCGAGCTGGCACGCGACGTCCTCGGCGGGGACGTGCCGGCGCAGGTCGAGGGGCTCCTCGACGGGGCGGGCGGCAACCCCTTCCTCGCGGCCGAGATGCTCTCGGGCATCAGGTCGACGGGTGTGGACGGGCCGGAACCGCCCGAGCGGCTGGTCCTCGGCGTACGCGGACGACTGGCCGGCCTCCGGCCGGACACCCTGCACTTCCTGCGGATCGGCTCGGTCCTCGGCCGCGCGTTCTCGCTCGCCGACGCCGCCGCCCTGTGCGGCCGGCCCGCCTCCGGACTGAGCGCCGAAGTGGACGAGGCGATCGCCTCCGCTCTCCTCCACGACGACGGCGAGCGCCTTCTGTTCCGCCATGACCTGCTCCGCCAGGCGGTGTACGCCGACCTTGCCCCCTCCGTACGCCGGGCGCTGCACCGGGAGGCCGCGAGCCGGCTCGTCGCGACGGGCCGGAGTTCCGGCGACGCGGTCCCGCATCTGCTGAAGAGCGCCGAACCCGGCGACACGGAGGCGATCGGCCTGCTCCGCACAGCCGCCGAGGACGTGATCGCCGTGATGCCCGACCTCGCCGCCGACCTGGCCGTACGCGCCCTGGAACTCGTACCGCCCCGCGCAGCCATGGCGTACGACGTGGGAGAGGGGGCCATCGTCGCGCTGACCCGCGCGGGCCGGTACACGCAGGCACGGGACACCGGCGACACCCTGCTCGCCCGCCAGCCTCCCCTGGAAGTCTTCGCCCGTCTGCAGTCCGTACTCGGCAACGCGCTCTGGCACCTCGACGACGTCCACGAGCTGGCCCGCCGCACGACGACGGCGCTGGCAGCCGTCACCGACCCGGCGATCCGCGCCCGGCTGACCGCCCGGCAGGCTCTGGCCCGGTCGCGGGGGAGCGACCTCGGGGCCGCTCGCGAGACCGGGGAACGGGCGCTCGCCGAGGCGGAGCGGGCTGGTGACCGGGAGGCGCGCGTCCTCGCGCTGTGGGGTCTCGGAGAGATCGCCCTCAACGCGGGTGACTGTGCTGCCGCCGTCGAGCACCACACGGCGCTGAGCGTGTTCGACTCGGCCTTCCTTCCCGAGGAGGCCGTCGCCCTGATCCACATGGACGACTTCGATGCCGTACGGCGACTGCTCCGTTCGGCGGGCGACGTTCCCCTCCGCCCCGCCATGCTGATCTGGGCCCAGGGAACCCTCAACATGGGGCTGGGGCGGCTCGACGACGCGGACGCCGACTTCGTCACCGCCGAGCGTCTCGAAGCGGATCTCCACGTGCCCGGCAACCTGGTCAACATCCGTGTCAACCGAGGCCTCCTCGCGATGCTGCGCGGCGACCGCGAGGCCGCGCGGGAACACCTGGACGTCGTGCGGGCGGCCGTGGCCGACCGGCCGAACACGGGCAACCACGCCGCGCACCGGTACTTCGAGGCCGTGGTCGCCGACGCCGACGGCGACCACGCGGCAGCGGCCGAACGCGTCCGCTCGGTGCAGCGCGATCACCCCTTCCTCCGGTGGCGGCTCCTGCGCCCTCATGTCGTCCAGGCCGTGCGGATCGCCCTGCGCGGCGGGGACCGGGAACTGGCCGAGGACCTCGCTGCCCAGGCCGTCGCACACGCCGCCCGCAACCCCGCCGTGCCGACCGCCCAGGGGACGGCCGCCCACGCGTCCGCCCTGGTGAACGCCGACCACGGACTTCTGCAGCGGGCGGTGGACATCCTCCTGACCGGCCCCCGGCCGCTGCCCCTCGCCGCCGCGTCCGCCGACCTCGGGCGCGCGCTGCTGGCCTCGGGCGACCCCGCCGCGACACCCGCCCTGACCAGGGCGCACGACCTCTACGCCCAGGCCGGGGCCGACGCCGAGGCCGAACGGGTACGGGCCGAACCGGAACGGGCCACGAGCCGCCCCGGCCGGCGCACCGGACGCCTCCGGCCGCGCACCGACCAGGGCTGGGAGGCGCTCACGGCCTCGGAACGCAAGGTGGCCCGGTTGATCGCCGCGGGTCACACCAACCGGTCGGCCGCGGAGGCCCTCGTCGTGTCCCCGCACACGGTCAACACCCATCTGGCGTCGATCTTCCGCAAGCTCGGGGTGCGTTCCAGGGTTCACCTGGCCCGGATCGTCCTCGCGGAGGACGACGCAGGAACGGCCACCGCCGACTGAGCGAACCGTGCGCCCCCGCGCAAGGTGTGGTGCGCGGTGCGGCAACAGGAGGCGAGGGGCCGGTCCTAGCGTGAAGGGCACACCGCGCCGCCCCGACGCGCGGACCCGTCCACTCGAATCGAGGGAACCCCCATGCCGTACATCACCGTGGGCCAGGAGAACACCACCCCCATCGAGCTGTACTTCGAGGACCAGGGCGCCGGGCAGCCCGTCGTCCTCATCCACGGCTTTCCGCTCGACGGCCACTCCTGGGAGCGCCAGAGCGCCGCACTGCTCGACGCCGGCTACCGGGTGATCACGTACGACCGCCGCGGCTTCGGGCAGTCCTCCCAGCCGACCACCGGCTACGACTACGACACCTTCGCCGCGGACCTGAACACGGTGATGGAGACCCTCGACCTGAAGGACGCCGTCCTTGTCGGCTTCTCCATGGGCACCGGCGAGGTCGCCCGCTACGTGGCCACGTACGGCTCCGGCCGCGTCGCCAAGGTCGCCTTCCTGGCCTCCCTGGAGCCGTGCCTGCTCAAGAGCGACGACAACCCGGGCGGCGTCGCCCCGAAGGACTTCTTCGACGGAGTCGTCGCCGCCGTGAAGGCCGACCGGTACGCCTACTACACCGCCTTCTTCAACGACTTCTACAACCTCGACGAGAACCTGGGGACCCGGATCAGCGAGGAAGCCGTCCGCAACAGCTGGGACACCGCAGCCCGTGGCGGCTCCTTCGCCGCCTCCGCCGCCCCGGCCACCTGGTACACCGACTTCCGCGCCGACATCCCCGCCGTCGACGTGCCGGCCCTGATCCTGCACGGCACCGCCGACCGCATTCTCCCGGCCGAGGGCACCGCGCGCCCCTTCCACAAGGCGCTCCCGTCGGCCGACTACGTCGAGATCGAGGGTGCCCCGCACGGTCTGCTGTGGACTCACGCCGAGGAGGTCAACACCGCCCTCCTCGCCTTCCTCGCGAAGTGACGCCCCCACCGTCGACCCGCCGGGGCGACGCCGGATCCGCCGGCGTCACCCCGGCCCCACGGTTCCCCGGCGAGGGAACCGGACGAGCCCGGGAGCGCAGACCCCCGCGCAGTTCGGCATCTTCATCGTCGGGGACGTGACCCCCGTGTTCGCGGCCTCCGAGGACTGGGGCTCGGGCGGAGACGAGTACACCGGCGGCCCGCCCGGCCGGGTCCGCCGCGCGACGTCACCGTCCTCGAACGGCAACTCGCCGACCTGCGCTTCGACTGAGACGGGCCCCCGAGCCGGGCGACGCCGGGGTGGTTCACTGGTTCATACTGTTCCGCCGTATGAACGTGAACAGAGTGACGACAAGGACCGTGCCCGAGGAGCTCGACGGCATACGGACACCCCTCCGAGGCAGGGACGTCGAACTGGCGTTCATCGAGGAGCGGCTCGACGCGCTCGGCCGGGGCGAAGGCGGGATCGTCCGCGTCGAGGGTCCCGCCGGCATCGGCAGGTCCAGGATCCTCGCCGAGGCCGCGGCGGCCGCACGGCGGCGCGGAACGCGGGTGTTCGAAGGGGCGGCGGACCCCGACGAACAGTTCGTACCGCTCGGCCCGCTCCTCGAAGGCGTGCTCTCCGGCAAGGAGCCGCTGTCGGGCACCCAACGCCTCCGGAACCTCGCCACCACACCCGGCCAGCGGTTCTGGCTGCTCCAGGAGCTGGGAGACCGCCTGCGGGAGGCGGCCCGGAACGGACCCCTGCTCATCGTCCTCGACGACCTCCAGTGGTGCGACGACCTGACCCTCCTCACCTTCCACACCCTCGCGGCGGGACTCTCGTCGCACCCGATCCTGTGGCTGGTCGCCGTGCGTGCCGGCAGCGTGCCGTCCGGGGTGCGCACCACCCTGGACCGGATCCGTCAGGCGGGCGCACGCGAGCTGGTCCTCGGTGCGCTGGAGGACCGGGCGGTCGCGCGGATCACCGAGGACGTTCTGGGCGCCCCTCCCGACACCGGCGTCCTCCGTCTCGCCCACCGGGCCGAGGGGGTCCCCCAGCTGCTGGTCGAGCTGCTCGGCTCGCTGCGCGAGGAGGTGGTGACGATCGAGAACGGCACGGCCAGGCTGTCGGCAGGACCCCCCGCACCACGAGAACTCCCCTCTGTCGTGCGCCGCCTCGACCAGCTGTCCGACGAGGCGCGGGAGCTGGTGCAGACCGCGGCCGCCGTGGGCGGCACGGTCACCGTCGGGCTGCTCGCCGAACTGCTCGGCAGGTCCTCGGCTGCGCTCATCACAGCCGTACGGGAATCCCTCGACGCCGATCTGCTCGCCGAGAGCGGTGATCGCCTCGCCTTCCGCCACGACCTGATCCGCGAGGCGGTGGAAGCCGGCCTCCCCCTGCCCCTGCGTCAGGCCCTGCGCCGCCAGGCCGCCGGGCTGCCGCCGGGGACAGCACCGGCTGATGCCGCGGAGGCCGACCGGCTCCGCACCGAAGCGGCGGAACTCGCCGCCACCGCACCAGGACCCGCTGCGGAGCGCAGCCTCAAGGCCCTGGAACTCGTGGGAGCTGACGCTACGGAGCGGCCGCGGATCATCGCTGAGACGATCCCGCTGCTCTGGCAGACGGGCCGGGCCGCGGAGGCGCGTGAGCTGGGCGCCTCCGCCCTGGCGGCCGACGGTCTCGGACCCGAGGACGAGGCGCTCGTACGCCTCGCCCTGGCACGCCTCACCGTACCGTTCGACTTCTCCGAGGCGGTCCGTCAGGCCCGCGCCGGAGCGGTACTGCCCGGGATCTCCGTGACCACACGGGGACGACTGCTCGCCATGCTCGCCGTCGGCCTGTCGATGTCGGGCGAGCACGCGGCGGCCGAACAGGTCGCCGCGGAGGCGTGGGAGACCGCGGCGGCAGCGGGGGACCGCAGCGCCGAGGCCACCCTGACGACGGTCCGCTCGGCCGTGAGTTTCCACCGCATGGACCTGACCGAGGCGTTCCGGCAGGCCGAGCGGTCCGCCGCGCTGGCCGACGCCCTGGGCGTCAGCACCTCGCTGTGGGTTCCGGAGGCCTTGTGGCACGCCCTCCTGTCGAACACCACCGGACGCACCGCGGAAGCGCTCGCCGTCGCGGAGGAGGGCATTCGGATCACCGGGGAGCAGGGCCGGACGGCCGCCACCCGCATGTGGCTGATGACCCGCTCCCGCATCCTGCTGGAAGCCGGCCGGCTGGGGGACGCCCGGGCCGACTGCGAAGCCGCGTCCGCGAAGGACGATCCCGGCCCGGGCAACCTCGCCGACGTCACGCTCCGGTACGTGATGCTGCGCGTCGCCCTCCACGCCGGCGACCGGCGGACCGCACAGGCGTACGCGGCGGAGGCGAGGCGCATGCGCAGCGACGACGCACCCGTCGTCCGGCACTTCGGCTCCTGGATGCTGGCACTGACGGCCGACTTCGAAGGCCGGCCCGACCGTGCCATGGCCGAACTCGACGAGGTGATGACGTCGCCCGCCGAGGACCGGCCCGCGTACGCCGGCCTGATCGACCCCGCCGACGCCCCCGTGCTCGTCCGTCTGGCCCTGCGGGCGGGCGCGCTCGAACGGGCCGCGCAGGCGGTCGCCCAGGCCGAGCGACGAGCCACACTCAATCCCGAACTCACCTTCCTCGCGGCTACCGCCGCGCACGCCCGGGGGCTCCTCGACAACGACCTCGCCCCTCTCGTACGCGCCGTCCGGCTGTACGAGGGCTGCCCTCGCGTACTGGCCTGGGCGTCGGCACTGGAGGACGCCGGACGCAAGCTGGCGGCCACCCGCAAGGCCGAGGCGGTGCCGTACTTCGAGAAGGCCCTCGCGCTCTACACGCGCGCGGGCGCCGAACGGGACGTCGCACGGTTGCGCCGGCGCCTTCGGGCCGTCGGTGTCCGCCGTCGGCCCTCACCGGCCCGACGCGACGGCGAGTGGCCCGAGTTGACGCCGGCGGAGACACGGGTGGTACGGCTCGTGGCCCGAGGACTGACCAACCGGCAGGCGGCCGAGCAGCTCTCCCTCTCGCCGCACACGGTGAGTTCGCACCTGCGTCGGGCCTTCACCAAGCTGGATGTCCCCTCGCGTGCGGAGCTGACCCGGCTGGTGAGGCTCCGCGACTGCGGAGAGTAGCCGCTTCGTATCACACGTGGCGTCATGGCAATGGACGATTCATGCGATGTGCCGACGTCGTCGTTTCCTCAGACTGATCAAGAATCGCGGACTGCGAAAGTCCGCGTGGGCAGTTGATCGAGAGAGGAACAGCGCATGACCGTAAGGCTCCAGCGAGCCCGCCCCGGCCGCTCCGAGCTCCGGGTACTCGTCGATGAGCTCGCCGAGCCGCTGGTCGTGCCCGAGGTGACGCGGGGGGAGGAGGGGATCGCCTCCATCGCCCGGGCGGCGGACGCCATGTCTGTGCACGGGAAGGAGCCCTTCGGCGCCGTTCTGCGTGGCCTGCGGCAGCGAAGCCGTCTGACGATGGAGGAGCTGGCCGAGGCGTCGGGGGTGAGTGTCCGGGCCATCGGTGACATGGAGCGGGGGCGCAGCCTGGTTCCGCAGCGGCGCACGGTGGTGGCGCTTGCGGAAGGGCTCGGACTCACGGACGACGAGCGGGAGGCGCTGCTGACCACGGCGCGGGCGGCGCGTCCGACGCGCGCGGTCGCGGTGGCGGGAACGGTCGTGCCGCCGCGATCGGTGAGGGACTTCACGGGGCGCGAACCGGAGCTGGCCCTCCTGCGGGTGGCCGCCGAACGCGCCCCGGCCGATGGAGGAGCGTCGGTGTGGGTCGTCTCGGGTCCTCCGGGGTGCGGTAAGACGACACTGGCGCTGAAGGCGGCGGCGGATCTGGCGGAGAGGTTTCCCGACGGCTGTTTCGTGGTGGACCTGCACGGGGTGGACGGCCCCGTGGACGCGGGCGAGGCGCTGCTGAAGCTGCTGAAGGCCCTCGGCGTGTCGGACCGCCGGCTGGCAAAGGAGGATCACCGGGGCCGAGCGGGGCTGCTACGGGCGCTGTTGGGTGACCGCCGGTGCCTGGTTGTCCTGGACAACGCCCGCGAGGAGGGGCAGGTCCGTGCGTTGCTGCCCGCGGGCGGGCGGAGTCTGGTGCTGGTCACCAGTCGGCGCCCCTTGGCCGGCCTCGACGACGTCGAACGCCTCCCGCTGGCGGAGATGGCGCAGGACGAGGCGGTCGAGCTGCTGCGCCGGATCCTGGGCGGGGAGCGCGCGGACGCGGAAGCCGGGGCCGTGGCGCGGGTGGCGGAGCTGTGCGGGCGACTGCCGCTGGCCCTGCGGGTGGCGGGGAACTGGCTGGCGGTACGTTCCGGATGGACCGTCGACCACCTCGTCCGGCGGCTGGCCGACGAGGAACGCCGACTGGGCGCGCTCGCCGCCGGCGATGTACGGGTGGAGGCGGCCTTCGAACTGTCCTACCGCCAGCTGACCGGCCAGGCCGCACGGATGCTGCGGCTGCTGAGCCTGGTCCCGGGCCCGGACATGACCGCCGCCTATGGCGCCGCACTGGCGGCCACCGACGTCTTCGAGGCCGAGGAGGTGATGGAGGAACTCGTCGAGGCCGGTCTGCTGCAGGTCACCTTCACCGGCCGCTACCAGGTGCACGACCTGCTGCGGCTGTTCGCCCGCGCTCGGCTCTTCCGTGAGGAGGAACCGGATGAGCGGGAGGCGGCCGAGGACCGCTTGCGCACCTGGCTCCTCGGGACGGCGGTCGTCGCCGGCCGCTGGTACAAGCCCGAGTACGGGGCGCCGCCGCCCTCCTGGCAAGGGCTTGTTCCGCTGGAGAGCGCCGAGGAGGCCCGTGCCTGGCTGCAGAGCGAAGCCCCCTCCTGGCTGGCCGCGCTGCGCGGCGCCGCTCGTCGGGGTGAGCACGCCCAGGTCGTGGAGACCGCCCATGCCATGGAATGGTTCGTCAACCTGTGGGTCCACTGGGGCCACTGGCCGGAGGTGTTCCGCTTGGCCGTCGTGTCCGCCACCGCGCTTGACGACCCCGACATGCGGGCCTTTCACCTCAACATGCGTTCCTGGTCCCTCTCCTGCGAATCCCGGTACAGGGAGGCCCTCGAACAGGCCACCGAGGGGATGCGCTTCGCCCGACTCGCCCAGAACGTTCCCCAACAGGCCTCGGCACTGACGCTGGCGGCATGGGCCCAATCGGAGCTCGGCGAGGTCCAGGAGGCGGCCGACACGTCGCTCGCCGCGATCGGGCTCTACGAAGAGACCGACGACCGCGAGGGCTGGCTCGGTGCCATGTTCACCCACGGCACCGCTCTGCGCCTGCTGGGTCGTGCCGAGGAAGCCCTGATCCAGCACCAGCGTGTCATCGCCTTCCTGGACATGCCCGACTGCCCGGTTCGCGGGCGCATCGCCGACATGAACCGCGCCAACACGACTCGCGCACTCGGTCGCGGCTACGCCGAAGCACGGCGGTGGCGCGAGGCGGCCGACCACTATCGCGACGCTCTGGCCCTGTCCACCCGCATCGGCATTCCCCACATCGAGGGCAGCACGTTCGTGAACCTGGGAGAGGCGCTGATCGAACTGGGAGAAACCGAGGAAGCCCGCTCCTGTCTCCGTCAGGCCGTCGCCCTCGGTGACGCGATCGACGGCAAGGACCTGAGGACCGCGCAGAAGCTCCTGGACACGCTCCCCGCGCAATGAGCGCGGCGGGCTCAGCCGCAGTGCCGGTGCAGGGCGACGTGCACGGTGTCGAGAGCCTGGACGAGGGCGGCGCGGGCGGCGTCCGTGTCGCGGAGCGGATCGAGCACCATGAAGTCGTGGATCGTCCCGTGGTACCGCATGGACACCACCGGTACACCGGCCGCCCGTAGCTTTGTCGCGTACGCCTCACCCTCGTCGCGCACCACGTCGGCCTCGCTGGTGACCACGAGCGCCGGCGGGAGCCCGGTGAGCTGTTCCAAGGATGCCCGCAGCGGCGACGCGGTGGCCTGGCTGCGGAGTCGTACGTCGGGCAGGTACTGGTCCCAGAACCAGCGCATGGTCTCGCGGCCGAGGAAGTAGCCGTCGGCGAACTCCTCGTACGAGGGAGTGTCGAGGCCCGCGTCGGTGACCGGGCAGAGCAGCACCTGCTGGAGTAGCCGCACCCCTCCGCGCTCCTTGGCGAGCAGGGTCAGTGCCGCCACCAGGTTGCCGCCCGTCGAGTCGCCCACGGCGGCCATCCGGCTTCCGTCCAGGCCGATTTCGCCGCCTCGCTCGCAGACCCACTTCGCGACGGCGAAGCACTGCTCGACGGCGACCGGATACCGCGCCTCGGGGGCGCGCTCGAACTCGACGAAGACCACGGCCGCGTCCGCGCCGAGGGCGAACGCACGCACCAGACGTCCATGGGTGTCGGCGTCGCCCAGAACCCAGCCGAGACCGTGCAGGAACAACACGACGGGGATCTCGCCGACGCTGTCGGCAGGCCTGACCACCTGCACCCGCACGTGGCCGGTCGGCCCGCCCGGCAGGGCGAACCACTCCGTGGAGACGGCTTCCTCGTCGCGAGGGGCGGGGGCGTCCGTGCCCTGGAGGCGTGCGAGGACCAGGCGGGCCCGTTCCTGGTCCTGGTCGTGCGCTGGCGGCGGGCAGGTGTGCTGGGACACGAACGCCAGAGTGGGGCGGTCCAGGACCGGTCGAGGGGACGAGGGGACGAAGTCGGTCACACACGGTCTCCTGCCGAGAGAGGCTGAAGCGGAAAGGCGATTCGGCACACAGGTCCCTGCTCGGGCGGCGGAACGCCGTGCGCCGACTGTCGGGGCCGGGCACTGCCGCCGCAGGGACGGGGCCGCGGGAGCAGGACCTCACCTGCTGGACGGCGCGAGGCCCACCCCGTGCCGGTCGGCACCGTGGACACCGGCGGTGTCCGCGGGGGCGGTCCCGGGCGCCGAAGGGACAGCCGGGGCTCCCCCGAGATCCTCCTGGGCGGTACGCAGGTTGCGCCATTCACGGGGGGAGACGCCGTAGGCGGCGCGGAAGGACCGACTGAAGTGGGCCGGGCTGACGAAGCCCCACCGCTGGGCCACGGCGGACACGGTGGGGGCCGTCCCGCCGCGGCGGCCCAGTTCGCGGCCGCACTCCTCCAGGCGCCGTTGCCGGATGAGCTGGCCGACCGTGGTCCCCTCGCCCTCGAACAACCGATGCAGGTACCGGACGGAGATCCGTTGTGCCCGGGCGATGCGCTCCGGAGACAGGTCCGGGTCGCTCAGGTTCCGGTTGATGTGGTCGCGGACCCGCCGCACCAGATGGCTCGGCGCGTCCGTGTCCGTGCCGCCCGGGTGGGCCCGTTCGGCGACCAGGGTGGCGAACAGCTCGACGACATTGCCGGCCAGCCGGTCCGCGACGGCCGGCGGGTAGCCGTCGGCGGGGGAGGAGGCCAGGGTGTCGAGGAACGGGAGCAGCATCGCGCCGAAGCCGTCCCCGGTGCCGATGGCCCTGCCCGTGACCTGTCGGATGTCGCTGTTCGGCACGCCCAGTGTGCGGCACGGAAGTTGGAAGACGTGCGTGGCGAACCGCTGCGGATAGTCGAAGGAGTACGGCCGGGTCGTGTCGTACACCACCAGGTCACCCTCACGCACCTCGGCCCGCCTGCCGTCCTGGAAGAAGGTGGCCGTGCCGGACATCTGGACAGCGACCGCAACCAGCGCCTCGGACGACCTGGCGATAAGCGCCGGCGTGCGGCTGACCCGCTCGGCGTCGGCCTCCACGGTGGAGACCTGGAGATACCCGAGACGGTCGGTGGCGATCCGGCCGTCGAACGGCCCGTCACCCCGAGGGGCGACCTCCATCGGCACCAGCGTCCTGCTCACCGCGTCGTTCCAGTACGCGACCTTGTCCTGGTCCGGCACGGAGGCGGTCGTCAACACCACGCTCAATTTCTCTCCGCTCAGGGGAAGTGACTCCGGGGCTGCCGCGGGCGGGAACAGGACGCTGCACCCACCCGGAAGACGGGCCGGCGCCCGGCAAGGCCGGACGGCTCGTCGTACGGGCAACGACCTCGCTGACGCGCAACCGGACCGCCTCGGCGAGGTCCGGGTTCTCGCCCGCACCGAACAGCCAAGCAGGGTGCCGTTTCCGTCTCCAGGCAGAACCACAGGCAGGAATCGGCAGAACACGACGTCCGCCAGATGCCCGGGACCAGCCGCCGATGTGCGGGCGGATCGGGCTACCCGGAGGCATGTCCATGCTGACTTGCGCTGACTTTACTGACAGGCCGTCAGGTTCCTTGAGGGGATGGCGCAGGGTGACGGCGCACCGGTTTCGGCACCGTAGCCTGTGCCGTTCGTGGGCCGACGAGGCGTCGTGGGAGACGCAGACCCTGTGCGAGCCCCTTGCTGCGCGCCCTGGGCCGCAGCGGAGACGTCCCACTCGACATCGGCGTGATCGGTGACGAACCGCGAGGGACCTGGCCGATCTGGGCTTGCCTATCAGTCTGGGATCGGCCGGTTCCGTCAGCCGGATCCGTAGGGGTCGTGTGGCGGCTCGGGCCGGTTCTGTCCGCGTGGCGAATGGAGCGCCGACGCACGGCTCCGCACTTCGGCCGACTGCCCGAGCACGACCCGCGCGACATCATGGACGCGATCTTGTATGTCGACCGCACCGGGGTTCAGTGGCGCCATCTCCCGCACGACTTCCCGCAATGGACGATGCCGCGGGAAACCGTCGAGCCTGGTGGCCCGCGGCCCGGGCCTGCCCGGCTGCAGGCCCTCGCCCCGACGGCGGGACGCGGGTCTGGCACTCCGCCGGGCCACCTGGCCGGTCCGCTGCGTGAGCGGACGGCACAGCCGCCGGAGCTGCGGACAAGGACGCCCCGGGGGATGGGCCAGGGAAGACGGGCGTGACCAGGGCGGACCTCGCGGCAGGACAGAAGCGGTCCCGTGCGACAAGCTGGAGGAGCCCCTGACCGAGGGCCTCGCGTGATCACCGAGCGGCCCGGATCCTGTCCGCCGCACCGGCCGAGGGACCGGCGTGGGCCGTCTCGTACGCGTCCCGTGGACACGTTCGCCCCGAGGAGAGAAGCCGTGATCCGTGAAGAGAGCAGGTCCCTTGCCGAGCTGCACGTGGACGCGCTGGCCGAGGGCGGCACGCTGACGGTCTACGCCGGCGGTGACGTCCCGGACCAGCAGGACTACACGGCCGACGGCTTCCGGCAGGCGTTCCCCGACATCGACATCAACATGATCGTCGACTACAGCAAGTACCACGACGTCCGCATCGACCGGCAACTGGACGAGGGCCGGCTCGTGCCGGACGTGACGCACCTGCAGACGTCCTTCGACTTCGACCGGTGGAAGGCGCTCGGTGTGCTGGAGGCGTACAAGCCGGCCGGCTTCGAGCAGGTCCATGACCTGTTCAAGGACCCGGACGGTCACTGGTGCGCGATCGGGGTCTTCGCCTTCAGCTACATGCACGGGCCCGGCGGCGGCCCGGCCACCCCGGAAGACCTCGTGGACTCCCGGTGGAAGGGGCAGATCCTGTCCTCCCATCCCGGGGACGACGACGCCACGCTCTTCCTCTACAAGACATACGCCGACCGGTACGGCTGGGACTGGATCAAGCGCCTGGCCGACCAGGACATCGTCTTCCACCGCGGCACCAACAGCCCCGGCGAGGCGGTCGACGCCGGCACCAAGCAGATCGGCCTGGCCGGCGCCGAGACGGGCGGCGCGGACACCACCACCTGGGTCACCCCCCAAGGTGACCACCCCTTCCTGGCCTGGGGCCAGCGCGCGGCCATGTTCAAGAACGCCCGACACCCCGCGGCCGCCAGGCTCTACCTCAACTGGCTGCTCACACCCGAATGGCAGGCCGCCGGTCAGCACGGCTGGGGCGTACGCACCGACGTCACCCCCACCGGGGAGGGGATCTGGGATGTCCCCAACGCCCACACCCGCGAGTTCGTCGACTTCATGGCAGACCGCGCCACCGTCGAACGCTGGCGCCAGACCATGATTCTGTACTTCGGCGAAGTCACCGGACCGCCTACCCCCGGTTGGCTCGGGCTGTCCCCCAGCCACCACGCCTGAACGGCGTCGGCGCACCTGCTGCCCGTCGTCGCCGACGTGATCACCCCGACGGCGAACTGCCCGACGACGCGAAGGTCACCGCGTGCCTGGCAGCCACGGCCCAGCCTCCCCGCAGGGTGGCTGGGCGCTGTGCCGGGCCTCCGATCGGGTGGTGCTCGTTGACAGGCAGGACTACTCGTCTGATGCTTTAATCAGTTATGTGGAGATGGTCAGTAAGTGGAGGTGGTCACCTTCGGAGGCCGCCACGGCATCCCTTGTCTCGCGAATGGGAAATTCCGCGCCGGCTGACCGTGTGAGCGCCCGATCCCGAGGAGAAGTGCCATGAGTGAGAACGATCTGCAGGCCAGGTTCCAGAAGCTGCCCGAGGCCGTCCGGGAGAAGGTCGACTCGGCGCTGGCGGACGCGAAGATCGCGCTGAAGTTGCGCATCGCCGAGCTTCTGGCCGACAAGGAGGAGATGGCCCAGCACGCCGTCACCACGGCCGGCCGGATCGGTGCCAAGAGCGGCGAGGTGTCCGAGCTGACGACCATCCTGCCGCTGAAGCCGGACGGCGCGAAGCAGCTGCGGAAGTTCTTCAAGCTGGTCGGCGGGAACCTGGCGGGCGCGGGTCAGGTCGGCACGCTGCACAACATGCGGTTCGTGTTCCTGGAGAACGACACGAAGCTGCTGTTCGCGACTGCCTTCGACGGCGAGTGGGACCCCTACATCGACGACTTCGCCACCAAGATCCCCGACTTCATGGACTACCTGTTCAGCAACGTCGAGGGATGGCCCGGCATCACCTCGCCGGACGTGAAGGAGTTCATCGTCAAGCACCAGCTCCCGGCGGAGGCGTGGTACGTCGCGCACCCCGACCTCACCGTCGCGGAGGCCGGTCGGCTCAAGCGGCAGGAGGCCGTCGTGCAGCGGTTCCTGTCCGACCTCAACTGACGGCAGGCGCGCCATGCCTTCTCCGCTGCTCCGGCGTCTGCGCCGCCCGCCCACGCTGGATCTCGACGACATCCAGGCGACCCTGCTGCGGGCCCGGCCCGAGCCCTACTTCGGTACCCACGCGATCCTGGAGATCACCGAGGCCGCAGGGGGCAGGGAGCTGCTGCGCCGGCTGGCCCCGCGGGTGACCTCGGCGGCCCGCTGGGACGAGCCGCAGCCGTCCTGGCTGGCCCTCGCCCTCAGCTACCAGGGGCTGGTGGCGCTCGGCGTGCCGCAGGAGTCACTGGCCTCCTTCCCCGCCAACTTCCGTGCCGGCATGGCCGCCCGCGCCGAGCGGCTGCGGGACACCGGCGTGAACGCCCCGGAGCACTGGGAGTTCCCGTTCGGCACCCCGCGCGTGCACGTCGCCGTCACGGTCTACGCCGCGAACGAGGACGACTGGCGCACAGAAGTCGCCGCCTAAGAGAAGGAGTTGGGCGAGGTTCCGGGGGTGCGGCTGCTGTCGCACCAGGACTTCGCGGCCGACGGGTTCAACGTCTTCGGATACCGGGACGGCTTCAGCCAGCCGGTGATCGAGGGCAGCGGCGCCGAACCGCTGCCCGGCGACGGCCGCCCGATCAAGGCGGGCGAGTTCCTGCTCGGCTACCCGAGCGAGACGGGTGTCCCGCTGCCCGTGCCGGCCCCGGACGTCCTGGGCCGCAACGGCACGTACGTCGTCTTCCGTAAGTACCACTCCCGCGTCGCCGCCTTCAACAAGTGGCTGCACGACAACGCCGGCACCGAGGCCGAACGCGAACTGCTGGCCGCCAAGCTCGTCGGGCGCTGGCGCAGTGGCGCACCGCTGGCCCTGGCCCCGGAGCGCGACGACCCGGCCATCGGCGAGGATCCGAACCGGATCAACGACTTCGACTACTCCGCCGATCCGCGCGGTCTGCGGACCCCTCTGGGCTCCCACATCCGCCGGATGAACCCGCGCGACACGAAACTGACGGTTCTCACCGACGTCAACATCCGCCGGATCATCCGGCGGGGCACCTCCTACGGCACCCCGCTTCCCCCGGACCGGCTGAAGGACGACGGCAAGCCGCGCGGCCTGGACTTCATCGCCCTCGGCGCCCGCGCGATCGACAACGTCGAGTTCCTGCAGAGCGAATGGGTCGGCTCCGGCAACTTCATGGGCCTGGGCAAGGAGAAGGACCCGATGATCTCGCTCCAGGACAAGGGCGCCTACTTCACGGTGCCCGGCACCCCGCCCCGCCGGGTGCGGAACATCCAGTCCTTCAACACCCTGCTCGGCGGCGAATACTTCTTCATGCCCGGCCTTTCCGCCATCCGCTGGCTCAGCGGCAGCTGACCCGAACCCTTCACTGAGGCACTCATGACCTCGTACGTCTCCTACCGGCCCGACCTGGAACAGCCGTTTCCGAACGAGGGGGAACTGATCCGCCAGGTCGTCGAGGCCATGGGCGAGGCCAACCGGCAGGTCGCCGACAAACACCGGCACGGCCTGCGCGACGCCCACGCCAAGAGCCACGGCGTCCTCGCCGGTGAACTGCGCGTCCGGCCCGACCTTCCCGCCCACCTCGCTCAGGGCCTCTTCGCCGAACCGGCCGCCTACCCGGTGATCGTCCGCTTCTCCTCCGCCCCCGGCGACCTGCGCTCCGACCGGGTACCCGTGCAGCGCGGCATCGCGATCAAGGTGATCGGCGCACCCGGACCCCGCGCCCTCGACGACGGCTCCACCACCCAGGACTTCCTCCTGGTCAACCACCCCACGCTGCCCTTCGGCAACATCGCCGAGTACGCCAAGCTCCAGGACCTGCTGGAGAAGCAGCCCCGCCAGAGCGATCAGGAGCTGCGGCTCACCGGAGCGGCCGCCCGCGTGGCCGCCAAGGCCCTCACCAGGGCTGGACGCCCGCTCCCGCCGGCCGTCGAGACCCTGGCCGCCGCCAACGACCACATCCTCGGTGAGACCTTCCACTCCATGGCCGCGCTGCGCTACGGCGACCATGTCGCGAAGATCTCCGCCGCGCCCCGCTCGGCGAACGTGAAGGCTCTCACGGGCAGCCGCGTCGGCAGGAAGGCCGGCGAGTCGGCGCTGCGCGACCTCGTCGTCGACTTCTTCGCACACGACAGCGCCGAGTACGACATCCGGGCCCAGCTGTGCACGGACATCGAACGGATGCCTGTGGAGGACGCGTCGGTCCTGTGGCCCGAGGAGCTGTCACCCCACGAGGTCGTGGCCGTGCTCCACCTGCCCGCCCAGGACGCTTACAGCGACGCCCGCCGCCGCTACGCGGACGACGTTCTCTCCTTCAGCCCCTGGCACGCCCTGGAGGCCCACCGTCCCCTGGGTTCCATCATGCGCTCCCGTCGCGCCGCCTATCCCGCCTCCAGCGACTTCCGCCACCGTCTCAATGGCATCGAGCCCGAGGAGCCGTCCGACATCAAGGAGCTTCCCGCCTGATGAGGCAGGCCGGTTCGTGGACGCGGCCGCGGATCGTGCCGGCGGCGCGCGTGCCAGAATGGTGGTGCCCGTTTTCCGTCCGGTCTCATCGAGGTTCCTTCCGTGCCCCAGCCCGTCGGCCGCGTGCCGCAGCGACGCAACGCACGGTCCAACCGGGCGCGCATCCTCGCCACCGCCCGCCAGGAGCTCGGGCGAAACCCCGACACCACCCTGGAGGAGCTGGCACGCGCCGCCGGTGTCGTCAGGCGAACGCTCTTCGGGCACTTCCCGGGACGCGCCGCGCTCCTGGAGGCGCTGGCCGAGGAGGCCGCCGAGGCTCTGCAGGGCGCCGTCGCAGGCGCGGCGGAGGCGAGGGAGCCGGCCGAGCGGGCACTCGCGCGCTTCTCGTTGGTGATGTGGCCGGTGGGAGACCGGTACCGGATGCTCCTGGCGCTCGCCCAGCGCGACCTCGGCGTCGAAAGGGTCGCCGAGATCCTCGAACCCGCCCGTGCCAGAGCGACGGTCGTCGTGGAGCGGGGGCAGCGGGACGGCGTCTTCCACTCCCATCTGCCGCCCGCGGTGCTCAGCGCCGCCCTGGAGGCGATGGCGCTCGCCCTGCTGGAAGAGGTCAACACCGGGGCTCTGGAGGACGACGGCACCCGGGTGGCCGTCACCACGCTCATCGCGGCGGGCGTGCCGGAGGAGCGGGCGCGCGTTGTCGTGGAAGAGGTGGCGGCCTCGGTCGCCCAGGAGGCCGGCGGCGACGGCTGAGTCGCGGCCCGGCCGATGTGGGCGACGGCTGAGTCGGGGCCCGGCTCACTGGGGCGAGTGCGAGCGGACCCGGTGACAAGACGCTGAGTCCGCTCGACTTCCTGCCCGGCGCACCCCTTCCGTCGCACCGGGAAGTCCCCAGCCGAGGGGCCACCGGGGCTTTCCGGTCGGCACCCTGGACGCACGCAGCAAGAGGACGGTGCCGGCTGTCCCTTCCGACACCGTCCGGGGCCGTGCACCGCTCAGGCACGGCCCGTCCTCGGGGGAGGAGGCCGGAAGGAACGCCGTCCGGGCTCCGGTCGGCGGCCACGGGCCGCGGTCATGCCGTGGGGTTCAGGCGGCGCCCACGGTCTCGGTCTGCCTCGCCGTCCCGTCCGTCTGATCCTGACGGTGCTGCGCGACGCGCTTGCGGCCGGGCAGGACGGCGATGACGATCAGCGTGCCGGCGGCCATGATGACGCCGCCGATGAGGCTGGTGTGGGCGATGGAGTGGGCGAAGGACTCGTGCACCGCGCCGAGCAGGGCCTGGGCCTGCTGGGCGCCGCCCTGGGGGTTCAGGGCGACCTGTTCGGCGACCGCGATGCCGCCGCCGACCGAGTCCTGGGCGGTGTCCATCGCGGCGGCCGGAAGGTGGCCGCCGACGAGCTCGGTCAGCTTGTCCTTGTAGGACGTGGCCAGCAGCGAGCCGAGGACGGCGATGCCCAGGGCGCAGCCGAGCTCCAGCGCGGTGTCGTTGGCGCCGCCGCCGACGCCGAGCTCCGATTCGGGGAAGGCGCCCATGATGGTGTCGGTGGCCGGGGACAGGCTCAGGCCGATCGCGAAGCCGAGCAGGAGCAGGGGCGTCAGGAAGTCGGTGTACGTCGAGCCCGACTCGATCTGCGTCAGCAGGAGGACGCCTGCGGTGCCGATGGCCATGCCGGTGCCGACCATCAGCTTCACGCCCAGCTTCGGGGCCAGCTTGCCGGTCACGGCGGCACCGACGAAGACGGCTCCGGCGAGCGGCAGCAGTCGTATGCCGGTCTCCAGCGCGTCGTAGCCGAGGACGAACTGCAGGAACTGGGTGGAGTAGTAGATCGAGCCGAAGGTGCCGAAGAAGAAGAACAGCACCGCGAGCATCGAGCCGCTGAAGGGGCGCTCCTTGAACTTCCGCACATTCAGCATGGGGTTGGGGTGGCGCAGCTCCCAGACGACGAAGGCAGCCAGACCCAGGCCGGCGACCACGGCCGCGGTGATCGGGCCGGCGCCCCAGCCGAAGTGAGGGCCTTCGATGGTGGCGTAGACGAGGCTGCCGACCGAGACGATCGACAGCAGACCGCCGACGTAGTCGATGCGGCCCATGTCCTTCGCCTTGGACGGCGGCACCAGTACCAGCGCTCCGGCGACGCCGAGGACGGCGATGGGCACGTTCATGAGGAAGGTGGAGCCCCAGGCGTGGTCCTGCAGCAGCCAGCCGGCGGCCACCGGTCCGGCGGCGATGGCGAGACCGGAGGTGGCACTCCAGGCCGTGATGGCCTTGGCGCGCTCTGCCCTCGGGAAGATCGCGACCAGCAGGGAGAGGGTGGCCGGCATGACCACGGCGGCGCCCACGCCCATGATCGCGCGGGCGGTGACGACCAGGCCGGTCTCGTCGACCAGGCCGCCCATCACCGAACCGGCCGCGAAGACCAGCAGGCCCAGGATCAGCGCGCCCCGGCGGCTGTACTTGTCGCCGATCGCTCCCAGCACCAGCATCAGCGCCGCGTACGGGACGGTGTAGCCGTCGATGACCCACTGCAGGTCGCTGCTGGAGAGGCCCAGGTCCTTGGTCAGGTCCGGCGCGGCCACGACCAGCGACGTGTTGGCCATCACGACGATCAGCAGGCTGAGGCAGAGCACGAGCAAGGCCCACCAGCGGCGTGGGTAGGGCTCGGTCGTCTTCTCGGCGGGTGTGTGGGCAAAGAGCGGCATCGGGAGCTCCTCGGGGGTGGGGGAAGCGGATGCTTCGGAGCGGGGGATCGGTGCGGGCGGGGCCGTCGGGCCTGCGAGGCACGATCGACAGTTAATTGCCCATCCATGTGCAGGTTAGTTACTTGCTCACGGATGTGCAACTATTGGGGCCGGTCATCGTCGGCCGGCCTCTTGGCCCGCCCTGTACGCGGTCGTGGCGCGTCGCGCGGTGTCCGGGGCATGCCAACGGTCGATCCGACCCGGCCCGCCGGGCTGGGGTGCTGGAGGGGCATCCGCTGGGCCTCGGGGGGTACGGGAACGCCGGGGCTCGGCCCGACGGCGGCACGCCGCAGCGCGACCGCCGCGCTGATCGCGTGGGGTGCGGACGGTGACTGAGCCGCCACCTGCGACCGAGGGCTCGACTGCCGGCCCGAGTGCATCGGCGCCCACGTCTCGGACGCCCTCGTCTCGGACGCCTACTCCGAGAACTTCCTGACCGCCTTCTGGAGAGGGCCCCCATGCACCGGTCCCCGCCCGATGGCGGACGCGCCGGCGAGGCCTATCGCGTCGATCCCTTGTTCATGGGCTCCTCGGCCCCGGGGGGCCTGATCGTCGTCGCCGCTTCCATGGCGGCGCCGGCCGGTGGCGCCGTGGTCGACCGGATCGCGGCGGCCCGTGCGGAGAGCCGTACGGCCGAGGCGTTCCAGGAGGGCAGGGGAACCGTGGATCGGCCGTCGGTGCGCGTCAGCGGCTTCCCCGTGCTCACCCAGCTGGCGAGGGGCAGCCTCCGGCGCGTCGGCCTGGCCGCCCATGACATGCCCGCGCACGGCTCGACGCCGCCTTCACCGGCCGCTCGGTCGCCTTTCGGCGGGGTTCTTCCTCCGCCGGGTGGGAGTGGTCGTCTCAGGCGGGGTCGGGGAGGGGGCGCCGGGCGACCTCGTGGGCGTCGCCCGGTGGTACGCCCAGCATGCGCAGGACCATCTCGGCCAGGTTCACCGCCGCCTCGTCGCCGTCCAGGTCGGGGCGCGCGAACCTCAGCTCCACCAGGGACAGCAGGGTGCCGCCCAGTGCCGACAGGGCCACGGTCGGGTCGGCGACGGTGAAGCGGCCGGAGGCCGTGCCGACCTCGATGTCACGCAGCGCCCGCCGGGCCAGGCCGTTGTCCGAGTGGATGTGACCGAGGCCCCGACGGCGCAGGACCTGCATCAGTTCCGGGTGGGAGTCGGCCATGCGGGCGCTGAGGCGGAAGCCCGCCGCGACGAGCTCCGCAGGGTCGTCGATCTCCGCCAGGCGCTGGTCGAAGTTCCGGCCGTACTCCTCCAGGGCGTCCACCACCGCCGCCTCGAACAGCTCGGCCTTCGACTCGAAGTGGTTGTAGAAGGAGCCGAAGCCCACGTCGGCGCGCTCGGCGATCGCCTGGATGCTGATGCCGGTGTCCCCGCTGTCGGCGAGTATCTGCCGGGCGGCGCGAACGAGCGCGCTACGGGTCTCGGCGCGCCGTCGCTCGAATCGGTTGCTGGGCGGGGCTGACGTAGGCATGCGCCCAAGTCTAACCCCGCAGGCGATGACGACTGCAGTTCTGATGAATCCATCATTTCCAGCCGGGAGCATCTTGACGACGTAACTGTCAAAGTTGATGATTTCCTCATTACGGCAATGTTGCTCGGAGGGCACCATGTCTGAAACCCGCGTCCACGGGCCCGATGCCACGACGGCCCACCAGGACCTGCACAGCGAACGGGGAGCCCTGCGGGGCGAGCGTCCCGGCCGCTCCCGGAATCCCGTGATCAAGGTCGCGGACCTGGCCTGGCTGGAGTTCGAGAAGCCCGACCTGGAGCGAGCCGAGGTCTTCGCCCGGGACTTCGGCTTCCAGATCGCCGCGCGCACCGACAGCGAACTGTGGCTGCGCGGCACGTTCGCCGGCCCGCCGTGCATGGTGATCCGGCGCGGGCGTACGTCCCGCTTCATCGGCCCGGCGTTCCGCGCGGCGGAGCGGCCCGATCTGGACCGGCTGGCGCGCGCCACCGGGACCGACGTGCGTGACGCGGACGTACCCGGCGGCGGAAAGACGGTCGACCTGCTCGATCCGTCCGGCTTCCCGGTGCGGGTGGTGCACTGCGGCGAGCAACTGCCGGCGCTGCCCGAGCAGCCGCCGCTGCTGCTCAACTTCGGCACGGATCACCGCCGTACGAACGCCACGCAGCGCCCGCCGCGCGAGCCGTCCCGGATCCAGCGGCTGGGCCATGTCGTCCTGGAGACCCGCGTGTTCGGCCGGGCCCTGGACTGGTACCTGGACACGCTGGGGATGATCGTGTCCGACTTCCTCTTCCTGGACGGGCAGCGCGACCGTGGCCCGACCATGGCGTTCATCCGCTGCGACCTCGGCAGCGTGCCGGCCGACCACCACACCCTGGCCATGCACCTGGGGCCGGGGACCGGGTATGTCCACTCCGCCTACCAGGTCACCGACCTGGACTCGATCGCCGTCGGCGGCGAATACCTCAAAGAGCGCGGATACCAGCGCAGCTGGGGCGTCGGCCGGCACATCCAGGGCAGCCAGCTCTTCGACTACTGGCGTGACCCCGACCGCTTCATGCTGGAGCACTTCGCCGACGGCGACCTGTTCTCCAGCGACGTCGAGCCCGGGTGGGCGCCCATGTCGACCAGCGGTCTCGCCCAGTGGGGTCCACCGGCCACCCGTGACTTCCTCGGTGCGAGCCCCTCCCCGCAACGGGTCCGCGACGTCATCCAGGCCCTGCGCGGCGACAACGAGATGGACCCGGCGCGCCTGCTGGGCCTGCTCAAAGCCGCCAAGTCCTGAATCCTCAATCCCCTCACGAAGGTACTGACATGAGCACCAACGTCCTGCGCACCGCCGACGGATGGTGGGTCGTCCGTCCCCAAGCTCTCGACTCCGTTCGAGCAGGGGAGCCCCCGATCCACCGGGCCATCCCCGTCGACACCAAGGCCACCACCACCGCCGAGCTGATCGCCGACCGTGACGCCGTACGAGAGGCGGCACGCTCGACCGAGGCGGGCACGCCCGTTGCCGACCTGGCCGTCCTCTCGCCGGTCACCACCCCCTGCCGGGTGGTCGCCCAGATGGTCAACTACCGCAGCCACGCCCGTGACTCGGGCTTCACGGGCGACATCCCGCCCGCCTTCTTCCGCAAGGCGTCCGGCTCGGTCAGCGGGCCCGGCGACACCGTCGTACGGCCCTCGCACGTGAAGTTCCTCGACTACGAGGTCGAACTCGGGCTCGTCATGGGCGCCACCCTGCCCGTCGGCACCACGGTCGACGAGCGGGACCTGCCGTCGTACGTCGCCGGGCTCGTCGTCACCGACGACGTCAGCGCACGCGACGTCCAGCTGACCAAGACGCAGTTCTACGAGAGCAAGTCCTACCCGACCTTCACGCCGACCGGCCCGTACCTCGCCCTGCTGGAGCCGGAGGACTTCGCCCATCTCCTCGACCTCAGGCTGAAGCTGTCCGTCAACGGCGAGCTGCGCCAGGACCGCACCCTCGCCGACATGATCGTCCGCCCGGCGCAGGCGCTGACCCTGCTCGCTCGTTTCCAGACCCTCGACCCCGGCGACCTGCTGCTGACCGGCACGCCCGGCGGCACGGCCCTCAAGGCCCCGCCGAAACCGGTCGAGAAGATCGGCGCGCTGCTGCCGCCCGCCCTGAAGTGGAAGGCGTTCTTCACGTCCCAGGCGAAGAACCCGCACTACCTGCAGGCGGGAGACGTGATCACAGCGACGATCGCGACCCCGGACGGCCGGATCGACCTCGGCGAGCAGCGCACCCCCGTCACGGACGCGAAGTAGGGACCTCAGGTGAGCCGCACCGAACAGCAGGTACCCGTGGTGATCATCGGCGCGGGACCGGTGGGCGTGACCGCCGCCCTCCTCCTCGCCCGGCACGGAGTCCGCACCGTCGTCCTGGAACGCCACCGGGACGTCTACCCGCTCCCGCGCGCCGTCGCCACCGACGACGAGGTCCGCAGGATCCTCCAGGCCGCGGGCGTGGGGGAGGAGTTCGCCGCGATCGCCCGCCCGGCGAACGGACTGCGGCTCCTGGACGCCCGGCACCGGGTGATGGCCGAGTTCCGCCGTACCGAGCACGGCCGTCACGGCTACCCGCAGACCAGCATGTTCGACCAGCCCGAACTGGAACGACTGCTCCGTGACGCACTCGCCCGGAACCCGCGGTGCGCACTGCGCTGCGGCGTGGAGGTCACCGGGGTCGCCCCGGACACCGCCGGCCCCGTGCGCGTGACCTACCGCGACGACGACGGAGAGCACGAACTGTGGGCCGAGGCGGTCCTCGGCTGCGACGGGGCGAACAGCCTCACCCGCGACGCCATCGGCGCCGTGTGGGAGGACCTGCGCTTCGAGGAACGCTGGACCGTCGTCGACGTCCGCACGAACGCCGACGTCCGCTGCTGGGAAGGCGTCGACCAGGTCTGCGACCCACACCGCCCGGCGACCTTCATGCGCGTCGGCGAGGACCGCTACCGCTGGGAGTTCCGGCTCCAGGGCGGCGACGAGCCGGTCCGCGATCTGGTCGCGCCATGGCTGCCGCCCTCCTACGACGGTGACTTCGAGGTCGTCCGCGAGACCCAGTACACCTTCCGGGCGCGCATCGCCGACCGGTGGCGCAGCGGACGGGTCTTCCTCCTCGGCGACGCCGCCCACCTCACCCCGCCGTTCATCGGACAGGGGCTGTGCGCGGGACTGCGGGACGCCCACAACCTCACCTGGAAGCTCGCCCGCGTCCTGGGCCAGGGCGGCGACGAGCGGCTCCTGGACACGTACGAGAACGAACGCAAGCCGCACGCCCGCCACGTCATACGGCTCGCGGTCGCGATGGGGTGGGCCATGACCGGCGGCCAGGACAGCGCCGCGGCACTGCGCCGCAGACTCCTGGCCGCGGCCTGCCGCATACCCGGCCTCACGCAGCTGGCCGGCCGCGACCTCAGCCCGCCCCTGACCGCCGGACCGCTCGTCCGACGCCGCAACCGCAGGGGCCTGGCGGGCACCCACTGCCCACAACCGTGGACCACCACCGACGGACAGCGCACCCGCCTCGACGAGCTGCTCGGCGACTCCTTCACCATCCTCACCGCCACCGAACCCTGGCCCGCACTGAACGCCCTCGCCCACGCGCTCGGCGCCCGGACGATCTCCGCCACCGGCCTCGGCGACGACGGCACCCTCGCGGCCTGGCTGCGCGGTGGCCGGGCGGATGCCGTACTGCTGCGCCCCGACCGCGTCGTCGCGGACGTCGTCCCGGCAGGGGGCAGCGACTTCACCGACACCGCCACCTGGGCGGCCCTCCTGCACACCACGCGCAGCACCCTCCCCCTCCAACAGACCGCCGAGAAGAGCCTGCTGAGGAGCGCCACACGATGACCAGGCCGGACCCCTTCACGACCCCTGACGCCAAGGCCGTCGCGAACAGCCGCATCATGGACTTCGCCCGCCACACCGGAAGGGACGGCACCGACTACACCGCCCTGCACCACTGGTCGGTCACCGACCTGGAAGGCTTCTGGCGCGCGGTGTGGGACTACTTCGACATCGAGTCCGACACCCCGTACGAGCAGGTCCTGGCCGAGGAGCGGATGCCCGGCGCCCGCTGGTTCCCCGGCGCCACCCTCAACTACACCCACCACGCCCTGCGCAACCTCGCCGACGACGACGTGGCGATCATCGCCCTCGACGAGACCGGCTCCTGCTACGAGGTGACCGGGGGCCGCCTGCGCGCCCAGGTCGCCTCGGTGGCCGCGACCCTGCGCGAGCTGGGGGTGGGCCAAGGCGACCGGGTCGTCGGCTACCTGCCCAACACCCCGCACGCGATCGTCGCGTTCCTCGCCGCCGCGAGCCTCGGCGCCGTGTGGTCGGTCTGCGGGCAGGACTACGCGCCCCAGGCGGCCGCCGACCGCTTCGCCCAGCTCGAACCCACCGTCCTGATCGCCGCCGACGGCTACCTCTTCAACGGCACCACCCACGACCGCCGCGCGGCCGTCGGTGAACTGGGCGCGCACCTCCCGACGTTGAAGGCGACGCTGCTGGTGGACCACGTGGGCCTGCCGCGGCCGTCACACGCGTCCCCCTCGGTCGTGGTGCCGTGGGAGGACGCCTCCACCCGCGCCGAGGAACTCACCTGCACCCCGGTGCCGTTCGACCACCCGCTGTGGGTCGTGTTCTCCTCGGGCACCACCGGTCTGCCCAAGGGCATCGTCCACGGCCACGGCGGCGTCCTGCTCGAACACCTCAAGACCCTCGGACTGCACTCGGACCTCGGCCCCGGCGACCGCCTCCTGTGGTACACCACCACCCACTGGATGATGTGGAACCTGGTCGCCTCCACGCTCCTCACCGGCGCCACCACGTGCACCTACGACGGCAGCCCGGCGCCCTTCGCCCAGCTCGACGTCCTGTGGGAGCTGGCCGCGCGCCATCGGGCGACCGTCTTCGGCACCAGCCCCCAGTACCTGCTGGGCATGGCCAAGTACGGCATCGACCCCTCGGCGCACGACCTGTCGTCGATCCGCGTGGTCGGCTGCACCGGCTCCGCCCTGCCGGCCTCCGCCTACCCCTGGGTCCGCGAGCACGTCGGCGACCACGTCCTGCTCGCGTCCATCAGCGGCGGCACGGACGTGGTGTCCGGCTTCGCGGGCAGCGCGCCCACCACTCCCGTCTGGGCCGGGGAGCTGTCCGCACCCCATCTCGGCGTGGCGCTCGCCGCGTACGACGGCGAGGGCCTCCCGGTCGTGGATCAGGTGGGCGAGCTGGTCGTCACCCGTCCGATGCCGTCGATGCCGCTGTACTTCTGGAACGACCCCGACGGCACCCGCTACCGCGACGCCTACTTCTCCTCCTACCCGGGCGTGTGGCGGCACGGTGACTGGATCACGGTCACCGGTCACGGCTCGGTGATCGTCCACGGCCGCTCCGACAGCACCCTGAACCGCAACGGCGTCCGCCTGGGCAGCGCCGACATCCACGACGTCGTCGAACACCTCCCCGAGATCACGGAAGCGCTCGTCATCGGAGCGGAGGAACCCGACGGCGGCTACTGGATGCCCCTGTTCGTGGTCCTCGCCGCCGGGGTGACCCTGGACGACGCCCTCCGCGAGAAGATCAAGGAAGCGATCCGGGCCGGCGCCTCACCCCGCCACGTCCCCGACGAGATCATCGAGGTGCCGGGCATCCCGCACACCCGCACCGGCAAGAAACTCGAAGTCCCCGTCAAACGCCTCCTCCAAGGCGCCCCCGTCGAGCAGGTCGTCGACCCGGCAGGCGTGGACGTCCCCGACCTCATCGACCACTTCGCCCGCCTGAGCGCCGAACGCCGCAGGCGGCCGGCGTGACCACCGCACAGATCGCCCTCGCCGCCGCGTTGTCCCTCGTCTTCCTCCCGCTGGGACTGGGGAAGATCGCCGCGGCGCCGTTCATGCGCCGGGCGGCAGCGCACCTCGGCATGTCACGGGGCCTCTACCGCGTCGTCGGCGCCCTGGAGGTGGCCGGAGCCGTCGGACTGCTGCTCGGACCGGCCTCCGCCCCGCTCGGGGTGGCCGCCGGCATCGGGCTGGCGCTGCTGATGACCGCGGCCGCGGTTGTCCACCTGCGCCACGGCGACCCGCCCGTGCGGGCCCTGCCGGCCGCCGTGGTCGCCCTGACGGCGGCGGCGTACGCCGGGGCGACGGTCGCAGCCGGCTGACGCCACACCATCGGTTCACGCTCGCCGGGAACGCCTTGCCGGTCGATCCGCAGGTCACGCGTCACGCCGCGCTCGGACCCTTCTACCGGGAGTACAACCACCTTTGCGTCCCCGAACGGCACGTCCCCGGCAGGTACGGCTGACAGCGCCACCAGGTCCCGCCCGAGCCCCCGGTTCGCGTCGCCGCCCGTCGCCGACGGCCGGCGACGGGCGGCGCCCGCCTCACCTCGTCCCGGCGGCGGTGCACCCGATCGTCAGACGCAGGTCAGCTTCGGTCCCGGCAGCATGCCGCCGGTGTAGAGGGCCTGGCCGTCCGGCATCCAGTAGCCGAGCTTCGACACCACCGTGGAGCACTCGGGACCCAGGGAGATCCGGACCGTCACCGTCTCGGGGTGGCCGGGCTGGAGCGTGGTGAGGGCGCAGTCGAGGGCGTGGGGGAGGCGGGTCGTGGCCGGGTAGCGGCCGATGAGGGGGTTGACGCAGCGGGGGTCGGTGGTGGAGATCCGTACGCCGGACGTCTCCTCGCCGATCAGTCCGAAGCGCGCGCTGCCGTCCCCGTCGTCGCTGTCGCGCCGCACGGTGTAGGTGACGGTGGTCGTGGTGTCCCGGCGCAGGGTCGTGCGGTCCGCCGTGACGGTGTGGGTGGGCCGGGGCCGGGGAGCCGTCAGCGGCATGGTGGCGCGGACCGTGCCGTGGAGGTCGACGCCTGCCGGTTCCGACCGGACGTGCACGGAGGCGGTGACGTCGTAGCGGCCGGGGCCGGGGTACTCGGCCGGGCCGGGCAGGGTTCCGGCGAGCGTGGTCCCGGCGTGCCGGGCCGTCCAGGTGCCGGTGGTGCGGCAGCCGTAGGGGGTGCGGGATCCGGCGCGCCCGCAGGAGGCCGGGGCCGAGACGGTGAGCCGCGGGCCGCCGCTGTCCGCACAGAGGCCGACCTCCGCGTACGCGCCGTCCGGGCCGCGCAGGGTCCCGGCCGGCACGCAGAGCGTGCCGGGCCCCGCGGCCGCCGGGGCCGGCGGCGCGGCGGGCGGCCGGCCCCAGGAGCCCGGGCCGGCCGGCGCGAGGAGCGGCAGCGCCGCCGCCCCGGCCAGTAGCTTCACGACGGTGGTCGGACGCATCGGCACCGTGTTCCTCCCCGACGGACCGGCCCGGTGCCGGTCACCCGTCCGAGGATGGGGGCTCGGTCCATCCCTGCGCCGGATTCCCCACCGGATGTCCCCCGAGCGCAGTAACCACCGGCCGTCGCCCGCGCGAGGGCGGCGAGCGGGCCGCGGTGCGCGGGTCGTCATCTATGCTTCTCAGCGGCCACGAGGCGATGGCCCGTTCTTCCGGGAGGCGCCCGCGCGGCGGCCTGTGGGGCCGGCCGTGGACGGGCGGCCCGCGTGGGTCGCCCGGCGCTCGCCGCGAGCAGAAGTCCCAGGGAGAAGTGAGGTATGTCAGTGATCTGCGTCGGAGGCATGATCGGGATCGGCAAGACGAGCGTTGCCGAGCTGCTCGCCAAGGAGCTGGGCAGCGACGTCTTCTACGAGAGCGTGGACGACAACCCGATCCTGCCGCTCTTCTACACGGCGAGCCCCGAGGAGATACAGGCGAAGCGCTACCCCTTCCTGCTCCAGCTGTACTTCCTGCAGACGCGGTTCGCCGCGATCAAGGAGGCGTACAAGAGGGGGGACAACGTCCTCGACCGGTCCATCTACGAGGACTGGTACTTCGCCAAGGTCAACCACGACCTGGGCCGCATCAGCTCGCTGGAGATGCAGGTCTACGAGGGCCTGCTGAACGAGATGATGCGCGAGATCGACGGGCTGCCGTACCGCAAGGCGCCCGACCTCATGGTCTACCTGAAGGCGGACTTCGAGACCGTGCTGCACCGCATCGGGCTGCGCGGGCGCGACTTCGAGCAGGACGAGGCGCTCGTCGAGTACTACCGCACGCTGTGGTCCGGTTACGACGACTGGGTGCACAAGCACTACTCGGCCAGCGAGGTCCTGGTCATCGACATGAACCGCACCGACGTGGTGAACAACCCGGCGGACGCGGCCCGCGTGGTCCGGGAGGTCCAGGACGCCCTGGACGCCGCCAGGAGCCGCGCCTAGGACGAGGAGCCGCGGCTAGGGCAGCGGCCGCCCGCCCGTGGCGTTGACGATCTCCCCGGTGATGTACGAGGCCTGGGGCGAGGCCAGGAAGACGTACGCGGGCGCCATCTCCGCCGGCTGGGCGGGGCGACCCAAGGCGGACTGCTCGCCGAACTTCGTCGGGTCCGGCATCGTCGCCGGGATCAGCGGCGTCCAGACCGGTCCGGGGGCCACGGCGTTGACCCGGATGCCCCGCTCGGCGAGCATCTGCGCCAGGCCGTGGGTGAAGGAGATGATCGCGGACTTGGTCATCGCGTAGTCGAGCAGGGGCGGGCTGGGCTGGTAGCCCTGCACCGAGGTGGTGTTGATGACCGAGCCGCCGCGCGGCATGTGGGCCAGCGCGGCGCGGGTCAGCCAGAACATCCCGTACAGGTTGGTCTTCATCACCCGGTCGAACTGCTCCGTGGTGATCGCCTCGATCCCGTCGGGCTGTGCCATCTGGTACGCGGCGTTGTTGACGAGCAGGTCGATCCGGCCCAGTTCGCGCACCGCCTGCTCCACCAGGTCGTCGCACTGCTCCTCGTACCGGATGTCGCACGGGACGGGCACCGCCGTCCGCCCCGCCTCCCGGACCAGGCGGGCGGTCTCCGCCGCCTCGTCCGCCTCCTCCGGCAGATGGGTGAGGACGACGTCGGCGCCTTCCCGGGCGAAGGCCAGGCAGACGGCCCGCCCGATCCCGGAGTCCCCTCCGGTGACGAGCGCCCTGCGGTCGCGCAGCAGGCCGTGGCCGCGGTAGCTCTCCTCGCCGTGGTCGGGGCGCGGCCGCATCTCCTCGGTGTGGCCCGGGTGGTCCTGGTCCTGCTCGGGGAAGGGCGGGGTGGGATGGAGCTCCGCCGGGTCGGTGAGGCGGGGGCCGGGAGCGTCGGGGGACTGCATGGGGATCACCGTCCGTTCGGGGGTCTGCGGCGGCCGTCAGGAAGAGGGTGGGTACGGGGCGGACTTGAGGCGGCGGGCCAGGTGCGCCGTGTTGGCGGCGAGGGTCCGGGTCGTGGCGGCGGTCTTCTCGGGCGTCGATTCCAGGTCCTGGTAGTCGGTGCCCTGCATGGCCTCGCCGACCCAGTAGGTGACGGCGTTCGGGGCGAGGGAGAAGCCGACGTCGTTGAGGCCCTGGTACAGGTCGGCGCTGACCTTGTGCGCGCCGTCCTCGTTGCCGACCACGCAGACCGCGGCGACCTTGCCGTACGTGAGCATCCGGCCCTCGTCGTCGGACTCGGACAGCTCCGCGTCCAGCCGCTCCAGGACGCGCTGGGCGACGCTCGACGGGTGTCCGAGCCAGATCGGGGTGGCGAGGACCAGGATGTCCGCGTCGAGCATCGCCTGCCGGATCTCCGGCCAGGCGTCGCCGTCGCCCAGGTCGGTCTTCACCCCGGGTTTCACGTCGTGGTCGACGACCCGGACGGTCCGTCCGGTGACTCCGTGCTCGGAGAGGGCCGCCATCGTCTGGTCCGCGAGCAGCTGCGAGCTGGACCGCGCCGGGCCGGGGGAGAGGGTGCAGACCAGGGCGAGGGCGCGGAGCGGTGTCGAGGCATCGGTGTCCATGACGTCCGGCTACCCCGAATGCGGCGGAATGTGCCACCTTTCACCCGAATACGGACGCACGCGGTGCGGCCGCCACGGCCGGCGGAGGAACCGCGGGCCGTGGCGGCGCGCGCCGCGGGGTGTCAGGCCTTGACGTTCACCCCCGCCCAGGCGGCGGCCACGGCGCCCGCCTCGGCGCTGCCCGCCCCGTAGAGGTCGGCGGCCGCCTTCAGGGTGCCCTCGCGGGCGCCGTGGTAGTCGGTGGTGGAGGTGAAGTACGTGGTCAGCGCGCGGTACCAGATCTGCACGGCCTTGTCGCGGCCGATGCCCGTGACGGTGGAGCCGTCGACGGTCGGGCTGTCGTAGTGCACGCCGTTGATGTCCTTCGCGCCGCTGCCCTCGGACAGCAGGTAGAAGAAGTGGTTGGCGACGCCGGAGGAGTAGTGCACGTTGAGGTTGCCGACGCCGGCGCTCCAGTAGTCGGCCGAGCCGCGTCCGTCCTTGCTGGGCTGGTCCTGGTAGCGCAGCGGCTTGCCGTTGCCGAAGATGTCGATCTTCTCGCCGAGCAGGTAGTCGCCCGGGTCCTGGGCGTTGTTCGCGTTCCACTCGACCGCGGTGCCGAAGATGTCCGAGGTGGCCTCGTTGAGGCCGCCGGACTCGCCGGAGTACTGCAGGTTCGCGGTGGCGGAGGTGACGCCGTGGCTGAACTCGTGGCCGGCCACGTCGAGCTGGGTCAGCGGGTGCTGGTCGTTCGCGCCGTCGCCGTAGGTGATGGCGAAGGAGCGGTCGTCCCAGAAGGCGTTCTGGTAGGCGTTGCCGTAGTGGACCCGGGAGACGGGGGCGCGGCCGTCGTTCTTGATGCCGTTGCGGTGCAGGACGTCCTTGTAGAAGTCCCAGGTCTCGGCGGCGCCGTAGGCGGCGTCCACGGCGGCGGTCTGGTGGTGGGCGGGGGTGCCGTCGCCCCAGGCGTTGTCGGCGTCGGTGAACAGGACGCCCTTGCCGCCGGTGCGGTGCTGGAGGTCGACGGTGCTCGCGCCGCCGCGCCCGCCGTCGACCAGCTCGTACCCCTTCGACGAGGTGGTGGTGCCGAGGGTGACCGTGCCGCTGTACTGGCCGGCGCCGGTGCCGAGCGCGCCGGCCTGCGGGCTGCCCGGGCGGGCGGCGTCGGCCCCGGCCTTCGCTCCGGTGCCGGCCCGGGCGGTGACGCCGTCGGCTATGCCGTCGATCAGCTGGGCCTCGTAGAGCTTGCGGCCCGTGTCGGCGTCCGTCACCACGCGCAGCAGGCTCGGGGTGACACCGTCGTCCTGGGTGCCGGTGACGAGGGTCTCGTAGGCGAGGACCGGCGTGCCGCCGGCGGCCCAGACGACCTGGCGCGGGGTCTCGCCGGCGGGGGCCGTGGTCTTCGCCGCCTTCGCGGCCCTGACCGCGGCCGACCGGGCGGCGGCCGGCGTCTGCTTCGGAGTGAGGGAGGCGACCCGGATCGCGGCCCGCACGGCCTTGGTGACGTCCTTGACCGTGCCGTTCGGGGCCCGGTGGACGACGAGGTCGCCGCCGAGCACCGGCAGGCCGGCGTAGGTGCGCTCGTAACGGGTGTGGACGCTTCCGTCCGCGTCCCGGACGACGTCCTTGACGACCAGCTCCTCCTGGGCGCCGAGGCCGAGCGCCCGGGCGGTGGCCGCGACGGAGGTGTCGTCCCGGCGCTCCGGGGCGGAGCCCGCCGACGCGGTGGCGGCGGCGGTGGCGAGCAGGGTGCCGGTGAGGACGGCGGCGCCGGAGGTGAGGGCGAGACGGCGCGCCCGGCCGCCGAGCGGGGAGAGCGAGAACATGTGGTTTCTCCTGGGGTTGACGGGGATTCGGGCGGGATCGCCGCCCTTCGCACCGGGGCGCCCCGACGGGACGTCCCGGACGGCCCCGGACACTCCCAGTCCGTCGCGCTCATGTCACGGGGGACATAGGGGGATTCGCCCGCGCGCGTCGGATTCGCCGGGCGGGGCTTCACGTGAACGACAAGCCGGCGATATGCGAGGTCACGGTGGTGCGTGCGGCCGCAACACGCGCGCAAGGAGTGCGGCGGGCGCGGTCGCGCCGGGGTGCGGGCTGTGATGCTCGTCTCCCGTGATAGGGCGATTCGTGATGCTTTGCCCCGTCTCCTGTTGCAAGCGGATGAACGGTGCAACATTCTGGAAAGCGAAGCTCAATTGAGGCGTTGACCTTGGAATCCGAGGCCTTGCGCCGAGCTGATCTTTCGATCTAATGTCCGGGTGTCCGGAGCGGCGACCCCGTCTCCGATCAGAACCAGGGCGCCCCTCCACAGTCGGAGCGCCCGTGACGACCCGGGAGAGCGGTGGCGTGGCAGCGGTATCGGTAGGGGACGCGTTCCGGCGGGACCGGGTCGGGATCGTCTCGCTGTGCGTCGTCGGCCTCTTCGTCCTCCTGGCCGTCGCGGCGCCCCTCGTCACGGCCCTCTACGGCAAGAACCCGACCGAGCACTACGGGCAGAACGCGCCCGGTCTGCTCAGCCCGGAGGGCCTGCCCGTGCTGCCCAACGGCGGCATATCGGCCGAGCACTGGTTCGGCATCGAACCCGGCCTCGGCCGCGACGTCCTCGCCCAGCTCGTGCACGGCATCCGCACCTCCCTGCTGATCGCATTCGCCTCGGCGGCCGTCGTCGCCGTCGTCGGCGTGGCCGTCGGCGTCACCGTCGGATACCTCAGCGGCCTCGTGGACCGGGCGTTCACCTTCCTCTGCGACGTCCTGCTCGCCTTCCCGGCCCTGCTGTTCCTGATCACGCTGGGCCCGATCGTCCAGACCCGCCTGGTCGGGCCGGGCGAGAACGAGCCCGCCTGGATGCAGTTCCTGGTGCTCGTGCTCGTCTTCTCCGCCTTCGGCTGGGTGCCCCTCGCGATGGTGCTGCGCACCCTCGTACGGTCCCTGCGCGAAAGGGAGTTCGTGGCCGCTGCCCGGGCCCTCGGCGCGAGCCGGCGGCACGTCGTCCTCCGGGAACTGCTGCCGAACGTCTGGGCCCCGGTCCTGGTGCACATCACCCTCGCCGTGCCCGCCATGGTCACGACCGAGGCCGCCCTGTCCTTCCTCGGCGTCGGCATCAGCGAACCCGTCCCGGACTGGGGCCGCATGATCTCCCGGGGCGCCGACGTCGTCCACGACGACCCCACCTACATGGTCTTCCCCGGGGTCTCGCTCCTCGTCTTCGTCCTCGCCTTCAACCTCCTCGGCGACGCCGTGCGGGACGCCCTCGACCCGCACACCCTCCGCTGAGCGACCCCGCTCATCTCACTCGTAACCATCAGCAACCCACGCACCACACAACGGAGTTCGTCATGCCCGCAGTCACCCCGCGCGCCGCGGCCCTCCCGGCCCTCGTCACCGCCGCCGCCCTGCTGCTGTGCTCCTGCTCCGCCGGCGCGGGCGCGGACACCGGCACCGGACGCGACAAGAACAGCACCGCGGCACGCAGCGGCCAGCGGCTGACCACCACCCTCGGCACCGCGAAGGACAGCCGGGGCCCCGCCCCCGAGGTCCCCGGCGCCCGCAGGGGCGGCACCGTCACCGTCGCCAACCAGGCCGACTTCCGCCACCTCGACCCGCAGAAGATCTACGCCGGCGAGACCTACAGCACCTCGCTCCTGTGGGGCCGGCAGCTGACGCAGTACCAGCTCGTCGACGGCAGACCCAAGCTGGTCGGCGACCTCGCCACCGACACCGGCACCCCCTCCGACGGCGGCCGCACCTGGACCTACCACCTGAAGGACGGCATCGCCTGGGAGGACGGCAAGCCCGTCACCGCCCAGCAGGTCAAGTACGGCATCGAGCGCACCTTCGCACCCGGCTTCGAAGTCGGCCCCGTCTACTGGCCGCAGTGGCTCACCGGCTCCAAGGACCGCACCGAGGCCGTCAAGAAGTACGGCGGCCCGAAGAAGGACGGCCACCTCGCGGCCATCGAGACGCCCGACGACAAGACGCTCGTCCTGCACTTCCCCGAACCGCAGTCCGACGTCCCGTACATGGCCGCCCAGTCCTCCTCCTCGCCGGTGCGCGAGGACAAGGACACCGGCACCGGCTACGACCTGCGGCCCTTCGCCACCGGCCCGTACCGCATCGTCGAGCACAAGCAGAACCAGAGCCTCACCCTGGAGCGCAACCCGCACTGGAAGCCCGAGACGGACTCCATCCGGCACGCCTACCCGGACCGATTCGAGTTCACCTTCGGCAAGGCCGCCCTCAACACCGCACAGGAGGTCTTCAACGGGCAGGGCGCCGGCGCCACCACCCTCACCACCAAGGACAAGCTGCCGCCGGAACTGATCTCCACCGTCGAACGCGACCCCGCCAAGCGGAAACTGGTCGTCTCCGGCAGCCAGGGCGCCTACACCTCGGACCTCTACATCAGGAACGACCGGGTCACCGACCCCGAGGTCCGCAAGGCCATCCACTACCTCTTCCCGCGCGAGCAGGCCCGCCAGGTCCTCGGCGGCCGGCACGCCGGCGACCTCGCGACCACCCTCTCCTCACCCGCCGTCGTCGGCTGGCGGAAGTACGACCTCTACCCCGTCGCCCCCACCGGCGACATCGCCAAGGCCAAGGAACACCTGGCCCGGGCGAAGACCAAGGTCACCAAGCTGACCTACGCCTACCCCACCGACAGCCCGCAGGACGAACAGGTCGCCCAGGTCCTCGCCGACGCCTTCGCCAGGGCCGGCGTCGAACTCGTCGTCAAGGGTCTGCCGCCCGCCACCTTCTACGACCTGGTCTTCGGCCCGGACAACCCGTACGACCTGTTCCTGTCCACCAACTCCGTGGACTGGCCCACCCCTTCGACCCTGCTGCCGCTCGGCTACGAGAGCCACCTGGACGCGGTGTCCAACCCCATCCACTACGCCAACCCGCTGGTGGACCGGGAACTCGCCCGCATCGCCAGGATCGGCGACGCCCAGCAGAAGGCCGAGGAACTGATCACCCTGGAGGAGACGGTCATGAAGGACGTCCCCCTGGTTCCCTTCCTCTACAAGAGCACCAGCCAGTTCCGCGGCGAGCACATCGGCGGCGCCGCCATCCACCCGATCTACGGCGTCCCGGCCCTGGCCGACGTCTACGTCGCCCGCCCCTGACACCCGACCCCTCCGATGACCCGATACCTCCTCAAGAGGCTCGCGCAGGCCGTGGCGGTGCTCGTCGCGATCACCGCCACCGCCTTCGCGCTCTTCCACGCCGCCCCCGCCGACCCGGCCCGGACCGCCTGCGGCCCCAAGTGCGACTCCGCCCAACTCGCCGCCGTCCGCACCAGCATGGGCCTCGACCGGCCGATCGTCGCCCAGTTCACCGACTACGTCGGCGGCGTCGTCGCCGGCCGCACGATCACCGACGTCGACGGCCTCCCGATCCCCTGCCCCGCACCCTGCCTCGGCTACTCCTACACCCTCCACCAGCCCGTGCTCGCCGCCATCGAGGACCGCCTCCCGGTCACCGTCTCCCTCGCGGCCGGCGCCCTTGCCGTGATCCTCGTCCTCGGCATCGGATCCGGCCTCACGGCGGCGCTGCACCGGGGCAGGCCCACCGACCGCCTGCTGTCCGGCTTCAACCTGCTCGGCGCCAGCGTCCAGATCGCCTTCCTCGGTTATCTGCTCCAGATGCTGCTCGTCTACTCCACGGGCCTGTTCGCACCCCCGCACTACGTGCCCCTCACCGAACACCCGGGCCGGTGGGCGCTCGGCCTGGTGCTGCCCTGGCTGGTCCTGGGCTTCGTCAACGCGGCCGTGTACGCCCGGCTGACCCGCTCCCAAATGCTGGAGACCATGCACCACGGGTACGTCCGCACCGCCCGCGCAAAGGGCCTGGGCACCCTGCGCACCCACCTGAAGTACACCGCGCGCGGCGCGGCCGGCCCGCTGGTGCAACTCCTCGGCCTGGAGACCGGGGCGCTCCTCGGCGGCGCGTTCATCACCGAGACCGTGTTCGGGCTCGGCGGCGTCGGCAAGCTCGCCGTCGACGCCGTGACCGGCAACGACCTGCCCACGGTCGTCGGCACCGTCCTCGTCGCCGCCTTCTTCGTCGTCGTGTTCGTCGCCCTGGCCGACCTCGTCGTGGCCTGGCTGGACCCCCGGGTGAGGCTCGCATGAACGCACCGTCCGCACTGCGCGTCCGTGAGCTCTCGGTCGCCTTCCGCACCGCCCGCGGCACCGTCCCCGCCGTCCGCGACGTCTCCTTCGACCTGGCCCCCGGCGAAGTCCTCGGCCTCGTCGGCGAATCGGGCTCCGGCAAGTCCACCATCGGGCTCGCCGCCCTGGCCCTGCACGACCCGGCCCGCACCCGCGTCCGGGGCAGCATCCGGCTCGGCGCCGACGGCACCGAACTGGTCGACGCGCCCGAGAAGGTCCTGAAGGAGATCAGGGGCTCCCGCGTCGCCATGGTGTTCCAGGACGCCCTGGACGCGCTGTCGCCGTACCACACCATCGGCGCCCAGGTCGCCGAGGCCTACCGCGTCCACCACCCCCGCGCCGGCCGCGCGGAGGCACGCGAACGGGCGGCGGCGATGCTCGAACGCGTCGGCATCCCGGCCGCCCGGGCCTCCGACCACCCCCACCGCCTCTCGGGCGGCATGCGCCAGCGCGTCGTCATCGCCATGGCCCTGGTCAACGACCCCGCCGTACTCGTCGCCGACGAACCCACCACCGCCCTGGACGCCCGCGTCCAGCACCAGGTCCTCGACCTCCTCCACGCACTGCGGGAGGAATCCGGTACGGCCATGCTCCTCGTCACCCACGACGTGGGCGTGGTCGCCCGGACCTGCGACCGCACGCTCGTCCTGCGGCACGGCGAGGTCCTCGAAGAAGGTCCCACCGCCCGCCTCCTGACCGCACCCGCCCACCCCTACACCAAGGCCCTCGTCGGAGCGGCCCCGTCCCTGCGCACCGTGCCCGGCTCCCGGCTGCCCACCGTCGACGACCCCGAGCCGAAGCAGCCCGCCCGGACCCGCCTCCGCCCCGCCCGGGAACCCGGCGTCCTCGCCGAGGTGCGCGCGCTCCGCGTGGACTACCCGGGCCGGCGCCGCGACCGGCCGCACCCGGCGCTCAAGGGAGTGAGCCTGCACGTGGCCCACGGGGAGACCCTCGGCCTGGTGGGCGAGTCCGGTTCGGGCAAGTCCACGCTCGCCCGCGTCCTGACCGGACTGCGCCGCCCCACCGGCGGCGAGGTCCGCTTCGACGGACGCGACGTCTCGGACGCGGCGACGCGCACCCGCCTGCGCCGCGAGCTGAGCCGCGACGTCCAGCTCGTCTTCCAGGACCCGTACGCCTCGCTCAACCCCCGGCACACGGTGGAGCGGATCGTCACCACGCCACTGCGCATCCACACCGACCTGGACCGGCACGCGCGCCGGAGGCGGGCGGCCGAACTCCTGGAACAGGTGGGCCTGTCCGACGCCGATCTCCGGCGCCACCCCCACGAGTTCTCCGGCGGCCAGCGGCAGCGCATCGGCATCGCCCGCGCGCTGGCCGTCCGGCCGCGCCTGGTCATCGCCGACGAGCCGGTCTCCGCGCTCGACGTGTCGGTGCAGGCACAGGTCCTCAACCTGCTGATGGACCTGCGCGACGAGCTCGGCCTGTCGCTGCTCTTCATCTCCCACGACCTCGCGGTCGTACGGCACTTCTGCGACCGCGTCGCGGTCCTGAAGGACGGCGAGCTGGTCGAGACGGGCCCGCGCGACGCCGTCTTCGACGCCCCCGCCGCCCCGTACACGAGGGAACTCCTCGCCGCCTTCCCCCAGCACCACACCCCGCACCCCGCACCGTCCCACTGACCCCCCCGAGACCACAGGAGAGCACCCCATGACGCAGCCACCGACCGGACCCGACGAGATCCCCGCACTGCCCGACAAGCCGACGGGCCGGAGAACCGGCCTGGTCACCGCGGTCTCGATCGCCGCCGTGGCCTTCCTCGTGGCGGCGGCGGTCCTCGTCTCCCACCTGACCGGCACCGGCTCGCGCGCCGACGCGGCCGGGCGGGTCACCGTGAAGATCGGCACCACCGACCAGAGTTCGGACTTCTGGCCCGTGCTCACCCGGCGCGCGGCCGAGGAGGGCATCGACATCGAACTCGTCAACTTCACCGACTACACGCAGGCGAACCCCGCCCTCGCGCAGAAGCAGATCGACCTCAACCTCTTCCAGCACCTGCTGTTCCTGGCCAACCACAACGTCGCCGACCACGACACCCTCACCCCGATCGGGTCGACGGTCGTCGTCCCGCTCAGCCTCTACTCGAAGAAGCACACCGCCGTGGCGCAGATCCCGCGCAACGGCCGGATCGCCATCCCCAACGACCCCACCAACCAGGCCCGGGCGCTGCTGGTGCTCCAGCAGGCCGGCCTGCTGAAGCTGAAGGGCGGCGGGTCGGTGCTCGCGACGCCCGCGGACGTGGACACCGCGGCCTCGAAGGTCCGTGTGACGCCCGTCGACGCCGCCCAGACCGTCGCCTCACTGCCGTCCGTCGACGCGGCCGTGATCAACAACAACTTCGCCCTCGACGCCGCGCTCGACCCGTCCAAGGCCCTGTACGGCGACGACCCGTCGAAGCCCGAGGCCGAGCCGTACATCAACGTCTTCGTCGCCCGCGCGGCCGACAAGGACAACCCCACCTACCGGAAGGTCGCCGCCCTCTACCACGAGGAAGCGGTGAAGAAGGCGGCGATCGACGCCTCCAAGGGAACGGCCGTGGCCGTGGACCGGCCCCGGGCCGACCTGGAACGCATCCTGGCCTCCCTGGAGAAGACCGTCCGCGCCGCACACTGACGACCCCACCCGGAGGGGGCGTCCCCGCGGACGCCCCCTCGCACCCGGGTCCGACCCGAAGCAGGAACCCATGGCACCACTCATCGCACTGCGCGAGGTCAGCAAGAGCTTCACCGCACGCTCCGGCACCGTCACGGCGCTCGACTCGATCGACCTGGACATCGAGGCGGGGGAGATCTTCGCGATCATCGGGCACTCCGGAGCCGGGAAGAGCACCCTGGTCCGACTCATCAACGGACTCGAACACGCCACGTCCGGCACGGTCACGGTCGACGGAGTGGTGATCGGCGAACAGAGCGAACGGGAGATGCGCCGGCTCCGCTCGCGCATCGGCATGATCTTCCAGCAGTTCCACCTCTTCCGCTCCCGCACGGTCTACGGCAACGTCGCCTACCCCCTGAAGCTCGCGGGCCTGCCCAGGGAACGGCAGCGGGACCGGGTCGCCGAACTCCTCGCCTTCGTCGGCCTCACCGACAAGGCGTGGGCCCGTCCCGACCAGCTCAGCGGCGGCCAGAAGCAGCGCGTCGCGATCGCCCGGGCCCTCGCGAACGACCCCGCGATCCTGCTGGCGGACGAGTCCACCAGCGCCCTGGACCCCGAGACCACGCGGGACGTCCTGCGCCTGCTCCGGCGCGTCAACGCCGAACTGGGCGTCACCGTCGTGGTCGTCACCCACGAGATGGACGTGGTGCGGAGCATCGCCGACCGCGTCGCCGTCCTCGAAGCGGGCCGGCTCGTCGAGGTCGGCACCGTCTTCGACGTCTTCTCCGCGCCCCGGACCGAGACCAGCCGCCGCTTCGCCGCGACCGTCCTCAGGAACCGCCCCGGCGCGGACGACCTGACCCGGCTGCGGAAACGGCACGACGGCACGCTCGTCTCCGTCACCGTCGACGACGACGACGTGCTCGGACCGGTCCTCACCGAGGCCGTACGAGAGCACGACCTGCGCTTCGAGATCGTGCACGGCGGCATCGACACCCTGCAGGGCCGCTCGTTCGGCAGCGTCACCCTGGCGCTGACCGGTGCCGAGCGGGACATCGAGACGACGGTGGACCGACTGCGCGCGGTCGCCCCGGTGGAGGTGCACGCATGACCAGCGACTGGAACACCCTCTGGCCGGTCTTCACGGCCTCCGTCGGCCAGACCCTGTGGATGGTCGCCGCGACCATGCTCTGCGGAGGCGTCCTCGGCCTGCTCCTCGGCATCCTGCTCTACACGACGCGGCGCGGCGGACTGCTGCCCAACGCCCCGCTCCACACCGCCCTCAACCTCGTGGTGAACGTCGTCCGGCCCATCCCCTTCATCGTCTTCATCACCGCCGTGGGCCCGCTGACCCTCAAGGTCGTGGGCACCACCATCGGCACCGCCGCCGCGACCTTCCCCCTGGTCCTCGCCGCCACCTTCGGCATCTCCCGCATCGTCGAGCAGAACCTGGTCACCATCGACCCCGGGGTGATCGAGGCGGCCCGCGCCATGGGCGCAGGCCCGCTGCGCATCATCACCACCCTCCTCGTCCCCGAGGCGCTGGGCCCGCTGATCCTCGGCTACACCTTCGTCTTCGTCTCCGTGGTCGACGCCACCGCCATCGCCGGCGCGGTCGGCGGCGGCGGACTCGGCAACTTCGCCATCGCCTACGGCTACCAGCGGTTCGACTGGACCGTGACCTGGACCGCCGTCCTCGCCATCGTGCTCCTCGTGCAACTCGCCCAGTTCCTGGGCAACCGGCTGGCCCGCAGGGCGCTGCGCTCGTGACGGCCCGCGCGCCCCGGCGCGGCTTCATCGGGCGTTCACACGTGAACCCTGGTGCCCCGCGCGGGAGTCGTGGTCTCCTGAAGCCATGAGCCTGCTGGTGACGCGCCGACACGTGGACTACGCGCGCGTCACCACCATGGGCTGTTCCGGCTGACCCCGAGGCCCCGTCCCGGCGTCCGGACACCGACGCGCGACTCCGGCGGCTCCCGCGCGCCCCGCCCCACGACGGCCTCGTTCCCCCGCCCGCGCCCACGGCTTCCCGTGGGCGCAGCACCCGTTCGCAGCACCAGGAGGAGACGACGCATGAGCGTTCACGACATCCCCGGCACCGTCGACGTCCGGGATCCGGCGGTCTTCGCCGCCGAGTGGGAGGAGTGGCACCGGGACAAGGACGCCCGGCTCGCCTCCGAGCACGGCTTCCTCGCGGTGACCGGACTGCACTGGCTGTCCGCCGAGCCCCGGCGGGTTCCCGGCGCGCCCGGCAGCTGGTCGACCGGGCCCGAGGGGGTCCTCGTCGAGCTCGACGAGGGGGAGGAGCTCCTCGTCGACGACGCGCCGGTGCGCGGCCGGCACCTCTTCGGCGTCATCCCGGAGCGCGGCGGAGTCGACGCCGTCTGGGGCGACACCGTGATCGAGGTCGCCAAGCGCGGCGGCAACGACGTTGTGCGCCCGCGCCACCCCGAGCACCCGCTGCGCACCGGATTCACCGGCACGCCCGCGTACGAGCCCGATCCGCGCTGGGTGGTCACGGGCCGCTACGAGGCCTTCGACGCGCCGCGGCCGACCACCGTCGGCGCCTCCGTGGAGGGGCTGCGGCACGTGTACGACGCACCCGGCCGGGTGGTCTTCCACCTGGACGGGCGGGAGCTGAGCCTCACCGCTTTCAACGGGAACGCGCCCGGCACCCTCACGGTGCTGTTCACCGACGCGACCTCGGGCGTCACCACGTACGCGGCCAACCGCCACCTCGCCGTCGCCGCGCCCGGGCCCGACGGCACCGTCGTGCTCGACTTCAATCGCGCGACCAACCTGCCCTGCGCCTACACCGACTTCGCGACCTGCCCGCTGCCGCCTGCCGAGAACCGGCTGCCGGTCGCGATCGAGGCCGGCGAGAAGATCCCCCACGAGCGCGGCCCGGTGTCCTGACCGGACCCGGCGGGGAGCGAACCGGCGGGGGAGCGGCGCCGTCCGTCAGGGACCCGGGTCCTGGCGGACGGCCAGCAGGGCGACGTCGTCGTCGTTGTCCGGCGGGCGCGTGCGGGACAGGACCTCGTCCGCGAAGGACTCCAGGGGGCGGTGCGCCAGGGCCGCGGCGTGCCGGCGCAGGCGCTCCAAGCCCTCGGTGAGGTCGTGGCGCGGGGACTCGACCAGGCCGTCGGTGTAGAGCAGCAGCGTCGCGCCGGGCGGGAACTCCGTCGTCGCGTCCGGACGGTCCTCGTCCGGCGAGACGCCGAGCAGCATGCCGTGGGCCTCGGTCAGGTACCGGGCGATGCCGTCGTGGGTGACCAGCAGCGGCGGCGGATGGCCGGCGTTCGTCCAGGACAGTTCGCAGCGCTCGCCGTGCCGCTTCATCCGGGCGAAGACCAGGGTGGCCATGGACACCTCGGCCACGTCCAGGGTCGCCCGGTCCAGCCACTCGACGATCTTGCTCGCCGGCCTCTCCTGCGACAGCGCGTAGGCGCGCAGCATGTTGCGCAGCTGCGCCATGCCGGCCGCGGCGTCCACGTCGTGCCCGACGACGTCGCCGATGGCCAGCGCCGTCGCGCCGTCCGTGAGCGTGAACGCGTCGTACCAGTCCCCGCCCACCTGGGAGGCGTGCGGCGCGGGCAGGTAGCGGGCCGTCATCGTGTGGCCCGGGGTGTACGGCAGCCGGGGCAGCAGGTGGCGCTGCATGGTCTCGGCGACCTTGCGCTGCCGCTGGTACAGCCGGGCGTTCTCCAGTGCGAAGCCCGCGCGGCGCGCGATGTCCTCCAGGAGGACGCCGTCGGCCGTGGTGAACGGCTGGGGCTGCTCCGCGCGCCCCAGGGTGAGGGCGCCCAGCACCTCGTGCAGGGTGCGCAGCGGCACCATGATCGCCGAGTGCATGCCGGTCTCCTCGAACAGGCGCCGCTGCTCGACCGCCACGCCGGAGTCCGGCGGCCCCTGGTACGTCTCGGGCCCGGCCAGCGAGGACGCCACCCCGCGCAGCGCCCGGGCCAGCGGCATCGAGGACTCCTGTGGCACCGGCGGCATCGGCCCCTGGAGGTCCTCGCGGAAGGTCACGCCCTCCTTCCCGGCACGGGCGACGGCGAAGCGCCACACGTCGCCCCCCTCGCCGATCAGGTCGATGACCGCCCAGTCGGCGAGCCGGGGCACCACGAGGTCGATCAGCCGCCGGAGCGCCTCGTGGATGTCGAGCGTCGAGGTCAGCAGGGTCGTCGTCTCGGCCAGCAGCGCGAGCCGCTCCAGCTCCGAGAGCCCCGCACCGCCGACGGCCCGCCGCGCGGTCCCGCCGGCGGGCGCGGCGGCGTGGAACAGCACGAGCGTGCTGACCGGCAGGGCGTCCACCTGGCAGGACGTGGCCAGCCAGGCCACCGGGAGCAGCGTGCCGTCGCCGCGCTCCAGCCACTCCTCCTCGCCCTGCGCGGTCCGCCCGTCGAGGACGCTCTCGCGCATCCGGCACTGGGCCCGCGGCACGGGATCGCCCGCCCGGGTGCGGTGCAGCAGGTCGTGGGCGTCCTGCCCCAGCAGCTCGGCGACCGGGCGCCCGAGCAGACGCGCGCCGTGGCTGTTCACGGCCAGGATCCGGCCCTGCTCGTCCGCCAGGTAGGCGCCCGAGCCCAGGCCGTCCAGCGTCGCGGTCACGGAACCGTACGGACCGTCCGCACCCGTCATCGCCTGCGCCTTTCGTCGGGGACACGCCTCGTCCCCTGCGAGTGCCCCGCGGGGCACTCGCTGATGCGCGGGGGCGGCCCCGAGGCGCCGTGGGGCCCGTGAACGCCCCGAGGAACGCGGACGGCCGGTGCCGGCGTGTGGAGAGCCCCGAACCCGCCCTCACGACCCGGATCTGCACGTGGTGATGTGCCGTGCGCTGTGCACCTTCACTTGTACGCGGTGCTGGGCTGCGGTGTGTGAGGGGAATCGAACCCCCGCGCTGCCCTTCGCGCGCCAAGAAAGGGGCTGGAAAACCGCCAGCCCTCGGTGTGTGCACGCCTCCGAGGCCGCTACCTGCTCCACACGAGCACCGGCCGGCCGGCCGGCCGGACCCGGTCAGTCCAGCAGATCGACCTCCCAGTTCGTGCGCTGGATCGTCACGTCGACCTCGCGGATCTCGCGGGCGATCAGGTCCGCCTGTCCGCGCAGCTCGGCGACCGGCAGCGCGGACAGCATCATCAGCTCGGACCGCAGCTGCCGCCCGTACCCGCGCTCGTTGCTCCCCGCCGCCGCGTCGGCGGCGGCCGTGATCACGGCGTGCCGCAGCCTGAGGACGTCACGGCGGGCGAGGAGGTCGGTGAGGGTGTGCTCGCCGTCGACGGACACCGAGGCGTTGGTCCGGTTGATCCGCCGGATCAGGGACTCCAGGGAGTCCAGCACCTCGGCGGTCTCGGCCAGCAGCTGTGCCGCGTCCTCGGCGGGCGTCTCGCCCTCCTGGTACCGCGCGCTGCCGACGACCCGCGCCCGCAGCTGCTCCACGCGGCGCGTCGCCTCCGCCCGTTCGGCCAGTGCCTCGGCCAGCTTCATCGTCACTGCCTCCCCTCGTGATCCGGCCCGAGCATACGGCCACGGGCGGGCCCGACCGGCGCCGGGGTCAGGCGCCCGCCCTGCGCTTGTTCCACACGTCGAAGCCGACGGCGGCGAGCAGCACCAGGCCCTTGATGACCTGCTGCCAGTCGGTCCCCACGCCGACCAGGTTCATGCCGTTGTTGAGGACGCCGAGCACGAGTCCGCCGATGATGGCGCCGAGGATGGTGCCGACGCCGCCGCTCATCGACGCCCCGCCGATGAACGCGGCGGCGATGGCCTCCAGTTCGAAGTTCACGCCGGCCTTCGGCGAGGCCGCGTTGAAGCGCGCGGCGAAGACCAGGCCGGCGAGCGCCGCGAGCATCCCCATGTTGAGGAACACCGCGAAGGTCACCTTCCGGTCCTTCACGCCGGACAGCTTCGCGGCCGCCAGGTTGCCGCCGATCGCGTACACGTGCCGCCCGATCACCGCGTTGCGCATCACGTAGCCGAAGCCGACCAGCAGCACGGCCAGGATCAGCAGCACCACGGGCGCGCCCTTGTAGCTGGCCAGCAGCAGGGTGCTGACCAGGACCGCGGCGACCAGCGCCGTCACCTTCAGCGCGAACAGGCCGGTCGGCAGCGTCTCCAGGGCGAACTCCCGCTGCCTGCGACGGTCCCGTACCTCCTGGAACACCACGTACGCGATCAGGCCGAGCCCGAGGAGCAGGGTCAGGTTGTGGTAGTTCGTGTGCGGCCCGACCTCAGGCAGGAAGCCGTTGGCGACCTTCTGCAGACCGCTCGGGAACGGGCCGAGCGTCTGCCCCTTGAGGAAGATCTCGGTGAGCCCGCGGAACAGCAGCATGCCGGCGAGGGTGACGATGAACGACGGTATGCCGACGTACGCGATGAAGAAGCCCTGGAGGGCGCCGGCGACGGCGCCGAGGAGCAGCGTCAGCAGCACGGCGACCGGCCAGGACACCTGGTGCTCGACCATGAGCACCGCCCCGGTGCCGCCGACCAGCGCCATCAGGGAGCCCACCGACAGGTCGATGTGCCCGGAGACGATGACGATCATCATGCCGATGGCCAGGATGAGGATGTAGCTGTTCTGCAGCACCAGGTTGGAGACGTTGCGCGGCAGCAGCAGGTCGCCGCCCGTCCAGACCTGGAACAGCAGCACGATCAGACCGAGCGCGAACAGCATCCCGTACTGGCGCATGTTGCGCCGGATCCCGTCCAGGAGCACCCCGGCCAGCGGTGTGCCGCGCGTCGTCGTGCCGGCGGCGCCCGGGGGAGCCGGGGCGCTCTTGTCCATGCCGATGTCGGTGCTCATGCCTGGTGTCCTTCGTCGGGGTCGGTGCTCGGTGCGCCGGGGCCGGGGCCGGGGCCGGGGCTCGGGGTTCCGGCGGGCGGGATGGGGGAGTCCTGGGTCATGTGCCGCATCAGGAGCTCCTGGGTGGCCTCCGCGCGTCCGACCTCGCCGGTCAGCCGCCCCGCCGCCATGGTGTAGACGCGGTCGCACAGGCCCAGGAGTTCGGGCAGCTCGGAGGAGATGAGGAGGATCGCCCGGCCCTCGGCGGCGAGCCGGTCGATCACGGTGTAGATCTCGAACTTGGCTCCCACGTCGACCCCGCGGGTGGGCTCGTCGAGGACGAGCACCTCCGGGTCGGCGAGGATCCACTTGCTGAGCACGACCTTCTGCTGGTTGCCGCCGGAGAGCCGGCCGACCCGCTCCAGGACGTTCGGCGTCTTGATGTTCATGGTCCGCCGGAAGCGCTCGGCCACCCGGCGCTCCTCGTGCCCGTCGACGATCCCGCGCCGGGCGAGCGCGCCCAGCGAGGTGAGCGAGATGTTCCGGCTGACCGAGTCGTCGAGGTGGAGCCCGTACTGCTTGCGGTCCTCGGTGACGTACGCGATGCCCTGGGCGACCGCCTCGGGCACCGTACGGGTGCGCACCTCGCGTCCGTTCCTGAGCACGGTGCCCCGCTCGTAACGCCCGTACGAGCGCCCGAAGACGCTCATCGCGAGTTCCGTGCGGCCGGCCCCCATGAGGCCGGCGATCCCGACGATCTCGCCGCGGCCGACCCGCAGCGAGACCCCGTCGACCACCTTGCGGGCGCGGTCGAGCGGATGGCGCACGGTCCAGTCGCGGATCTCCAGGACGGGCTCGCCGGCGTCCGGGCCCTCGTACGGGGTGCGGTCCGGGAAGCGGCTGTCGAGGTCACGGCCCACCATGCCGCGGATGATGCGCTCCTCGGTGGTGGCCGGGTCCCGCACGTCCAGCGTCTCGATCGAGCGCCCGTCGCGCAGGATGGTGACCGAGTCGGCGATCCGGGCGATCTCGTTCAGCTTGTGCGAGATCAGGATCGAGGTGATGCCCTCGCCCTTCAGCTCGCCCATCAGCCGCAGCAGCTTCGCGCTGTCCTCGTCGTTGAGCGCCGCGGTCGGCTCGTCGAGGATGAGCAGGCGCACGTTCTTCGCCAGCGCCTTCGCGATCTCCACGAGCTGCTGCTTGCCCACGCCGATGTCGGCGACCCGGGTCTCGGGGTGCTCGTCGAGGCCGACCCGGCGGAGCAGTCCGGCCGCGCGGCGCAGGGCCTCGCGCCAGTCGACGACGCCGCGCCGGGCGGGCTCGTTGCCGAGGAAGATGTTCTCGGCGATCGAGAGGTGGGGTACGAGCGCCAGCTCCTGGTGGATGATGACGATGCCCCGCTCCTCGCTGGCCCTGATGTCCCTGAAGCGGCAGGGCTCGCCGTCGAAGAGGATCTCGCCCTCGTAACTCCCGTGCGGGTGGACGCCGGACAGCACCTTCATCAGGGTGGACTTCCCGGCCCCGTTCTCCCCGCACAGCGCGTGCACCTCCCCGCGCGCCACGGACAGGGTCACGTCGGACAGCGCCCTGACGCCGGGGAAGGTCTTGACGATGGAGCGCATCTGGAGGACGGGGGTCATCGCAGCGCCCCGGCGTCGATGTAGCCGGAGTCGACCAGGACCTTCTGGTAGTTGGACTTGTCGACGCTGACCGGGTCGAGCAGATAGGCCGGGACGACCTTCTTGCCGTTGTCGTAGGTGTGGTCGTCGTTGATCTTCGGCTTCTTGCCGTCGAGGACGGCGGCCACCATGTCCGCGGCGACCTGGGCGAGGGCGCGGGTGTCCTTGTAGACGGTCTGGGTCTGCTCGCCCGCGATGATCGACTTCACGGAGGCGACCTCCGCGTCCTGGCCGGTGACGACCGGCAGCGGCTTGGCCGGGCTGCCGTAGTCGTCGGACTTGAGGGCGGACAGGATGCCGATGGAGATGCCGTCGTAGGGGGAGAGCACGGCGTCCACCCGGGCCGTGGAGTACGCGGACGTCAGCAGGTCGTCCATGCGCTTCTGGGCCGTCCCGCCGTCCCAGCGCAGGGTGGTGACCTGGTTGAGCTGGGTCTGGCCGGAGCGCACGACCAGCTGCTTCTTGTCGAGGTAGGGCTTGAGCACCTTCATGGCGCCGCTGAAGAAGTACCGAGTGTTGTTGTCGTCGTTGGAGCCGGCGAACAGCTCGATGTTGAACGGGCCCTTCTTCGCGCCGCCCTTGAGGCCCAGCTTGTCCACGATGTACGTGGCCTGGAGCTCGCCGACCCGCTCGTTGTCGAAGGAGGCGTAGTAGTCCACGTGCGGGGAGCCCAGGATGAGGCGGTCGTAGGAGATCACCGGGATGTGGGCGTCCGCCGCCTGCTGGAGGACGTTGGACAGGGCCTCGCCGTTGATGGCGGCCACGACGAGGGCGTCCACGCCCTGGGTGATCATGTTCTCGATCTGCGCGACCTGCTGGTCGGGGTCGTCCTCGCCGTACTGCAGGGTGGTGGCGAAGCCGGCCTTCTCCAGGCTGGCGGTCATGTTCCGGCCGTCGGCGATCCACCGCTCGGAGGACTTGGTGGGCATCGCGATGCCGATGGTGAGGTCCTTCTTGTCCTTCGACTCCTGGCTGCCCCCTTCGCTGTTCTGCCCGCAGCCGGTCAGGAGCAGGGCGCAGCCGGTGGTCACGGCCAGGAGGGCGGATGCGGAGCGGAACTTCTTCATGGGCGTTACCCCAATTCCCGTCGTCGAGGGCGGCTCCGACCGGGTTCGGGTTCGACGGCGGCGCGTGTCCTCGCACCACCGGGAGGACTCCGTTCCGGCGGGGTGGGCGGGGCGTCGGCGCCCCGGTCGAGCTAGATTGTTAGCGCTCACAATGGAGTGATACAAGAGGCGCTAAGGTTTTTCTCGCATCGAGGCACAGTCGTGATCACGGGAAGGAGGCAGACGTGGCACATCCCGCCGAGGACGTCCGCCCGCCGACGATGGCCGACGTCGCACGGGAGGCGGGCGTCTCCCACCAGACCGTCTCCCGTGTACTGAGCGGGCACCCCAACGTGCGCGAGGCCACCCGGGAGCAGGTCACCCGGGCCATCGAGCGCCTCGGCTACCGCCGCAACTCCGCCGCGCGCGCCCTGGTCACCCGCCGGACGCGGACACTGGGCGTCATCGCGGTCAACACCACCCTGTACGGCCCCGCCAGCACCCTCACCGGCCTCCAGGAGGCGGCCCGGGAGGAGGGCTACCTCGTCTCCACCGTCAATCTGCGCACCGGCGAGGGGCAGGGCCTCAAGGACGCCATCGACCACCTCGCGGCCTGGGGCGTGGAGGGCGTCGTCGCCATCACCCCGCAGCGCTCCCACGTCCGGGCCCTCGCCGAACTCGACGCGCCCTTCCCCGTGGTCACCGTGGAGGGCGGCCACCGGCTCGACCTGCCCGGCGTCTCCCTCGACCAGGAACTCGGCGCCCGGATGGTCACCGAGCACCTGCTCGCCGCCGGCCACGCCACCGTCTGGCACGTCGCCGGTCCCGAGGACTGGCTGGAGAGCGAGGCCCGCACGGCGGGCTGGCGCGCCGTCCTGGAGGAGAGCGGCATCCGGCCGCCGCGGGTGCTCACCGGAGACTGGAGCCCGCTCTCCGGCTACCACGCAGGACAGGAACTCGCCGGACTCGCCCTGGCCCGCCGCGGCGCCGCCCCCGTGACGGCCGTCTTCGTCGCCAACGACCAGATGGCGCTCGGCGTCCTGCGCGCCCTGCGCGAGGCGGGCATCCGCACCCCCGCCCAGGTCGCGGTCGCCGGCTTCGACGACATCCCGGAGGCCGAGTACTTCCCGCCCCCGCTCACGACGGTCCGTCAGGACTTCGCCGCCATCGGCCGCCGCAGCATCGGCCTCCTCGTCGACCACATCGAGGGCCGCGCCACACGGGTGGAACACCTCCTGGTCGAACCCCAGCTCATCATGCGCGCGAGCACGCGGCCTTCGGGCGAGGCATGAGGGGCGGCCTCGGGCCGGGTTCGAGGCGCGGCGCGGGGGCGGGCCTGATGCCTCGCCGGAGGGGTGGGGCGGGGACCGGGCCTGAGGCGCGGCGCGGGGGCGGGCCTGAGGCGCGCCGCCCTGGTGCCGGGCGCCGCTGACCGGACGGCTCGGCGGGCCCGGCATCGGCGCGGCCCCAGGGCCCGGCGGGCTGCTGAGCGGGCCCGGTGATCGGGCCCGCGGTCGGGTGCGGGCTGATCCGGTGTGCCGACCGGCGCCCGGGTGCCCCTGGGTGCCCGGTGCGGCTGCGGCCTCCGGCGCTTGGCGCCGACCGGCGCGGCCTTCGGGCCGCAGGCGGCCCTGCCCGGCGGGGCCGGGGGGCCTGACGCCGGCCTGCCCGGCCGTTGGCCGGGTCCGTGGTCGGGTGCGGGTTGATGCGGTCTGTGGGCCGGGGTTGTCGCCTGGTCGTGGTCGGCGCGCGCGCCCTGAGGACGGCTGGGGGTCCGGGTGCCCCTGGGTGCCCGGTGCGGCTGCTGCCTCCGAGGCCTGCCGGTGCGGGTTCTCGGCCGGTAGGCGGCCCGCCCGGTGGGCCCGCTGCCGTCGGCGCCCGGTCCGCCGTCCGGGCCCGGCGCCGTCCGCGCTGTCCTGCGGTCGTACGCGGGCCTCGTGCCGTAGCCGCCCGAGGGCTGGTTCGCCGCCGCGCTCCGGGCGGCGCCCGGGCGCGGGCACCCGTGCGCTCGCCGCCCCGCGCTGCCGCTTCCGGGGCCCGGCGCCCACCGGCGCGGCCCCAGGCCCGCCTGCCCCGGTCGCCCGGCACCGCCCCGCCCCCGCCCCCGCGTGAGCGCTCATCTCCGCGCCCACCCCCGTCCCCGAATCTTTCGCAGAAGCGCACGCAGCTCTTGTCGTGCCGCGTTGTTAGCGTTAACAATCAAGCTGCCTCCGCCCGCCCATGAAGAGAGAGAACGCCACCGTGACCGCACACACCCCCTCCGGCTCCGCAGCCCCGCACCACCCCGAGGCCTGCACCATCGGTGTCGACTTCGGCACGCTCTCCGGGCGCGCCGTGGTGGTCAGGGTGCGGGACGGGGCCGAGCTCGGGGCGGCGGTGCATCCGTACCGGCACGGCGTCATCGAGGAGCACCTGCCGTCCACCGGCGCCCCGCTGCCCCCCGACTGGGCCCTGCAGCACCCGGAGGACTGGTGCGAGGTGCTGCGCACGGCCGTGCCGGCGGCGGTCGCCGACGCCGGGATCGACCCCGCCCTCGTCATCGGCATCGGCACCGACTTCACCGCCTGCACCGTCCTGCCGACCACGCCGGACGGCACCCCGCTCGCCCTCACCGACGACTGGGCCGCCCGCCCGCACGCCTGGCCCAAGCTCTGGAAGCACCACGCGGCCCAGGAACAGGCCGACCGCATCAACGCCCTCGCCCGGGCGCGCGGCGAGAAGTGGCTCGCGCGCTACGGCGGGCGGATCTCCGCCGAGTGGCAGTACGCCAAGGCCCTCCAGGTCCTGGAGGAGGACCCCGCCGTCTACGCCGCCTGCGCCCGCTGGATCGAGGCGGCCGACTGGATCGTCTGGCAGCTCACCGGCGCCGAGTCCCGCAACACCTGCACCGCCGGCTACAAGGGCATCCACCAGGACGGCGGCTACCCCTCGCCCGGCTTCCTCGCCGGACTCCACCCGGACTTCGCCGACTTCCCCGCCACCCGCCTGGAGCACCCGCTGTCCCCGCTCGGCTCCCGCGTCGGCTCGCTGAGCAGCCGGGCGGCGGGCTGGACCGGCCTGCCCGAGGGCATCGCCGTCGCCGCCGGCAACGTCGACGCCCACGTCGCCGCGCCCGCGGCCGGCGCCGTCGAGAACGGGCGGATGCTCGCCATCATGGGCACCTCCACCTGCCACGTCCTCAACGGCGCCGCCCTCGCCGAGATCCCCGGCATCTGCGGGGTCGTCGACGGTGGCATCGTCGAGGGCGCCTACGGCTACGAGGCCGGCCAGAGCGCGGTCGGCGACATCTTCGCCTGGTGGCTCCGGCAGGGCGTCCCGGACTCCTACCGCGCCGAGGCCGAGGCGAGCGGCGAGGACCTCCACCAGCTCCTGACCCGCAAGGCCGCCGGCCAGCCGGTCGGCGCGCACGGTCTGGTCGCCCTGGACTGGCTGGGCGGCAACCGTTCTCCGCTGGTCGACCACCACCTCTCCGGCGTCGTCGCCGGCCTCACCCTCGACACCCGGCCCGAGGACGTCTACCGCGCCCTGCTCGAATCCACCGCCTACGGCACCCGGTTGATCGTCGAGGCCTTCGAGGACGGCGGGATCCCGGTCGAGGAGTTCATCGTCACCGGCGGACTGAGGAAGAACGCCCTGCTCATGCAGATCCACGCCGACGTGCTCCGCCGCCCCGTCTCCCTCGGCACCTCCGAACAGGGCCCGGCGCTCGGCTCGGCCATCCACGCCGCCGTCGCCGCCGGCGCCCACCCCGACGTCCGTTCCGCCGCCGCCGTCATGGGCAGCGTCCACCGGCACGCCTATCTGCCCGACCCGGCCCGCGCCGACGCGTACGACGCCCTGTACGCCGAATACCGCGCCCTGCACACGCACTTCGGCACCGGAGCCGACCTCCTCCTGCACCGCCTGCGCCGCATCCGCAACACCGCGCGCCGCACCACCGCCGGCTGACCCGAAGCCCCCCCCAGCCCTCCCCAGCACACCCAAGGAGCACACCGCCATGACGCCCGCCCCGCCCGACCGCGAGATCTGGTTCCTCACCGGCAGCCAGGCCCTCTACGGCGAGGACACCCTGGCCCAGGTCGCCGCGCAGTCCCGCACCCTCTGCGCCATCCTCGCCGACCAGCCGCAGCTGACCGTCCGCCTCGTGTGGCGGCCGGTGCTCACCGACGCCGACGCCATCCGCAGGGTCTGCCTGGAGGCCAACGCCGACGACCGCTGCGTCGGCCTGATCGCCTGGATGCACACGTTCTCCCCGGCCAAGATGTGGATCGCCGGACTGGACGCGCTCACCAAGCCGCTGCTCCACCTGCACACCCAGGCCAACCGCGCACTGCCCTGGTCCACCATCGACATGGACTTCATGAACCTGAACCAGGCCGCCCACGGCGACCGGGAGTTCGGCTTCGTCCAGACCCGCCTCGGCGTCCCGCGCAAGACCGTCGCCGGCCACGTCTCCACCCCCGAGGTCGTCGAGCGGATCGCCGGCTGGGCCCGCGCCGCCGTCGGCCGCGCCGAGCTCGCCGGCCTCCGGCTGGCCCGCTTCGGCGACAACATGCGGGACGTCGCCGTCACCGAGGGCGACAAGGTCGAGGCGCAGCTGCGGTTCGGGGTCTCCGTCAACACCTACGGCGTCAACGACCTCGTCGCCGCGGTCGACGCCGCCCCCGAGGACACCGTCACCGCCCTCGTGAAGGAGTACGAGGACCGCTACGCCCTCGCCCCCGAACTGCGGCCCGGCGGCGAGCGCCACGCCTCCCTGCGCTACGCCGCCCGCATCGAGGCGGGACTGCGCGCCTTCCTCACCGAGGGCGGCTTCCGCGCCTTCACCACCAACTTCGAGGACCTCGGCGGCCTGCGCCAGCTCCCCGGCCTCGCCGTGCAGCGCCTGATGGCCGACGGCTACGGCTTCGGCGGCGAGGGCGACTGGAAGACCGCCACCCTGCTGCGCACCCTGAAGGCGATGGCCGACGGCCGGCCCGGCGGCACCTCCTTCATGGAGGACTACACCTACGACCTCACGCCCGGCCGCGAACTCATCCTCGGCGCCCACATGCTGGAGGTCTGCCCCTCCCTCACGACGGCCACGCCGAGCTGTGAGATCCACCCGCTCGGCATCGGCGGCCGCGAGGCCCCGGTCCGCCTCGTCTTCGACGCCGACCCCGGCCCCGCCGTCGTCGTCGGACTCGCCGACATGGGCGACCGGTTCCGGCTCGTCGCCAACCACATCGACGTCGTCACCCCGCCCGAGCCGCTGCCCAAGCTCCCCGTCGCCCGCGCCGTCTGGCGCCCCCGCCCCGATCTGCGCACCTCCACCGAGGCCTGGCTGACCGCCGGGGCACCGCACCACACCGTCCTCACCACCGCCCTCGGCGGCGAGGAGCTCGACGACCTCGCCGAGATGCTGCGCACCGAACTCGCCGTCATCGACGAGGACACCACCGTCCGGCGCTTCACCCACGAGCTGCGCTGGAACCAGGCCTACCACCGACTGGCCCAGAGCCTGTGAACCCCGGGACGGAACCCGCCGTGAACATGCCCGCCCCCCGGCCCTCGCCCTCGGCCGTGTCGCAGGAGCTGCGCCGCGAGGTCCTCGAAGCCAACCTCCGCATCCCGCGGGCCGGACTCGCCACCCTCACCTGGGGCAATGTCAGCGGGGTGGACCGGCAGGCCGGCGTCTTCGTGATCAAGCCCTCCGGAGTGGCCTACGAGGACCTGCGCGAGGAGGACCTGGTCGTCGTCTCGCTGGCCGACGGAAGCGTCGTGGAGGGCCGGCTGCGCCCCTCCACCGACACGGAGACGCACCGCAGCCTCTACCTCGCCTTCCCCTCCATCGGCGGCGTGACCCACACCCACTCCACCCACGCCGTCGCCTTCGCCCAGGCCCGGCGCCCGATCCCGGTGCTCGGCACCACCCACGCCGACACCTTCAACGGCCCCGTGCCCGTCACCGCGCCGCTCACCGCCGAACAGTGCGCCGCGGACTACGAGTACAACACCGGCCAGGTCATCGTGGACCTGCTGGACCGCGACGACACCCGGGCCCGGGAGGTCCCCGGCGCCCTGGTCGCCCATCACGGCCCCTTCACCTGGGGCGCCGACGCCACCGCCTCCCTGGAGCACGCCGTCATCTGCGAGGCGGTCGCGGAGATGGCCCTGCACACCCTCGCCCTGGGCCCGGTGGACCCCCCGCGGCACCTCCTGGACCGCCACTACACCCGCAAGCACGGCCCGGACGCCTACTACGGCAACCCGCCGGCCCGGTGAGCCCCCGCGCCGGCCCGCCTCTCCGGGGCGGGCCGGCGCGGGAGCCCCGCCGTGGGCGTCAGTTCTGCCCGCCCGGGGCCAGGACGACGAAGTCCGCGTTCGACGGGTCCAGACACACGGCGAGCCGGCCCACGCCCTCCGCGTCCTCCGGGCCCATCTGGACCGTGCCGCCGTTGGCGGTGACGGCGGCGACCGCCGCGTCGCAGTCCTCGACCGCGAACACCGGGTGCCAGTACGGGCGTCCGCCGGTCAGGGCGAGGTCCTCCTTCGACACCTGCATCAGACCGCCCTGCATCCGCTCCTCGGGCAGCCCGGCCGGCGTGATGAGGGTGTACGTGCCCTCACCGCCGCCGCCCGGGAGCGGCATGTCACCGAAGGTCCAGCCGAGGACGGTCCCGTAGAACTCCTTCGCCGCGGCGGCGTCGCTCGTGTACAGCTCGGTCCAGTTCAGCGAGCCCGGCTCGTCCACCAGCTCGACGCCCGTGGTGGCCCCCGGCTGCCAGACCGCGAACTGCCCGCCGAGCGGGTCGCTGTACTGGGCCATCCGGCCCCACTCGCCGAGGTCCCGCGGCGGCACCCGCACCGTGCCGCCGGCACGCTCGACGGCCACGGTGGTCGCGGCGGCGTCGGTGACCGTGTAGTAGATCATCCAGGCGGAGCGGGCCCCCGCCTCGGTGAGCTTGCCCAGCCCGGCGACGGTCCTGCCGTCCTTCCGGAAGACGCCGCCCTCCATCTCGCCGTCGTCCTCGCCGCCCCCCATCGGCTCGTAGTCCCAGCCGAGGACGGCGCCGTAGAAGGCCGCGGCGGCGCCCACGTCCGGCGCGCCCAGGTCGAGCCAGCAGGGGGTGCCGGGATCGAAGTCAGTGGTGATCATGGCCCTTGCCTTTCACGGGGCCCGGCGCGCGAGCCGCGACCGGCGGGCGCACGGGGTCCCCACGGGTGGATTCCGTACCACCCGACAGCCTGACACCCGGCACTGACAGCCGCCGCCCGGCCGCCGGGAAAGGGCGGGCGCACGGGTGACCCGGCGCGATACGGTCCCGGCATGTCCGCCACCACCGCCACAGGCGCCGCGCAGCTCGCCGCCGACGACCTCCACCAGGTCGTACGGCTCGCCGTCAGCACGCTCCGGGAGGCGCCCGAGTCCGCCTGGGAGGGCAGGGCCGGGAGCCTGGAGTGGAACTGCTGGGAGACGGTCGAGCACCTGGCCGACGACCTGTTCGCCTACGCCGTGCAACTGGGCCCCGCCGCACCGCCGACGGACGGCGAGGTGCCGTTCGTCTGGGAGGCCCGGCGTCCCGGCGGGCCCGCCAACGCCGTCCATGCCGACCGCTCCGCCGGCCCCGCCGGTCTGCTCCAGGTCCTGGAGGCCTGTGGCGCGCTGCTCGTCGCCATGGTCCGCACCGCCGCCCCGGAGACCCGCGCCTACCACCCCTACGGGGTGTCCGACCCCGTGGGCTTCGCCGCGATGGGCCTGGTGGAGACCCTGGTGCACACCCACGACCTCGCCGCCGGCCACGGCCTGGCCTGGGAGCCGCCCGCCGGGCCCTGCGCCCGCGCCCTGGCCCGCCTCTTCCCGGAGGCTCCGGCCGGCACGCCGCCCTGGCCCACCCTGCTCTGGGCGACCGGCCGCACGGAGCTGCCCGGCCACCCGCGGCGCACGAGCTGGCGCTGGGACGGCACGGTCCGGGCCGGGGACGCCGCCCTCGGCTGACTGTCAGACCCCCCTCGTACCGTCAAGGGAGACGGGTCCGGCAGGGGCCGGACCCCCGGAGCGAGGGAGCGGGCATGGGTGAGATCAGTGTGGACCGGCGGCGGCTCGACCATCTGCTCGCGGACAGCCGCAGCGGATACGCCGTGCCGTACCAGGAGGCCTTCGCCGGGCTCGCCGACTCCTACCGGGGACGGCCGGTCGAGGTGATCGTGCCGCTCCTGAGAGAGGCGGCCGAGCGGGCGCTGCTCGGCTTCACCGCGGCCGATCTGCTGGACCAGGCCCGGGCGATCAGCAGCGGCGCCCCGTACGAGCTGCGGATCCGGGTGACCGGAAGGTAGCCGCGCGCGCCGCGGCGGCGCCCGCCGGGCGCCGCCGGTTCAGCGGGCGGAACGCAGGCGTTCGCGGTCGATGCCCAGTTCGCGCACCAGCGCCTCGTCCACCCACTCCAGCATGGTGGTCCGGGAGAGCGGTCCAGCGTACGAGGTCATCTGCACGGCGAGCCCGTCGAGCAGGGCGGTGAGCCGCCAGGCGGCGTCCTCGGGGCGCTCGCAGCGGAACTCGCCGGCGGCGACGCCCTCGGTGATCACCTCGGCGATCGCGGCCTTCCACTGCCGGTCGAGGTCATGGGTGACGTCGCGGAGCACCGGCTCGCGCAGCGCCGCCGCCCAGCCCTCGATCCACAGCCGCCAGCCCTTGGCCTGCCCGGTCGGCGCGTACCAGCGCACGGCCGAGCGCAGCCGGCGGGTGGCGCTGCCGCGCGCGCCGAGGAGTTCGCGGAGCCGGGCGAGGTCGCCGCGGGCGGCGTGCGCGAAGGCCTCGGCGACGAGGAGTTCCTTCGTGGAGAAGTGGTAGAGCACCAGGGAGCTGCTGACGCCGAGCTCCTGGGCGACGTCCGCGATGCGCACGTTGCCGACGCCGCGGGCCCCGATCTGTTCCACGGCGACGCGCAGGATCTCCGCGCGCCGCTCCTCCACGCTCAACCGGACTCTGGCCACGGCCTCACCCTATACACAGGCCCGGCAGCCCCCTCGGGAGTGCGCTGTGGCGGGGCTCACAGCCCCACCCGTCACCCGTCACCCCGGCGAGCCGGCCGCGACGGCGACCGCCGGCCGAACGGGGCGGCCGGACTCACGCGTACCAGCCGAAGCGCTCGGAGATCACCGGCAGCCGGTCGGCGACCAGCCGGTGCGCCGCCACCCGCGCCGTGGTCCCGTCCCGCTCGGCCCGGGTCAGCACCTGCTCGACCAGCGCCCGCATCGAGCGCCGGATGTGCGCGAAGGCCTCGTCCGGGTCGGCGCCGATGTCGCCGAACAGCGTCCACCACCACCAGGCGTTGGTGGCCGAGTTGACCACCACGTCCGGCAGCACCGCGATGCCGCGCGCGGCCAGCAGCTCCTCGGCCTCCGGCAGCACCGGCATGTTGGCCGCCTCGACCACCCAGCGGGCCGTGATCCGGGCCTGGTTCCCCGCGTCGACCGCGTACGAGACGGCGGCCGGCACCAGCACGTCCGCGTCCGCCGACAGCCAGGCGTCGCCGGCCAGTTCGAGGTCGCCGGGCCGCAGCGCCGAGCGGTCCACCGTGCCGTACGCGTCCCGCGCGGCGAGCAGCGCCTCCACGTCCAGGCCCTCGGCGTTCGCGACGGTGCCCTTCACGTCGGCCACGGCCACCACCCGCAGCCCGGCCCGGGCCAGGAAGCGGGCCGTCGCGCCGCCCATGGTGCCGAAGCCCTGCACCGCGACCCGGGTGCCGGCGTGCGGCACGCCCGCCCGGTCGAGGGCGGTCAGCACCGACTCGGCGACCCCGCAGCCGCCCGCCAGCTCGTCCAGGCCGATGCCGTCGACCTCGACCGCGAACGCGTCGGCGAGCCGCCGCCGCGCCTCCGCCTCGTCGTCGAGCAGCGGGTACACCGCCTGCACCGAGGACGTCAGTCCGGCCTCCGCGACCGCCCGGTCCACCAGGTCCTGGGTGAGCCCCAGGTCCTCGCCGGTGGTCCAGAACCGCTCGACGTACGGGCGCATCGCGCGCAGATAGCGCACCAGGACGCCGTACGCCTCGGGGTCGCGCGGGTCGCAGTCGATGCCGCCCTTGGCGCCGCCCAGCGGCACGTACCGCGCGCTCGGGTCGTAGTGCAGGGCCTCCTTCATCGTCATCCCGCGGGCGAGTCCGGCCACCTCGTCGAGCGTGCAGCCGGCCCGCATCCGCAGCCCGCCGCTCGCCACCCCGCGCACCAGGCGGTCGATGACCAGATGGCCTTGGCGGCCGGTCACGTGGTCGGTCCAGCTGACCGACACCAGCGGCGCGGGGGAGGCGGAGGCGGGGGGATTCACAGGGGGCATCGGGGGGACTCCTCGGACACGGTGCCTCCGGGCGGGTACGGCAGGGCACGATACTGACTGAACCGTCAGTCAGTATCGGAAGGGTGTCCGGCACTGTCAACGTCCCTGGAGCGGCCCTTCCGGGAGGCGCGCGGCGCGGGCCCGGGGCGCCGGGGCGGTACGGGGGCGCGAGGCGGGGCGCGGACGCGGTCGCCGCACATCCCTTAGGGTCGGAAAATGGCCAAGTACTTCGACGTGCACCCGCAGTCCCCGCAGCCGCGCACCATCGGCACCGTGGTCGAGAGCCTCCGGGCCGGAGCCCTCATCGCCTATCCGACCGACTCCTGCTTCGCGCTGGGCTGCCGGATCGACAACCACGAGGGCGTCGAGCGGATCAAGGCGATCCGCAAGCTCGACGACCGGCACCACTTCACCCTGGTCTGCGAGAACTTCGCCCAGCTCGGGCAGTTCGTCCAGGTCGACAACAACGTCTTCCGCGCGGTGAAGTCGGCGACCCCCGGCAACTACACCTTCATCCTGCCGGCCACCCGCGAGGTCCCGCGCCGCCTGCTGCACCCCAAGAAGAAGACGGTCGGCGTCCGCATCCCGGACCACCCCGTGGCCCGCGCCCTGCTCGCCGAACTCGGCGAACCCCTGCTGTCGAGCACCCTCCTGCTGCCCGACGAGGACGAGCCGCTGACCCAGGGCTGGGAGATCAAGGACCGCCTCGACCACCTCGTCGACGCGGTCGTGGACTCCGGCGACTGCGGCACCGAGCCGACGACGGTCGTCGACTTCTCCGGCGGCGAGCCCGAGATCGTCCGGCGCGGCGCGGGCGACCCGTCCCGCTTCGAGTGACCGGACCGGGTGCCCGTACGCCCCCGGTCCGCCCTCCGGGGCCACCCGACCTGCTGCGATGTCGGTGGGGCGGGTTAGTGTGCCCTGACAGGACCAGTGGATCGACAGGACGACAAGCCGACAAGGCGCCGCGGCAGGCGCCGGCGACACGGAAGAACGGAGGCCGACCATGGGCAGACCCCGTGCCGGCCGGCCGCCGGGCACCCGGATCAACCACGACGGGCTGACCCAGCGCCAGCAGCAGATCCTCGACATCATCCGCACCCACACCCGGCGGCACGGCTTCCCGCCCTCCATGCGGGAGATCGCCGCCGGCGCCGGCCTGCTCAGCACCTCCAGCGTCTCGCACCAGATCCGGGCCCTGGAGAAGAAGGGCTTCCTACGGCAGGACCCACAGCGGCCCCGCGCCTATGTGATCGCCGAGCGGCCCGAGGACGAGTCGGCCGAGGGCGCCCGCGAGCGCCGCCTGGAGCAGGAGGGCGAGCGCCAGGCGGTGACCGTGCCGCTGGTCGGACGCATCGCGGCCGGTGTGCCGATCACCGCCGAGGAGATGGTCGAGGACACCCTGGTGCTGCCCGCCCAGGTGGTCGGCGCGGGCCGGCTGTTCGCCGTGACCGTCGTCGGCGACTCCATGCGCGACGCGCACATCGAGGACGGCGACGTGGTGGTCGTGCGCGCCCAGGACACCGCCGACGACGGGGACATCGTGGCCGCCATGCTGGACGGCGAGGCCACCGTGAAGCGCCTCGCCCACGAGGGCCCGCACGTCTGGCTCAAGCCGGCCAATCCCGACTACGAGCCGATCCCCGGCGACGAGGCGGTCGTCCTCGGCAAGGTGGTCTCCGTCCTGCGCCGCCTCTGAGGCCCCACGCGCCGCCCGCCCCGTGCCGGCGCCGGCGCGGGGCTCAGCCCAGCGCCGCGGTGTCCGGCACCACCACGCCGTACAGGTCGCCGATGGTGGCCAGCGCGCCCAGGTGCAGCTGCTCGGCCGGGACCGTGCCCTCCGGGGCGGGCAGCGCCCGGGTGGCGCAGGCGGCGGCGACGACCGTCGGGCGGTTGCCGCGCAGGAAGGCGCCGGCGGTCGTGAAGGCCACGCACATGTGGGTCATGAAGCCGGCGATCACCACGTCCTGGTGGCCGGCCGCGTCGAGCAGCTCGCCCAGCTCGGTGCCGACGAAGGCGTCCGGGGCGGTCTTCACCACGACCGGCTCGCCCTCCACCGGCGCCACGCGCGGGTGGATCCGCCCGATCTCAGCCCGGATGTCGTACGGGGTGCCCTCGCCGCCGTCGTTGACGACGTGGACGACCTTCGCGCCGGCGGCCCGGGCCTTCCCCAGCAGCTCCTCGGCGGCGTCGAGCGCCGCCTCCCAGCCCTCCAGCTCCATCACGCCCCGGGTGTAGGTGTTCTGGTAGTCGACGAGGACCAGGGTCGAACCGGCCAGCGAGGCCGGCGCCTGCTCGAAGCCGCTGAGCTCGCGCAGGGTGGTGGACGGCGTGGTGGCGGACATGGCGATCCCCTTCTCAGGGTCGTGGACGGAGGCTGTGGTCCAGTCGTGAACGGGGCCGCGCACGCGGCCCGGTGACTGTGCCTCCACGCTACGAACCCCGCCCCGATGGCGGCAATGTCATCCGAGTTGCAGATCCGGACATCGCCGCCGAGGGGGCGGGGTTCGTGCGGCCCGAGCGTGCTCAGCGGCCCCCGGCCGCGCCCTCGCCGACCGGGTCGAGCCGCTCCTCCTGCGGGCCGCCTCCATGGGCCTCCACGGCACCGGACCCGGCCGCCACCGCCGCGGACGTTCCGGCCGCCGGCGAGCGCCGCCGGCGCAGGCCGGTGAGGCGGGTGGCGAGCGGCTCGGTCCAGCGGGCCGTCAGCGGGCCCAGGACGACCAGGATCAGCACGTACGCGGTGGCCAGCGGCCCGAGCGAGGGCTCGATGCCCGCCGTGACCGCGAGTCCCGCGATGACGATGGAGAACTCGCCGCGCGCCACCAGGGTGCCGCCCGCCCGCCAGCGCCCGCGCGCGGAGATCCCGGCCCGGCGGGCCGCCCAGTACCCGGTGGCGATCTTCGTACCGGCCGTGACGACGGCCAGCGCGAGCGCCGGCAGCAGCACCGGCGGGATGCTCGCCGGATTGGTGTGGAGCCCGAAGAACACGAAGAACACCGCGGCGAACAGGTCCCGCAACGGGCTCAGCAGATGGTGCGCGCCCTCCGCGACCTCGCCGGACAGCGCGATGCCGACCAGGAACGCGCCGACGGCGGCGGACACCTGGAGCTGCTGGGCGACGCCCGCGACGAGCAGGGTCAGACCGAGCACCACGAGGAGCAGCTTCTCCGGGTCGTCGCTGGAGACGAAGCGGGAGATCAGGCGTCCGTAACGGAGCGCGAGGAACAGCACGAGCCCGGCCACGCCCAGCGCGATCGCCAGCGTCACGCTGCCGGCCGCCAGCCCGACGCCGGCGAGCAGGGCGGTGACGATCGGCAGGTAGACGGCCATGGCCAGGTCCTCGAGGACCAGGATGCTGAGCACCACCGGCGTCTCGCGGTTGCCGAGCCGGCCGAGGTCGCCGAGCACCTTGGCGATGACGCCCGAGGAGGAGATCCAGGTGACGCCGGCGAGCACCACGGCCGCGACCGGGCCCCAGCCGAGCAGCAGTGCCATGGCGGCGCCGGGCAGGGCGTTGAGGGCGGCGTCGACGAGTCCGGCGGGGTACTGCGTCTTCAGATTGGTGACCAGGTCCGTCGCGGTGTACTCCAGGCCCAGCATCAGCAGGAGCAGGATGACGCCGATCTCGGCGCCGATGGCGACGAACTCCTCGCTGGCGCCGAGCGGGAGCAGCCCGCCCTCGCCGAAGGCGAGGCCGGCGAGCAGATAGAGGGGGATCGGGGAGAACTTCAGCCGTCCGGCGATCCGGCCGAGGAGGCCGAGACCGAGGATGATCGCTCCGAACTCGATGAGGAAGACGGCGGACGAGTGCATGGATCACTCCCTTTCGAGTATCAGGGCGGCGGCGTCGACCCCTTCGCGGGTGCCGATCACGATGAGGGTGTCGCCCCCGGCGAGGCGGAAGTCGGGGCCGGGGGAGGGGATGGCGTCGGCGCGGCGCAGCACGGCCACGATGGAGACGCCGGTCTCGGTCCGCATCCGGGTGTCGCCGAGGTGGCGGCCGTTCCAGTGGGAGCCGGAGGACAGTTCGATCCGCTCGGCGACCAGGCCGAGGTCGGTGGTGGAGAGCAGGCTGGGGCTGTGGTGCGCGGGCATCAGGGCGTCGATGAGGGCCTCCGACTCGGCGGCGGTCAGCCGGACCGACAAGGAGCATTCGTCGGGGTCGTCCCGGTGGTAGGCGCTGAGGGTCCGGCTGCCATCGCGGCCGGCGACCACGGAGAGCCGCCGGTCCTCACGGGTCGTCAGGTCGTAGCGGACGCCGATGCCGGGCAGCGGGGTGCGGCTCATGCGGGTCGCGGTCACGGGGGGAACTCCTCGCAGGGGGACGGGAAGCGGGCACGCGGAAGGAAGGCGTCCGGGGACACGGGCGTCTTGGTAATTACTTTACCCAGGCGACAAAAGGGTCGATCGGCGGCCAAAGGTCACGAGCAGGGGCATCCGCGGCCGGGATCGGGACGAACCGGTACGCTGCCGCGCGTACCAGCGGCAACCGGAGGGAACGATTCGGCTCATGGGGCGTCAGAAGCACAGGCACATATCGGCATTGGCGGCCGCGGCGGCGCTGCTGCTCGGCACCGTCACGGGCTGCGCCGCCCAGGACGGCCCCGGCGGCGGCCCCGGCCGGGACGCCAAGGGAACGGCCACCGCCACCCCCGGCCACGGCGGCGGCACGGAGCGGCCCGGCGGCGCACCCGGCGGCGCGGGCGCCGACGCCGGCACCCTCCCCGGGCTGCCGGGCGCCGCAGAGGCCCGCGCCCGGCTCGCCGCGCTCAAGGTCGCGCCCCGGGGCTCGATGACCGGATACGACCGCGACAAGTTCCCGCACTGGGCCGAACAGGGCGAGAACTGCAACACCCGCGAGACCGTCCTCGAACGCGACGGCACCGGCGTCCGCCGCGACTCCCAGTGCCGCGCCGTCTCCGGCACCTGGTTCAGCGTCTACGACGGAAAGACCGTCACCAAGGCCTCCGGCCTCGACATCGACCACATGGTGCCGCTCGCCAACGCCTGGCGCTCCGGCGCGAGCGCCTGGACCCAGGAGAAGCGCCGGGCCTTCGCCAACGACCTCACCCACCCCCAGCTCCTCGCGGTGTCCGCCGTGACCAACCGCTCCAAGGGAGACCAGGGCCCGGACGAGTGGCAGCCGCCCTCCCGCGGCTACTGGTGCGTCTACGCCCGGGCCTGGACCTCGGTGAAGGCCACCTACGGCCTCACCGTCACCCGCGCGGAGAAGGCCGAACTCGCCACCATGCTGGACACCTGCCGCTCCTGACGGAAACCCGGCCCCCCACCCGGCCGAACCGGACCACGGCCCCCGTCCCCCACCATTCGCGGGGGACGGGGGCCGCCGGATTATGGGGGCGGAACTCCCATGTGCGGGTGCGGCGGATGGCGTTGACTGGCGCATGCCGAACGGCCGGCCGGTACGGACACCACCCACCGTGTGCGCCCAGGCGCACCCGCCACGAAGGAGACGAACCTCATGAGCAGCGTTCTCAAGCTCCAGAACCTCGAGGCCACCGCCGCCACCAACAGCGCCGCCGTGGTCAGCCTCACCAGCTCCAGCAGCACCTGCTGCTCCACCAAGCCCGAGGCCTCCTGACCCAGCGGCCGGCGGTCCGCGCGGGGGTGCACGGGGCACCCCCGCGCGGACCCCGCGCCCCACGGTCCACCCCGATCACTCCCGGTCCTTCCCGGCCGTCGGCGGGCGGCGGCCTCCGGACGAACGCAGAGGCTGAGCTGAGGCTGAGATGCGCAACGAACGATGGGTCAACCGGTTCCTCTTCGCCTGGAACGACACGCTGTTCTTCGATCCCCTCGACGTCGACTACGTCCCGCGCGAGGACCACTTCCTCGCCGGCCTGGACCGGCCGACCCGGGACCGCTTCGTCCGCAGCGGCATCTGGTGGAGCCACCGCCACGACCCCGAACTGCCCGCCCAGGGATGGAAGATCCACGTCTCGGCGGACCACCGCAACGTGCGCGAGATCGCCGCGACCGTGATCGGCTACCTCACCTCCCACGGGCACGACTTCAAGATCGCGCTCGACCTCAACATCTTCGAGATGCTCAACTCCAAGGGCATGGCACGCGGCAGCGGCGGCAAACTCGTCACCGTCTACCCCCGCGACGAGCAGCGCTTCCGCGACTGCCTCGCCGGCCTCGCCCGCCTCCTCGACGGCGCCGAGGGCCCGTACATCCTGTCCGACCTGCGCTACAAGGACTGCAAGGCGCTCTACTTCCGGTACGGACAGTTCCTCGACACCCACACCGTCGACGTCCTCGGCCGCCGCGTCCCGCACATCACCGGGCCCGACGGCACTCCCGTACCCGACGACCGGCGTCCCGGCCGGGCCCACCCCGCGTGGGTGCCGTGGCCCTTCGACGACTGGAAGCCCCAGGACCACGAGGACGACGACCCGGGCGACGGACTGCTCGGCGGGCGCTTCCGGGTGACCGGCGCCATCCAGTTCTCCAACAGCGGCGGCGTCTACACCGCCGAGGACACCGCCGACGGCGACCGCAAGGTGGTCCTCAAGGAGGCCCGCCCGCACACCAACCCCAACCCGCGCCGGGACCACGACGCCGTCGACATCCTCGCCCGCGAGTGGACCTTCCTCAACCGCCTCGCCGGCACCGGCCGCTTCCCCGCCCCCGTCGCCGCCTTCACGCACTGGGAACACCACTACATCGCCGAGTCCTTCGTCGAGGGCTCCGACATCCGCTCGGTGCTCCTGGAGCGCAACCCGCTGGCCCGCCCCGGCTTCGACGTCGAGCAGTCCAAGGACTTCCTGCGGATCTTCCTCACCGTCTTCCGCAGCCTCGCCCACGCCGTCGCGGCCGCCCACGAGCGGCACGTCGTGCTCGGCGACCTCACCGCCGCCAACCTCCTCATCGACCCCGACACCCACGAGGTGACCGTGGTCGACCTGGAGGCCTGCCGGCTCGCCGAGGACGCCCCGGACGCCGACGCCAACGCCCCCGACCAGGGCACCGACGCCGCCAAGCACGGCCTCGCCCAGCCCGTCGAGCTGTTCACCCCGGGCTTCAGCCTGTCCCGGCACATCTACCGGACCTTCGGCTACGAGGGCGACCTCTTCGCCCTCGCCACGACCATGGCCTACTTCGTCTTCCCGGTCGCGGCCATGTCCTATCTGCGCGAGAACGTCCTCGACAGCTACCGGCTGTACCTGGACTCCCTCGGCTGGCCCCGCTCCCTGCACACCCTCATCACCGAGCTGGCCGCCGCCCGGATCGGGCTGCCCGAGGTCCTCGACGCCCTCGCCGACCCCGAGGCCCTGATCGACCAGGTGCGCGCCCCCGCGCCCCGTACCGTCGACCCGGCCCCGCTCGCCGCGGCCGCCGACGGCGTCGCCGCCTTCATCACCGCCGCCGCCGACACCGGCCGCGCCACCCTCTTCCCGACCGACCCCTTCGCCCACGTCACCAACCCGCTCAGCCTCGGCTTCGGGGCGAGCGGCGTGCTGTGGGCCCTGCACGCCTCCGGACACCAGGTGCGGCCCGAGTGGCGCGCCTGGCTGCGCGAGAAACTGGCCGGAATCGACCACCGGGCCTACGCCGACGGGCTGATGAACGGCCTCGCCGGCATCGCCTGGGCCGCCGACACCCTCGGCCTGCACGCCGAGGCGCGCGACCTGCTCGACCAGGCCAACGCACGGGTCCGCGCCGCCGGCCACGAGAACGCCGACCCCACCTACTACTACGGCCTCGCCGGACTCGGCCTCACCAACCTCCGCTTCCACCTGCACGGCTCCGGACCGACCCACCTCGCCGCCGCCCGCGCCTGCGCCGAGGCCCTGCACGCCACCGCCCGGTGGGACGGCCCCCGCGCCCACTGGCTCAGCCCGTCCTCGCCCGGCACGCCGCTCACCGGCCTCGGCTTCGGCCAGGCCGGCCCCGCCCTCTTCCTGCTGCGCATGCACCAGGTCACCGGCGAGGAACGGCACCTGCGGCTCGGCCGGGCCGCCCTCGACCACGAGATGGCCCACGCCCGGCCCCTCGACGACGCCGGCGGCCCGCTCATGTTCGAGCACGAGGGCACCATGGAGCCCTATCTGGAGGTGGGCTCCGCCGGAGTGCTGCGGGTGCTGCTGCGGTACGGCGACCTGGACGCCGCCCGGACCGTGCTGCGCGGCCTCGACGTCGGCCACTCCGTCCTGCCCGGCTACTCCTTCGGCATGAGCGGCATCGCCGACGCCCTGCTCGACGCCGCCGCCTACACCGGCGACCCCACCCACCGCGCCACCGCGCTGCGCCAACTCGACGTCGTCCGCCAGGTGTTCCTCTTCGAACCCGAGCCGCGCTTCAACATCCCGCGCGACCCCGCCGGACCCGCCCCGCTCGGCGTCCCCGGCGAGGGGCTGCTGCGCTGCGCCACCGACTACCTCACCGGCTCGGCCGGCGTGCTGCGCGTCCTGCACCGGGTCCGGCACGGCGGCCCCGCCGACTTCCTCCTGGACGAGGTGGCCCGGTGAACCAGCTCTGGCACACCCTGCGCGGGCACCGCGGCCCCTTCACCGCCCTCCTCGCCGCCGAGGCGCTCACCGGCGGCACCGAGGCCCTGGTGCACCCGCTGCTCCTCAAGGCCCTGTTCGACCAGGCCATCCTCACCGCCGACTTCCGGCGCTTCCTGCTCCTCGGCGGCTGCTACCTCGCCCTCGGCCTCGGCCTCAACCTGGCCGGCTACGGCGCCACCCTGTGGCGCAAGCGCTTCGAGAACGGCTTCGTCCTCGCCCTGGAGACGGAACTCCTCGCCCGCACCCTGGAGTCGGACGGCCGCAGGATCGCCGGGCCGGGCAGCGCCTCGTACGTCAGCCGCATCCACAACGACGTGCGCGAGGGCGTCCTGCCGGCCGTCGACGTCGCCCTGCGCATCGCCCGCCAGGCCGTCGCCTCCGCCGTCTTCCTCGGCGTCCTGCTCTACCTCTCCTGGCAGGCCAGCCTGGTCCTCCTGGTGATCGTGCCGCCGCTGGTCCTCGCCAGCAACCGGCTCGCCCGGCGCATCGCCCGCAACACCGACGCCGAGCGCGAGGCCGAGGCGCACTACGTCCACGTCCTCACCCGCACCCTCGCCGCCTTCCACGCCCTGCGCGGACTGCCCGCCCTGCTGCCCGGCACCCGGTCCGCCAACCGCGAGGCGCTCGGCGGCTTCCTCGGCATCACCTACGCCAACCACCGGCTGACCCAGCGCCAACGCACCCTCAGCGACCTGGTGATGAACCTGTCCGACACCGCGTCCATGGTCATCGGCGCCTTCTTCGTCTTCTCCGGCCGGATGTCCTTCGGCAGCTTCCTCGCCTTCGTCAACTCCCTGTGGCGGGCGGTCACCGGCATCTTCGACCTGGTCAACATGATCCCGCAGACCCGCCGCAGCACCGCCGTCCTGCTCCGCGTCGAGGCCCTGCGCGCCACCCCGCCCGCCCCCGGCCACCAGGAGGACCCGCTCATCCGGGTGCACGAGGCCCGCGTCCGGTACGGCGAGGGGGACGAGCGCCCGGCCCCGCTCGCCCTGCCCGAGCTCGTCCAGCGGCCCGGCGAGCACCTGCTCCTGCGCGGCCCCAACGGCTGCGGCAAGACCACCCTGCTGCACGTCCTGGCCGGCACCCTCGCCGCCGACTCCGGCCAGGTCACCCGGCCCGCCCGGGTCGCCGCCCTCACCGCCCCCGTCGAACTGCCCCCGCTGCCGGTCCGCGAACTCGTCCCCGACCCCGGCCTGCGCACCGCCCTCGACCTCGACGCGCTCGCCGACCGGCTGCCCGCCGACCTCTCCTCCGGGCAGCGCCAACGCGCCGGCCTCGGCGCCCTGCTGTCCGAGGACGCCGAGGCCTACCTCGCCGACGAACCCTTCGCCAACCTCGACGACCACAGCCGCGCCCGCGCCCTGAAGCTCCTCCACGAGCGCACCGCGGGCCGCGCCCTGCTCGTCGTCCACCACGGGGACGAGGCCGTCGACACCACCTTCGACCGGGTCGTACGGGCCGGGGCACCGGCCCAGGAACGGGCCGGCACCCGCTCGGCCTGACCGGCCGGAAGCGGCCTCACGGAGCCGAGCCCGTCACCAGGTCCCGGGCGGCCGACGCGAACGCCGCCCGGTTCGGGTGCCCGGTCTTCTGCAGGAGGCTCGACACGTGCTTCTCCACCGTGCGCGGCGAGATGTGCAGCCGGCCCGCGATGTCCCGGTTGCCGAAGCGCTCCGCGAGCAGCCGGGCCACCTCGAACTCCCGCACCGTGATCCCGCACCGGCGCAGCGGCGCCGGCACCCGGTCCGTGCCCGAGCGCCGCTGCCGCACCGGGACGCCCATCGCGCGCAGCAGGCCCCGGCAGGCACCGGCCACCGCCGGCAGGCCGGTCGCGTGGAAGAACTCCTCGGCCTCCCGCGCCCACTCCGCCGGCGCGCCCCAGCCGTCCTCGTACGCGACGGGCGCCACCAGCCGCATGCCGAGCCGCCCCGCCAGCGGATACGGGGCCGCCGCGACCAGCGCCGCCCCGGCCGCCGCCGTCGCCTCGGCCGCCCGGCCCTCGCGGCCGAGCAGCACCGCGTCGGCGAGCCCGGCGAACGGGCGGTTCCAGCGGGCCGCCGCCGCGCCCGCGGCGAGGGCCAGGTCGTGGTGGCGCCGGCCCGCCCGCCCGGCGAGCACCCCGCACAGCAGCGCCACCCCGTGCCGGCCGAAGTCGCACGCCACCGGGTTCTCCGCGTCGTACGCGAGGGCCTGCGCGAACTCCCGCTCGGCCGCCTCGTGGTCCTCCTGGAGCAGCGAGCAGAAGCCGCGCGCGAGCCCGAACTCCATCGCCCGCAGCCCCGGCGCCGCGTCCAGCACCGGCCCGAGCCGCCCCAGCGCCTCCCGCAGCTCCTCCGGGCGCCCCCGGTGCGCGACCCGCACCGCCTCCGCGAGCCGCCACAGCGCCACCGCCCGGCCCATGCCCCGGTGGGCCGCGTCCCGCTCCCCGTCCCGGATCAGCTCCGCGGCCGGACCGGACCGCCCGCGGCGCACCGCGTCGAGCGCCAGCGCGAACCCCGTCTCGTGCGCCTGCGGGGCGAGCCCCGCGCGCTCCGCCGCCCGCCGGGTCTCCTCCACGGCCGCCGTCAGCCCGTCCCGCCGCATCGCGAACCGCGCCAGACAGCCCTCGGCCGCGATCCGCAGCGCCGGATCCCCCGGCTCGGCCGAGGCCAGTGCCCGCGCCCGGGAGAACCGTTCCGCCGCACCCTGCCCGTCCGCGTCCTGGGTGAGCCGCCCGAGCGCCAGCAGCGCCCACCCGGTGAGCCCCGGCAGCCCCGCGGCGTGCCCGGCGTCCACCGCCCGGCGCGCGGCCGCGGTGGCGGTGCGCAGCCGCTCGGGCGCGAGCCGGGCCGGTTCGACGCGCGCGGCGGCCAGCTCGACCAGGGCGGTGGCGGCCCGGTCGTCCGCCGTGCCCAGCGTCCAGCGCGCCAGGTCGAGACGGCGCAGCGCCTCCTCGGGCCGGCCCGCCAGGGCGTGCACCTGGGCGATCCGGGCGTGCAGCCCGGCCCGCCGGGCCGCCGGAAGTCCGTGCCCGTCGCCCGGCAGCTCCAACGCGTCCGCCGGGAGACCGGCCACCCGGCCGGTCAGCAGCACCGCGTCCAGCAGCCCCTCCCGGCACCGGGCCCGCAACTCGGCCGGAACGGCCGGGGACAGCAGCCCGTGCGCGGTGGTGAGCAGCGCGAGCGCCCGGTCCGGGTCGCCCTCGGCGACGGCCCGCCGCGCCGCCTCCGCGTACCGCCGCAGCGCCCCCGCCGGGTCGCCGGCGCGCTCGTGCAGCCGGGCCGCCCGGGCGCACCAGGGCCCGGGCAGCCCCGGGTGCAGCTCGGCCACCGCCCGCACCGCCCGCCGGGCGGCCCGCAGCCGGTCGGCCGGGGACAGCTCCGCCCCCAGCACCCGGGCCGCGAGGGGATGCCGGAAGACGTACGCGCCGGGGTCCTCCGGGTCCGGCACCACCAGGTGTGCCTCGGCCGCCGCCCGCAGCAGCCCGGCCGTCACCGCCTCCTCGGCGCCCGCGGCGCGCGCCACCTCCGGCACTCCGAACCGCTCGCCGAACAGGGCGGCCGCCCCGAGGAGTCGCCCGGCGTCCGGCCCCAACCGCCCGGCCCGCCGGCGCACATCGGCCGCGACCGCCTCCGGCACCGCCGCCGCGTCGCCCCCGGGCTCGTACGCGCGGACCAGTTCCCGGACGAGGAAGGGCAGTCCGGCCGACTCGGCGAGCACCCGGCGCAGCAGCTCCGGCGGCAGCGCGGCCGATCCGTGCTCGGCTGCCGCGAGGCGCCGCACGTCCTCCGGGCCCAGCGGCGCGAGGTCGATCCGGTGCCGGGCGCGGGCGGCGAGGGCCGCCACCGGGCCGGGACCGGGCGAGACGGTGGCGAGGAGCACCACCGGCAGGGACGGCAGGTGGTCGAGCAGGTGGTCGACCACGGCCAGGGTGCCCGGATCGGCCTCGTGGAGGTCGTCCAGGACCAGCAGGAAGCCCCGCCGGTCGGCGGCCGAGGCGACGGTGCGGAGGACCGCCTCGGCCGCCACCAGGGGCGGCACGCCGCTCCTTCCCCCGACGAGCCGGGCGAGGATCCGCCCGTGGCCGCCCGGTCCCCCCGTCGCGGGCAGCCCCTCGGTCCGGGCCAGCGCGAGCAGCGCCTGGGCCAGCGGGCGGTAGGGGACGGCCGGGCCCACGGTCCCCGTCCGCCCGTGGGCCGCGCCCATCCCCGCCGCCCGCGCCGCGGCGACGGCCGCCGCCGCGAACCGGGTCCTCCCCACGCCCGGTTCGCCGCTGACGAACACCGCCGCGCCCCGCCCCGAGCGGGCCTCCCCGAGGGCCCGGGCGACGCGGCTCGACCCCTCGCCCCGGCCCACGAGTCCGCCGGGTCCCGGATCGGTACAGGCGTGCGGCTCCGTCATCTGCGCCCTCCCCTCGGGCCGCCCGGCGGCGGCGTGCCGGGCACGACGATAGGAAGGGCGGCGGTGCCCCCTGCAGCCGTCCGTTTGGGGGGCTTGTGCCGGGGGTCAGCCGGCGTCGAGGCTGTCCTCGCGGACCCGCCGGGCCAGGTCGATCTTGGTGTAGGCGGGGCGGCCGGCCTGGCGGTACTTGGCCTTGACCCGGTCGAGGTAGTCCTTCGCGGTGTGCACGGTGATCCCGGCGCGCCGGGCGGCGGACTTGAGCGTCATGCCCGACGCGTAGTCGAGCAGGATCTGGCGCTCGCGGGGCGAGAGGCTCGGCCGGGAGGGACTGCTGTCGTGGGCGCAGGCGAAGGCGAGTTCGGGGGAGTGGGCGCCGTGCCCGGCGACGATGTCCCGGACGGCGGCGACCAGGGTGGGCAGGTCGTTGTCCTTGGTCAGATAGCCGTCGGCGCCGGCCCGCACGGACTCGATGATCCGGGTGCGGTCGGGCACCGTGCTGATCACCAGGACCCGGGTGCCGGTGGCGAGCAGCCGCCGGATGTTGTCGGTGGGCGTGGAGCCGTCGCGCAGCAGCAGGTCGAGCAGCACGATGTCCGGGGGCGCGGCGCCGGACGCGGCCTGCCGGGCCAGGAGTCCGTCCACGGTGGACACCGTGGCGACCACCTCGATGCCGGGCGCGCCGCTGAGCCAGGACCGCATGCCGTCGAGCAGCATCCGGTCGTCGTCGACCACGGCCACCCGGATCACGCCGGCCATCGCAGCTCCACCCGTACGCCCTCGCCCGGTGCGGTGTCGACCACGGCCAGGCCGCCGACCTCGCTCATCCGGCTCTGGATCGAGCCGCGCAGCCCGAAGCCGGGCACGTGCGCGGCCGGGTCGAAGCCGGGGCCGCGGTCGACCACGGTGACCACGGCCCCGGGGCCCTCGGTCTCGCCGGTCGCGGTGAGCCAGGCCCGGCCGGTGCCGGCGTGCCGGCGCACGTTGTTGAGGGCCTCGCGGGCGGCGTCGGCGAAGGCGCCGGCGACGGCCGGCGGCACCTCGGGCAGCCGGTGGTACTGCGCGGTGATCCGCAGCCCGAGGCTCTCCACGGAGCCGGCCGCCTCCTCCAGGGCGGCGCCCAGGCCCGGGTGGTGGACCTCCTCGGCGGTCTGCTGCACGAGCCGCCGCAGATAGGCGGCCTCGCGGGCGCAGCGTTCGCGCACCTCGGGGGCGTTGGCGTCGACGCCGCCGGCCGCCAGGGTGGTGAGGGTGGCGAGCACGGTGTCGTGCAGTGCGCGGTGGTGGTCGAGCCGCTCGGCGTAGCGCGCCTTCTGCGTCTCGGCGGCGAGCGCCCGGGCGTTGGCCTCGTCCAGGAGCCGGCCCTGCCGGCGCAGGTACCACCACATCACCCAGGCCATCGCGGCCGAGGAGAGCAGCGAGTTGAGGTGTCCGCCGAGGACCGCGCGGCCGGCGCCGACCAGGTGGTAGCCGGCGAGGTGGGTCGCGACGAGGAGGGCGAGACCGGTCAGGGCCTCGACGCGGGGGAGGGCCACGGCGGCGACGGCGCTGGCCGAGCCGCCCAGCAGCATCGCCCAGCCGATCGCCGGGGTCTGCCGGACCCCGCCCCAGGCGTAGAGCGCGAGCGGCAGCAGGCAGCCGGTGACCAGGACGTCGGCCCGCACGTGCCGCGGGTCGAACCAGCCGCGGCGCAGTCCGCCGCCGTAGGTGAGGACGCTGAGCCCGAGGGCGGCGGCGATGCCCAGGTACGGGAGGGGGTGCCCGTCCCGGCGCTGGGCGACGGCGAGCACGCCGACGGTCAGATGGCTCGCCCGGTAGAGCAGGGTGGTGAGCATCATGAAGGACCGGGCGCGCTGGAGCGCCGAGCCGACGCCCTCCGGTCTGCGCAGCGCGCGCCGCCACCCTGTCGATAAGGACCACTCCGGCAAGACCGTGCCTCCCGTACCACCGTGCCCGACTGCCCCCGTCGCCCCGCATTGTGCCCGAGCGGGGAGCCGTCGGCAGGGCCGCTACCAGCCGTTTCGCAGACGGTGTGAAGGCGCTGTGCGCGCGGTGTGGCGGCGGCCCGTACTCGGGGGTAATAGGGGGCTTCCGAGGGCTTGTTGAGCGCGCCGGGTCCGTGCTTCCCTCGGGAGGTCCGCATCACTTACCGCGGGTAATGCCTGTCCGGAGCCGGAAGAAGGAACCCCCATGCCCTCTCCCCGTGAGCCCCGCCCCCAGCCCCGCCCCGGGTCCCCGCGCGGCCGGGCCCGCCGGCGTCTCGGCGGCTCCCTCGCCGCCGCGCTCGCCCTGCTCGCCGCCGTCGCGGGCTCCGGCGCCACCGCCGCCCCGGCCGCCGCGAGCCCCGCGCCCGCGGCCGCCTCAGAGGGGCTGCGCGAGGTGATGTTCGTCGGCAACAACTGGGACGGCACCGCCGATGTCATCGAGTCCCGGGGCGAGTTCCGCCGGATCGGCCGGGTGAACGTGATACCGGACCGCGAGGAGCGGATGCGCGAGATCTCCCTCGATCCGATCAAGCTCGCCTTCTTCCTCGGCGTGCGCAACGGGCCGGGCGAGGGCCACGACCAGTTCGTCGACGACATGTACGCCACCCCCGACGGCTCCGCCATGGTGGTCTCCCGGCCCAGCTTCGCCGACGTGGTCTCCGTCGACCTGCGCACCGGCCGCGTCAACTGGCGCTTCCCCGTGGCTGGTTACCGCTCCGACCACATGGCGGTCTCGCCCGACGGCACCCGGGTCGCGGTGTCCGCCTCCACCGCGAACACCGTGCACGTCCTCGACGTCGTCACCGGCCGGCAGCTCGGCTCCTTCAAGACCGGCGACAAGCCCCACGAGAACGTCTTCACCTCCGACGGACTGCTGTGGAACATGTCCATCGGCGAGGTCACCACCGCCCTCGACGCGCCCTGGCTCGACTGGACCAAGGGCGACCGCCGGATCACCGTGGTGGACGCCACCACCTTCCGCACCGTCCGCGTGGTCGACATGCGCGAACGGCTCGACGCCTTCGGCCGCGGCGACCTCTCCGACGCCGTGCGCCCGCTCGTCTTCACCCCGGACGAGCGGAAGATCTACTTCCAGGTCTCCTTCTTCAACGGCTTCCTCGAGTACGACGTCGCCACCGACCGGATCACCCGGCTGAAGACCCTGCCCGGCAACCCGGCCACCGACCCCGACCGCACCACCTGGGTCAACGACTCCCGTCACCACGGCCTGTCGATGAGCCCCGACGGGCGCAAGCTGTGCGTCGCCGGGACCATGGACGACTACACCACCGTCGTCGACCGCGCCACCCTCCAGGAGGGCCCGCTGGTCGAGACCGCCAAGCCCTACTGGGCCACCGTCAGCGGTGACGGACGCTCCTGCGTGGTCTCCGAGAGCGGCGCCGACCGGGTCAGCGCCATCGACTTCGGCACCGGGCAGCGGGTCGCCTCCGTGCAGGTCGGCGACCACCCTCAGCGGGTCCGGCTCGCCCGGGTGCCCGCCGACTGGACCGGCCCCACCACCCCCTGACCTCCCTCCCGACCCGAAGGACACCGTGAAGAGAACCCTCCTGGGGGCCGCGCTCGCCGCGGCCCTCCTGGCTACCGGAGCACCGGCCGCCCCCGCCGCCGAGCCCGCTCCCGCGTCCGCCGCCGTGTCCGCCCCGGCGACCGCCACGGACGGCGTCAGCGCGGCCGGCCAGGCCCTCGCCGACAGCTGGCAGCCCCCGCTGAGCACCCGCGGCCGCTACGTCGTGGACGCCCGCGGCAACCGCTTCAAGCTCAGGTCCGGCAACTGGCACGGCGCCCAGGGCTCCTGGACCGGCTCCGGCGACAGCACCGACCCCGCGAACCACCACGACGCCGAGAAGTCCGACCAGCTTCCCCTCGGACTCGACCGCAAACCCCTCGCCGGAATTCTGGCCGACTTCCATGCCCTCGGCCTCAACAGCCTCCGTCTGCCCTTCTCCAACGAGATGCTCCACGACACCCGGCCGGTCCCGGACGCCGCCGTCGCCGCCAATCCCGCCCTGCGCGGCCGCACCCCGCTCCAGGTCTTCGACGCGGTGATCGCCGCCGCCACCGCCGAGGGCTTCGCCGTCATCCTCAACAACCACACCAACACCTCCCGCTGGTGCTGCGGCCTCGACGGCAACGAACGCTGGAACACCAGCCAGTCCACCGCCCAGTGGGAGGCCGACTGGCTCTTCCTCGCCCGGCGCTACCGGGACAACCAGCGGGTCGTCGGCGCCGACCTCTACAACGAGGTCCGCCGCACCGTCACCGACGACGCCAACTGGGGCCTGGGCGACGCCCACGACTGGTGGACCGCCACCCAGCGCCTCGGCGACCGGCTCCTGACCGAGGCCGACCCCGACCTGCTCGTCATCGTCGAGGGCATCAACTGGCAGGGCATCCCCGCCGACGGCTTCTTCCACTGGCGCCCCACCCTGGAACCCGCCCGCACCCTCTCGCACACCCTGGTCGCCTCCGACAAGCTGGTCTACTCGGCCCACTTCTACGGCTACACCGGGCCGAACCACACCGGCGCCACCGGCCTGGGCGAGACCCACGACCTGCGCTACCAGGAGCTCTCCCCCGAGGAGCTCGTCGCCACCCTGAACCGCCAGGCCTTCTTCGTCACCGCCGACACCGCGCGGCACTACACCGCACCCGTCTGGATCAGCGAGTTCGGCATCGGCGCCGACGAGACCGACCCCCAGGCCCGCGCCTGGTTCACCCGCTTCGTCGACCAGCTCGTCGCCACGGACGCCGACTTCGCCTACTGGCCGCTCGTCGGATTCACCGGCCACGGACACTGGAAGCTGCTCGACTACGACCCCGAGGGCCGGCGCACCGGCATCCTCGACGACGCCGACTGGCGCGCCCCCGACTGGCGGCGCCTGGTCACCGCCCCGGCCGCGAGCGGCCCCGTGCCCGTGACCGACACCTGGGACATGCTGAACCTGGACCACGCCGACGCCGTCCAGTCCCTGCGCACCCGGGCCGGCGGCGACTGGGACCCGGGCGCCCGCAAGGGCGTCTGCCCGGACGGACAGCGGCTCATCGGACTGGCCCACCGGGACGGGCGCGGTCTGTGCACCGACAGCGGTGCGCACGGGCTCACCGCCCCCGCCGGCCCGGTCACACAGGTCCGCGACGAACGGTACGTGACGGAGGGCGACTGGGCCGGCGGTTACACCAAACTCCAGTGCCCGCGAGGCCAGTTCGCGATCGGCTACAGCCTCCGCGGCCAGGCCGTCTCCGCCCTGCTGTGCACCGGGGCGAGCCGCGCCCTGCCGGTCGCCGGCCGTACCCTCTGGTTCGACCGCGGCGACAACCGGCCCCCGGGCGCCCCCGGCGGCGAGTACGCCGAGGGTGCCTACAAGGGCCAGTGCGGCACCGGCGAGTACGTCGCCGGCCTCGCCTTCACCGGCGCCTGGCTGAAGGGCAAGACCCCGGACGCGCTCCTCTGCCGCACCCTCTGAACAGCGCGGAAGGGGCCCGCCGGACGCTCTCCGGCGGGCCCCTTCCCGTGCGCGCGGTCAGCCGGTCAGGACCGGGTGACCTTCACCTCGTACAGTGAGTAGCCCCAGCCGGTGCCCCGCTTCTCGCCGTACACCCGCACGTAACGCGCCTGCTGCGAGGGGAACTCGGCGGTGTCGTAGCCGCCGTCCCCGGAGTCCGTGGACCACACGGAGCGCCAGGTGGTGCCGTCGTCGGACAGCTCGATCCGGTAGGCCCGCGCGTAGGCGGCCTCCCAGTCCAGGGTGACCCGGCCGACCCGGCGGGCCTCGCCGAGGTCCACCTGCCACCACTGGTCGTCCGACCACTCGCTGGCCCAGCGGGTGCCGGTGTCGCCGTCGGTGGCGAGACCGGGGGAGTAGTCGACGAACGGGTTCCACCACTGGGTGGTGGAGGCCCTGGTCGGGCCGCCGGCCGCCAGGTTGACGCCCATCTCGTGCCGCTCGGTCGCCTTCCAGGTCCGCAGGTACGACTCCGCTCCCTTCGCCAGCTCGTCCACGACGCCCGGGCCGCCCGGCGTGAGGCGGATCTGCTCGACCCAGTCGGGCACCAGGCCGTTGTGCGCGGCGCCGTCCTTGTTCAGGTCCCAGGTGCGCTCGCCCGTCACCTGCCGGTCGAGGGTGGTGCCGCCGTCGAAGCTCTTGAACGGGTACCGCACCGCGTTCGGCGCGCCCTCGCCGACCGGGCCGGGCCAGCCGCCGACGCCGTTCATGTCGGTGCCGTAGCCGAGGCCGACGCCGTACTTCCGCCGCAGGTCGGCCTTCTGCGCGGCCTCGCCGATGAAGCCCTCGGCGCCGTGCATGTACGCGGCGACGAAGCCGCCCAGGCGGTAGACCCGCTCCGTCCAGTCCAGGTCCATCCAGCTGTGGCTGGAGATGACGCCCGGGTACTCCTCGGCCTCCAGGATGTCGAGCGCCCGGCCCGCCGCCTTCACGCTCATGTGGTCGAGCTCCAGCATCATCCCGCGCTGCATCATGCCCTTCAGGGCGTACTCCCCGAGCCGGGTCAGGCCGCGGGTGTTGCACCGGGCGTCCGCGGCGTACGAGGGCACGGTCACCCCCGGCGGCAGCTTCTCGGCCATCGCGGCGGGCGCCGCCGCGAGCCCGATCGGGTTGTCGTGCTGCGGACCCGCGCACGGCTCGGTCGCCCAGAAGGTGCCGGTCGACAGGAACTGGCCGATGTTCACCGCGACGCCGGTCGTGCCGCTGTCGAAGCGCACGCCGCACAGCGCGTTGTCGAACTTGTGGCACAGGAACATGCTGCGCACCCCGAGCCCGTACAGCTCGTCCAGGCCCTTGTCGATGTCCGCCTGGCCGCACTGCGGCACGTCCAGGATCATCTTGCAGCCGAAGGGCTCGGAGGTCTCCACGCCCAGCACCACCGCGAGCTTGCCCTGCTGGATCACCGAGCGGGCCTGCGCCGCGTCCGTGACGATGCGGAACCAGCCCTTGCCGGGGCCGCCGTACATCCGGTCCACGTAGTCCTGCAGCTCGTAGGACTTGCGGGCCTCCAGCCGGATCGCGTCCATCTCGTCGCAGCCGCGGTCGCGCGGCAGCAGGGAGCAGATCAGACCGTTGGTCACCAGGTCGTTGACCAGCACCCGCTGACCGCCGCGCCAGGCGCGCTCGACCCAGGCGTAGTAGTTCTGCTGGTGGCTCAGCGAGTCGTGGGCGGGCCAGTCCTTGAAGGTGGGCCAGCCGACCGGGTCGTGGGTGCCGTCGTCACCGCCGGTGAGGTGCTCGAAGAGGGCGCCGGAGCCGTCGGGGTAGTGCTCGGGGCAGTCCTTGAGCGCGTCGGCGACACCGGCGGTGGAGAAGGTCTGGCCGCAGATCATGCGCCCGCCGAAGCCCTCGTTGGACATCAGGTGGTTGTGCGCGTCGACGAAGCCGCGCACGTTGCCGGCGGCGTCCGTTCCCGTGAACGGGGTGCCGGTGACGTTGAGCCGGGAGTCGGGGGCCGGCCGGGCGGTGGGCTCCCACCACGGTCCGCCGGCGTCGGCGGCGGGCACCGGACCGGCGCCGAAGAGGAGCGTGGCCAGCGCGATGAACAGGGCCACGAGGGCGAACCGGCCGCCCGCCCCGCGTGTGGATGGTCGAGTCATGGTCAGCGATGCCTTCGGTCATGGGGGATACCGGGCTGAGCCGTCCTGGGTGTATCTGGCGGTAACAGTGGGCTCGCGCCGAGGATCGCGGCGATGCGGCAGTGAGTCAATAGTCCGGGTCAAATGACCTGTTGACGTTTCCGTCCCGCCCCTCAGCCCTCGATCAGCGCCACCAGCTGATCCGCCGTCGCGTCGAGCAGCGCCTCGGCGGCCGGCTCGTCACCGAGCACCAGATACTGCAGCGTGAGCCCGTCGATCGTCGCCGCGAGCACCCGCGCCACCAGCTCCACCGGCACCTTCGGCGTCACCCCGCGCACCGCGCACACCTGCTCCACCAGCACCGTCGCCGAGGCCACGTACCGCTCGTACTGTGCCCGGGCCAGGTGCTCGAAGCCCTCCTCGCGCAGCGCGTACTGGGTCAGCTCGTAGGTCAGCATGTGCTCGGCCGGACGGGCCACCACGTGCTCCCAGTACGTGCCGAGCGCGCCCCGCACCGTCTCGCGCAGCGTCGCCCGCGGCTCGACCGCCGACATCACCCGGGCCACGTAGCTCCCGGTGATCGCGCCGATGGCCGCCTCCAGGAGCTCCTGCTTGGAGTCGAAGCAGTAGTGGAAGACGCTCAGTGACACCTCCGCCTCGGCGCAGATCGCCCGCGTCGTCGCCCGCCCCACGCCGTCCCTGGCCATGACCCGGACCGCCGCCTCCACCAACTGCCGGCGCCGCTCCGCCGACGGCATCCGTGCCATGCTGCCTCCTCGCGTAGAGGCGCCAGGGTATCCGCCCGGCGCGCGCGACAACGGCCACGGCCCCGGGTGCGCCGCCCGCCCGTCCGGCACGGCCGATCAGCGGCGGATCAACTCCGCCACCAGGGCTCGCGGATGACCGGGTCCTCGTCGGCCGCGCAGTGCACACCGTTGACCACGCCTCCCTCCGCGACCGCCCAGCCGACCACGCCGTCGCCCTGCCGCTCCAGCTCGACGAGCCGGGTCCGCGCCGGGCCCGAGCCCGTGTCGACGTCGCAGTCGACCACGCTGGTCCAGGACCGCCCGTCCAGCGCCGCGGCCACCGCGAGCACGGGAAGCACGAGGAGCGCGAGCGCCAGACTCACCGCCCACACCACGTCCGCCCCGCGCTGCAGGGCGCTCTCGGCGCGCTTGCGGCCGGGGTGGCCCGAGGCTCGCGGGACGTAGCGTCCGGTGCGGTGGTCGACGAGGACGCCGAGCCGCATCAGGTACGCGAGGAGACCGGCCCCGAGGCCCCATGCCCAGCCGCTGAAGGCGCCGATGACCAGGGCGAGCGCGCCCGGCACGATGGCGGCGGCGGCCGCGAGCTGCGCGGCGCTGCGGTCCCGGTGGGCGGCCGCGCCTCCGCGGGCGGCGACGAGCGCGTAGGCGGCGCGGACGAGGACCACGCCGAGCACGGTGGACAGCAGCGGCTCGAAGAGGAACATCCCGATCACCACGTCGAGCCAGTTCCTCGGTCCCATGGTGTCCAGCGCGTCCCGCGCCTGGCCGCCTCCGCCGAGCGTCCAGGACAGCTTCAGCATCGGGACCGCGAACAGCACCGCCGTCACCATCACGTGCGCCGCACTGGAACGCCAGTCGGTCTCTTCGCGCTCGCTCACGCGGCGAGCGTAGGCGGCCCCCGGTTCACCCGGCGGTTGCCCCGCCGTGAACTGACGGGTGCACAACCCTTGTCAGTGCAATTTCACATTACTATTTTACTGCTCACGCGGTGAACCCGACATCCGTCAACTCCCCTTTGACCCAGGGGAGTTCACCGTGCGTCAGCCCCCACACTCCAGGAGCCCAGGTGTCCCAGCGCAGACTTGTGCGTACCTCCCTCCTCGCCACCGCCGTCGCGGTGACCCTCCTCGCCACCGCCGGACAGGCCGCCACCCAGGCCGCCGCACCCCCGGCAGCCCCGGCGCCGGCCACCGCCCCGCTCCCCGCCGCCTTCGGCGCGCCCGGGCAGAACCCCTTCGACGAGGTCGAGCACCTCGCCCGCCCCCGGACCGCCAAGCCCGCCCCGGCCCCCGCCCCCGGCGGCACCGGAGCCGCGGCCCGCGTCCCCGGACCCGCGCCCAAGGCCAAGGGCGCCCAGGCCCGTACCGCCTTCGCCGCCGGCGTCCCCTGCACCCTCGACGGCATCACCGGCCTCGCGCCCGAGCGGTTCGCCGACTTCCTCTCCGACCCCGCCGTCACCGCCGACGGCTGTCTGCGCGACCTGATCTGGACCTGGGACGCCCGCCTCGCACCCGTCATGTCCGACGCCCACGTGCAGGCCGTCGCCCGCCGCGTCTCCTCCCTCGCCGCGACCCACGACGGGCGCAACTCCACCCACCTGGAGGAGATGTTCACCTACCTCCACGCGGTCGCCTACCACGACTTCTCGCGCCCCGAGATCGACATCACCGACGCGCCCACCGTCGACGCCGTGCGCCGCGCCATCGCCGACTACGGCAACGCCGCCCGCACCTTCGACGTCACCGCCGCCAACGCCCGCACCCTGCGCGAGGCCCTCTACATCGGCAGCGCCCCCGGGCTGCGCCAGCACCAGCTCGGCCTGATCGTCAAGGTGCTCGCCACCATGGACGCCGCGCACCCCGCGACCAACCAGGACCCCACCTGGGCGGGTGCCGCCCTCGCCGCGCTCTCGGTCAACTACCTCGGCGTCTACCCGGGCAACCAGGACACCGCCTTCCACGCCGCCGTCACGGCCGACCCCGCCTACCGCGCCGCGTTCAAGGCCTTCGCCGGCCACACCCACCTCAAGGGCACCGCCAACGCCTGGGTGGCCCGCGACGCCCTCTCCGAATACGGCCGCTTCGGCCAGATAACCGGCCTCCGGACCGCCGTCGTCGCCGACCTCGGCGCCCTCCTCGGCACGGTCGAGTCCGGCTTCGGTTACGGCAGCCCGCAGTGGGCCAAGATCGTCACCTGGCTGAACTTCTACGAGGCCTGCGCGCCCTACGGCGTCTGCAAGGCCGACATCGAGAAGCGCCTCTTCCCGTACACGTACGGCTACGACAACGGCGGCATCAAGGTCCGCACCGCCCTCGACCGGGCCACCGTCGACCAGCTGTACTACGCGAGCAAGCAGGTCAAGGCGCAGTACCACCGCGTGCTCGGCACCGACACGCCGCTGGCCGGGGACCCCAACAGCACCCTGAACATCGTGCTCTACGCCTCCCGCGCCGACTACGAGAACTACCACCCGCTCCTCACCGGGTACGACACCAACAACGGCGGCATCTACATCGAGAACGGCGCGACCTTCTACACCTACCAGCGCCGCGTCCCGCAGGACTCCACCCTCACCCTCGAAGAGCTCTTCCGGCACGAGTACACCCACTACCTCAACGGGCGCTTCGCCGTCCCCGGCTTCTTCGGCGAGGGCCCCTGGTACCAGGGGGACCGCACCACCGCCATGGACGAGGGCACCGCCGAGTTCTTCGACGGCGCCACCCGCGACGACGGCATCGCCGTCCGCAAGTCCCTGGTCCGCGGCATCATCAACGACACCGCCGGCGGCCGCCCCCGCATGAGCGTCCGGCAGCTCCTGCACGCCACCTACGACGGCGACGGCTTCCGCTTCTACAACTACGCGGGCACCTTCTTCGAGTTCCTGTGGACCGAACGCCCGAGCCTGCTGCGCGAGATGTACGGCCGGCTGCGCGCGAACGACGTCGCCGGCTTCGACGCCTGGCGGGAGCGCCTCAGCGCCGACCCCGGCCTCCAGAGCGCCTACGACCGCTTCCTCGACACCCAGATCGCCCAGGTCGACCGGCTGTTCGTGCCCGACACCGCGTTCACGCCCGACGAGCAGCTCACCTACTCGACCGTCGTCGGCGTGAAGACCGCCTTCGCCAACGCCACCTACAACACCCCCGACTGCGTCGAGAACGGCGACCCCGGCAAGCGGCGCTTCGTCTGCACCGGCCGGATCACCGCGAACCTGTCCAACGCCAACAGCGAGGACCAGGTCTTCAAGGACATGTCCGAGACGGTCGACTACTTCCTCCTCGACCGCGCCGCCGAGTCCCGCCTCAACAACCTGGCCGACATGAACTGCAGCTTCGGGCCGGTCGAGATCTGGTCCACCCGGGTCGCCGGCACGTCGAGCTACCGCTGCGAAGGCCCGCTCCGCAGCTGATCCGCCGCCCGTCCGTGCCCGGGGGCCGAGAACCCCTGGGCACGGCCTGAAGAATGTGACATATTACTGCCGTGCCCAAGAGACACTCCCTGGACGTCGTGATCATCGGCGCCGGCGTGATCGGAGCAGCCTGCGCCCACGCCGCGGCCCGCTCCGGACTCTCCGTCGCCGTCGTCGACCGCGGTCCCGTCGCGGGCGGCACCACCGGTGCCGGGGAAGGGAACCTGCTCGTCTCCGACAAGGGGGCGGGCCCCGAGCTCGACCTCGCGCTGCTGTCCACGAGACTCTGGCGCGAACTGTCCGACGCACTCCCGCCGGACATCGAGTACGAGCCGAAGGGCGGGCTCGTCGTGGCGCGCGACGAGCCCACCCTGAAGGCGCTCCGCGCGTTCGCCGAGTCCCAGCGCGCCTGCGGCGTCACCGCCGAGGAGATCCCGGCCGAGGAACTGCGCGCGCTCGAACCCCATCTGACACCCGACCAGGCCGGTGGATTCCGCTACCCGCAGGACGCCCAGGTCCAGCCCGCCAAGGCGGCCGCACGGCTCCTGGCGGCCGCCCGGGTCCCCGCCTACCTCGGCGAGGAGGTCACCGCGATCCTCCGCGCCCCCGACGGCCGCGTCACCGGCGTCCGCACCCCCCGCCGCGAACTCCTCGCGCCCGCCGTGGTCAACGCGGCCGGCACCTGGGGCGGCGAGGTCGCCGCGCTGGCCGGCGCGCACCTTCCCGTGCTGCCCCGCCGCGGGTTCGTGCTCGTCACCGAACCCCTGCCGCCCCTGGTCCGGCACAAGGTGTACGCCGCCGACTACGTGGCCGACGTGGCCAGCGACTCCGCGGCCCTCCAGTCCTCGGCCGTCGTCGAGGGCACCCCGGCGGGCCCGGTCCTCATCGGCGCCACCCGCGAACGCGTCGGCTTCGACCGCACGCTCTCCACCGAGGCCCTGCGCCGCCTCGCCGCCCAGGCCGCCGCGCTCTTCCCGGTCCTGGCCGACGTGGACGTCCTCCGCGCCTACCACGGCTTCCGCCCCTACCTCCCGGACCACCTGCCGGCCATCGGCCCCGACGCGCGGGTGCCCGGACTCCTCCACGCCTGCGGCCACGAGGGCGCGGGCATCGGACTGGCCCCGGCGACGGCCGCGCTGATCGCGGCCGCGCTCACCGGAGCCGAACCCCCGCTGGACCCGGCCCCTTTCGCCCCGTCCCGGGACTTCGGGGCGCACGACGGGGGAGCGGAATGAGAAACGGGAGCGGGGGCCACCAAAGCGGCCACCACGCACCCACCCCATCGCCCGTCCCCTGTCCCCCCCCCCGGAGCTTCCCCGTGTCCTACACGCTGACCTTTGACGGCCGTGAACTCCCGGCCCGGGAGGGCCAGTCCGTCGCCGCCGTCCTCTGGTCGGCCGGCATCGTCTCCTGGCGCACCACCCGGCACGGAAACGCCCCGCGCGGGGTCTTCTGCGGCATCGGGCAGTGCTACGACTGCCTCGTCACCGTCAACGGCCGCCCGAACCAGCGCGCCTGCCTGCTGCCCGCCCGCCCCGGCGACACCGTCACCACCCAGGAGGGAACGGGCCGTGCCGCACGCGACCACTGACCCCACGGCCCGCCCCGACGCCGCCGCGCCCGCGGACCTCGCCGTCGTCGGCGCCGGCCCGGCCGGCCTCGCCGCCGCCGTCACCGCCGCCGACCTCGGCCTGACCGTGACCCTGCTCGACGCCGGCGCCCGCCCCGGCGGCCAGTACTACCGGCACCCCGCGCCCGCCCTCGACGCCGCCCGCGCGCGGGCCCTGCACCACGACTGGCCCACGTTCGCCGCTCTGCTGCGCCGCCTGCGCGCCCACCAGGCCGCGGGCCGCGTCCACTACGCGCCCCACCGGCACGTCTGGGCGGTCCACCGCGCGGACCGGGCCTGGACCCTGCACGCCCGCACCGTCGAATCCGCCCCGGCCGCGCAGCCGCCCGCCGGCCCCGTCACGGCCCGCGCCCTGCTGCTCGCCACCGGCTCGTACGAGCGCCACCTGCCCTTCCCCGGCTGGACCCTGCCCGGCGTGCTCGGCGCCGGCGGCGCCCAGGCCATGCTGAAGGGCGGCCTGGTGCTCCCCGGCCGGCGGATCGTCGTGGCGGGCAGCGGCCCGCTGCTCCTCGCCGTCGCCGGCTCGCTGGCCGGCGCCGGGGCCCGGGTCCCCGCCGTCGTGGAGGCCGCCTCCTACACCGGATACGCCGGCAGCGCGGCCACCCTGCTCCGCAACCCGGCGAAGCTGGCCGAGGGCGCCCGGCACGGCGCGGCACTCCTGCGCGCGCACACCCGCCTGCTCACCCGGCACGCGGTCGTCGAGGCGCACGGCACCGACCGGGTGACGGCGGTGACGGTCGCCCGCCTGGACCGCGACTGGCGCCCGGTCCCGGGCACCGCCCGGCGCATCCCGTGCGACGCGCTGGCCGTCGGCCACGGCCTGGTGCCCGAACTCTCCCTGGCCACCGCCCTGGGCTGCGCCACCCGCACGGCCCCGGACGGCACGGCCGCCCTCATGCTCGACCAGGAGCTGCGCACCTCGGTGCCGGGCGTCTGGTCGGCGGGGGAGACCGGCGGCATCGGCGGCGCACCATTGGCCCTCGCGGAGGGCGCCCTGGCGGCCCACTCCGTCGCGGCCGTCCCGGCGCCGGCCGCCCTCCGGCGGTCCCGCGCCCGCCTGCGCGCCTTCGCCGACACGATGGGCGCCGCCCACCGCCCCGGTACCGGCTGGCCGGAGTGGCTCCCGGACGCGACCGACGTCTGCCGCTGCGAGGAGGTCCCGGCGGGCCGGGTCCGGGAGGCCCTGGCGGAGCTGGGCGCGCGCGACGCACGGACCGTCAAACTGCTGACCCGCGCGGGCATGGGCTGGTGCCAGGGCCGGATGTGCGGCCCGGCCGTGGCGGCCCTCTGCGCGGGCTCCGCCGGATCCCTCGGCGAGGCCGTGCCCGACCGCCGTCCCCTCGCCTGCCCGGTCCCGCTCCGCGAGTTCGCCGAACTCCCCGAGCACGCCGAGGACTAGCGTCGGACCAGGAGGGCGGACGCCCGTCGTCCGCCCCCTTGTGGCCGCCCCGCGCCCACCAATAAAATGTCACACACTACTAAGGAGAGCTGCTGATGAGCGTCACCACCTCGCACTGGAGCCCCACCCGCCCCTGGCGCGGCATCATGGTCGCCACCACCCTTCCCCTCCGCCCGGACCTCTCCGTCGACTACGACGCCTACGCCGAGCACGTCCGCCGCCTGATCGACAACGGCTGCGACGGCGTCGTCCCCAACGGCTCGCTGGGGGAGTACCAGACCCTCACCCCCGAGGAGCGCGCCCGGGTGGTCCGCACCGCCGTCGAGGCCGCCGGCGACGGGGCCCGGGTCATGCCCGGCGTCGCCGCCTACGGAAGCGCCGAGTCCCGCCGCTGGGCCGAGCAGGCCGCCGAGGCCGGCGCCGGATCCGTCCTCCTCCTGCCGCCGAACGCCTACCGCGCCGACGAGCCGGCCGTGCTCGCGCACTACGCGGAGGTCGCCGGCGTGGGCCTGCCCGTGGTCGCGTACAACAACCCCATCGACACCAAGGTCGACCTGACCCCGCCCCTCCTCGCCGCGCTGCACGCCGCCGGACACATCGTGGCCGTCAAGGAGTTCAGCGGTGACGTCCGCCGGGCCTACGAGATCTCCGAACTCGCCCCGGAACTCGACCTGTTGATCGGCGCCGACGACGTACTGCTCGAACTGGCCCTGGCCGGGGCCGTCGGCTGGGTCGCCGGCTACCCCAACGCCCTGCCCGCCTCCTGCGCCACCCTCTACCGCGCCGCCGTCGCGGGCGACCTCGACACCGCCCTGCCGCTCTACCGGGCGCTCCACCCGCTGCTGCGCTGGGACTCCAAGACCGAGTTCGTCCAGGCCATCAAGGCCTCGATGGACCTCGCCGGACTCCCCGGCGGACCGACCCGGCCGCCGCGGCTCCCGCTCACCGGCGCCACCGCGGCCGCCGTGCGCGCCGCGACCGAGAAGGCCCTGGCCGACGGCCACCACTGAACCGGGGGAAACCGATGCGCACCCGTCACGTCTTCCACGCGGTGGACTCGCACACCGAGGGCATGCCCACCCGCGTCATCACCGGCGGCGTCGGGGTGATCCCCGGCGCCACCATGTCCGAGAAGCGGCAGCACTTCGTCGAGCACCTCGACCACCTCCGCACGCTCCTCGTGTACGAGCCGCGCGGGCACGCCGCCATGAGCGGAGCGATCCTCCAGCCGCCCACCCGCCCCGACGCCGACTACGGAGTCCTCTTCATCGAGGTGTCCGGCCTGCTCCCGATGTGCGGCCACGGCACCATCGGCGTCGCCACCGTGCTCGTCGAGACCGGCATGGTGCCGGTCACCGAACCCGTCACCACCGTCCGCCTCGACACCCCGGCCGGCCTCGTCGCCGTCGACGTGCGCGTGGCGGACGGCGCCGCCACCGCCGTCACCCTCACCAACGTGCCCGCCTTCTGCGTCGGCCTGGACCTCAAGGCCGAGGTCCCCGGCCTCGGCACCGTCACCTACGACCTCGCCTACGGCGGCAACTTCTACGCCTTCGTCGAACTCGACGCCCTCGGCCTGCCCTTCGACCGGGCCCGCAAGCAGGAGCTGCTCGCCGCCGGACTCGCCCTGATGGACGCGGTGAACGCGGGCCCCGACCGCCCGGTGCACCCCGAGGACCCGGCCGTGGCCGGCCTCAAGCACGTCTACCTCGCCGCCCCCGGCTCCGACGCCCGCCGCTCCCGGCACGCGATGGCCATCCACCCCGGCTGGTTCGACCGCTCCCCGTGCGGCACCGGCACCAGCGCCCGGATGGCACAGCTGCACGCGCGCGGACTCCTGCCGCTCGACACGGACTTCGTCAACGAGTCCTTCATCGGCACCGAGTTCACCGGCCGGCTGGTCCGCGAGACCACGGTCGGCGGACGGCCCGCCGTCGTCCCCACCGTCACCGGGCGCGCCTGGCTCACCGGCACCGCCCAGTACTTCCTCGACCCCACCGACCCCTTCCCCGCGGGATTCCTGCTGTGAGCGCCGCCCCCGCCCGCCGCATCCGGGTGCGCACCACCGACTACCACACCGCCGGGGAGCCCTTCCGGATCGTCGACCTCGGCGCCTCCGGCCTGCCGCCGGTGCCCGGCGACACGGTCGCCGAGCGGCGCGCCACCCTCCTCGCCCCGCCCCGGCCGGGCGACGGCGAGGCCGGCGGCGGGGGCACGAACCCCCGCCCCGGCCCGCACGACGAGCTGCGCCGGCTGCTCGTCAACGAACCGCGCGGACACGCGGGGATGTACGGCGGGCTCGTCGTCCCGCCCGACGACGACGGCGCCCACCTGGGCGTCCTCTTCTGGCACAAGGACGGCTGGTCCACCGCCTGCGGGCACGGCACCATCGCGCTCGGCGCCTGGGCCGTCGACTCCGGCCGGGTCCCCGCGCCGGACGACGGCACCGCCCAGGTCCGCATCGACGTGCCGTCCGGCCGGGTCACCGCGCTCGTGCACCGCACGGCGGGCCGCACCACCGGGATCACCTTCCGGAACGTGCCCGCCCGCGTCGCCGCCCGCCGGGTGCGCGTCACCACGAGCCTCGGCACGGTGGAGGTGGACCTCGCGCACGCCGGCGCCTGCTACGCCTCCCTGCCCGCCGCCGCGCTCGGCCTCGCCGTCGCCCCGGACCGGCTCGACGCCCTGATCCGGGTCGGCCGGGAGATCCGCACGGCCCTCGCCGGCCACCCGGCGACCCGCGACCCCGCGGACCCGCGCCTGTCCGGGGTGTACGGCGTGATCCTCCACGAGGACCTGCCCGACACCCCGCGCGGACCGCACCAGCGCAGCGTGACGGTCTTCGCCGACGGCCAGGTCGACCGCTCCCCGTGCGGCTCCGGCACCTCCGCCAGGCTCGTCCTGCTCGCCGACGAGGGCCGCCTGACGGAGGACCGGGAACTGACCCACGCCTCGATCGTGGACACGGTCTTCACCGCCCGCGTCCTCCCGCCCCGCCCGGGCGACACGGCCCGCCCCACCGAGGTCACCGGCACCGCCCATCGCACCGGCGAACACCTCTTCGTCCACGACCCGGACGACACCCTCGGCACGGGGTTCACCCTGTGAGCGGCGAAGTCCCCGTGACGGCAGGGAACTTGGGGTCGGCTCCAGGGGTGGCGCCCGGCCCGGGGCCCGCCCCGGCTCCCGACGCGCCGGCCCGTCCGGCGCCCGGCGGGGCGCCGGGCCCGGCGCTTGGTCCCGCCTTCGGTGCGGCGCCCGGCCCGCCGCCCCACCCCCTCTTCCTGGACGCCGCCGCCGTGTCCCGGCTGCTGTCCCCGGCCGCCGCGGCCGACGCGCTCGCCGCGGTCCTGCGCGAGGGCCTGGACCCGGAGGCCGCCCCGCCGCGCACCGCCGTGCCGGTGCCGGCCGGCGAGCTGCTGCTGATGCCGGCCGCGTCCGCGGCCTGGGCGGGGGTGAAGGTCGCCGGGGTGGCGCCCGGCAATCCGGCCCGGGGCCTGGCCCGGATCACCGGGAGCTATCTGCTCCTGGACGGCCCGAGCCTGTGCCCGGTCGCCGTGCTCGACGGCGCCGCGCTCACCGCGCTGCGCACCCCGGCGGTCTCCGCGCTGGCGATCCGGCTGCTCGTCGGGCCGGGCCGTCCGGTGCGGCGGCTGCTGCTGTTCGGCGCGGGACCGCAGGCGTACGGCCACCTGGCGGCGGTGTGCGCCGAACGGGAGGTCGCCGAGGTCGTGGTGGTGGCCCGCGACCCCGGCCGCGCGGCCGGGCCGGCCGCGTACGCCCGGGACCTGGGCGTGCCGAAGGCCCGTACCGGAACGGTGGCGGACGTGCCGGACGCGGACCTCGTGGTGTGCTGCACCACCGCCCGCACCCCGCTGTTCGACGGGCGGCTGGTCGCGCCCGGCGCCACGGTGGTCGCCGTCGGCTCGCACGAGCCGGACGCCCGTGAGACCGACACGGAGCTGGTGCGCCGGTCCGCCGTCTACGTCGAGTCGCGGGCCGCGGCCGCCCGCGAGGCGGGGGACCTGCTGATCCCCGAGGCGGAGGGCGCGATCGGGCCCGGACACGCGGCCGGCACCCTGGCCGACCTGGTCACCGGCCGGGTGGCGCCCCCCGACACAGCCGTCCCGCGCCTGTTCAAGAGCGTCGGCATGGCCTGGGAGGACCTGGCCGTGGCCGTCGCCGTCCACGAGGCCGCCCGCGCCGCGGGCCTCGGCGGCACCGACGCCGCCCGCACCCTCGGCCTCACTGGCCTCACTGGCGAAACGTGACATTGTACGCTGTCCTCCGGCGATTTCTCGGAGGATCAGCGTGGGTGACCTGAAGCAGCACAGTCTCATCAAGGCCCAGGAGCGGCTTCGCGACCAGGTCGGCCACGCCCTGCGCGCCGCCCTGATAGCGGGCGAGCTGCGCCCGGGCAGCATCTACTCGGCACCGGGCCTCGCCGCCGAACTCGGCGTGTCGGCCACGCCGGTGCGCGAGGCGATGCTCGACCTGGCCCGCGAGGGCCTGGTCGAGCCCGTCCGCAACAAGGGCTTCCGCATCACCGAGGTCAGCGAGCGCGAACTCGACCAGTGCACCGAACTGCGCACCCTGATCGAGGTCCCCACGGTCGGCCGGGTCACCGAGACCGCCGCCCGCGAGGAGCTGGAGGCGCTGCGCCCGCTCGCCGAGGAGATCGTCACCAACGCGCGCGAGCACAACCTCATCGGCTATCTGGAGGCCGACCGCCGCTTCCACCTCACCCTGCTCGGCCTGGCCGGGAACGACCGCCTCGTCGAGACCGTCGGCGACCTGCGCAAGCGCTCCCGGCTCTACGGCCTCACCGGGCTCGACGAGGCCGGCAAGCTGGTCTCCTCGGCCGAGGAGCACGTGGAACTGCTCGACCTGATGATCGCCGGCGACCGCGAGGGCGCCGAGGCGTGCATGCTGCGCCACCTCGGGCACGTGCGCTCGCTGTGGGCCGAGGCCCGCGACGAGCCGGTCGAGCGCCCCGCCGGCCGCCTCGGCCCGGTCCGCAAGAACTGACCGGGCCGGGTCCGGCCGGACCGCCGCGCCCGGGACTCAGCGCAGCGACTGTCCGTACACGTGGTCCACGGACATCCGCATCAGCACCCGGCGGTCGGCGACCATCGCCGCCCGGTACTCCTCCCAGTCCGGGTGCTCCCCGGCGGCCAGCCGGTAGTAGTCGACGAGCGCCTCGACCTCCGGGCCGTACGGATCGGTGCCCGGACCGGTCAGGGTGACCGTGCCCTCCGCGGTCGCCCACGCGCGCCCGTCCGCGCTGGTCACCTCCAGGGCGGCGCGCGGGTCGCGGCGCAGATTGGCCGTCTTCGCGCGGCCCTCGGTCATCGACACGTACAGCGTCTCGGTCTTGGGGTCGTAGAACGGCATCACGGGGGAGAGCTGCGGGCGCCCGTCGGCCTTCAGGGTCGCGAGGACGCCGAGCCGGCTCTCGGCCAGCAGGGTGCGGGTGTCGAACGAAGAGGTCGTCATGTCCTTCTTCAAGTGCGGTCGGGAGCCCGGTTGTTCCCGCGTCGGTTCCCGGGTCCGTCCCGGGTGTGCTCCCCGGTCCGGTCCGGTACGGGGCAGGGCCCGGTCGTTCCGGTCGGCGCCGGTCACCGGGCCGGCGGCAGCAGGGACTCGGTCAGGGCCAGCGAGGTCACCGCGGCGGCCAGACCGAGCACCGAGCCCGCGACCACGTCCCCCGGATAGTGGACGCCCGTGTGGACCCGCGAGTAGCCCACGGCACCCGCGAGCAGTCCCAGCGGCACCGCCGTCGGCGGCAGCACCACGCCCACCGCGGTGGCGAAGGCGACCGCCGAGGCCGTGTGCCCCGACGGGAACGAGGCCGAGGTGGGCATCGGCACGTGCCGCGCCATGACCACCCGGGCCGCCTCCCGGTCCGGCCGCCGGCGCCGTACCAGCCGCTTGCCCAGCAGGTTCGCCGCGACCGAGGCGATCGCGACCGCGCCCGTCCCGGCGATCGCCGCCCGCCGCGCCCGGCCGCCCGCGAGGGCGAGGCCCGTCGCCACCGCGAACGAGACCTTGGAGTGGTCGGCGGCCGAGGACAGCAGCCGCAGCGCCCGGTCCAGGGTCGGCGTGGGGGTCGCCGCGACCGCCGCGTACAGCGCGCCGTCCACCGCGCGCAGATCGGCGAGCACCGCGCGGACGGTCTCGGGGGGAGCGAGGTCAGGCATGGGAGTTCCTTCCTGGGCGCCGGCCGAGGGCGAGCGCGACGACCCGGCGCCAGCTGAGCGGCGGCGCGGCCGGCAGGGTGCCCGGCCGGTCGCGCGGCACCAGCACCCGCAGCGCCCTCGGCCGCAGGGTGCACACGACCGGCGTCGGCAGCGTCAGGGCCTCGCCGTCGACGGCGACCGGGAGTTCGGAGGCGGTGGACGTGACCTCGACCCGGCGGGCCGTCAGCACGTTCAGACCGGCCGACATCGCCCCGCGCACGGCCAGGTCGGCCGCCTGCGCCGGGCCGTCCACCCGGACCGCGACCACGCCGAGCCTGCCGCCGTCGAGCCGGGGCCGCCGGCCACCGCCCAGGGGATCGGGGGAGTTGTAGGGATTGTTGCTGACGAGGAGCGCCTGCTGGTCGGACAGCTCGGTGGTGTCGGCCCGGGCGTCGAGGCGCCGTCCCGCCTCGCCGGTGAGCAGGTCCGGCAGCATGCTCAGCGCCGTCTCCGCCTTGGCGTCGCGGTATTCGGGGTGCTGCACCACGTCCGCGTAGACCCCGAAGGAGACCGTGTTGACGAACGGGCGGCCGGCCACGTCGCCGAGGTCCACCCGCAGTTCCTCGCCGTCCGTCAGCGCGTTCAGACAGCGCGAGGGGTCGGCGCGGTCCAGACCGAGGTCCATCGCGAAGTGGTTCCGGGTGCCCGCGCTGATCACCAGGAACGGCAGGCCGTGCTCGGCGGCCACGGCCGCCACCAGAGCCTGGGTGCCGTCGCCGCCGGCCACCCCCAGCAGGTCCGCGCCCCCGGCGACGGCCTCGCGGGCCAGCGCGGCCGGGTCCGGGAACTCCCCGCCCGGCTCGGCCGGGGCCAGTAGCAGCACCCGCGCGCCCAGCCGCTCCGCCTTCTCGACCAGACCGAACTTCACGACCTTGCCGTCACCGGACTTCGGGTTCATCAGCAGCACCGGCCGCACGGGCCGCCTCGCGGGCCGCGCCCGGTGACCGAGGCCCCGCCGGTGCAGGGCCCGGCGGGCGCAGAACAGCGCCACGGCCCACAGCACGAGCGCGGTCAGCGCCGAGGACCACAGCCCGCTCGCCACGTACAGCAGCAGCACCCCCACCGGCGTGCCGGCCGCGAGCAGCGCGCCCAGCAGCCGCACCGGCCCCCGGTGCGCCAGGAACCACCAGACGCCCGCCGCGGCCAGCGCGAGCCCGGCGAGCCCGCTGAGGACGATCAGCACGCCGCCGTCGCCGAACGGCAGGAACAGCGAGAGCACCGCGGCGACGGCCGCGAGGAGCGCGCAGCGCGCGAGCAGCCGGGACCGGGCGGCGGTCCTGGCCCGCCGCCCGGAAACGTCCGTACTCACCGGCAGCCTCCCCGTGTCGACGGTCCCAGCCTGCGGCGGCCCGGCGGCGCGCACCGCCCCGGTAACCCGTTCGAGTGATGCCTTGGCACGATGCCTCCGCGTGTCCGACCGGATACCGATTGTGGCACGGACGGATAGGCGACAGGATCGCTCGGGTGCGTGATGAAGCCAAGCTCTCGGACGGGGTCGTCACCCTGTCCCCCGCCGGCCCCGACCAGCCGGCCCTGCCCCCCGCCCCCCACCCCTGGGAGCCGTGGCGCGCCCACGGTCCCGTACGGACCTTCGGCATCCGCGCCGGCCGGCTCGTCGGTACCGTCGAACTGCGCCCGTCGGCCGCCGGGTTCGCCCGCGGCGACGTCGACCTGTGCTTCTCCCTCCACCCGGAGGCCCGCGGCCGCGGCCTCGCCACCCGGGCCGTGCTGCTCGCCTGCGCCCACGCCCGCGCGTCCGGAGCCCGCCGCGCGGTGCTCCTCGCCCCCACCGCCACCCCGGCGGCCGGCGCGGTGGCCCGCCGGGCCGGCTTCGTCCGCCGCGGCCAGATCAGCCGCGCCGACGGCACCGTCCTCGACTGGCACGTGAAGCCCCTCGACGCGGACTAGACCGCTCCCGGACCCTGCGGGCCCCGGCCGCCCGGCACCGCTGCGTGGTCCCGGTCGGCGAGGGCTCCCGGGGCTTCGCCCCGGGGTGCCCCGGTGGAGCCTGGGCGAGTACCTCCAGCACCACTCCTTGCCGTGGTGTCGTCGGTCGCCGACGGCCCTTGGGCTTCGTCCGGGCGGGGGTGCCCCCGGGCGGAGCCCAGGGTGAGTGCCCCGCGCATCGCGTCCGCCCCCCCGCCTGGGGCCGGGGAGGCGCCTCTGCCCGGGCGGGTCCTTCCCCCTGGGCCCTGGCGGGCCGGGAGGCCCCGTGCACCGGAGGCCCGCCCACCGCGCACCCCTCCGGGCACGGGAGGTGTCCCTGTAAAACCCCAGCCCTGGCCCTGGCGGGCCCAGAGGCCCACCTCTCGGCCCTGACCGGGCGGTGGGCCACGTGCACCGGACGCCCGCCCACCCCGTAGCCCTCCGAGCACGGGAGGTGCCCCGGAGCCGGCCTGCGGCCCGCCCCGCGGCCCAGCCCCGGCCCCGCCCCGCCGCCTCAGGCCAGGATCCCGCTGCCGTGCGGGGCGTAGAGGTCGAGCAGGCGGACCCGGGTGACCTGGAGGCGGTGGGCGAGGATCTGGCCGACCCAGAACATCACCGAGGAGCCGAACTCCGGGTCCGTGCGGACCATCGACCGGACCGCGGCGCCGTCGAACTCGTGGGCCCGGACCGGGGTCATCGCCTCCGCTCCGGACTGGCAGAGGTACGGCGGGAACAGCCAGGACAGGCCCACCAGCTCGCCGTGGCGCAGCGTCTCGATGACCGGGGCGCCGCGCCCCGGCACCCTCGCGTCCAGGGTGACCGCGCCGGTCTTGACGATCCAGAAGCGGTCGGCCCGGTCCTGCTCCTCGAACAAGCGGTGGCCCGCCTCGAAGTACACGTCCTCGGCGAAGGCCATCAGGCGTTCCCGGTGCTCCGGCGGCAGCGTGCTGACCTTGGGTGCGGCGGTGCTCATGGCGGCCTCCTGTGCGCGGCGGCGTGCGTCCCGCCTCCAGTGTCCGCCGCCCGCGCCCGCCGCGCAGTCACCGGCCCCGCGCCCCGCCCGAAGCCCCCCGAACGGCCGGTGGCGGGCCGGTCACGGCGCGCATACGGTGCGGGCGTCCGCCACCCGGCCCGCCGGACCCGGCCCGGCTCACTCGGACTGCCGCACCAGCTCCCCGTACGCCTCCGCGAGGCGCAGCGTCGTCTTGCCCACCGCGAACGCGCGGGCGTCGACCGCGCGGACCGGCTGCACCTCGTACGCGGTGCCGGTGAGGAACACCTCGTCCGCCAGGGTGAGTTCGGCCGGGTCGATGTCCCGGGTCCGTACCGTCAGGCCCAACTCGGCGGCGAGGGCGATCACCGTCTGGCGGGTGATGCCGTCGAGGAAGGACTCCGGCACCGGGGTGTGCAGCTCGCCGTCGATCACCAGGAAGAGGTTGGCGCCGGTCGCCTCGGCGAGCCGGCCCCGGTGGTCCAGGAGCAGGGCGTCGTCGAAGCCGGCGGCCTCCGCCTCGTCGCGGGCCAGGGTGCCGATCGCGTACAGCGAGGCCGCCTTCGCCCGTACCGGCGCGGTGTCCGGCGAGGGGCGGCGCCAGCGGGAGGTCCGCAGCCGGATGCCGTGCCGCTGCGCGCCGTCCGCGAAGACGTGCGGCCACTCCCAGGCGGCGACGGCGACGTGCACGCTGTTGCCGGTGCCGGAGACGCTGATCTGCTCGGCGCCGCGCCAGGCCACCGGCCGCACATAGCCGTCGGAGATGCCCGCCCGGGCCACCACCTCGCGGGTGACGGCGTCGAGTTCGGCCACCGCGTACGGGATCGTGTAGTTCAGCTCGCGGGCCGAGGCCCGCAGCCGCTCCGCGTGCTCGCGGGACTTGAAGGGCCGTCCGCCGTACACTCGGACGCCCTCGAACACCGCCCCGCCGTAGTGCAGTCCGTGCGACAGGACGTGCAGCCGGGCCTCCCGCCACGGCACGAAGGCGCCGTCCAGCCAGACGGTGCCGTCCCGGTCATCGAAGGGTGCGGCGCTCACGCGGTCTCCTCCTCGGCGTAGTCGACGCGGACCGACCGGTCGAGCAGGGCGTGGAACTCCTCGGCCTCGGCCGTGCCGCCGTGCCGGGAGAGCACGAAGGCCGGATAGCCGGTGAAGTCGGGGTACGGGCGGACCTCGTCGCCCGGGAACAGCATCTGCACCACGTGGTCGACCCGCGGGTCCTCCCGCAGCGCGTCCAGGCCGTGCACGGCGCTGATCCGGCCGTGCCCGCCGCACGGCACGATGTAGTTGGCCGCGGCCCCCACCGGCTCCGCGAGGCCCTCCCCGTACCCGCCGGCCGGCGCGCCGCCCACCGCGATCCGCAGCGCCTCGGCGGCCAGGTCGACCCCGCTCACGTGCGAGGCCACGTAGTGCGAGACCCCCGAGCCGCCGATCCGCGCCCCCATCTCCAGGAGGTACGGGCGGGTGCCGCCGCGCAGCCGCAGCTCGGTGTGGGTGGGGCCGTCGGTGATGCCGAGGGCCGCGTGGGCGGCGGTCACCTCGCGCACCACCGCGTCCCGCACCGCCTCCGGAAGGGCGGCCGGCGCCCGGTAGACGCTCTCCTCGAAGTAGGGGCCCACCGGCTCGCCCTTGTAGCCGACCGACAGGACCCGCACCCTGCCGCCGGACGCCAGGGACTCCACGGCGAACTCGGGTCCGTCCAGATACTCCTCGACCACCAGCGCCGCGTCCGCCGCCCCCAGCTTGGCGGCGCACACCCGGCGCACCTCGGCGACCGTCCCGCGCAGCGCCTCCGGCGAGTCGGCGCGGGTCACGCCCAGGCTGGAGAAGCCGTGCGCGGGCTTCACCACCACCGGGAAGTCCAGCTCGGCGGCGGCCGCGAGGCCCGGCTCCGGGTCCGGGCCGTCGATCCGTACGAACCGCGGCACGTTGAGCCCGGCCGCCGTCAGGCGCTCCCGCATCACCCGCTTGTCCTGCGCGCCGAGTGCGGTGTCCCGGCCGATGCCGGGCAGCCCGAGCAGCTCGGCGGTCTCCGCCGCGAACGGCACCAGCGGGTCGTACAGGGTGGTCACGCCCTGGAACGGGCGGGCCTCGTGGCGCTTGCGCAGCGCTTCGAGCGCCCCGGCGGGGTCGCCCTCCACGTCGAGCGGCAGCAGCTCGACGACGGCCGGCGGCAGCCGGTCTGCGCGCACCTCCTCGTCGGGCCGGGGGACGAGCACCACGTCGATGCCGGCCCGGGCGGCGCCCTCGAAGATCCAGGGGAGCGAGGTCCGCTGGTAGAGCAGGACGACGGTGGGGCGGGGGAGTGCGGTCATGAACGGTTTCCTCGGCTCGGTGCGGGGGTGTCGGTGGCCGGGAGGGGTTTCCCGGCCGGTACGGGGCGGGGCGCGGCGGGCCCGCCGACGGTCAGCCAGACCCCGGCCGCGCAGACCGCGATGAGCGCCACGACCAGCGGCCCGGGCGGCCCGGCGGTGCCGAGCGCCCACTCGCCGAGCCGCACCAGGAACGGCACGGCCAGCGCCACCGCCGAGGTGAACAGCGGCCCCTTGCGCAGGATCAGCTCGTGCGAGATCACGAAGACCGGTGCGGTCAGCACCGCGCCGAGCACCCCGATCCCGGCCCAGTCGGCCGCGTCCACGGAGCCCAGCGGCACGAGCAGGAGGGTCGCGGCGCCCAGCATCACGGTGCCGGCTCCGGTGATCGCGGGCAGCGCGGCCAGCGGCGGCACGTCCGCCATCCGCTGCCGGTACACGTACCCGTACAGCGCGTACGTGAAGGTGCCGCCGAGGGCCATCAGCCCGCCGGTCAGCAGTGCGCCGGTGCCGACCGCCCCGCCGCCGGCCCGCCCGTCGGCAACCGCGTAGCCGCAGGCGGCGGCCACCGCGAGCAGTGTGCCGAGCAGCTTGCGGCGGGTCGACGGCTCGCGGAAGGCGGCGATCCCGATGAGGAAGGTCAGACAGGGCAGCAGGGACACGATCAGACCGACCCGGGACGCCCCGATCCGGCTGGTGCCGAGCAGCGTGCCCGAGTAGTACGCGAAGAAGCCCAGGAAGGCCAGCACGGCGACCGCGCCCGGGCGGGCCGTCGCGGTGCGCACCCCGGCCCAGGTGCGCGGCAGCAGCGCCGCGAGCGCCGTGATGACCACGAAGCTCGCCGCCGTCCGGCCGGCCGCCACCGCGAGGGCGGGCGCGCCGCTCACCAGGTGCCCGGACAGCAGCCAGCCGGTGGCGAGCAGCAGCACCATCAGGGTGGCGAGCACCGGGACGGCGAGTCGCCCGCCCGGCCCGGCCGGCCCGGCGTCCCCGGGCCCCGTCACCACTCCGCCCGCGCGAACTCGAGCGGCGGCAGCCGGTCGAGCCCGCCCTTGGCGCGCCGCAGCACCTCCTGGTCGGCGGTGAAGGCATAGCGCAGGCGGCGCCCGGACGCGTCCCGGTCCGTCTCCGGCGCCGGCAGGTGACGGCGCACCAGTTCCTTGGCCCGGGCCCGGTACTCGGCGTCCGTGGTGACCTCCGCCTCCAGCTTCTCCACGGTGGTGACATAGGCGCGCAGCGCCTCGACCGCCCGGTCCGGGTCGAGCCGCAGCAGTCCGCCGCCGGCCGGGTCGCCGGTGAGCGCGCCGTGCTCGCGGAACCACGCGTAGAGGAACACCCCGGTGCCGGAGTCGAAGTTGCCGGTGGCGTCGTCGGCCTGCGGATAGCGGAAGACCCGCTCCAGGAGGATCATCGCGATCTGCTCGGCGGCGTACGGCACGAGCCCGCTGTCCGCGCAGGCGAGCACGGTCTTCGCGTCGACCTTGATCTCCTCCAGGAGGCCGACGAACCAGTTCATCTTCAGCGCGATGTGCTCGTCGAAGGGCCACAGGCCCTGGTAGTGCATGGCGTCGTGGAGATAGCCCCAGATCGCCCGGGCCTCGAAGCACACGTCGGGGTCGAGCCCGCTCGACGCGCGCGGCAGCGAGTCCGGGGTGAGCACCGCGGCGGCGGCCGGCAGCGCGTACGTCTCGTGGATCTTCCGCATCTTGTTGAAGAAGAACATCGCGTACGGCTGCTCGGTGACCTTGTCGTGGGCGGCCACGTTCTCCGGGAAGAACACGATGCAGTTGCCGTGCGCGAAGCCGGCGCTGCCGGCCAGCAGGACCAGCGACTGGCAGTTGTTCTTGGGGTGCGGGAAGGACTCGGCGAGCACCGGCAGCGCGTCGGGCTCCTTGCGCAGCGCGAAGAAGCAGTCCAGCCGCTTGCCGACCGGCGGGGCGCTGTTCGTGGTCTGCACCGGGGCCAGGAAGAAGGTCGTCTCGCCGTCGGCGGGGGCCGCCAGCGCGTCCCGGGAGCGCCCGAAGTGCGGGCGGCTGTCGAGGCCCGCGGCCAGCCAGCCGGCCACGTCGGCCTCCAGGGCCTCGGCCTGCCCGTCCAGCGCGTGCCGCCGGTACCAGGCCGCGCCCTCGTCCCGTATCCGGGCCAGCAGCTCCCGGTCCTCCGGCCGCGGGTCGGGCACCGTGCCGTCGTCGGCCTGGCGCGTCCGGAAGCGGTTCACCAGCGGGATCAGCGAGTCCGTGAGCACCGTCGCCTCGGCGAGCAGGCACTCCGGTACGGGGGCGGTGGCGGGCCGTCCGGCCGGCGCCGTGCGGGGGCTCATCGGGCGGCCCCCGCGAGCGGGGCGGCGGCGCCGGCCGCCGGGTCCACGGCGCGCACCTGGTGCACGGTGAAGACCATCGGCACCGGGCCGAAGTCCCGCAGCACGCGCAGCCCGTGGCGCTCGGCGGCGACGATGGTGGTGATGCAGCCGTCCACCCGGCCCTCGGCGCAGTCGATGGCGGCCTGCGCGTTGCTCAGCACCTCGCGCACCTCGGCGCTGGCCGGGGCGAGCGCGCCGGGCACCAGACCGCGGGGCGCCGGGTGCGAGGCGACCACGGCCGGGGTGTCCGTACCCCGGCTGGCGAGCACCATGTTGTGGGTCGGCATCACGAAGCTGTCGATCATGTGCAGCCGGTGCAGGTTGGAGAAGACCAGCGTGTGCAGGGCCGGGTAGACGGCGCACGCGGTGAGCGCGTGCCGGCCGTCGTCGGGCACGGCCTCCAGGGCCTCCTCGATGGAGGCGTGCAGGGTCACCGAGCCGCCGGTGACCCCGCGGCGGCGCAGCCACTCGTGGGAGGCGGCCTCCAGGTTGGTCCCGTGCGGGCCGAGGGTGTGCAGGTGGCGTACTTCGTCGGGTCGCGCGTGCATCGGTGTGGGGGAGCCTTTCGGTGGGCTGCGTGTGGGCACCGGACGGATCGTGCGCTGTTCCTGTGAGCGGGCAAGATCCAAGCAACTGGCCACCGGCCGGGGCAAGGAGTTCCGGGCGAGTCCCTCAGGTCGAGATACGGACGTCGTGCCTCCGCAGCACCCCGTTCATCCTCGGCGGGGCGCACCGCGCGGGCCCCGCCCGCCACGCTCCGTGGCCGCCGGGGGCGCGGCCCGGCGTGCGTCTTCCGGGCGGAAGGCGGAGCATGAACGTGGGGAGGAAGCGGCGATACGGGGGCGGTGACCCAGGAGGGTGTCATGGCCGTCCCGGACGGAGACGACGCACTCGTCGTCCTGAAAGACGTCGACAAGCACTTCGGGCCGCTGCACGTGCTCCAGTCGGTCGACCTGACCGTCCACCGCGGCGAGGTGGTGGTCGTCATCGGGCCCTCCGGCTCCGGCAAGTCCACGCTCTGCCGGGCGATCAACCGCCTGGAGACCATCGACTCCGGCGAGATCCTCATCGACGGGCGCCCGCTGCCCGCCGAGGGCAAGGCGCTGGCCGCGCTGCGCGCCGACGTCGGCATGGTCTTCCAGTCGTTCAACCTCTTCGCCCACAAGACGGTGCTCGCCAACGTCACGCTGGGCCAGATCAAGGTCCGCAAGAAGGACCGCAGGAAGGCCGAGGAACGCGCCCGCACGCTCCTGGAGCGGGTCGGCGTCGCCAACCAGGCCGACAAGTACCCGGCGCAGCTCTCCGGCGGGCAGCAGCAGCGCGTGGCCATCGCCCGCGCGCTGGCGATGGACCCGAAGGTGATGCTGTTCGACGAGCCGACCTCGGCGCTCGACCCGGAGATGATCAACGAGGTCCTGGAGGTGATGCGGCAGCTCGCGCGGGACGGCATGACGATGGTGGTGGTCACCCACGAGATGGGCTTCGCCCGCTCCGCGGCCAACCGCGTCGTGTTCATGGCCGACGGCCGGATCGTCGAATCGGCCACCCCCGACACCTTCTTCGCCCACCCGAGCAGCGAGCGCGCCCGGGACTTCCTGTCGAAGATCCTCAAGCACTGACCCACCGACGACCACCCACCCGGTGACGGCCCCGACGGCCCACCGGCCCTTCCGCCCTCCCGTTCCCACCGTGGGGTGATGACCATGAACCCGCTCACGAACCGCAGGATCGTCCTCGCCGCGGCCGCCGCGGTCGTGCTCTCCTTCACGGGCGCGGCCTGCGGCGACGACGACGGCAACGGAAACGGCGGCGGCAACGGCGGATCCGGCGGCGACAAGATCACCGTCGGCATCAAGTTCGACCAGCCCGGCATCGGCCTGAAGACGCCCGACGGCAAGTACACCGGCCTCGACGTCGACGTCGCCACGTACGTCGCGAAGCAACTCGGCCACGACCCCTCCGACATCGTGTGGAAGGAGGCCAAGAGCGCCGACCGCGAGACGCTGCTCCAGCGCGGCGACGTGGACTTCATCGCGGCCTCCTACTCGATCAACGACAAGCGCCTGGAGAAGGTCGACTTCGCCGGTCCCTATCTGCTCGCCCACCAGGACGTGCTGATCCGGGCCGACGACGACTCGATCAAGAAGCCCTCCGACCTCAACAACAAGAAGCTGTGCTCGGTCACCGGCTCGACCTCCGCCCAGAACGTCAAGACGAAGATCGCCCCCAAGGCCCAGCTCCAGGAGTACGGCGGCTATTCCGAGTGCCTGACCGGCCTGGAGAACGGCGTGATCGACGCGCTCACCACCGACGACTCGATCCTGGCCGGCTATGCCGCGCAGCCCGAGTTCAAGGGCAAGTTCAAGCTCGGCGGCTTCAAGCTGAGCAACGAGAACTACGGCATCGGCGTGCAGAAGGGCAGCGAGCTCAAGGCGAAGATCAACAAGGCCCTGGAGAAGATGGTCGCGGACGGCTCCTGGCAGGCCGCCGTCGACAAGAACCTCGGCCCGGCCGGCTACCACAACGAACCGGCGCCGAAGATCGGCGTGGTCGTGCAGTGAGCGGGCCGTCGTGTTCGACTTCCTCGAGGGCTACGACATCCTGGGAGCCTTCTGGACCACCGTCCAGCTGACCGTCTACTCCGCGATCGGCTCCCTGGTCTGGGGGACGCTGCTGGCCGCCATGCGGGTCAGCCCCGTCCCCCTCATGCGGGGCTTCGGCACCGTCTACGTCAACATCGTCCGCAACATCCCGCTCACCGTCATCATCGTCTTCACCTCGCTCGGCCTCTTCCAGACCCTCGGCGTCAGCCTCGGCGCCAAGGACTTCACCACCATCAACTTCCGGCTCGCCGTCCTCGGACTCACCGCCTACACCTCCGCGTTCGTCTGCGAGGCGCTGCGCTCGGGCATCAACACCGTGCCCCTCGGGCAGGTCGAGGCCGCCCGCGCCATCGGCCTCAACTTCACCCAGACGCTGCGGCTCGTCGTGCTGCCCCAGGCCTTCCGCTCGGTCGTCGGCCCCCTCACCAACGTCCTCATCGCCCTCACCAAGAACACCACCGTCGCCGCCGCCATCGGCGTCGCCGAAGCCGCCCTGCTGATGCGGGAGATGATCGAGAACGAGGCACAACTCCTGCTCATCTCCGCGATCTTCGCCTTCGGCTTCATCTGCCTCACCCTGCCCACCGGTCTCCTCCTCGGCTGGATCGCCAAGAAGGTGGCGGTGAAGCGATGAAGACCAGGACCACCGTCCTCTACGACGTCCCCGGGCCGCGCGCCCGCCGCCGCAACCTCATCTACACGGCGGTCTTCCTGCTCGCGCTGGCCGCGGTCGTCTGGTGGGTGGTGCAGAGCCTCGCCGACAAGGACCAGCTCGCCTGGGAGAAGTGGGCCCCCTTCTTCACCGACTCCCGGGTCTGGACCACCTACGTCCTGCCCGCCCTGCAGAACACCGTCATCGGCGCCGCCCTCGCCATGGTCATCGCCCTGCCCCTCGGCGCGCTCTTCGGCATCGCCCGGCTCTCCGACCACACCTGGGTACGGGGCGCGGCCGGCACGGTCGTGGAGTTCTTCCGCGCCATCCCGGTGCTCATCCTCATGCTCTTCGCCAACGCCGCGTACGCGGAGTTCACCGACGTCAGCCCGGAGAACCGCCCGCTGTACGCGGTCGTCACCGGCCTCGTCCTCTACAACTCCTCCGTGCTCGCGGAGGTCGTCCGGGCCGGCATCCTCGCCCTGCCCGCCGGCCAGACCGACGCCGCCAAGGCCATCGGCATGCGCAAGGGCCAGACCATGGCCCACGTGCTGCTCCCGCAGTCCGTCACCGCGATGCTGCCCGCCCTGGTCAGCCAGCTCGTCGTGATCGTCAAGGACACCGCGCTCGGCGGCGCGATGCTCGGCTTCTCCGAGCTCCTCGCCTCGGTCCGCCCGATGAGCGCCAACTACGGCGCGAACACCATCGCCTCCTTCACCGTCGTGGCCGTCATCTTCGTGATCCTCAACTTCCTCCTCACCACCTTCGCCTCCTGGCTGGAGGCCCGGCTGCGCCGCGGCAAGAAGACCACCGGCGCGGTCGTCGGCGCCGACACCGTCGAGGAGCTCGCCGTCCCCGGCGAGCACCCGCCGGGCGGCGACACCGATCGGACCTGAGCCTTACGTCTCCGTGACGTCCCGCCCCGGATGCTCGGCGGGGCCGCCCCTCGTGCCGAGAATCAAGGGCATGACCGCCCACCCGCCCCCGCCCCCGGGACCGCCGTCCGACCGTCCGGACCAGCCCGAGCAGCCCGGCCGTCCCGACCGGCCGGCGAGCTCACGGCCCGGACCCGCGCGCCCCGGACCCACCGTCACCGACCGGCTGCTCGCCGCCCTCGCCGGGATCCTCGCCGGATACGGCGGACTCGCCGTCGCCGCCCTCGTGGCCGTCCTCGTGCGCCCCGAGGCCGGGCCGGTGCCCGCCGTCGGCGACGCCGTCGTCGACCGCACCCCGGCCGCCGTCAAGGACTGGGCGATCCGCACCTTCGGCGAGAGCGACAAGGCCGTCCTGGAGGCCGGCATCCTGGTGCTGCTCGCCCTCCTCGCCGTCGCCCTCGGCCTGCTCGCCCTGCGCCGCAGGGCCGCCGCCCTCACCGGCGTGGCCCTGCTCGGCGCCCTCGGGGCGCTCGCCGCCGTCACCCGCCCCGACTCCACCTCGGCCGCCGACGCGCTGCCCTCACTGCTCGGCGCGGCCACCGCCGCCGCCGTCCTGTACGTCCTCGCCACCCGGCTCACCCGGCCGCGCCCCGCCACCACCGGCACCGCCGCCGTCCGCTCCGACCGGCGCGGCTTCCTGCTCGCCGGGGCCGGCGTGACCGTCGGCGCCACCGCGGCCACCCTCGCCGCGCGCGGCCTCGGCTCCACCCGCTCCGAGCACGCCGCCGCCTCCCGCAGCGCCCTCCGGCTGCCCCGGCCCGCCTCGCCGGCCCCCGCCGTACCGCCCGGCGTCCGGCTCCCCGTCGAGGGCATCAGCCCCTTCGTCACCCCGAACAAGGACTTCTACCGCGTCGACACCGCGCTGGTCGTCCCGCGCGTCGACGCCGACACCTGGCGGCTGCGGATCCACGGCACCGGAGTGCCCGGGGAACGCTCCTTCACCCTGCCCGAGCTGATGCGCCGCCAGGTCGTCGAGCGCGACATCACCCTCGCCTGCGTCTCCAACGAGGTCGGCGGCCCGCTCGTGGGCAACGCCCGCTGGCTCGGCGTCCGCCTCGCCGACCTGCTGCGCGCGTGCGGGGTCCGCCCGCCCTCCGAAGGCGGCCGGGCCGACCAGCTCGTCGCCCGTTCCGTGGACGGCATGACCATCGGCACCCCCGTCGAGGACGTCATGGACGGCCGCGACGCGCTCCTCGCCTTCGGCATGAACGGCGAACCGCTGCCCTTCGCGCACGGCTTCCCCGTCCGCATGGTCGTCCCCGGCCTCTACGGCTACGTCTCCGCCTGCAAGTGGCTCTCCTCCCTGGAGCTCACCACCTTCGCCGCCTACGACGCCTACTGGGTGCCGCGCGGCTGGTCCGCGCGGGCGCCGGTCAAGACCCAGTCCCGGATCGACACCCCCCGCCCCTTCGCCCGGATCGCCGCGGGCCCCCGCCCGGTCGCCGTCGCCGGCGTCGCCTGGGCCCAGCACCGCGGCGTCTCCCGGGTCGAGGTACGGGTCGACGACGGACCCTGGCAGGAGGCCGAGCTCGGCGCCGAGGACAGCCGCGACACCTGGCGCCAGTGGGTCTTCCGCTGGCCCGCCACGCCCGGCCGGCACGTCCTCACCGTGCGGGCCACCGACGGCACCGGCGCCGTGCAGACCGGTCGCCGCGCCGACGTCATGCCGGACGGCGCGACCGGATGGCACGCGGTCGAGGTCACCGTCGCCGCGGACTGAACGACGCCGCCGGGGCCCGGGCGCCCGGGCCCGCCCGGATGCCGCCCCGGCCCCGGCGGCGCACCATGAGAACCATGGAGCGCACCGCCGGACTCGGCGAGGTCAGCGCGCCGGGCCGGGTCGCCGGACCCGACGAGGGGATCAGCACCGCCGAGCTCGCCCTCGCCGCCCGCAACCACGGCCTCCCGCTCGAAGCCCTCCGCCACGACACCAGCCCGCCCGGTCTCCACTACGTCCTGGTGCACTACGACATCCCCGCCGCCGACCCCGACCACTGGCGGCTCGACCTCGACGGGCTCGTCGAGCGCCCGCTCGCGCTCGGCCTCGCCGAGCTGCGCGCCCGCCCCGCCGTCACCCACCGGGTCACCCTGGAGTGCGCCGGGAACGGCCGGGCCCGCCTCACCCCCCGCCCGGTCAGCCAGCCCTGGCTCACCGAGGCCGTCGGCACCGCCGACTGGACCGGCGTCCCGCTGGCCGAGCTGCTCGCCGAGGCCGGCCCGCGCCCCGGCGCCGTCGACACCGTCTTCACCGGCGCCGACCACGGCGTGGAACGCGGCACCGAACAGGACTACCGGCGCAGCCTCCCGCTCGGCCTCGCCGCCGACCCGGCCCACGGCGTCCTCGTCGCGTACGCCATGAACGGCGCCCCGCTGCCGCCCCAGCACGGCCACCCGCTGCGCCTGGTCGTGCCCGGCTGGTACGGCATGGCCTCGGTCAAGTGGCTCCGCTCGGTCACCGTCACCGACACCCCCTTCACCGGCTTCCAGCAGGCTGTCGCCTACCGCTACCGGCGGGCCGGCGACGCCCCGGACGACCCCGGCGAGCCCGTGACCCTGATCGCCCCGCGCGCCCTGATGGTGCCGCCCGGCTTCCCCGACTTCATGACCCGCGCCCGGGTGGTCCGCCCCGGCCCGGTCCCGCTGACCGGCCGCGCCTGGTCCGGGCACGGCCCCGTGGTCCGGGTCGAGCTCAGCACCGACGGCGCGGAGAGCTGGACGGACGCCGAGGTCACCGCCGACCCGGACCGGCCCTGGGCCTGGGCCGCCTGGCGCGCGGACTGGACCGCGCGCCCCGGCACGTACCTGCTGAGCGTCCGCGCCACCGACGCCACCGGCCGCACCCAGCCGCTCACCGCCCCCTGGAACCGCGGCGGCTTCGGGAACAACGAGGTCCAGCGCGTCGAGGTGCACTGCCTGCCGGAGCGAGCCCCTGCCCGGGAGTGACCCGTCCCACCCGGCCGCCGCCCCGGCGACGTCCGGGCGGCCGGATAGAGTCGACCGGGACGCACCGTCACCGCAGGACCGATCGCACGACCGAGGAGCATTCCGTGACCGACCCGGAGACCACCGCCCTGCAGCAGCAGATCGCCCGGGAGCTGGAGGTCGGCGAGACCTTCGACCCGAAGACGGAGATCGAGCGCCGGGTGGCCTTCCTCACCGAGCGGCTCACCTCCACCGGGCTGCGCAGCCTGGTCCTCGGCATCAGCGGCGGCGTGGACTCCACCACCGCGGGCCGGCTCTGCCAGCTCGCCGTCGAGCGCGCCCGGGCCGCCGGCCACGAGGCCACCTTCTACGCGATGCGCCTGCCCTACGGCGTCCAGGCCGACGAGCACGACGCCCAGCTCGCCCTCGGCTTCATCCGCGCCGACCAGGTCCTCACCGTGGACGTGAAGCCGGCCAGCGACGCCGCCCTCGACGCGGCCCTGGCCGCCGGCGTCACCTTCCGCGACGCCCACCACCAGGACTTCGTGCAGGGCAACATCAAGGCCCGCCAGCGCATGATCGCCCAGTACGCGGTGGCCGGCGCCCACGACGGCCTGGTGGTCGGCACCGACCACGCCGCCGAGGCGGTCTCCGGCTTCTTCACCAAGTACGGCGACGGCGCCGCCGACCTCGTCCCGCTCACCGGCCTCACCAAGCGCCGGGTGCGTGCCGTCGCGGCCGAGCTCGGCGCCCCCGCCGAGCTGGTCTGGAAGACCCCGACCGCCGACCTGGAGACCCTGGACCCGGGCAAGCCCGACGAGGACGCGCTCGGCGTGACGTACGACGAGATCGACGACTTCCTGGAGGGCAAGCCGGTCGGCGAGGCCGCCTTCGCCGCCATCGTGCGCCGCTACCGCCTCACCGACCACAAGCGCCGCCTGCCCATCGCGCCCTGAGGCCCGGTCCCGCCCCCGGCCACCGCCGGGTGACAGCCGGGGGACCATCCGGCCGTTTCCGCGTGGCGGGGGCGGCCGGGCACCCGGGCCGTGGTGTGCCCTGAGGGGACGTCAGCAGACGCCCACCGAAGGGAGAAACCCCCGTGTTGTTCGGCAGCACCACGGCATTCAGCAGCTTCTCGGTCGACGACCTCGACGCGGCCCGCGCCTTCTACGGCGACACCCTCGGCCTGCAGGCCGAGGCGGAGGGCTCCGGGGAGATGCGGATGCTGACGCTCACCCTCGCCGGCGGCGCCAAGGTCATGGTCTACCCCAAGGGCGACCGGCACAGCCCGGCCAGCTTCACCGTCCTGAACTTCCAGGTCGACGACATCGAGACGGCCGTCGACGCGCTCACCGACAAGGGCGTCAAGTTCCAGCGCTACCCCGGCTTCGAGTTCGACGCCAAGGGCATCTGCCGGGACGAGCGCGGACCGGCCATCGCCTGGTTCACCGACCCCGCGAAGAACGTCATCGCCGTCATGGAGCGCTGACCCCGCGGCCCCACCACCCTCGCGCCGCACCCTCCGCTCCCTCCTACCGGCCGGTACGGCCCCCGCGCGGTGCGCGCCCCCGCCATGTGATCCACTGTCCTGGCGGGGGCGCACACGAACAGGAGCCGCACGCCGTGTCCACCTACCGTCAGCCGGGACTCGTCCTCACCGACCGCCGCTTCACCGTCCCCCTCGACCACGCCCGCCCGGACGGCGAGACGATCGAGCTGTACGGACGCGAGGTCGTCGCCGGCGACCAGGCCCACCGCACCGACCTGCCCTGGCTGCTCTACCTGGAGGGCGGCCCCGGCTTCGGCGCCCGCCGCTTCATCGGCCCGCAGGCCTGGCTCGGACGCGCCGTCCGCGAGTTCCGCGTACTGCTCCTGGACCAGCGCGGCACCGGCCGCTCCACCCCCGCGAACCGGCAGACCCTGCCGCTCCGCGGCACCCCGCGCGAACAGGCCGACTACCTGGCCCACTTCCGCGCCGACTCCATCGTCAAGGACTGCGAGCTGATCCGCCGCGAGCTGACCGGCGGCGCCCCCTGGACCGTCCTCGGCCAGAGCTTCGGCGGCTTCTGCGCCACCCACTACCTCTCCACCGCGCCCGAGGGCCTCGCCACCGTCCTCATCACCGGCGGCCTGCCCTCCCTGGACGCCCCCGCCGACGAGGTCTACCGGGCCGCGTACCCGCGGATCCTGCGCAAGAACGAGGCGCACTACGCCCGTTACCCCGAGGACGTCGAGCGGGTCCGCGCCGTCGCCGCCCACCTCCAGGAGCGGCCCGCGACCCTGCCCGGCGGCGGCACCCTCACCCCCGAGGCCTTCCAGTCCCTCGGCATCCTGCTCGGCACCGGCCAGGGCACCCACCAGCTCCACCTGCTCCTGGAGGACGCCTTCGTCCCCACCCCCGGCGGACCCGCGCTCTCCGACGCCTTCCTCGAAGCCGTCCAGGCCCAGCTCTCCTTCGCCGGACACCCGCTCTACGCCGTGCTCCACGAGGCCATCTACGCCCAGGGTCCCGGCCTCGGCCACGGACCGACCGCCTGGGCCGCCGAGCGGGTCCGCGCCGAGTTCCCCGACTTCGACGCGGCCAAGGCGCTCGCCGGCTCCGGCCCCGTCGCGCTCACCGGCGAGAGCATCCACCCCTGGCACTTCACCACCGACCCGGCACTGCGCCCGCTGCGCGAGACCGCCGAGCACCTGGCCGCCCGCGCCGACTGGGCGCCGCTCTACGACCCGGCCCGGCTCGCCGCCAACGAGGTGCCGGTCGCCGCCGCCGTCTACCACGACGACATGTACGTGGACACCGCCCACTCACTGCGCACCGCCCGGGCGATCCGGGGCCTGCGCACCTGGGTCACCGACGAGTTCGAGCACGACGGCGTCCGGGCCGGCGGCCCGCGCGTCCTCGACCGGCTCCTCGCCCTGGTCCGCGACGAGATCTGAGCGGCCCCGGGGCAGGCGGCGGAACCGGTCCCTCCGGACCGGGGTCCGCCGCCCGCGCCCGGGGATAGGATGCGCGCGCAATCGGTGAGCAATCGGCGCTCGCCCGCCGCCCGTTCGAGCACCAGGGGGGACCGTTGGCAGCAGGGGGACCGAGGACACCCGGCGGCATGCCCACGCCCTCCTCCGGACGCGAGCTGAAGTTCCGCGCCCTCACCGCCCGCCTGCGCCAGGGCATGCTCGACGGCACCTGGCCGCCCGGCAGCAAACTGCCCACCGAACGCGCCCTCGCCGCCGAGACCGGGGTCTCCGTGACCACCGTCCGCCGGGCCTACGAGGACCTCGTCGCCCTCGGCCTGGTCGAACGCCGCCAGGGCGCGGGCACCTTCGCCGCCGCCCACCCCGAGGAACCGCGCACCGGCCGTACCGCGGTCGGCGTCCTCGTCCCCGACACCGCCTTCTACTACCCCCGGGTCCTGCACGGCATCGAGCAGGAACTCACCGCCGCCGGCGCCCGCCTGCTCCTCGCCTGCTCCCACTACGACCCCGCCGAGGAGGACGCCGCCGTCACCCGGCTGCTCGGCGCAGGCGTCCACGGACTGCTCCTCGTGCCCACCCTGCACACCGCCACCGATCCCGGCCGGCGCGCCGAGGAACTGCTCGCGCTGCCCGTGCCCGCCGTCCTCGTCGAACGGCGGCTCGCCGCCCACGGCCCCGGCGACCCCACCGAGCACGTCTGCACCGACCACGAGGGCGGCGCCTACGACGCCGTGCGCCACCTGCGCGCCCTCGGCCACCGCAGGCTCGGCCTGGTCGTCCGCTCCGACGCCCCCACCACCGCCCCCATCGAGTCCGGCTTCGCCCGCGCCGTCGCCGACCTGGAGCTGCCCCGGCCCCGCCACGAGCGCGAGACCATGGCGGAGTGGGACGCCGCCCGCGCCGACGCCGCCGTCGCCGCGCTGCGCGCCGCCCGGGTCACCGCCGCCCTCTGCTTCGGCGACCGCGAGGCCGCGCTGGTGCTCGCCGCCGCCCGCCGGGCCGGCCTGCGCGTCCCCGACGACCTGGCCCTGATCTCGTACGACAACGAGTTCGCCGACGTCGCCGAGACACCCCTGACCGCCGTCTCCCCGCCCAAGTTCCAGGTCGGCCGGCTCGCCGCGCGGATCCTGCTGCGCCGGCTCGCCGAGGGCGACGCCTCCCCGCTGCACCAGGTGCAGTTGCGGCCCCGGCTCGTGGTCCGCGCCTCCTGCGGAGCCGCGAGCGGACCCGGCCCCGGAGCGGACGCGCACAAAAGTCCAAGCGGTGCTCACTGATTGCTCATGGTGCGCTCCCGTCCGCCGGGATAGAAATCCGTCCGGGCCCCCCGGTCCCTCAGGGGGCGGCTCACCGCGCCGAGAGAGGACGGACATGACCACCCACGTCGAGAACGAGATCGCGAGCCAGCCCGACTGCTGGCGGCGGGCCGCCGCGCTCGCCGCCGAACGGGCCGACCTGCTGCCGCGCACCGGCGAGCGGATCGCCGTCGTCGGCTGCGGCACCTCGTACTTCATCGCCCGGGCCTACGCCGCCCTGCGCGAGTCCCTCGGCGCCGGCGAGACCGACGCCTTCCCGGCCTCCGACCCCACCCCGCTCGGCCGCCGCTACGACCGCGTCGTCGCCCTCACCCGCTCCGGCACCACCACCGAGGTCGCCGAACTCCTCGCCCGCGCCGCCGGACGGGTCCCCACCGTCGCCCTCACCGGCGTCCCCGACAGCCCGGCCGGACACCACGCCGACGCCGTCGTCGACCTCGGCTTCGCCGACGAACGCTCCGTCGTCCAGACCCGGTTCGCCACCACCGCGCTGCAACTCCTGCGCGCCGGGCTCGGCGTCGACCTCGAACCCTCGATCACCGACGCCGAACTCGCCCTGTACGAGCCGCTGCCCACCGCCTGGGAGCAGCACGGGCAGTTCACCTTCCTCGGCACCGGCTGGACCGTCGGCCTCGCCGACGAGGCCGCGCTCAAGCTGCGCGAGGCGGCCCGCGCCTGGACGGAGTCGTACCCGGCGATGGAGTACCGCCACGGCCCCATCAGCATCAGCGACCCCGGCAGCCTGGTCTGGTGCCTCGGCCCGGTCCCGCCGGGCCTCGCCGACGAAGTCAACGCCACCGGAGCCCAGTTCGTCGCCGACGCCGTCGACCCGGTGGCCGCCCTGGTCCGCGCCCAGCGCCTCGCCGTCGCCCTGGCCGGCCGCCGCGGCCTCAACCCCGACCGCCCGCGCAACCTCACCCGCTCGGTGATCCTCGCCGGGGCGCGGTAGGGCGCTTCCTCCGGACCGGGGCCGGACCCGGCTCGTATCCTGCCCGCATGAGCGAGAACACCGAACAGGCCCCGCCGCTGGCCGAGATGCCCGCCGACTGGCAGCGCGCGCTCGCCGTCGTCGCCCACCCCGACGACCTGGAGTACGGCTGCGCCGCCGCCGTCGCGGGCTGGACCGACCAGGGCAAGGAGGTCGCCTATCTGCTCGTCACCCGCGGCGAGGCCGGCATCGACACCCTGGATCCGGCCGCCTGCGCCCCGCTGCGCGAGCGCGAGCAGCGGGAGAGCGCGGCGGTCGTCGGCGTGCGGACCGTGGAGTTCCTCGACCACCGCGACGGCGTGATCGAGTACGGGCTCGGGCTGCGCCGCGACATCGCCGCCGCGATCCGCCGGCACCGCCCGGAGCTCGTCATCACCCTCAACCACCGCGACACCTGGGGCCCGGAGCCCGGCGGCTTCTGGAACACCCCCGACCACCGCGCGGTCGGCCGGGCCACCCTGGACGCGGCGGCGGACGCGGGCAACCGCTGGATCTTCCCCGAGCTCACCGAGCAGGGCCTCGACCCCTGGAACGGCGTCCGCTGGGTCGCCGTCGCCGGCTCGAACCTGCCCACCCACGCCGCCGACGCGAGCCCCGGCCTGGACCGCGCCGTGCGGTCGCTGCGCGCCCACCGCACCTACATCGAGGCGCTCACCGACCAGGACGTCGACTCCTACTGCCGCTCCTTCGTCGCCGAGTCCACCGGCCGCGCCGCGGCCCGCTTCGGCGGCCGCCCGGCGGTCGCCTTCGAGCTGTTCCCGCGCTAGCCGGACGGGACGCGGCGGGACGGGCCCCGCTGGGACGGGTCCTTCCGCCGCACCCGTACGGACCCGCCGGTCCTACATGTCCGGGTCGGGCCGCAGGATCGCGAACGGGGCGCCGAAGGGGTCCGCGAACCAGGCGAGCCGCCCGACCTCCGGCACGTCGGAGGGCGGCAGCAGCACCGAGCCGCCGTTCTCCTGGACCGTCACGGAGGTGCGGTCGGCGTCGGCCACCATGAAGTACGGCACCCACATCGAGCGCTCCATGCCCTCCTGGCGGGGCGCCGCGCCGCCGAAGGAGGCGTCCTTCGGATCGCCCTCGGCGGTCAGCAGCACCCGGTAGGTCATCCCGGCGGTGTCCATCTCCTGCCAGCGCCAGCCGAACAGGCCCTGGTAGAAGCCGAGGACGCGCTCCGGGTCCGGCACGTGCAGTTCGACCCAGACCAGCGTGTCGTTCCGCGAGGTGCGCTCCAGGCCCTTGACCGTGCCCGGCTGCCACACCGCGAACTCGGCGCCCGCCGGGTCGGTGAGCGCCGCCATCCGGCCCGCGTCCATCACGTCGAAGGCCGCCGCCCGCACGGTGCCGCCGGCCTTCTCGGCGGCCTGCGCGGTGGCCTCCGCGTCCGGGGTCTGGAAGTAGACCGTCCAGGCGCTGTGCGCGCCCTCCTCGGTGAGCGGGCCGAGCGCGGCGACGGTCTCGCCGTCCTGCTGGAAGAAGCCGTAGCCGCCGGCGTCGGGCCCCGCCGAGGCGAAGTCCCAGCCGAAGACCCGGCCGTAGAAGCGGGCGGCGGCGTCCGTGTCCGGGCTGCCGAGGTCGAGCCAGTCGGGGGAGCCGGTGATGAAGTCCGTACCGAGCATGGGGTGGATCGTCCTTCCGGGTGGGGAGGCCGTGCCGTCACGGCGGATGCCGGGTGGTGCGCCGCCGGGGGAGCGGTGCGCCACCGGGCCGTCGGGCCCCGGGCGTCCGGGGTCCCGCGGTGGCGGGGCGCCCGACGCCGGACGGTCTCCGGAGCGGATGCCCGGAGCGGGGCACGGCATCGGGTTTCCGGCCACCATGGCCGATCCTCGCCTTCGGGCGGGCCGGGCGCAGCCCCGTCCGGCGGGTTTCATCCGCACGGCGCAGCGCCCGCGCCCGGCGCACGCCCGTTTCTCAGGCCCCCGCCGCAGACGTACCGGCCGCGACCCGGCGGTCCAGGTCCGTCATGAGCAGGTCGCCGTTGACGGCGACCGCCGCCCGGTAGCCGCCGCTCGCCGCGTTCACGACCTGCTCGTGCGCGCCGATGGCGTTGCCGGCGGCCCAGACGCCGGGGACCGAGGTCCGGCCGGTCTCGTCGACCGTCACGAACCGCCCCTGCGGGGTCTGCCGGGTCTCGGCGCCCAGCGCGGTGAGCAGCCCGTCGCGGGGCACGGTCCGGGTGCCGACGAACAGCACCTCGCGCGGCACCACCCGCCCGTCCGCCATCCGTACGCCGGTCAGCCGGTCGTCCTCGGTCACCACCCCGGCGACCTCGCCGGTCACCACCGTGACCCCGGCCGCCGCGAGCCGGGCCCGGTCCTCGGCGCGGGGCTCCGGGGCGGTGTGCAGGAAGAGGGTCACGTCCGGGGACCACTGGGAGACCATCAGGGCCTGGTGGGCGGGCAGCACGGGGTGGGCGAGCACGCCGAAGGCCCGGTCGCGCACCTCCCAGCCGTGGCAGTACGGGCAGTGCAGGACGTCCCGGCCCCAGCGCTCGGCCAGCCCCGCCAGGTCCGGCAGCTCGTCCACCAGACCGGTCGTGACCACGAGGCGCCGCGCGTGCACCCGGCGCCCGTCCGCGAGGTCCAGGACGAAGCCCCCGCCCGCTCCGGGCCCGTTCACCGGCTCCGCTCCCGCCTCGGTCCCGGAATCCGGCTCCGGCCGCGCGGCCGTGACCAGGCCCTCGGTCCACTCCACCCCGTACCCGGCGATCTCCCGCCGCCCGGCCGCCAGCAGATCCGCCGGGCTCGTGCCGTCCAGGCCGAGATAGCCCTGCATGTGGGCGGCGGGAGCGTTGCGCGGCGCCCCCGCGTCGATCACCAGGGTGCGGCGCCGGGCCCGTCCCAGGACCAGGGCCGCGCTCAGGCCGGCCGCGCCGCCGCCGACCACCACCACGTCGAATGCGCTCCGCGAGCTGTGTGCGTTCATACGGCGAGGGTCGCCCGGCCTCCCGCCATTGACAAACGAAGTTGCCGTTTCTGCAATGGATCCATGACGAAGCACCACGCCCACGCCCACTCCGACGGCTCCTCCGGCGACGGCGCGCCCGCCGGGGACGACGACCGGGTCGAGGCCGTCCTCAGCGAGGTCGGACCCCGGCTGCGCCGCATCCGCCGCGAGCGCGGCGCGACCCTGGCGGACCTCTCCGCCTCCACCGGCATCTCGGTGAGCACCCTGTCCCGACTGGAGTCCGGGCAGCGCAAGCCCAGCCTGGAGCTGCTGCTGCCGATCGCCCGCGCCCACCAGGTGCCGCTGGACGAGCTGGTCGGTGCCCCGCCGGCCGGCGACCCCCGGGTGCGGGCCCGCCCGATCCGCCGCCACGGCCGCACCCTCTACCCGCTCACCCGGCAGCCGGGCGGCCTCCAGGCCTACAAGGTGGTCCAGGAGCCCACCGCCGAGGCCCCCGACCCCCGGGTCCACGAGGGATACGAGTGGCTGTACGTGCTGGCCGGGCGGCTGCGCCTGGTGCTCGGCGACCACGACGTGGAGCTGGGCGCCGGGGAGGCGGCCGAGTTCGACACCCGGGTGCCGCACTGGTTCGGCCCGGCGGGGGACCGGCCGGTGGAGTTCCTGAGCCTGTTCGGCCCGCAGGGCGAGCGGATGCACGTACGGGCGAAGCCGAAGCGCTCCTGAGGCCCCGGGCCGCCGCATCCGGCGCCCTCACCGGCGGCCGGGCGGAAGTGGAAGCGCGCGGCAGGTTCCGCTCGTCCAAGCGACCGCTTAGTATGCCGTCGACCGCGCAGGACGCACGACGGCACGTGGAGGCCCCGGATGCAGGCATGGCGAGTGCACGAGAACGGCGAGCCGGGCGAGGTGATGCAGCTCGACGAGGTCCCGGCGCCCGCCCCCGGGCCCGGGCAGGTGCTGCTCAAGGTCCGGGCCACCGGCCTCAACTTCCCCGACGCGCTGCTCTGCCGCGGCCAGTACCAGGTGCGGCCGCCGCTCCCCTTCACCCCCGGCGTGGAGATCTGCGCCGAGACCGAGGACGGGCGCCGGGTCATCGCCACCCCCGCCCTGCCGCACGGCGGCCTCGCCGAGTACGCGGTCGCCGACGCCGCCGCGCTGCTGCCCGCGCCCGAGGCGCTCGACGACGCCGAGGCCGCGGCCCTGCACATCGGCTACCAGACCGGCTGGTTCGGTCTGCACCGCAGGGCCGCCCTGAAGGAGGGCGAGACGCTGCTCGTGCACGCCGCCGCCGGCGGCGTCGGCAGCGCCGCCGTCCAGCTCGGCAAGGCCGCCGGCGCCACCGTCATCGGCGTCGTCGGCGGCCCCGACAAGGCGGCCGCGGCCCGCGCGCTCGGCTGCGACACCGTCGTCGACCGGCACGCCGAGGACGTCATCGCCGCCGTCAAGGAGGCCACCGGCGGCCGCGGCGCCGACGTGATCTACGACCCGGTCGGCGGCGCCGCCTACCAGCAGTCCGCCAAACTCGTCGCCTTCGAGGGCCGGATCGTCGTCGTCGGCTTCGCCAGCGGCACCGTACCCGCCCCCGCCCTCAACCACGCCCTGGTGAAGAACTACTCGATCCTGGGCCTGCACTGGGGCCTCTACAACCTCAAGGACCCGGCGGCCGTGCTGCGCTGCCACGAGACCCTCACCGAGCTCGCCGCCAAGGGCCTGATCAAGCCGTACGTCAGCGAGCGGGTGCCCTTCGCGGGCGCGGCCGACGCCGTGCAGCGGCTCTCCGAGGGCGTCACCACCGGCCGGCTCGTCGTCCTCCCGGAAGGAGCCCGCGCATGACCGGGAACCCCGCCCCCACGCCCGCCGCCGGGGCGCTCGACGCCGCCGGACTGCGCGACCGGGTGCGCCGGCTGCTCGCCGAGCACCCGCCCGCGACCACCGACCGCCTCGACTTCCTGCGCGCCCGCTTCGACGCCGGCCTCGCCTGGGTGCACTACCCGGTGGGCCTCGGCGGGCTCGGCGCACCGCGCGCCCTCCAGGCCGTCGTCGACGCCGAACTCGCCGCCGCCGGCGCCCCCGACAACGACCCGCGGCGGATCGGCATCGGCCTCGGCATGGCCGCCCCCACCCTCCTCGCCTACGGCTCCGAGGAGGTCAAGGAGCGCTTCCTGAAGCCGCTCTGGGTCGGCGAGGAGGTCTGGTGCCAGCTGTTCAGCGAGCCCGGCGCCGGCTCCGACCTGGCCGCGCTCGGCACCCGTGCCGTGCGCGACGGGACGGACTGGGTGGTCAACGGGCAGAAGGTGTGGACCTCCAGCGCCCATGTCGCCCGCTGGGCCATCCTCATCGCCCGCACCGACCCCGACCTGCCCAAGCACCGCGGCATCACCTACTTCGTCTGCGACATGACCGACCCGGGCGTCGAGGTCCGGCCGCTGCGCCAGATCACCGGCGAGGCCGAGTTCAACGAGGTCTTCCTCACGAACGTGCGCATCCCCGACGCCCACCGGCTCGGCGAGGTCGGCGACGGCTGGCGGGTCGCCCAGACCACCCTGATGAACGAGCGGGTCTCCATCGGCGGCGCCCGCATCCCCCGCGAGGGCGGCATGATCGGCAAGGCCGCCACCACCTGGCGGACCCGGCCCGAGCTGCGCACCCACGAGCTGCACCGGCGGCTGCTCGACCTGTGGGTGGACGCCGAGGTCGCCCGGCTGACCGGAGAGCGCCTGCGCCAGCAGCTGGTGGCCGGCCAGCCGGGACCCGAGGGCAGCGCGATGAAGCTCGGCTTCGCCCGGCTCAACCAGGCCATCAGCGCCCTGGAGGTCGAACTCCTCGGCGACGAGGGCCTGTTGTACGGCGACTGGACCATGGTCCGGCCCGAGCGCGTGGACTTCACCGGCCGTGACGCGGGCTACCGCTATCTGCGCTCCAAGGGCAACTCGATCGAGGGCGGCACCACCGAGGTGCTGCTCAACATCGTGGCCGAACGGGTCCTCGGCCTGCCGCCCGAGCCCCGCAACGACAAGGACGTCGCCTGGAAGGACCTCGCCCGATGACCGAGACCCCCGACACGGCGGCCGTGACGCCCGAGGCCACGGACGCGCCGCTGGACCTGCTCTACTCCGAGGCCGAGGAGGACCTGCGTGCCGCCGTCCGCTCGCTGCTCGCCGACCGGGCCGACCCGCAGGCGCTGCTCGCCCGGATCGAGGGCGGGGACCCGTACGTCCCCGGCCTGTGGGACGCCCTCGCGGGCGGCATCGGCGCCGCCGGACTGCTCGTGCCCGAGAAGCTGGGCGGCCAGGGCGCGAGCCACCGCGAGGCCGCGGTGGTCCTGGAGGAGCTGGGCCGGGCCGTGACCCCCGCCCCGTACCTCACGAGCGCCGTCGTCGCGACCGAGACCCTGCTCGCGCTCGGTGCGGACGAGGGCCCGGTCGCGGAACTCCTCGGGGCACTGGCCTCGGGGGAGCGGACCGCCGTGCTCGCCGTGCCGCTGTCCGCCGCCCCGGGCGGCGAGCCGGTGGCCGAGGGCCCGGTGCCCGCCGTCGCCGACGCGGCCGCCGCCGACGTGCTGCTCGTGCCGCGCGCCGACGGGCTGTACGCCGTGCAGGCCGCCGAGGCCCGGATCACCCCGCGGGTGCCGCTCGACCTCACCCGCCCGCTCGCCGTCGTCGACGCCACCGGCGCCCCGGGCACCCGGCTGGCCGGTCCGGAGGAGGGCCGCGCCGCGGTCCGGCGCGGACTGCTCGCCGGCGCCGGGCTGCTCGCCTCCGAGCAGCTGGGGCTGGCCTCCTGGTGCCTGGAGGAGACGGTCCGGCACACCAAGGAGCGCCACCAGTTCAACCGGCCGGTCGGCTCCTTCCAGGCTCTCAAGCACCGGATGGCGCAGCTGTGGCTGGAACTGGTCGGCGCCCGGGCGGCGGCCCGTGCCGCCGCCGACGCCCTGGCCACCGGGGCGCCGGACACCGAGCTGACCGTGGCCGTGGCCCAGGCCTACTGCGCCAGGGTCGCCGTGCACGCCGCCGAGGAGTGCGTCCAGCTGCACGGCGGCATCGGGATGACCTGGGAGCACCCGGCGCACCTCGCGCTGAAGCGGGCCAAGTCCGCGCAGACCGCGCTCGGTTCGCCCGGCCGTCACCAGGACGTGATCGCCGCCCTGGTGGACCTGCCCGCTCCCGCGTAAGGGGCCCCTGCGTCCACACCCCTCTACATCCTGTTTAATTGCGAGGACTTCGCAATAACAGTTGATCATCAAGAGGGGTGTGGACACCATGGCCGTCCGACACGTCCGCCGCGCGACCGCCGCGATCCTCGCGGGGGCGACCGCCCTCGCCGCGGCGGCCTGCTCGAACCCCGGCGCCGCCGGTGCGGGCTCCGGCGGCCCGCGGGACTCCGTCGTCGTCGGCATCGCCGCCGAACCCGACACCCTCAGCCCGCTCCTCGGCTACGGCAAGGACGGCAACTCCAAGATCTTCGACGGACTCCTCGCCCTCGACGCCGACATGCGGCTCACCCCCGCCCTCGCCACCGCACTGCCCCGGGTCAGCGACGACGGCCTCACCTACACGTACACCCTCCGCAAGGGCGTCACCTTCAGCGACGGCCGGCCCTTCACCGCCCGCGACGTCGTCTTCACCTACCGGACGGTGCTCGACCCGCGCACCAACAACCCCTCCCGCAGCGAGCTCGACGCCCTGAAGGACGTCCGCGCCGTCGGCGACCACACCGTCGTCTTCACCCTCAAGTACCCCTACGCGCCCTTCGCCCGGCGCACCGTCCTCGCCATCGCCCCCGAACACGTCGCCGGCACACAGGACGTCAACAGCGGCCCCTTCACCACCCGGCCCGTCGGCACCGGCCCCTACGTCCTCACCGACTGGTCCAAGGGCGAGAAGCTCAGCTTCCGCGCCAACCCCCACTACTGGGGCGGCGCACCGGCCGTGCGGAAGTTCACCATGGCCGTCGTCAAGGACGACGACGTGCGCGCCACCCGGCTGCGCGCCGGCGACCTCGACGCCGCGATCCTGCCGCCCGCGCTCGCCGCCGGATTCAAGGACGACCCGCACCGCACCACGTACACCGCCACCACCTTCGACTACCGCACCGTCACCCTCCCCACCCACCACAAGGTGACCGGCGACATCGCGGTGCGCCGCGCCCTCGACCTCGCCGTCGACCGGCAGACCATGGTCGACACGATCCTCGAAGGCGCCGGCCGCCCCGCCTACGGCCCCGTGCCCACCGACAGCCCCTGGTTCACCCGCGGCACCGAACGCCGCCACGACCCCGCCGGCGCCGCGAAGATCCTCGACGAGGCCGGCTGGAAGCCCGGACCCGACGGCATCCGCGTGAAGAACGGCGTCCGCGCCGCCTTCCCCCTCTGGTACCTCTCCGGCGACAAGCTCCGCCAGGACCACGCCCTCGCCTACGCCTCCGACGCCAAGAAGGCCGGCATCGAGATCACCACCCAGGCCGGCACCTGGGAGGTCATCGAACCCCGGATGAAGACCGACGCCGTCCTCGCCGGCGGCGGCTCGCCCGGCGACCCCGACTTCGACCAGTACCTCCTCCTCAAGTCCGAACTCGCCGGCGACGGCTTCAACAACATGGCGTGGTACGCCGACCCCACCGTCGACCGGGCCCTGGAGGACGGCCGCCGCACCGACGACCCCGCCCGGCGCCGCGCCGCCTACGACACCGTGCAGCGCGCCCTGGTGAGGAACCCCGGCTACACCTTCCTCACCCACGTCGACCACGTCTACGTCGTCGCCGACCGCTGGACCACCGCCGCCGGCCGGCTCACCACCCAGGTCGAACCGCACGAGCACGGACTCGGCTCCGGCCCCTGGTGGAACATCGAGGACTGGACCCCGAAGCAGTGACCCCCGCACCCCGCCGGCGCCTCCCCTGGGGCGCCATGGCCCGCATGAGCGGGCGGCGCGCCCTCGCCGCCCTCCCCGTCCTCCTCTGCGTCACCCTCGCGGTCTTCGCCGTCGCCGCCGCCTCCCCCTTCGACCCCGTCAAGGCCTACGCCGGCGGCGCCGGACTCACCGCCTCCCAGGAGAACCTCGACCAGCTGCGCGCCAACCTCGGCGCCGACCGGCCCTGGTACAGCCGCTGGTGGGACTGGCTCGGCCACGCCCTGCGCGGCGACCTCGGCGACTCCGCGGTGATGCGCCAGCCCGTCGCCGACGTCATCGCCGAACGCATCGGCTGGTCCGTGCTCCTCGCCGCCACCGCCTTCCTCCTCGCGATCACCCTCGGCACCCTCCTCGGCGTCCTCGCCGGCCGCCGCCGCGGCGGCCTCCTCGACCGGACGGTGTCCGCCCTCGCGTACACCCTGGAAGCCGCCCCCGCCTTCTGGCTCGGCCTGCTCGCCCTCTGGTTCCTCTCCCTCGAACTCGGCGCGCTGCCGCCCGGCGGCCTCACCGACACGGCGAGCGACACCGTCACCGCCGGCCAGGTCGCGCACCACCTCGTGCTGCCCGCCCTCGTCCTCGGCCTCTCCCAACTGCCCTGGTTCTTCCTGTACGTACGCCAGGGCGTCGGCGACGCCCTGGACGAGGACCCGGTGCGCGGCGCCCGCGCCCGCGGCCTCGCCGAACGCACCGTGCTCACCGGCCACGCCCTGCGCTCCGGCATGCTCCCGACGCTCACCCTCGTCGGCTCCCGCGTCCCCGAACTCATCACCGGAGCCCTCCTCGTGGAGACCGTCTTCAGCTGGCCCGGCATCGCCGCCGCCACCGTCCAGGCCGCTCTCTCCGTCGACTTCCCGCTGCTCGCCGCGCTCACCGTGCTCGCCACCGCCGCCGTGCTGCTCGGCAACCTCCTCTCCGACCTGCTGTACGGACTCGCCGACCCGAGGGTGGGCTTCGATGGCTGACCCGCGCACCCGGCGCCTGCGCCTGTGGACCTCCGCCCTCACCACCGGCGCCCTCGCCCTCGCCGTCCTCCTCGTGCCACCGCTGGTCCCCCTCGACCAGCAGGCCGTCGACCTCGGCGGCAGACTCCTCGCGCCCTCGTGGCGGCACCCCTTCGGCACCGACGACGTCGGCCGCGACCTGCTTCTGCGCTGCGTCCACGGACTGCGCGTCTCCCTCCTCGTCGGTCTCGTCGCCGCCCTCGTCGCCACGGTCGTCGGCACCGCCGTCGGCGCGGCGGCCGGAGCGCTCGGCGGACGCGCCGACCGCCTCGTCATGCGGATCGTCGACGGCTTCTCCGCCGTGCCGCACCTGCTGCTCGGCATCTTCGTGGTCGCCCTGTTCCGGCCCGGCGTCTGGCCGGTGATCGCCTCCGTGGCCCTCACCCACTGGCTCTCCACCGCCCGCATCGTGCGCTCCGAGGTGCTCTCGCTGCGCTCCCGCCCCTTCGTCGACGCGGCGATCTCCGGCGGCGCCGGACGGTGGCGCGTCGCCGTCCGCCACCTGCTCCCCGCCGTCCTCCCGCAGGCCGGGCTCGCCGCCGTCCTGATGATCCCGCACGCCATGTGGCACGAGTCCGCCCTCTCCTTCCTCGGACTCGGCCTCCCCAGCCACCAGGCCAGCCTCGGCAACCTCGTCCAGACCGCCCGCTCCTCCCTGCTCACCGGCCACTGGTGGCCCACCCTCTTCCCCGGCCTGCTCCTCGTCGTCCCCACCCTCGCGATCGCGGGCCTGGCCGGCGTCTGGCGCGACCGGCTCCACCCGCGCCGCCGATCGGAGCTGATGCTGTGACCGCCGAGAACGTCCTCCGCGCCCTGCGGGCGGTCTCCGCCGAACGGGCCGAGGGCGCCCTGCTCCGCGTGCGCGGGCTCACCGTCCGCTTCCGGCTGCGCGGCGGCCGGACCGTCGCCGCCGTCACCGACGCCGACTTCGACCTCGCGGCGGGGGAGTGCCTCGCCCTGGTCGGCGAGAGCGGCTGCGGCAAGTCCGTCCTCGCCTCCGCCCTCCTCGGACTGCTCCCCGCCAACGCCGAGACCTCCGGCACCGCCCTCCTCGACGGCACCGACCTGCTCGCCGCCGACGAGAAGACCCTCGCCCGCACCGTACGGGGCCGGCGCGTCGGACTCGTCCCGCAGAGCCCCGCCGCCCACCTCACCCCGGTGCGCACCGTCCGCGCCCACCTGGAGGAGACCGTACGGGCCCTCACCCGCACCCCACGGGCCGAGCGGCGCGCCGCGGCCGAGGCCGCGGCCGAGCGGGCCGCGTTCCCCGCCGGACACCTCGACCGCCACCCGCACGAACTGTCCGGCGGCCTCGCCCAGCGCGCCGCCACCGCGCTCGCCCTGATCGGCGACGCGCCCCTGCTGCTCGCCGACGAACCCACCACGGGACTCGACCGCGCGCTCGTCGAGCGCACCGCCGACGAACTGCGCCGGCACACCGACGAGGGCCGCGCCCTGCTCCTCATCACCCACGACCTCGCCGCCGCCCACCGGGTGGCCGACCGCGTCGCCGTCATGTACGCCGGCCGGATCGTCGAAATGGCCCCCGCGACCCGCTTCTTCGGCACGCCCGGACCCCGCCACCCGTATGCGCGCGGACTCCTGAACGCCCTCCCGGAACGGGACTTCACCCCCGTCCCCGGACTGCCGCCCGAACTGTCCGACCTCCCCCCGGGCTGCGCCTTCGCCCCCCGCTGCGCCCGCGCCGCCCAGGAGTGCGCCGAACGCCCCGCCCTCCGGGCCGGCGTCGCCTGCCACCACCCGCACGAAGCCCCGGGAGCCTCCCGTGCTTGAACTCCACCGCGTCACCGCCGGATACGAGCGCCGGGCGCCCGTGGTCCGCGAGGTCTCCCTCACCGTCGCCGCCGGCACCTCCGTCGGCCTGCTCGGCCCCAGCGGCTGCGGCAAGTCCACCCTGGCCCGGGTCGCCGCCCTGCTGCACCGCCCCGACGCCGGCCGGGTCCTGATCGACGGCACCGAGGTGCGCGGCTGGCGCCACCGTGCCCCGCGCGCCCTGCGCACCGCCGTCGGCGTGGTGTTCCAGCAGCCCCGGCTCTCCGCCGACCCGCGGCTCCGGCTCTCCGACCTCATCGCCGAACCGCTGCGCGCGACCGGCCGCCGCGCCGAGATCCCCGACCGGCTCGCCGAGCTGACCCCCGCCGTCGGCCTCACCCCCGACCTCCTCGGCCGCCGCCCCCACGAGGTCAGCGACGGCCAGCTGCAACGCGCCTGCCTGGCCCGGGCCCTGGTGCTCCGCCCGCGCTGGCTGATCTGCGACGAGATGACCGCGATGCTCGACGCCTCGACCACCGCCGCCCTCGTCGCCGCCGTCGAGACCTACCGCGCCCGGACCGGCGCCGGCCTGCTCGCGATCGGCCACGACCGCGTCCTCCTCGAACGCTGGACCGACCGCACGGTGGAATGGGCGGAACTGGGCGCGGGCACGACGACCCGAGCCCTGGCCAAGGGCTGAGGAACGGCCTGCGCCGGAACGTCACCCGGATGGCCGCCACGCCATACCGCCGTCCGGATCGCCCCTTACGTCACACTGTCCGCCGAACGCCGCAATTCCGGCGCGGCGCAAGGAGGGTGATCCCGGTGGCCATTTCCGTATCCGTCGTCCTGCTGCTGCTGATCCTGGCCGTGATCTTCCTCCGCAACGGCGGACTGAAGTTCTCGCACGCCGTCGTCTGCGCCCTGCTCGGCTTCTTCCTGGCCGGCACCAGCATGGCGCCGACCATCCAGAACGGCGTCGCCGCCACCGCCAACGTGGTCTCCAGCCTCAAGCCCTGAGCCCGGCACCGGAGTTCCCGGCCCCCGGCCCCCCGGGTCCCCGGTCCGTCCGTACGTTGCGCGCCCGTGAAACGGGCGTGAAACGGCAAGCGCGCCCCTGTACTTCTCGCGGACGCGGACCTAGCTTCTCGACCGGCGCGACCCGTCCGGACGGATCCGAGGAGCCGCATTGACCACCCCACCCCGCGACCGGCGGGCCCGCGCACGCGCGCTGGCCGCCGTGGCGAGCGCGATCCTGCTCGCGCTCACCGCACCCGTCGCCCTCGCCGACGAGATCCCGCTCGCCCCGGGGCACCGCCTGGTCGACGCCTACACCGGTGCCCCCGCCACCGCCCGGCCGGTGCCCGCCGAGGCCCCGCCCCAGCACCCGTACCTCGCGCCCAACGGGCGCAGCGGCATGCACGCCGACGCCGCCGGCAGCGGCACCCACCCCTACCCGGGGCCGCTCGGCCGCGACCCCGAGGTCTCCAGCGAAAAGATCGCCGCGCTCGGCGGCGAGTGCGCCACCGCCACCTTCGACGCCGGAGGGCGGCTGGTCACCGTGTGCGGCACCTTCAGCGGCTTCCTGCTCAAGCTGCTCGACCCGCGCACCCTCGCCACCCTCGCCGAGTACCGACTGCCGCAGCGCTCCTCCACCGTGGAGGCCATCACCCGCCTCGACTTCGAGAAGATCTTCAAGGACACCTCCGGCGGCGCCTACTTCTACCTCGACCACCGCGACCGGGTCGTCCTCGCCGACTCCCGCCAGCACGTGCTGCGCCTCGCCCACCGGCAACGCGGCGACGGCTCTTGGGAGTTCACGGTCGAGGAGGACTGGGACCTCACCCCGCTCGTCCCGCACGACTGCGTCAGCTGGACCAACCTGTACCCGAGCGGCGTCTGCGACCCGGTCACCTCGGTGATGCCCGACTGGCAGGGCCGCATCTGGTGGGTCACCCGCCTCGGCCGGATCGGCACCCTCGACCCCGCCACCGGCGCCCTGCGGGCGATCCGCCTGGACGGCGAGGAGATCCAGAACTCCTTCTCCGTCGCCGAGGACGGCGTGTCCGTCGTCTCCGACCACGCCCTCTACAGCCTCCGCGCCGACGCCGACGGCACCCCGCTGATCCAGTGGCGGCAGACCTACGACCGCGGCACCGGCACCAAACCCGGCTCCGTGAACCAGGGTTCGGGCACCACCCCCGACCTGTTCGGGCAGAACGGCGCTCGCTACGTCGCCATCACCGACAACGCCGACGACCGCATGAACGTGCTGGTCTACCGGCGCGGCACCGACGTCGCCCCCGCCGACCGCCTGGTCTGCAAGGTGCCCGTCTTCGGCGCCGGCGCCTCCACCACCGACAACTCCCTGATCAGCTGGGGCAACAGCCTCGTCGTCGAGAACAACTACGGCTACGAGAACCCCACCAGCCTCACCTTCGGGCGCAGCGTCGTCGGCGGCGTCACCCGCGTCGACGTGCGCCCCGACGGCAGCGGCTGCGACACCGTCTGGGAGAGCGACGTCCGCTCGCCCTCCACCGTCCCCAAGCTCTCCACCGCCAACGGGCTGCTCTACTTCTACGAGAAGCGGCCGAACGCCCTCGGCGTCGACGCCTGGTACCTGACCGCCGTCGACTTCCGCACCGGCGCCCGGGCCTGGTCCCGGCTCACCGGGACCGGCCCCGGCTACGACAACAACTGGGCGCCGATCACGATCGGCCCCGACGGCACCGCGTACGTCGGCGTCTTCAACGGCATCGTCGCCGTCCGCGACGGCGCCTGACCGCACCCCGCCCGCGGCACGAGGAGCTGCCCGGGACCGCGTCGCTCCGCGGTCCCGGGCAGCCGTCGCGCCACGCGCTCCGTCACTCCATCTCGGGCATCTCGCCGACCGTGGTCCGCACGTCGATCACCGCGAACGCCGCGCCCTGCGGGTCGAGCAGCGCCGCGAACCGCCCGAAGGGGCTGTCCATCGGGCCGAAGACCTTGCGCCCGCCGGCCCGTTCGGCCGCCTCGACGGCCTTGTCGCAGTTGTCCACGGCGAAATAGACCTGGATGTACGAGGGGATCTCCGGCGGGAAGTCCTCCGCCGTCATCACCATCCGGCCGAGCAGCGGATCGCCACCGAGGTCGAAGACCCGGTAGTCCATGTGCTCGTCCTTGATCTTCTTCGAGCGGAAGCCGAACACCGCCGTGTAGAAGGCGTCCGCCTTCTCCGGCTCGCGGGTGAACACCTCCGCCCACACATAGCTGCCCGGCTCGCCCTGCAGCTCGAAGCCCTCGTGGACACCGGCCTGCCAGACGCCGAACACCGTGCCCGTCGGGTCCTGCGCGAGACACATCGAACCGAAGTCGCCGACCTGCATCGGCTCCATCAGCAGCGTGCCGCCCGCACTCTTGATCTTCTCGGCGGTGGCGGCCACGTCGGGCGAGGCGAAGTACAGACACCAGGCCGACTGGGCCTCGCCGTCCTGGCCGGGCATCGGGGGCACCACGGCCGCGACCGCCTTGCCGTTCTTGAGCGCCTGCGTGTAGTTGCCGAACTCCGAGGACGCCTCGCCGAAGGTCCAGCCCAGCACGTCGCCGTAGAACTCCTTGGCTCCCTCGAGATCGGTGAACATCGCGTCGGTCCAGACCGGCGTGCCTTCAGGTCGTGAGGCCATGACGAGACTCTCTCTTCCGCTCGATGACGTCCGCTCGATCGAGGACGTCGTTGTCCCGCCTGCCACGCTAACCAGCTCCGGCCCGGCCCGCTCGGTGACCCACCGTGACCGGATCCGGCGTCCGTGCTCAGCGGCGGGAGAGCACCCCGATGCCGTTCGGCACCGGCCGCTCGACGCCCCCGCTGGGATGGTTGCGCACCGTCACCGCCGGATCTCCCGGCGCCCGCCCCACCAGCGTCGACGAGCCGCCGCCGTCCAGCGAGAACCCCTCGCTCGCCCCCGACGCGGCCAGCAGCCCGGCCACCTCGGCCATCGTCATTCCCGCCCGCAGCCCCGGTGCGCCGTCCAGGGCCATCAGGAGCAGCCCACGCCCGCCGTGGGTGATCCCGGCCGCCGTGCGGACCGCCGCCGTCACCGTGTCCAGACCGGGCAGCGCGGCCCCGTCGCGGAGCACCGGGAACCCGCCCACCGCGAAGCGGTACGGCACCCCCGAGCCCTCCTCGACCAGCCGGTGCCGCACCCGCACCCGGTCGCCGACCGCCAGCTCGCGCAGCCGCCGCGCACCGGCCTCCCGGCCCACGAGGACCTCGGTGCCCTCCGCCACCGGTCCGCGCCCGGGCCGCTCCGCGACCTCGACCACCCGCCCGCCGCGCACCGTCACCTCGTACGTCTCCGAGGCGCACGGAGCCGCCCGGTCGGCGTCCGTCCCGCACACCGCCCGCCCGCGCGAGGCCCCGCCCCAGTCGGCCGTGAACACGCCGACCGCGCCCACCGGCAGCGCGTACTGGTTCAGCCCGCCCAGCGGGAACGAACCCGCCGGGTCCGTCACCGTGCCGTCCAGCGCCAGCCGGCCCATCCGCGCCCGGTGGTCCACACCCACCCCGAACACCTCACGGGTGCCGGTGCCCGGCGGCAGCGCCGGACCGAACCGCTGCCCCGTCGGCACGGCCGCCTTCAGCTCGCGCCCGCCGCCGATCGCCGGACCGACCGGCGCGCCGGTCGCCTCGACGCCCGGGTGCTGGACCTCCGAGATGTTGAAGAAGTCCCCGTTCACCCCGGCTATCGCCCCGCGTGCGTCCGCGAGCCGCGACAACGGCTCCCGCGCCGCCACAGCACCCGGGTACAGCAGGTCCACCTCCACGCCCTCGGCCCGCAGGTCGACCGACACCAGATGCACCCGCACCGGGCCGTGCGAGGCGGTCCTCTCGAAGCTGCGGTACGCCACCCCCGGCGCCAGCTCCTCCCAGACCGCCGGGTCCGTCGCGGCCCCCGCGCCGGGCGCGAGGCCCAGGGCCAGCGCGCACCAGGCGAGCAGCAGCGCCGCCACCGTGCGCGAACGTGCGAGTGGAACCGTCACGGTGCCCCCCCGGGTCCTCTGCCGTCCCCTCAAATGTCCCAAGTCGAAAGCCCGTTGACCAGACACTCGTTCGGGTGAACGATCGGTGGCAGTGCCGGCGGCGGTATCAGCGACGGTGCTCCCGGGCCTGCGGGAACAGCTCCCTCACCAGCGTCCAGAACACCGGGAAGTCGGGGATGTCCTTCGCCTCCCGCGCCCACCGGCCCGCGCCCGCCGTGCGCACCACCACCAGTCCGTCCCCGCGCCACTCGACGTCCCGCACCCGCTCCCACGGCGCCGACCCCGATGGCAGTGCGATCCCCTCCCCGGCGAGTGCCACCTCGCCGAACGCCACCCGCTCGCCGGCCTCAAGAGCGGTCACGGCGGGCGCCAGGGCCCGGCGCACGGTCTCGTCCAGGACGATCTGCGCCAGCTCGCGGATCTGCGAGTCCGCCGGACGCGGCACCGTCTCCTCGTTCAGGAAGCCCCCCACCGTCACTCCCGTCCGCCCCTCCGTCAGCAACCGGTAGGCGTAGTGGGTGCCGGTGTAGCCGCCGTTCACATAGGTGCGCGTGACGTCCTGGTGCATCGCGGTGACGGACCGCCAGGGCACCGCCCGCGCCGCGCCCGCCCCGCCCGGGCACACCAGGCCCCGCTCGTACAGGTACACGTACTCGCCCGGGCGCAGCGGGGCGGCCGGCGGCCGGCGGAAGGAGCGCCGCAGGAACCAGCCGAGCGCCCCGAACGGCACCAGCAGCAGCGGGATCCCCAGTCCCGGCCCCGCCCACCGGGTGACCAGTGCGGGCAGCGCAAGCCCGGCCGCCGCGAGCAGCAGCACCGGCAGGGCGTGCCTGCCCCGCACCCGTAACTCCCGCGTCTCGTCCCCGTGCCGCGCGCGGAGCCCGCGCAGATACACCCCGAGGCCCGCCTCGCGCGCGGCCCGCGTCGCCGCCTCGTCCGGCGGCGGCACCGTCACCCGGTCGATCCGCTCCATCGCGCATCCCCCCGGCGCCATGATGTCAGCGCCCACCGTCCGCTGTCAGGATCCCGGCCACGCTCCGCCGGAAGTCGAGGTCCGCACCGCCGTCCTCACGGGTCCGGAGGCGCTCCCTCTGATCGCCGCCCTCGGGGCCGGGCCGACTCCCGATGCTCCTGGCCACGGGCGCCCGCCCGGTCCGGTCACCACTTCCTCTCGATGTGTGCGCACAATCCTCACACATTCAACAAGATCTGTAGGGTGGGCGAACTCAACGTTCCCTCACCGCTCGGGAGTTCCCCATGGGCATATCGCTCGGCAGCCGTACGAAGGCCGCGAGGAGACGCCACGCCGGCGTCCTCACCGTCATCGCCGCCGCCCTGACGCTCGCCGCCTGCGGTCCGGCCACACCCCCGAGCGCCCCGAGCACCAGCGCCACGCCCGCCGCGAGCACCACCACCGCGGTGACTCCGACCACCACCACCCCGAGCCCGACCGAGACCCCCACCCCCAGCCCCAGCCCCACCACGGAAGCGCCGTCCCCGTCGCCCACCACCAAGGCCCCGGTCCGGTCCACCACCAAGCCCGCCCCCGCCCCGCCGGCGCCCACCCGCACCCGGACCCCGGCCCCCGAGCCGACCACGGCGGCGGCCGCCGACTGCTACCCGCTCTCCAACGCCGGCAACTGCTACCGGGCCGGCCAGATCTGCCGCAAGGCCGACATCGGCACCTCCGGCCGCGACGCCAGGGGCCGCGCGATTTACTGCCGTCAGGACGACGGCGTCGGGCAGCGCTGGGGCTACTAGGCCCTGTCCGGAAAGTTTCGCCTGGCTCGGCGGGGACCTAGGGGGTGTCTCCCGATCATGCCGGGCTCTCGTCGCCCGGCACCGCGCCTCGCCGCGTCGTCGTCGGTCGCCGATGGCCCCCTGGGCTTCGCCCGGGAGGTACCCCCACCGCATCGCTTCCCTCCTCCGCCTTGCGATCCACGGCACCGGACGCCGCTCGCTCGTCCGGCCTGATCGACAGGACACCCCCTAGGCCCGACGCACGGTCAGCACCACCGCGTGTGGCGGCAGAGGTGCCAGCCGTCGCCGTCGCCGTCGCCCGAGCTGCCGCTCGTGGCGTCCGGGATTCCGTTCGGGAACAGGCGCGTGCGGTTGCGGTCGCGGGGATACGGGTCGAGGTAGTCCGGGTCGCCGTCGTCGTCGCGGTCGGGCAGGTAGGCGTCCCGGCCGCGGTCCGGGGCGGGGCAGCCGTGGGCGGGGGAGGAGAGGGCGAGGCGCACGGAGTAGACGTCGTCGGTGAGGGGGTCGCCGCTCGCCGGGTCCTGCCGGCACACGCGCCAGTCCTCGTACTCGCCCTCCTCGGGGAGCCGGTCGTTGAGGTACGCGGCCTCGGCGCGCACGTCCTCCTCGGGCACGCCCGCGGCCGTCACCTTCGGGACGGCGGCGTGCCAGGTCAGCCCCACCACGTCGGGCATCTTCGGCCACGGCACCGTCCTGCCCTCGGCCGCGGGGCACGGCTCCTCGCGGCGGACGACGCCGAAGTCCACGATCGGCTCCTCCGGCGAGCCGCCGGTCACCTGGAAGCAGACCTTCCACAGCGAACGCCCCGTCACCTCGCGCCCCTGGTCCGAGGCGTCGTGCTGGAGGACGGTGAAGCCCTTCCGCCGCGACTTCGGGAAGGCCAGGTCCAGTGAATCGCCCGTGAAGTCGGGCAGCGCGGGCATCGTGGCCTCGGGGGTGGCCCGCGAGGTGGGCGAGCCGCCCGGCCCGGCGGGCGGTTTCACCGCCCCGGCGTTCGCGGCCCGGCCCGGGGTGTCGCGGGGCTGATCGGGGAGCACCGCCCCGAGGAGGGCCATCGCCGCGACCGTGGCGACGATCCGGCCGGCCCTGGGCCAGGGGTTGCGCCACCACAGGAGCACCAGCGCGACGAGGAGCGCCACCCCGCCGAGCCGGTCGTTCACCAGCCCCAGCAGGGGGACGGCGGCGATGGCGCCCACGCGTGCCGCGCCCGTCTGCCACCAGGGGCCGGGCGCGGAGGCGGGGGAGGGCGAGGAATCGTGGCTCTGGGGGCCGGACATGGTGGCGCGGGGCCCTCCCTCTCTACGTGCGGAAGCTGAACGCCCGCATCGTACGCAGAGGCGGAGGCCACCCTTCCGGCGGTACCCCACCGATGCGCGGCCCGGAGGAGACGGCTCGGAGCAGGCGGCCCGCGCCTCAGCTCGCCGGGCTCCCTTCCGCTGCCATCGGGTAGCGGTGGAACGGGCCCTCCGCGAGCGGTACTTCGGGGTACGCGAAGGCGAGGGTCTGGGCCGAGGGGTGGAAGAGCGGGGTGGGGAGGGCGGTCGGGAGGAACCAGGACCAGCGGGCGATCTTGTCCGGTTCGGTGACCGTCGGGGTGCCCCGGTGGCCGCGGACGGCCGTGGCCACCGTCACCCGGGTGAGGGCGGTGGAGCTCGCGGTGTCGAGGACCAGGCCGAGGACGGAGACCTCGGCGGGGTCGGCGACCAGGCCGGTCTCCTCGGCGAGTTCGCGGACCGCCGCGGCCTCCAGGGACTCGCCCGGCTCGACCTTCCCGCCCGGCAGCTCCCAGACGCCGGAGTGGTGCAGTCCGAGCAGCACCCGGCCGTCCGGGTCGGTCACGACGACGCCCGCGCCGAGGGAGGCGTGGGCGGTCGGCGGGGTGGCGTTGCGGTCGGCGGTGCTCTTCGGACCGGTGTTCATCGGACTCCTCGGCCGGGGACGGGTGCGTACGTCCCCAGCCAACACCATGCCCCGGCCACCACCATGCCCCGGCCACCACCATGCCGCCGTCACAGCACGGCGATGCCCAGCGGCCGGGAGCCCGCCGCGAGGCGGTGGGTGTCGCCGGTGCGCAGATCGACGATCGTGAGTCCGTCCCAGGAGCCGTCGCGGGTGAAGCCGCCCGTGACGTACGCGGTGCGCCCGTCCTTCGAGACGGCGACGTCCTCGTGCGGGCCGTCGAGGGGGAAGACCCGCTCGGTGCCGTCGGGAGAGCGGACGGTCAGGGACGGGCCGCGGTCGGTGGCCGGGTCGATCGGACCGGTGCCGACGGTGAGCAGGGTGCCGTCCGGGGTGATCGTGGTGCCGTGCTGGTGGGTGTCGGCCGTCATCCGCTGGATCTCCGAGCGGCCGGTGCGCGGGTCGACCACGACGAGCCGCTCGCCCTCGAAGGGCAGCAGCAGCCGCCCGTCCGACGGGCGCACGGCCGCGTAGTGCGGCTTCAGCCAGGAGCCGAGGCCGCCCTCCGTGCCGTACGGGGCCACCTCGATCCGCCGGGTCGTCAGGTCGCCGGTCCGGACCACGGTGACGTCGAAGGAGTCGTGGTTCGTGGCGTACACCTCGGAGCCGTCCCGCGACACGTCCACGTCGAAGGGCCGCCGGCCGACCGGAACGCGGTCGACGACCTTCAGGGACGCGGTGTCGATCACCTCCAGGGTGCCGTTGCCGCCGGGCACGTTGACGCCCACGTACACCCGGCGCCCGTCGGGGGCGAGTGCGATGCCCATGCCGCCGCCGCGGTACTCGCCGGTGGTGGCCGGGCCGCTCGCGGTGCGGTACGGGACGAGCGCGAGGCGCGTGCGGGCCCTGGTGTCCACCACGGCGACGCCCTCGGCGGTGGCGACCCAGGCGCGCCCGTCGGCGCCGACCGCCAGGCCGTAGGGGGCGGTGCCGACCTCCACCGAGGCGAAGGCGCCGCGGGCCGGGTCGACGAAGCTCACCGTGTCCGCGCCGAAGTCGGCGACGAGCAGGGTGCCGGGCGGTGTGCCCTCCGCGGCGGGCGCCGGGACGGGGGACGGAGCCGTCGTGGCCGGCGCGACCGGAGTGCCGGCCACGGCACCGGCCGGGCGGCTCTCGGCGGACCGGGCGGGCGCGCCGCCGCCCTGCGCGCAGCCGGCGAGCAGGGCGACGGAGGCGGCCAGCACGGCGAGGGCACGGGGTCGGTTCATCGGCGGGCTCCCAGCAGGCAGGGGTCGGACGGACGGGCGCGGTGAGCGGGGGCGGACCGGGCGGACGGTCCGCCCCCACGCCCATGCTCCGTCCGGTCCCGCCCCGCCCGGGTCAACCGATCGGCCGACCCGCCCGTCCGCCGTCGGGCGCCTCCCTGCCGCCGTACGCCACCCCTGCGGCATACTGACGCCGTCTTGATCAACAAACTGTTGAAATCTTGGAAACCGTCGAAGCAACCCGTCGGAACAACCGCCGAAGCAACCGCCGAAGCAACCGTCGAAGGAGAAGTCTTGGCCGCCAGCTTCAGGACCGTCATCGAGGTGGGCCCCGCCCACCGCGCCCAGGCCGAGGGCCTGGCCCGCGCCTTCCAGGACGCGATCGCCCCCGCCACCGTCAACTTCGACTTCGAGCACATCCACACCGCCGCCGCGGCGCTGCCCGACAGCACCGTCGTGCGGATGGTGCGCGGCTGGGGCCTCCAGGAGGAGGCGCCGGTCCTGGTCATGGTGCTCTCCCTGAAGGAAGCCGTTCGCCAGGCGCTGCCGCCGGAGGCGGCCGAGGCCGGGTTCTGGGACACCATCGAGCGCGAGCTGGTGGCCGCCTTCACCGGCCTCGCCGGACAGGAGGGCCTGCCGGGCCTCGCGTACTACGAGGAGGGCCCGGACCGCACCCGCTACTACCGCGACCTGTTCTTCGCCCTCCAGGACGAGGAGACCGGCGCGTACCTCTACGCCGTCGCCTTCTGCGCCGACGTCACCGTCGGCCTCGACAAGGCCCGGGTCGGCACCCTCGCCATGACCGACGTGGTGCCCTTCGCGCTCCGGCTCAACGCCATCGTCGTACGCCAGGAGCTCGCGCTCGCCGCGGCCTGACCCCCGCTTCCGCGGGGACACCTCCGCGTGGCCACCCCCACGTGACCGCCCCCGTCACGGCCCGCCGTCCCGGGCCATGGCCAAGGGTCGTACCGGACGGTAGCCTCCCGCTCCGGGAGACCCGGACGGCAGGCACGGGGCGCAGGGGAGGAGCACGATGAACCAGCGGTTCGGCGACTACCAGAACGAGATCTACCTGAACGGACTCTTCGGCACCCTGCCGAAGCTCCCCATGGACTTCGCCGGACTCGAGGCCCGTGCCGAGGCCGCGCTCCCGCCCTCCGTCCGGTCCTACGTCGCCGGCGGCGCGGGCGACGAGCACACCCAGCGCGCCAACGCCGAGGCCTTCCACCAGTGGGGCCTCGTGCCCCGGATGATGGTCGGCGCCACCGAGCGCGACCTCTCCGTCGACCTCTTCGGAACGACGCTGCCCACCCCGCTGCTCATGGCGCCCATCGGCGTCATCGGCCTGTGCGCCCAGGACGGCCACGGCGACCTCGCCACCGCGCGCGCCGCCGCCCGGACCGGGGTCCCGATGATCGCCTCGACGCTGAGCGTCGACCCCCTGGAGGAGGTCGCCGGCGCCCTCGGCGAGACCCCCGGCTTCTTCCAGCTCTACACCCCGACCGACCGGGCGCTCGCCGAGAGCCTGGTGCGGCGCGCCGAGGAGGCGGGATACCGCGGCATCGTCGTCACCCTCGACACCTGGGTGACCGGCTGGCGGCCCCGGGACCTCGCCACCGGCAACTTCCCCCAGCTGCGCGGCCACTGCCTCGCCAACTACACCTCCGACCCGGTCTTCCGGGCCCGGCTCGCCACGTCCCCCGAGGAGGACCCGCAGGCCGCCGTCCTGGAGTGGACCGGGATCTTCGGCAACCCGCTGACCTGGGACGACCTTCCCTGGCTGCGTTCGCTCACCCGGCTGCCGCTGATCCTCAAGGGCCTCTGCCACCCCGAGGACGTGCGGCGCGCCCGGGACGGCGGAGTCGACGGGATCTACTGCTCCAACCACGGCGGCCGGCAGGCCAACGGCGGTCTGCCGGCCCTGGCCGCGCTCCCCGAGGTGGTCGCCGCCGCCGACGGACTGCCCGTGCTCTTCGACTCCGGCGTCCGCAGCGGCGCCGACGTCGTCAAGGCGCTGGCCCTCGGCGCCACCGCCGTGGCCGTCGGCCGCCCGTACGCCTACGGTCTCGCCCTCGACGGCACCGACGGCATCGTCCACGTGCTGCGCTCCCTGCTCGCCGAGGCCGACCTCGTCATGGCCGTGGACGGCTATCCGTCCCTCGCCGACCTGCGCGCGGAAGGCGCCCTGCGGCGCCTCCCGTGAGCGGAAGAGCGGGGCCGGAGCGGGACCGGGGAAGCGGGGCCGAGGGCCGAGGCGTCAGCGCCGGCCGAGGACCTCGGCGATCCGGGAGAAGCCGTCCGCGCCGTGCCCGAGGGCGACCGTGCGACGGGCCAGACCCTCGGCCGCGCGCATCACGCCCGAGTCGATGCCGTGAGCCTCGGCCGCGTGCACGATGTGCGCCATCGTGGAGACGGCCGAGGTCAGCGGGTTGCCCTCGCCGGTGAAGCCGCCGTCCTGCACGTCTCCGGCCAACTCCTCGAACAGCGGCGGCAGGATCGCGCCGATGCCCTGGGCGAACGGGGCCAGTTCGCGCGGGGTGACGCCCTCCGCGCCCGCCAGCGCGAGGGCGTGCACATAGCCGGCCATCGCGGTCCAGAAGACGTCCAGCAGCGCGATGTCGTACGCGGCGGCCCGGCCGCTGTCCTCGCCCAGGTGGGTGTGGGTGCCGCCGAGCAGGTCGAGCACGGGGCGGTGGGTGCGGTACAGCGCCTCGGGCCCGCTGTGCAGGAACACCGCGTGCGGGGTGCCGATGGTGGGCGTCGGGGTCATGATGGCGCCGTCGAGGTAGTCGATGCCGTGCTCGCCGGCCCAGCGGGCGGTGTCCCGCGCCCGCTGGGGGACGTCGGCGCTCAGATTGACCAGGGTGCGGCCCTTGAGCGCCGCCGTGACGTCCTCCTGGCGCAGCACGGCGTCCGTGGCGTCGTAGTTGACCAGGCAGATCACGGTCAGCGGGCTCGCGGCGACCGCCTCGGCGGCGCTCGCCGCACCCGTGGCGCCCCGCTCGACCAGCTCGCGGTCGCGGCCCGGCGTGCGGTTCCACACGGTCGTGCGCACTCCGGCGGCGAGGAACGCGCCGGCCAGGGCGCGACCCATGGGGCCGAGGCCGAGCACCGTGACGGCGGCGGGGGCGGACGGGGTGGTGGCGGGGGTGGCGGGCTGCGGGGAAGAAGACATGGCGGAACTCCCTTGTAAACATGGAAGGCTGGGAAACGGCACGGTCGTACGACGGAGGGACGGGACGGATGACGCGCGGACGGGCGAGGGACACCGAGGTGTGCGGGGTGACCGCCGCCGTCGCGGTGATCGACGGCAAGTGGAAGACCCTGCTGCTCTGGCTGCTCGAGTCCGGCCCGCGGCGGCCCGGCGAGCTGCGCCGGATGATCCCGGGCATCAGCGAGAAGGTGCTGACCCAGGCGCTGCGCGAGATGGAGTCCGACGAGCTGGTGCACCGCGAGGTGCACGACGTGGTGCCGCCGAAGACGGTCTACTCGCTGACCGGGGAGGGCCGTGCGCTCTCGGAAGCGCTGGCCCCGGTCGCCGCGTGGGGCCACCGCCGGCTCGACCGGCTGGTGGCGGAGGGCGCCGTGCCCTCCTGAGGTCTTTCGGGTGTCGCGGGTGTCCCTTCGTCCGTCCGTCGTCCGGTGCGTTCCCCCGGACTGCTCCCAGCCTCTCCCGGGCGCGGTGGGGCGACAAGTACCCACTTATTGGTGGGTACCTGTCGCCGCGTCACTCCGCTGCCGGGGCCGCCGCGGCGGTTCCGGATCCGGTACGGGTGTCGGTACGGGTTTCGGTACGGGCACGGTTCCGGCGCAGCCACCGGCGGCGGCGCGGCCGGTCCGGCAGCCAGCCGAACGCCAGCGAGCTGCCGACGAGGCCGAGGAGCATGCCGAGGAAGAAGCCGCCCAGGTTCGAGGTGACCCAGGTGGCGAGCGAGGCGAGCACGCCGATCACCGAATAGAACAGCCGCTGGCCCGGGTTGAACACGATGAGCAGCCCGCAGACCAGCATGACGATCGGCAGCACGTAACCCGCCAGGCTGTCGGCGCCGGCGGCGAGGACCACCGAGACGCTGGCCCGCTGGGTCAGCAGGATCTCCGCGCCGCCGAGCGCCAGGGCGAGGCCCGCCCCGAAGGGCCGCCGGTGCCGCCAGCGCCGGAAGGCCCGCCAGGGATGCCGCCGGCCGTCCCCGGCCGGCCCCGTCGGCGTGGGCTGTCCGACGGCCTCGTCCGTGCCCCGTGCCATGGTCAGCAGCCCTCCGAGCTGAAGTTCATGTGCAGGTCGGGCAGGGTGAAGCGGACCGCCGTGGTGGCGTAGTTGGTCTGCCGCAGATCGCGCAGCTTGACCGTGTCCGCCTGCTGGCCGAAGGAGCCCAGCGGACCCTTGACCGGCGGCTTGTCGAAGGTGCTCGCGTCCCCGCCGATCTCGATGTTGTCGAAGTCGGCGAGCTTGCCGGTGATGTCGGTCGAGTCGGTGGTGAGCCCGGAGGCCTTCACCGGGGTGCCCTTGTCGCCGGCGGTGATGTGCAGATAGGTGCCGCCGAGCTCCACGCTCTGGCACAGGTTGGTGAGCTTCGCCTCGCGGATCGCGGTGACGATGGTGAGCACCTGGCCGCCGGTGTCGCCCGCGTTGGGGCTGCCCTCGGGCATGTTGTCGAGCGCGCCGAACTGGCCGAAGCCGGTGCCCTCCAGGGAGTCCGCGGAGACCACGAACGGCATGCCGGAGATGGCGAACTGGGCGGCGAGCGCGCCCTGGGCGGTGAGCACCACCAGGGTGGAGGCGGCGATCAGGGCGGGGACGCCCATGAAGGCGGCGCGGCGGTAGCGCACCCCGCCGCGTCTGTCGGATGAGGTGGCGCGCTCGGGCTGCGCGCCGGTGTCGGTGGTGCCTTCGGGCAGGGCCATGCGTTGCTCCTGACATGGATGAGGAAACGGAGCGCGGCGTCCTGGCGCGGACGGTTCCCCGTCCACCTGGGTCTTCCCGGGTCGTGCGGAGGCGGCGGTGCCGCAGGGAACCGAAACGGACCGTACGCGCCGTTATAAGGCGCGTCAACTACCCAGTAACGAATGCTTGTTGACGATCATTCAGGAGGGTTCGGGGAGCCGGTGAAGCGGTCGGTCGGGCCACCCGAAGGGCGCCACGACCACGTGTACGAGCACGTCGAGCAGCGATCCGACCCCGGCGCCCGACCCGGCGGCCGCGTCCCCGGCGTCCTCCGCCCCGCTCCGCCCCGCGCATCCGAACCGCCCCTCGTCCACCGCCCGCAGCAGCGCCGCGTGCACCGCGCCCACGACCGTGTCCACCAGCTCGTCCCGCGGCACCCCCGGCGGACCCGCCGGCGCGTCGGCGAAGAACCGTCGAAAACTGGCCAGAAGTTCGGCGCGCGCCCGGCGCCCCGCGGGGCCCACCGACTCGATCTCCGCCACCATCGTGGCGAAGGCCGGATTGCGCGCGAGGAGCCCGAGCAGCACTCCGAGGCCGCCCCGCACCGCGCCCGGCCAGTCGACCGCGCCGCCGGTCTCCTCGTACGCCCGCTGCATGGCCCGCAGCACCGTCTCGGTGCCGCCCCGGAAGGCCGCGAGAACGGCGTCCTCCTTGCCGGAGAACAGCTCGTAGAAGACCGGGCGGGTCACTCCGGCGGCCCGGCAGATGTCGCTGATCCGCGCTCCCGTGTAGCCGTTGGCCGCGACCGTGCGCGCCACCCCGTCGAGCAGCCGCTCCCGCTGCCGGGAGGCCACCTGCTCCGGGGTCAGCCGGCGCGGCCCGGGGCGCAGCGAGCGCTCGGGCTCGCGGCCCGTGCGGGCTCCCGGCAGGACCAGTTCCTCCTCGGCGCCCCGAACGCTCGTCATCGGCCACTTCCTCCGGCGGTTGTTGACGTCACATACCCGGCAGGATTACAACCCTCGTGGGTTTTCCTCTCGGTGCTCCGGGCGAACTCCGGTGGGACCGCACCCCCGTGGGACGGGATGCGGCACCGCCGCGCACCGCACACCGAGTATTACGCTCCACCCCGTATCGCGACACCGCTGTCGGAGATCCGTGGCGCCGGATCGTTCCGGCGGCGGCCGTCGACGCTCGACGCCGCCGCGTCACCACGTCCGCGCACCGACGCCCCGCCACGGCCGGGCCCACCCGCGTGCGACGTGATCCCCCGCGCGGCGCGTCCCCTTCGCACCCCCCGGTGCGCACGTCCCCCCGTGCGCCCGGCCCGCGCAGCCACGCAATCCGCCGAGTTCTCACTCACCCTCCGCCTTCGTGCGAAAGGAACCCCCATGGACAAGCGTGCTCTCTCCGCTGCCTTCGGTGCCGCCGTCGCCGCCGTCCTCGCGGTGACCGCCTCCGCCTCCGCGACCGCCTCGGCCGGCGAGGTGCTCACCACCGGCAGCGCCGGCGGACCGGGCGTCGCCGTCGGCGACGTCCTCTCCGCCTCGCTGGCCACGGGCACCCAGGCCCGGATCGCCACCACCTCGGGCGGCAGCACCGGCATCACCTGCAACACCTCGGCCTTCACCGCCACGGCCACCGCCAACCCGGCCGCGCCCGGCACCGCCACCGAGACCGTCACCGCGCACACCCTGAGCAACTGCACCACCAACATCACCGGCGCCACCGGCGTGCAGAGCATCACCGTCAACAACCTGCCCTACAACGCGGCCGTCACCTCCGGCGGCGGCCTCACCGTGACGGCCGGCGCGGCCGGCCCGATCCAGACCACCCTCAAGGTCAGCACGATCCTGGGCACGTCCACCTGCGTCTACCGGGCCGGCAGCCTGTCCGCCACCCCGAACAACGCCGACAACTCCCTCAGCTTCAGCAACCAGCTCTTCACCAAGTACAGCGGCCCCGGCACCTGCCCGGCCAGCGGCTACTTCACCGCCAAGTACGGCCCGGTGCTCGACACCAGCCAGGCCGGCAGCCCGGCCGTGTTCGTGAACTGACCGACCCGGCGCCGCGCCAGGCGCTCCCGCCGAAAGGGGCGGCCCCGGGTCCACGGACCCGGGGCCGCCCCCTCGGCACGCCCGCCCGCCGGGCGTCCGGCGCGCGGCTCCCGTCTACTGCCGGGCGGCGGCCTGCTCGTCCCGGGCCGTCACGGTCGCGGGCCCGCCGTCCTGGAGCTGCTGGAGGCGCTTGAGCGTGGCGGCGAGCACGGCCTGCGTGCCGGAGGGGTCGCCGGCGGTGCCGCCCTCGGTCCGGACCCGGATGTTGACCTTCCCCGAGCGGAGGTAGCCGTAGACGGCGTCCTCGCTGAGCCCGGGGTTCACGACCAGGGTGTTCTCGTCCCCCAGCGGCGTGCGCGGCCGCTGCTCCTTGCTCGGCTCGGTGCCCTTCCAGGCCGTGTACTCGCGGTGGGCGGCCTCGGGCGAGTCGAAGAGGCAGATCATCACGTGCGTCATGTTCACCGTGGAGCCGTCGTACTCGTACGAGGAGTCGCTGCCGCGCACCCAGCCCTTCGGCGCCGAGTCGGCGCCGTCCGCGCCGTTGCAGTACTCCCCGTCCGTCGCCGACTTGTCGCCGTGCAGGGTCCAGCCGGGCAGGGTCTCGCCGTCGCCGAGCAGGGCCTGTGCGAGGTGTGCCTGGCTGAGCTCCTCGGTGATCGGGCGCGGGGCGGGCGCCGGCTTCTCGTCCGTCTTCCGCGCGCTGTCGGTCGGATCGGGCCCGGCGCCGCCGGACGAGCAGGCGGTGAGTGCGGCGATCCCGGCGAGCGCGGTGGCGAGGGTCAAACGTACGCGTGACATGCACACACCCTATCCATGGATGATCATGGAACGCGCCCGTCGCGCCCCTGCACCCCCCGCGCCCGCCGCCCGGATCCTCCGGACGCCCGGACCAACGGCCCTGACCTGCCGTCAGTGGCGGCCGTCAGGTGCCTGCCGTGAGGTGCCGTACGACCGAGCCGGCGGCCCGGAGTACCGCGGCGCGGGTCTCGGGAAGGTCGTCGATCGCCTCGAAACCGTGGTGGCCGAGCGGCACGTCGATCAGCTCGACCGGGGCGCCGGCCCGTCCGGCGGCGGCCAGGAAGGCGTCGACGGTCCCCTGGAACGGCGGATGCTCCAGCCCCGCCCGGGTCAGCACGACCGGCGGGCTCGCCGCCGACAGCACCTGTGCCGGACGGAAACGCGGGTCCACCTGGCGCCAGTCCGGCAGCGGCGCCAGCACCGGGTAGTTCAGCGCCACGCAGCGCAGCCACGGCGGGGGCGCGGCGAGCCAGTCCGCCGCGAGCAGGCCGCCGCCCGAGAAGAACCACAGCGCGATCCGCTCCGGGTCCACGCGCGGGTGCGCCCGGACCAGGTCCAGTGCCCCGGCCACGTCCTCGGCGGCCGCCGGGTAGTCCGCGAGCCCGTGCAGCCGGTGGTCCAGAGTGACGCCCACGACGCCGAGACCCGCCAGATGGGACCCGTACCCCCGGTAGAAGGCGGTGTCGCGGGGCCTCGGCCGCTGGTCCGCCGGTACCGGCCCGCCGTGCACGAACAGGACGGCCGGCCGCGGCCCCGCCTCCTCCGGGGGGTACAGGTCGACCGGACCGCGCCGCTCGTGCGGACGCTCCGGCACGTCGAGCAGGAAGCCCGCGCCCTCGAAGGCCGAATCCCGCTCCGGTGCGGAGAGCCGCACGCCCTCGTCGGCCGCCGCGCGCAGCAGCACCTCGGCGAGCGCACCGGGCGCGGACAGCATCGGCCAGTGACCGGTGGCCAGTTCGAAGAAGCCGACCGTGGGGGAGGCGAGCACCCGGAACCTCGGCGGCCCCGAGGCGAGCAGCAGCTCCACCGACGCGATCCCGGCCCCGCCGGCGGTGCACAGCACCCCGGTCACCGGCCGGTCGAACGGGTCCCGGGCCAGCCGCAGCGGCTCGGTCAGGGTGCGCAGCGGTTGCGGCGCCGCCAGCCCGTCGAGCCGCGCCAGGTCCGCCGCCGAGAGTCCCTCCGTACTGCCCCACCGCTCCCACCCGGCCCCCGCCGGCGGCGGTACGAGCCCGTCGGCGCCGGCCCGCCCGACGGCGGTGGGGTCCGCCAGGAACGCGCTCGCCGGATCCCCGTCACCCGGCAGCCCCGCGTCCAGGTACACCACCCGCACCCCGTCGCCGTCCCACCGGTCGGCGGCCCCGAGCACCGGGTGGATGCCGTAGGCGTGTCCGACCAGGACGACCCCGTCCGCGCCCGCGCCCTCGCGGGCGACGCGGTCCAGCGTCCGCAGCACGTCCGCGACATGGGTCGCGAGGCCGGTCTCCGCGTCGGCCGGCGGTCCGCCGGCCGTGCCGGTCAGCTCCACCGGGTACGCGGCGGCCCCGGCCTTCCGCAGCCGCTCGGCCACCTCCTCCCAGATCCCGCCCCCGGTGAAGGGCCCGGACACCAGCACGAAAGCGGTCATCGCTCTCTCCTCGTCCCGTCTCGCCTCGTCGTCTCGTGGCGTTGCCGCATGGACGGTAGGAACTCCCCCCGGGGGAGGTTCAACACGGGGCCGGGACATCCCCTAGGGTCGGAGCGTGGGGGCCGCGGACGAGGTGTGGAGCATCGGGGAGCTCGCCGAACGGGCGGGCGTCTCCGTCAAGACCGTGCGCTACTACTCCGAGCGCGGACTGCTGCCGGAGGCGGGCCGGACCGGTGGCGGCCACCGGCGGTACGGGCCGGGGGCGCTGGAGCGGCTCCGCTCGATCCGGGCGCTGCGCGCCCTGGAGCTGCCGGTCACCGACGTGGGCCGGGTGCTCGACCAGGGGTCGGCCTGGGAGGACGTCGTCACCGGCCGGCTGCGCGAGGTCGAGCGGCGGATGACCGCGCTGCGCTGGCACGAGGCCTCGCTGCGGCTGCTGCGCGACGCGCCGGCGGCCGAGCGGGCCGAGCGGCTGCGGCTGCTCGGCGGTCTGGCCGCGCCGCCCGACACCACGGTGCTCGCCCGGTTCTGGCGGCGGACCCTGCCCGTACGGTTCCCGGCGCGGCTCGCGGCCGCCGTGGTGGACGCGGCGGTGCCGAGGCCGCCCGCCGATCCGACGCCCGCTCAGGTGCTGGCGTACGCACGGCTGCACGCCCTGGTCGCCGCGGCGCCCGCGCCGCCGGTCCACCTGGCCGGCGTGCCGCACCGGGCGGAGGCGCTGTACGAGGGACTCGCCGAGGCGTACGACCTGGCGGCGACGGGGCCGGGCGACCGGGGCGAGGCACTGGAGCGCTTCGTGGGCGCCTACGCGGACGCGCTCGCGACCCGCGACACCCCGGCCTTCCGGCGCCGGCTCGCCCGGCTCCTGGTGGCCGGCGCGGACCCGGTGATCGGGAGCTACTGGCAGCTCGCCGGCGCCCTGCGCGACCCCGGCGACGGTCCCACGGCCGGCGCCCTGCACGGACGCCTGTGCCTGGCCCTCAAACGCGCGCTCACCGACGGGACGGCGCCCGGGCCGGAGCCGGGGGCCGGGCCCGCCTGGGGAGAGTGAGACCGGCCCGCGCCCCTCACGCGCTCCCCGGCACGCCCCCGACGGCCGCCCGGAGCCGGCGCAGTTCCGCGTCCGCCCGCTCGACCGTTTCCTTGTGGCCGTGGGACAGGCCCAGTTCGCGGGCGAGGGTGAGCGCGGTCTCGGCGGCGGCGTGCTCGCCGAGGTCGAGCAGGGCGGCGCCCATGGTGGCGGTGAGCATGCTGTGACGGACGCCGAGGAGTCCGTTGACGGTGTCGCCGTCGAGGGCGAGACCCCGGCGGGCGCAGTCGAGGGAGCCGGCCGGGTCGCCGGCGGCGAGCAGCTGCTGCGCCCGGTGCTCCAGGGCGAGGAGTTCGGTGATGACGTCGTCGCCGCCCTGGACGAGGGCGATCGCGCGGGCGGTGTGCGCGAGGGACTCCGCGGTGACGCCGGAGGTGGTGTCGAGCGCGATCGCCAGGTTCACCAGGGCGGTCGCCTCGCTGGACGGCTCGCCCGCCCGGGCCGCCAGATCGGGGGCGAGCCGGAGGTGGACCAGCGCCTCGCGCAGGCGCCCGTCCTGGGTGAGGAGCCAGCCGAGCAGCGCGCGGGCCCGGGACTCGGCGTCCGGGTCGTCCTCGCGGGCGGCCGAGTCGACCGCCGACTCCAGGAGCGGCACCCAGCCGTCGTGGCTGTTCCACAGCATGTACGGCCACTGGAGCAGGGCCAGGCGCCAGGCCCGGTCGTGGTGCCCGGCCGCCCGGGCGGCGGCGACCGCCGCGGCGAGGTTGTCCCGCTCGGCCGCGTACCAGAGCAGGGCCGCGTCCCGCCCCGCGAAGTGTGGTGTGGCGGGCGGGCGCCGGGCGCCCTCGGGCAGCGTGCAGCACGGCAGGTCGTCCGGCTCGGCGGTCTTGGTCGCCGCCATCGCGGTGACCATGTAGTGGTCGAGCAGCCGCAGCAGCGCCTCGTCGTCGGGGCGCAGGCCCCGGGCGTAGAGCCGGACCAGGTCGTGCAGGGTGTGCCGGCCGGGCGCGTACTCGGTGAGCAGGTGCGCGTCGCACAGGCGCTCCAGGGCCTCCGCGGCGACCGCGGGCGGGCGTTCCAGGAGCGCCGCCGCCGCGTTGCGGTCCAGGTCCGGGCCCGGCAGCGCGCCGATCTGCCGGAACAGCCGGGCCGCCTCCGGGGGCAGCCCGTGCACGGTGAGGTGCAGCGCGGCGGCCACGCCCTGCCCGTCGGGGCCCGCGCAGCCCACCGAGAGCAGAGCGAGCCGCCGCTGCTCGTCGGCGAGTTCGGCGGCCAGGTCGGCCAGCCGCCAGTGCGGGCGGGCGGCCAGCTGCGCCGCCGTGACCCGCAGCGCGAGCGGCAGCCCGTCGCAGAGGGAGGCGAGCAGCCTCGCCGCCGCAGGTTCGGCGGCCACCCGGTCGGCGCCGACCGCGGCCGCGAGCAGCACGGCCGACTCGTCGACGCCGAGCACGCCCAGCGGCACCGGCCGGGCCAGCTCGCTCACCACCAGGCCGCCGAGCCGCAGCCGCGAGGTCACCACGGCGGCGCTGCGCGCCCCGGCCGGCAGCAGCGGCCCGGCCCGGTCGGCGGCCCGCACGTTGTCGAGGACGACGAGCAGCGCCCGGTCCTCCGTCAGCGAGCGGTACAGCGCGGCGGCGGCGGTCGGCGACTCCGGCACCCGGCCCGGCGGCACGCCGAGGGCGTGCAGGAACTCCCGCAGGACGTCGACGGTGTCCAGGCCCTCGTCGGTGCTGAAGCCGCGCAGGTCGGCGTAGAGCACCCCGTCCGGGTACCGGGGCGCGCTCAGGTGCGCCCACTGGAGGGCCAGCGCCGTCTTGCCGACCCCGGCGGGACCGGTGACGATCGCCACCCGGGCGTCGGCCACGGCCGCGTCCAGCTCGTCGAGTTCGCGCTCGCGGCCGAGGAAGCCGCGCGGGGTGCGGGGGAGCAGGTCCGGAGCGGGCCACTCCGGCGTGCCCCCGCGCGGGAGGCCCGGGCCGATGGCGGTCCCGGCGAAGGGAGGCTCGGCGGCCGGGACGCCGGCCCCCGGGCCCGGGACGCCGGGGTGACCGGCCGCCTCGGCGGCGTCACCGGGCCCGGTGACCGCGGGTCGCCCGGCGGTCCGCGCAGGGCTGGCGCCCGCGCCCCGGCGCGGTGCCGCGGAGGGCGTGAATTCGCCGGTCGGAGCGGTCCCGTCGGTGCCGGCGGCGGGCCGGTCCGACCGTTCGCCCCGGTCCGGGCCCTCGGCGATGGCGACGGTCTGCGGGCCCGCCGTGGGCAGGCCGCGCAGCACCGCCTCGTACGCGGCACGCAGCGCCGGGCCCGGGTCCACGCCGAGTTCGTCGGCGAGCAGGCCGCGGGTGCGGTGGTAGCAGTCGAGCGCGTCCGACTGGTGGCCCGCGCGGTACAGGGACAGCATCAGGGCCGCGGTCAGGGACTCGCGCAGCGGGTTCGCGGCGGCCTCGGCGCGCAGCACGGCGGCGGCTTTGGTGTGCTCGCCGAGCCGCCCGTAGGCCGCGGCGAGCTGCTCGACCGTGACGAGCCGGGTCTCCTCCAGGGCCTGCGCGGCGACGAGCAGCGGCTCGCTGGCCACGGTCCCGGTCAGCGCGGGGCCGCGCCACAGCGCCAGCGCCTCGCGCAGCATCAGGACCGCGTCGCCCGGGTGCTTCTGGTGCCCGGCGAGCTGGACCAGCTCCTCGAAGCGGTGGGTGTCGAGGAGCTGGTCCGGCATGCGCAGCTCGTAGGCCTGGGAGCGGGTGGCGAGCTCCACCCCGTAGTCGTCCGCGCCGCCCTGCTCGAACAGTGCGCGCAGCCGGGAGACGTGGCCCTGGACGACCGTGCGGGCCCGGGCGGGCGGGTCCTCCGCCCACACCGTGTCGATCAGGCGGTCGACGGGCACGACGGAGTTGGCGCGCAGCAGCAGCGCCGCGAGCACGCTTCTGCGCTTGGCGGGGCCGAGCGGCAGCTCACCCGCCTCGGCCGTGATGGACACCGTCCCGAGCAGGCGGAACTCCACCCGGCCCTCCCTGTCGCCTCGATCCCGTGGGCCCACCAGTATCCCCAATGCCGGGAGCGGCCCGTGCGGCAGGCGGCCGGTTTCGGACCCTTCGGTGCGGGTCGGGCGGGTCAGGCGTTCGGGTCGAAGGGGATGCCGGTCGGCTTGGCCCGGGCGAGGGCGGAGGCGAAGTCGGAGTCGCGGATCTTGAGGGTGGCCGACCCGAAGTCGGCGCCGGTCAGCCGGTCCCGGAGCCCGGCCGGGTAGCCGTTCCAGCCGACGAGGCGCGGGTGGAACCAGCTGCCGGTGGAGTTCTCGATCTGGTCGTCGGTGGTGTTGGCGAAGCGGTAGCAGTGGGTCGAGAGGCCGTCCTTGTGGTAGACGATCTTGGGGTGGGTGCCGTCGAAGCGCACGGCCGTGCGGTCGGCGATCTGGTAGCCGCTGTGCTGCGAGACCGAGACGTACTTCACCTGGTTCTCGCTGATCCACACCACCACGTGCTCCCAGTCGTGGGTGTGGCCGATCGCCAGCGGGCCCCACGTCGCCTGGTCCTTCTCGTAGTAGCCGGCGTAGACGATGCCGCACCAGCCGTTGTTGCACTTGGCGCGGGAGTAGCTGTTGGCGGCGGCCAGCTGCGCCGGGTCGTGGCACTGGCCGTTGACGGCGCCGCCGAGCTTGAGGCCGGGGTTGAGCGTGCCGTCGGAACCGATGGCGGCCGTCATGTAGCAGCCGTCGGTGTCGAAGTCGTAGGCCGGGGCGAAGGTCTGGTCGAGGCCGTCGGCGTTCTGCGGGAGCGGCGGGAGCACGGCGGCGTGCGCGGTGGCCGGGACGCCGAGGACGAGGCCGAGGGCGCACAGCAGGCCGGCGAGCGCCGTACGGCGGCGCCCCGGCGCGGAAGTCAGGTGCACGTCAACTCCTTGGGTGGGGGTGGGCCAGACCTTCGCAGCCGCCCGCCCGAGCGTCAACCACCCGGGAAAGAAAGGGGAGTTAATGCTCCGGGTGCGTCGCCCGGGCCCCGTGGGGTTCGCCCGTCCGGCGGGCGCGCGCGGCGGCCCCCGCGGCGTCAAGGCCCGCCCCGGGGCGTCCCCGGATCGGGTGGGAGAGGCCCGTCGATCAAGGAACCGCGCGCCGGGGCGCGGCAGGATCGGAGGCGTCGGGGCCGCTTCCGAACGAGAGCCGTGGGGGCTCTCGGGCCCCGTGCGAGCGTCGTGCGCCGACACCGCCGCTCACCGCCGCCCCCGGACGAGGCTCCGCTCCGGGGGCGGCCCGGCACCCGGGCCGCCTCCACCACCCTGCGACCCGCCGGCCACGTGACCGGCCGGTTCCCGTGACCCCCTGCGCACCCCGCCGCTCTTCGGCATCCTGGTGGCCTGAAGTGCGCCCCGGGCGGGTGCGTCGGGGTGTGACGGGGCGATCCGCGGCGGGGGCCGCGGAGGGGGGAGGGTGCCGCCGTGAGCGTGCACGAGGAGCGGGAAGAGATCCGGGAGGCCGGGGCGGAGTCGCCCGCCGAGGAGCCGAGAAAGCGGCGCGGGCCCAAGGGGCGGACGGTGCTGCTCGGCGCCCTCGCCCTCTTCGTCACGGCGGTGCTGCTGACCGCCGGCGCCGGCTACTGGGCGTACCAGCACTACACCGGCCGGGTGCAGCGCATCCCGCAGACCTTCCCCACGAACGCGCCGGTCCCCGCCGCGTCCAAGGGCGGGCAGAACTTCCTGCTCATGGGCCTCGACTCGCGCTCCGACGTGCCCACCACCGGCAGCGACGCCAAGGGGAAGCTCTGGAGCTACGGCGACCAGCGCAGCGACGCGATGATGCTGGTGCACATCCCGGCCGACCACTCCGCTGCCTACGTCGTCTCGCTGCCCCGCGACTCCTGGGTGGACATCCCCGGCCGGGGCCGGGCGAAGCTCAACGCGGCCTTCTCCTGGGGCGGTCCGCCGCTGCTCATCGACACCGTGCAGCGACTCACCGACGTGCGCGTCGACCACTTCGCCGTCATCGACTGGAACGGCTTCCGCAAGCTCACCGACGCCGTCGGCGGCGTCGACATCATCATGTCGGACGGCGAGCGCCGGCACATGAACGGCGCCCAGGCCCTCGACTACGTGGGGGAGCGCAAGGACCTGCCCAACGGCGACTTCGACCGCACCCACCGGCAGCAGAACTACCTGCGCACCGTCCTGGAGAAGGTGATGGACTCGGCCTCCCTGAAGGATCCGCTCCGGCTGAAGAAGACCCTCGACATCTTCACCGAGACGGTCTCGGTCGACGAGCGCCTCGACGACCACGAACTGCGCGAACTGGTCTGGAACATGCGGGAGGTGCGCTCCGGCGACATGACCTTCATGAACGCCCCCGTGAAGGGCACCGGCACGGAGCGGGGTCAGTCGGTGGTCTACCTCGACCGGGCGCGCTGTGCCGCCCTCTGGCAGGCCTACAAGAGCGACGAGGTCGGTGCCTACGTCGACACCCACCCGATCGACCGCCTGCGCCCCGCACCCAACTAGAAGCATCCGCGCGGGAGTTGTTCGACGGAGGCGCGGGGGCCGTGCGAGGTCCGTCGAGGGGGCGTGGGGCGGGGTGGGGGCTTGACGAACGCATTGGTCCAGTCCAATCTGTGACGCGCTCGTCCTCGCGCCACCCCCCGCACTCCCCGCACGTCCCCGCCCCCCCCACAACTCCCCCTGGAGGTACGGTGCTCGTCCGCAACCGCCTGGTGGCGACGCTCGGCGCGTCGCTCCTCGGCGCGGCGGCCCTGGTCGCCCTGCCCGCCCCCGCCCAGGCCGCCGAACTGCTGGCCAACCCGGGCTTCGAGTCCGGCACCCTGTCCGGCTGGAGCTGCTCCGGCGGCACCGGCTCGATCGTCACCACCCCCGTGCACAGCGGCACCAAGGCCCTGGCCGGCGCCGCGAGCGCCTCCGACACCGCCCGCTGCGCCCAGACCGTCGCCGTCCAGCCCAACACCACCTACACCCTGTCCGGCTGGGTGCGCGGCAGCTACGTCTACCTCGGTGTCGACGGCGGCGCCTCCACCTGGACCCCGTCCGCGTCCGCGTACCAGCGCCTCTCCCTCAGCTTCACCACCGGCGCGAGCCAGACCAGCGCCACCGTCTACACCCACGGCTGGTACGGACAGGGCACCTACTACGCCGACGACATCAGCCTCGACGGCCCCGGCGGCGGGGGCGGCGGCACCGACACCCAGGCGCCGAGCGCACCCACCGGCCTCCAGGCCACCTCCAGGACCTCCTCCTCGGTGACCCTCGCCTGGACCGCGGCCACCGACAACGTCGGCGTCACCGGCTACGAGGTCTACCAGGGCGCCACCAAGGTCAGCACGGTCACCGGCACCACGGCCACCGTCTCCGGACTGGCCGCGAGCACCTCGTACACCTTCACCGTGAAGGCCCGCGACGCCGCCGGGAACGTGTCCGGCGCGTCCAACGGCGTCTCGGTCACCACCGAGGCCGGCGGCGGAGGCGGCGGCACGGGCTTCAAGCAGGCGGCGCCCTACCTCTACCTCGGCTGGGGCAACCCGCCGGCCCCCGCCACCGTCATGAACGCGACCGGGATCAAGACCTTCACCATGGCCTTCATCCTCTCCTCCGGCGGCTGCAACCCGGCCTGGGACGGCCAGCGCCCGCTCACCGGCGGCGTCGACCAGTCCACCATCGCCGCCGTCCGCGCGGCCGGCGGCGACATCGTCCCGTCCGTCGGCGGCTGGTCCGGTAACAAGCTCGGCCCGAACTGCGCCACCCCCGAGGCCCTGGCCGGCGCCTACCAGAAGGTCATCGACGCCTACGGCCTGAAGTCCATCGACGTCGACATCGAGAACACCGACGAGTTCGAGAACGCCGCCGTCCAGGACCGCATCCTCGGCGCCCTGAAGATCGTCAAGGCCAACAACCCCGGCCTGCGCACCATCCTCACCTTCGGCACCTCGACCACCGGCCCCACCTCCTGGGGCAACCGGCTCATCGAGCAGTCCAAGGCGCTGAACGCGAACATCGACGTCTTCACCATCATGCCCTTCGACTTCGGCGGCGGCGCCGACATGTACGGCAACACCGTCAACGCCGCCAACGGCCTGAAGAACAAGCTGAAGGCGGTCTACGGCTGGGACGACGCCACCGCCTACGCCCACATCGGCATCTCCGGCATGAACGGCCTCTCCGACCAGCAGGAGGTCACCACCCAGCAGATCTGGACCCGGATCCGCGACTGGGCCAACGCCAACCACATCGCGCGGCTCGCCTTCTGGTCCGTCAACCGCGACCGCGGCTGTGCGGGCGGCGGCGTGACCGAGACCTGCTCCGGCATCGCGCAGAGCGACTGGGAGTTCACCCGGATCACCGCCGGCTTCACCGGCTGACGGCCACCGCCCCCTCCGTCCCCTCCGACTCCGGGAAGTGGCAGGCCACTTCCCGGACCTCCCCCGCCGCGGCGATCCGCAGCGGGGGAGTCTCCGTACGGCACAGCTCCCGCGCCTTCGGACAGCGCGGATGGAAGGCGCAGCCCGGCGGCGGAGCGGCCGGGCTGGGCGGGTCGCCCCGCAGGGTGATCCGCTCCCGGGCCCGCTCGGCCGCCGGGTCCGGCAGCGGCACCGCCGACAGCAGGGCCCGGGTGTAGGGGTGCGCCGGCGCCCCGTACACCCGCTCCTTCGGCCCGATCTCCACGATCCGGCCCAGATACATCACCGCCACCCGGTCGCAGACCCGCTTCACCACCGACAGGTCGTGCGCCACGAAGAGAAACGCGAGCCCCAGCTCGCGCCGGAGCCGTTCCAGCAGGTTGACGATCTGCGCCTGCACCGACACGTCCAGGGCCGACACCGGCTCGTCGGCCACCACCAGACGCGGCCCCGTCGCCAGCGCCCTGGCGATGCCGATCCGCTGCGCCTGGCCGCCCGAGAACTCGTGCGGATACCGGTCCAGATGCTCCGGGAGCAGCCCCACGAGCTCCATCAGCTCGGCCGCCCGCGCCCGTGCCCCGGCGGCCGAACTCCCCTGGACCAGCAGGGGATCGGCGATGATCCGGGACACCGTGCGGCGCGGGTTGAGCGAGGAGTGCGGATCCTGGAACACCATCTGGATCTCCCGGCGCAGCGGCCCCAGCGCCCGCGGGGACAGCCGGGTGATGTCCCGCCCGTCGTACGTGACGGTGCCGGAGGACGGTTCGAGCAGCCGGACGATCATCCGCCCGGTGGTCGACTTGCCGCAGCCGGACTCCCCGACCAGGCCCAGGGTCTCGCCCGCGGCGATGTCGAAGGAGACCCCGTCCACCGCCCTGATCGGGGCGGCTCGGGACCGCCCGGGGAAGGTCATCGTCAGATCGCGGACGGAGAGGAGGGGGCGAGGAGTGCTCATCGGGCGACGCCTTCGTACGTGGGGAAGTGACAGGCCGTCGGGTGCTCCGCCGGGCCGCCGAGCACCGGTTGCTCCTGACGGCAGCGGGCCCGGGCGTGCGCGCAGCGCGGTGCGAAGGCGCAGCCCGGGGCGGGGGCGAGCAGGGACGGCGGGGAGCCCGGGATCGCCCGGAGCGGGGTGTCGTCCGGGTCGTCGAGCCGGGGCAGCGAGTCCAGCAGGCCCCGGGTGTAGGGGTGCGCGGGCCGCGCGAAGAGGGCGTCCACCGGCGCCCGTTCGACGGCCCGGCCGGCGTACATCACCAGGACCTCGTGGGCCACCCGGGCCACCACCCCCAGATCGTGGGTGATCATGACGACGGCCAGGCCGCGGTCCTGCTGCACCCGCGCGATCAGCTCCAGGATCTGCGCCTGCACGGTGACGTCGAGCGCGGTGGTCGGCTCGTCCGCGATCAGCAGGTCCGGCTCGCACACCAGGGCCGTCGCGATCATCACCCGCTGCCGCATGCCGCCGGAGAACTGGTGCGGGTACTCCCCGGCCCGCCGCCGCGGCTCCGGGATGCCGACCTCGGCGAGCGCGTCGACCGCGAGCCGGCGGGCGACGGCCCGCCGCGAGCCGAAGTGCACCCGGTGGTGCTCGGCGATCTGCTCGCCGACCGTGTAGTACGGGTGCAGGCTGGACAGCGGGTCCTGGAAGATCATCGCCATCCGCCGGCCGCGCAGCCGGTTCAGCTCCCGCTCCGGCCGACCGAGCAGCTCCCGCCCGTCGAGGGCCACGGAACCGGTCACCTCGGCGCCGGTGTGCAGGCCCAGCACGGCCAGCGACGTCACGGACTTCCCGGAGCCGGACTCGCCGACGATGCCGAGCGTCCGCCCGCGCGGCACGTCGAAGGAGAGGCGGTCCACGGCGCGCACCGGTCCGCGCCGGGTCGGGAACACCACCGACAGCTCGCGCACGGACAGCAGGGGCTCCGCCCCGCCGCAGGTCGATGACTGGTCCATCAGTACCTCACTCGCGGGTCGACGACGGCATAGAGCAGGTCGACGCAGAGGTTGGCGACGACGATGAAGACGGCGGCGAGCAGGGTCACTCCGAGGATCACCGGCTGGTCGCCGCCGACCAGCGCCCCGTAGAACAGCCGCCCGACCCCGGGGAGACCGAAGAGGGACTCGGTGATCACCGCCCCGGCGAGCAGTCCGCCCAGGTCCATGCCGAAGATCGTGAGGACCGGGGTCAGTCCGGCCCGCAGACCGTGCTTGACGACCACGGTCCGCCGCGGCAGGCCCTTGGCCCGGGCGGTGCGGATGTACGGCTCCGCCATCGACTCGATCATCGAACTCCGGCTCTGCCGGGCGTACATGGCCGCGTACAGGACCGCGAGCGCCAGCCAGGGCAGCAGCAGGTTGCGCGCCCAGCCGAGCGGGTCCGAGCCGAACGGCACGTACTGCGGATAGGGCAGCAGACCGGTCGCCCGGATCAGGCCGTGGATCAGCAGCACGGAGGTGAAGTAGACGGGCAGCGACGCGGCGGCGACCGCGCCGACCATCAGCGCCCGGTCGGTGAGCGTGTCCTTGCGCAGGGCGGCGGTGACCCCCGCGCCCAGGCCGAGCACCAGCCAGATCACGGCCGCGCCCACGGCGAGCGAGGCGGAGACCGGCAACCGGTCGACGAGCAGGTCCCAGACGGGCTGGCTGTTCTCGTACGAGTAGCCCAGGCAGGGGAAGGAGCACCGCAGGGCGTACGGGCCGGAGCCGACCGTGCGCCCGGTGAAGACGCCGGTCACGAACTCGCCGAACTGCCGCCACAGCGGCTGGTCCAGGCCCATGTGGGCCCGGATCGCGGCGAGCCGTTCGGCGCTGCACGCCTTGCCGCAGGCGGCCGCGGCCGGGTCGGAGGGCAGCACGTAGAAGATGACGAAGGTGATCGCGGCGACGGCCAGGAGCACCCCGAGCATGCCGAGGAGCCGGCGTCCGAGATAGGCGAGGAGTCGGGTCACGGCCGCCCTCCGCGGGGGTCGAGGACGTCCCGCAGCGCGTCCCCGAGCAGGGTGAAGGCGAGGACGGTGAGGAACAGGCAGAGGCTCGGGACCAGGAAGTACACCGGGTCCGTGTCGTAGAAGGCCACGCTCTCGGCGATCATCTGCCCCCAGGACGGGGTCGGCGGGCGCACGCCGACGCCGAGGTAGCTCAGCGCGGCCTCGGTCGCGATCATCCCCGGCACGATCAGGGTGGTGTACGCGATGACCGGTCCGGCCACGCCGGGCAGCACCTCCCGGGTGAGGATGCGCCAGTCGGAGGCGCCGCCGACCCGGGCCGCGTCCACGTACTCGCGGTGCCTGAGCGAGAGGGTCTGGCCGCGCACCACGCGGGCGATGCCGGGCCAGCCGAAGAGGCCGATGACGAGGACCATGAGGAGGACCCGGTTGACGTCCCTGGCCACCGACATCATCGCGATCATGAAGATGAGGGAGGGGAAGGACAGGGTGAGGTCCATCAGCCGGGACAGCACGGTGTCGACGCGGCCGCCGAAGTAGCCGGCGGCGACGCCCGCCGCGACCCCGGCGACGACCACGATCGCGGTGGCGGCGAAGGCGATGAGCAGGGAGACCTGGGCCCCGTGCACGACCCGGGCGAACAGGTCGCGGCCGGTGACCGGTTCGACGCCGAGCCAGTGTTCGGCGGAGATCCCGCCGAGCGGGCCGAGCGGCAGTCCGCCGAGGTAGGGGTCGACGGCCGACTTGTCGAACTCGTCGGGCCGCCAGCCCCCGAGCGCGCTGAGCAGCGGGGCGGTCAGGGCCGTCAGGGCGAAGAAGGCGACGACGGCGAGCGCGATCAGGGCGGAGGGGCGGCGGCGCAGTCCGGCCCGGGCGAGCCGCCAGGGGCTGCCGGGGGCGGTGCCGGCGGTGGTGTGGGTGGTGGTCACGGTGGTTCAGCTCCCGCTCTTCGCGGGGTCCTTGAGGCCGATCGTCGCGTAGTCGAGCTGGCCGCCGAAGGAGGTGTGGCCGAAGGCGCCGGCGATGTTGGGGCCGACGAGGAGGGGCATCCGTTCGATGACGGCGGGCGCGGCCGGGGCCTTGGCGAGGATCTGCCCGTCGAGCTCCTGCCAGGCCTTGGTGGCCTCGGCGGCGTCGGTCATGGCGGCGATCTCGTCCATCCGCTTCATCGTGGCCGGGTCGCGGAAGAGGGAGTGGTTGCCGGAGTTGCCCTTCTCCTTGATGTAGCGGCCGTCGAAGACGAAGGGGAGGAAGGTCGAGCCGGAGGGGTAGTCGGGACACCAGCCGGTGTAGACGAGGTCGGTGCGGTTCGCGGTGTCGCCGATGGTGTCGTAGAAGGCGGAGGGGTCGACGGTCTCGATGACGACCGTGATGCCGGCCCGGCCGAGGGACTGCTGGACGGCCTCGGCGACGCCCTTGTCGCCGGTGGAGACGGTGAGCCGGGTGGTGAGGCCGCCGGCCTTGCCGGCTTCCCGGAGCAGCTGCCTGGCCTTGTCGACGTCGCCGGTGAGCGGGATCCTCAGGGTGTCGGGCTGTTTGCCGCCGGTGAAGAGGGAGCCGGGCATCAGCGCGGTGGCCGGGTCGCCCAGGGCCGGTCCGCCGGAGGCGGTGAGGACCGCCTCGCGGTCGAGGGCGTACTGCACGGCCTTGCGCACGCGCACGTCGTCGAAGGGCGCCCGGCCGGTGTGCATCTGCACCATCTCGGTGCAGTTCTTGGACTCGGCGAGCAGCCGGGCGCGGACCTCGGGCCGGGTGAGCACCTTGGGCACGGACTCGGGACGCAGGCCGGCCCAGGGGACGGCGGAGGCGTCGGCGCCGGCGCCCGCGACGAGCCGGTCGTCCACCTGGCCGCCCTTGAGGCCCATGGTGACGACGATCCGGTCCGGGTAGGCCTTGCGCACCGGGTCGGTGGCGGGGTCCCAGTGCGGGTTGCGCACCAGGACGAGCCGCTTGTCGCGGGCGTACGACTCGATCTTGTACGGCCCCGAGGAGAACGGGCGGTTGTCGTACCGCGGGCCCTCGTCCCGGGCGGCGGGCACGGGGGCGAAGGTGGGCAGGACCGTGGCGTAGCGGAACTCGGCGAAGGGCTTGCGGAGTTCGAAGACGATCGTGCGGGCGTCGGGGGTCCTGATGGAGGCGAGGTGCTTGCCGCCGGCCGGGCCCCGGTAGCCCTCGGCGCCGGCGAGGTAGCGGGCCGCGTAGTCGGGGCCGCCCGGCAGGTCGGGGGAGAAGGAGCGCTCGACGTTGTACTTCACGTCCTGGGCGGTGACGGGGGAGCCGTCCTCGTACGTCAGGCCCTTCTTGAGGCGGAAGGTCCAGGTCCTGGCGCCGTTCGAGGAGGTGCCGAGGTCCTCGGCGAGGTCCGGCGTCAGCTCGCCGCCCCCGGCGCCGGGTTCGGCCTTGTAGGTCAGCAGGGTGCGGTAGAGCAGCCGGGTGCCGAAGTCCATGTCGCCCATGACCCAGTTGCGGGCGGGGTCGAGATGGGTGAAGTCCTGGTTGGACAGCACGTTCAGGGTGCCGCCCTTCACCGGGGTGCCGCCGACGACCCGGCCGAGGTTGCCGGTCGCGGGGTTGGCACCGGAACGGCCCGGGCCCGTGCCGCCTCCGGAACCGGATCCGGAGCAGGCGGTGGCGCCGAGGGCGAGGGCCGTCACCAGGCCGAGGGCGCGGGTGGTGCGGGGGTGCTTGTCCATCAGGAGTCACTTCCGAGTGGGGAGTCCGTGTGGGGAATCCGTGTGGGGAGTCCAAGCAGAAAATGTGACCCGTAAAATAGTAATGTGAAATTGTACTGCGCAAGCCCTTGAACACCACCGATCCTCCGGTCCGGGGGCCGCGATCCCCCGGCGCGACCACGAAGGTGCACCGCATGACCGTCCTCTCCCGCAACCCCGCCGACCCCTCCGACGTCCTCCTCGAACTCCCCTCCTCCGGCGCGCACTTCACCGCCGGTGCGGTCGCGGGCGCCCGCACCGCGCAGACCGGCTGGCTGCGTGCCGGGGCCGCCGCGCGCTCCGCCGCGCTCACCGCCGTCGCCGCCGCCGTCGAGGCCGCGAGCCCCGAACTCGCCGCCCTCGCCGTACGGGAGGTGGGCAAGCCGCTCGCCGAGGCGCGCGCCGAGCTCGCCCGTACCGCCGCCGTCTGGCGCTACTACGCGCAGGCGCCCTACGAGCCGTCCGGCGCCGTCCACGAGACCGCCGCCGGCCCCGGGCTGCTGCTCACCCGGCGCCGCCCGCACGGTGTGGCCGGCCTCATCACCCCCTGGAACTTCCCCTTCGCGATCCCCAGTTGGAAGGCCGCCCCGGCCCTCGCCGCCGGCAACGCCGTCGTCCTCAAGCCCGCACCCGAGGCCACCGCCTGCGCCCTGCGCCTCGCCGAACTCGTCCAGGGCGCCCTGCCCGAGGGCGTGTTCACGGTGGTGCCCGGCGGCGCTGCCGAGGGCGCCGCCCTGGTCGGCGCCGCCGACGCGGTCTCCTTCACCGGTTCCACCGGCGTCGGCCGCGAAGTGGTCCGCACCGCAACCGCCCGGGGCATCCCGGTCCAGGCCGAGACCGGCGGACTCAACGCGGCGATCGTGCTGCCGGACGCCGACATCGAGCGGGCCGCCGCGGACCTCGCGGCCGCCGTCGCCGGCTACGCGGGCCAGAAGTGCACCGCCACCAGCCGCGTCATCGCCGTCGGCGCGGCCCTGGACCCCCTGCGCGAGGCGCTGGCCGAGGCCCTGCGGGCGGTCCCCGTCGGCGACCCCGCCGAGGAGGGCACCGTCTGCGGCCCGCTCATCGGCGAGCCCGCCCGCGCGACCGTCGCCGACGCCTGGCAGGACCTGCCCGTGCTGGCCGGCGGCGCCGTCCCGGACCGGCCCGGCTGGTACGCGGCCCCCACCCTGGTGGAGAAGGCCCCGCCCGGCCACCGGCTGCTCACCGAGGAGGTCTTCGGTCCGGTCGCCGCCCTGCTGCCGGCCCGGGACCTCGACGAGGCGGTCCGCATCGCCAACGGCACCCGCTACGGCCTGGTCACCTCCGTGCACACCGGCGACCTCGGCGCGGCCCTGGACGCCCTCGACCGGCTCGACACCGGCATGATCCGGATCAACGCCCCCACCACCGGCGTCGACTTCCACCTGCCCTTCGGCGGTGCCAAGGCCTCCGGCTCCGGCCCCCGCGAACAGGGCAAGGCCGCCCTCGACTTCTACACCTCCTCCCGGACCTACACCCTCACGCCCGGCTGACCCCGCGCCCCGGCCCGCGCACACGCGGGCGCGCGGGCGTGCGCCCGGCGGGCCGGCGGGGTCGAATGGGAGGCGGGCCCCGGCGCGGGGTCACGGCGGAAGGGCAGGACATGAGCGAGATCGTCGCGGTCACCGGGGCCACCGGCCGGATCGGACGGCGCGTGGTGCGCCGGCTCGCCGAGGCGGGCGCCACCGTCCGCGCCCTGGGGCGCGACCCGGAGAAGCTGGCCGCGCTGGCCACCGGCGACACCCGGGCCGCCGCCTACGACGACGAGGCGGCCATGCGGGCCGCCCTCGACGGCGCGGCCACGCTCTTCCTGGTCTCCGCCCACGAGGCCCCGGGCCGGGTCCGGCTGCACGCCGGCGCCGTGGACGCGGCCGTCGCCGCCGGGGTGCGGCGGATCGTCTACCTCTCGTACCTGAACGCCGCACCCCACGCGACCTTCACCTATGCCCGCGACCACTGGCACACCGAGCAGCACATCCGCTCCACCGGCCTCGACTTCACCTTCCTGCGCGACAGCACCTACCAGGCCGACCTGGCCGCGATGACCTCGCCCGAGGGCGTGCTGCGCGGACCCGCGGGCGACGGGCGGGTCGGCGCCGTCACCCACGACGACATCGCCGACTCGGCCGCCGCCGTGCTGCTGGAGCCCGGCGGCCGGCACGACGGCGCCACCTACGACATGACCGGCCCCGAGGCGCTCGGCTTCGAGGAGATCGCCGCGGCGCTCACCCGGGCGAGCGGACGCCCGGTGGTCTACGTGCCCGAGACCCGCGAGGAGGCCTACGCCTCGCGGGCGGTCTACGAGGCGCCGGACTGGGAGGTCGAGGGCTGGGTCACCTCGTACGAGGCGGTGGCGGCCGGCGAGATGGCCGACGTCTCCGACGACGTGCGGATGCTCACCGGGCACCCGCCGCAGGCCTTCGCCGATTTCCTCGCCGCGCACCCCGAGTGCTACCGCCATCTGGTCCCGCACTGAGCGGCCCCCGTGGCATCGATTCGCTCACCTGTTCGGTTTCTGGTCTAGGCTGGACCCATGACCACGGCACGACCCGACATCCCCGGACTCCAGGGCTCCCTCTTCGACCAGGGCACCGAGATCGGACCCGGACCCCTCACGGGCCTGCGGCGCACCGTGCTCGGCGCGGGCGCCTGGGTCGACCACCTGCCCGGCTGGCTGCACGGCGCCGACGCGCTCTTCGAGGAGCTCGCCGCCACGGTGCCCTGGCAGGCCGAGGAGCGCCGGATGTACGAGAACGTGGTCGCCGTGCCGCGCCTCCTCGCCCACTACCGGGAGGGCGCCCCGCTGCCGCACCCCGCGCTCGCCCGGGCCCGCGACGCGCTCGGCGCGCACTACGCCCGCGAGCTCGGCGAGCCCTTCGCCACCGCCGGGCTCTGCCTCTACCGCGACGGCCGGGACAGCGTCGCCTGGCACGGTGACCGCACCGGCCGCTCCGCCACCCACGACACGATGGTGGCCATCCTCTCCCTCGGCGACCCCCGCGACCTCGCCTTCCGGCCACGCGGCGGCGGCCCGGTGGCGCTGCGCCTCCCGTCCGGCCACGGCGACCTGCTCGTGATGGGCGGCTCCTGTCAGCGCACCTGGGAACACGCGGTCCCGAAGACCACCCGGGCCGTCGGCCCCCGCATCAGCGTCCAGTTCCGGCCCCGCGGGGTGCGCTGAAGGGCGCGCGGCGGCACGGACGGGCCCCGGGCGCCCCCTCGCGCTCAGTCCTCCTCGAAGCCCCGGAAGGTCCCGTCGCCCTCGTCGGCGGCGTCGGCGAACTCGGCGAAGTCCATGTTGCCCAGCGACAGGTTGGCCGAGACGTGGGGGAACCAGCGCACCGGCACCCGGAACGCGCGCCCCGGCTCGTCCGCCAGGTCCATGGCGAGCAGCGGGTGGGCGGGATCGGCCAGAGTCGCGGCGTCCGCCAGGAAGACGTGGAAGACCCGCTCCTCGGCCGGCGCGGCGCCGTCCAGCGCGACCAGCTCCGCCGCCCCGGCGTCCGCGTACCGCCGGTCGGCCACGCAGGTCGCGTGCGGGTGGTCGTCCAGGGCGTCGAGGGCCGCGCGGACGGCCTCCCAGGCCGGCTCGTCGGCGAAGTGCGTGCACAGCACGAGGGAGGTCAGGTCGTCCGGTTCGGGAAGAGGCATGACCAAGATCCTCTCATTTCGAACGCCTGCACGGGTCCTGCTCGCTCCGGCGGGCCGCGGTCAGGTCAGCTGGCGTCGCACCAGCTCGTGGAACAGGCCCGTCGGGTCCGCGAGCAGGTCGGCCGGCGGGCCCTGCTGGACCACCCGGCCGTCCGCCAGGGCGATCACCCGGTCCGCGCCCATCACGGTGGACAGCCGGTGGGCGATCACCACCCGGGTGGTGCGCAGGGCCCGGGTGGACTCGATGACCACCCGCTGGGCCTCGTTGTCCAGGGCGCTGGTCGCCTCGTCCAGGAAGAGCACCCGGGGCTTGCGGATCAGCGCCCGGGCGATCATCAGCCGCTGGCGCTGCCCGCCCGAGACGGTGCCGCCGCCCTCCGAGAGCATCGTGTGCAGGCCCATCGGCATCGCCCCCACGTCCTCGGCCAGACCGGCCAGGGCGAGGGCCTCGGCGACCTCCTCCAGGGTGTACGCCTCCGCCCCGCGCACACAGTCCAGGATCGAGCCGGCCAGCGGCCGGGCGTCCTGGAGCACCACACCGCACTGGCGGCGCACGGCCGCCCGGTCGAGCGCCGCCAGGTCCTGCCCGTCGTAACGGACGCTGCCCTCGGTCGGGCGGTCGAAACCGATGAGCAGACGGAGCAGGGTCGACTTGCCCGAGCCGCTCGCGCCGACGATCGCGACGAACTCCCCGGGACGGATGCTCAGATCGACCCCGTCCAGGACCAGCGGCCCGTCCTCCGTGTAGCGGTACGAGACCTGGCGGGCCTCGATCGCCCCGCTCAGCACGCCCGGGCGCACCGTCCCGGCCCGCACTTCGGGCTCCGCCGCCAGGATCGGCGCCACCTGCTCGTACACCGGAAGGACCGCCGCCACCGACAGCAGCGCGCCGGTCAGCTGGTTCAGCGAGGACAGCAGCAGGGTCAGCGCGGTGGCGAAGGTGAGGAAGCCCGCCGCCGACATCGCGCCCCGGGCCGGGCCCGCGAGCAGCGCGAACATCACCAGCGTGCACAGCGGCAGGGCCACCGAGCCGAGCACCGCCGCCGCGTTCTGGATCCGGCCCGCCCGCTGCTGGAGCACCCGGGTGCGGGCGAACTCCCGGGCCCAGGCCGCGTACGCGAAGCTCTCCGCCGCCGCGACCCGCAGCTTCGGCAGCCCGCGCAGGGTCTGGAACGCCTGGTTGTCCAGCCGGTTGCCGAGCTCCACCAGACGCCGCTGGCACCGCAGTTGCCACAGCCCGAGGCCGAGCAGCACCGCGCCCAGCACGAGCAGCATCGCCAGGGCCAGCAGCCCGAGCCGCACGCTGTGCGCGAGCAGCAGCACCAGGTTCACCGCGCCGACCGCCGTCGACTGCAGGCACACCGGAGCGATCCCGGACAGCATCCGCCGGATCACCCCGATGCCGAGGGCGGCGTTCGCGAGCTCGCCGGTGGAGCGGCCCGCGAAGAAGGTCGCCGGCAGCCGCAACAGCCGGTCCCAGACCGCCGGCTGCAAGGTGGCCTCGATCCGGCCCTCCATCCGCAGCAGCGCCACGTTCTGCAGCAGCATGAACGCGGCCTGGAGAACGGCCGCCGCGCCGAGCGCCACCGCCGTCTGCACGATCAGACCGCTCTCGCCCGCCGGCACGTACGCGCCGAGGATCCGGCCGGTCGCCAGCGGCACGGTCGCCCCGAGCACCACCGACACCACTCCGCCGAGCAGCAGCGCCCGCAGCTCCCGCCGGGTGCCGCCGGCGCTGAAGCGCAGCAGCCGCGGCAGCGTCGGCGGGCCCTCCGGCAGCGGCCGGTAGAACATCACGGCCTGCCGCTCGAAGCGCCCCTCGTTGTCCGCGCCGACCCGCTCCCGGCGTCCTCCCGGCCGGTCCACCGCCACATAGCCGCCGCGCCGCCACAACAGCGCCACCGGAGCCCCGTCGGCCTCCCGCCGGCCCACCAGCGGCCCGCAGTCCTCGCGCCACCAGCGGCCGCGCAGCCCCACCTCCCGGGTGCGCACCCGGGACGCCAGGGCGATCCGCTCGACCGGGTCGAGCCGCTCGCCGTCCACACCGGCACCGGCCGCGACCCCGGCCACCGACTCCGCGAGCACCACCCCGGCGTCCGCCGCGACCAGCCGGCACACCGCCAGCGTCGCGTCGACCGCGGCCGTGCCGCTTCCGGCCCCGCGCCGGCCGCCGCGCCCGCCGGCACCGCCGAGCGCGGCCAGCAGCGTCCGGTCCGCCTCGCTGCCGGCCGCCCGGCCCGCCGCGAGACCCGCGGCCGTGCGGTCCTCCTGGGCGCGCTCGCGCTCCTCGATCCAGTCGTCGAGCGCGTACAGCAGCCGGTACTGCTGCTCCACCATGCCCTGCCACAGGGTCCCGTCGACCAGGAGCCCGCCGGCCGTGCCCGCCTCGTAGGCGGCGCCGTACGCCACGCTGCCCGGCGGGACCCGCATCCACATGACCTCGTCGTCACCGGCAGGCCGCTCCTCGCCGGGCCGGGCGTCGAGCGGCGCCTCGTACAGGACCCGCAGGCCCCGGCCGACACCGAGGGCGAAGGCGTCCTCCAGCGGGCTCGCGGCGGGCGCCTGCCCGTACCCGGGGCCGTACCCGAAGTCGTGCCCGTGCCCCTGTCCGTACCCGAAGCCGTCCTCGTACCCGTACCCGTAGCCGTATTCCTGCCCGTACGCCTGGCCGTGGGCGCCGGGGACGGGCTCCGGCCGGTGCAGCTCGCCGAGTTCGATCCGGCGCAGCAGGCACTCCCGCGAGGGGCGGCCGACCAGGGTGTGCCGGGGCCCCTCGGCCGGGCCGAGCAGCAGCGCGCCGCTCTCCACCCGCCCGAGGAAGTGCCAGGCGCCGTCCTGCTCCGCGGCCACCGCGAACAGGTCGAGGCTGCCGTGCACCACCAGCCACAGCACCGAGGGCCCTTCGAGGGACAGGCTGCGCAGCCCCGAGCAGTCCAGCGGGGCGCCCAGGCCGCCGAGCGCGACGAGCACCGGATCGGGGGCGCCGGCCGGGTCGGCCACGGGGGACACCGGGGCCACGGGCCCGGGGGAGGCGGGGACGGCGGGGGTGAAGGGGGTGCTCACCTCAGTGCTCCTTGACCAGTTCGGCGTACGGGCCGCCCGCCGCCACCAGTTCCGCGTGCCGTCCGCGCTCCACGACCGTGCCCCGGTCCAGGACCAGGATCTCGTCGCTGTCGCGGACGGTGCTCAGCCGGTGGGCGATCACCACGCAGGCGCAGCCGCGCCGCCGCAGGTTGTCGATGACCTCGCGCTCGGTGACCGCGTCCAGTGCGCTGGTCACCTCGTCCAGGACCAGGACGCTCGGATCGCGCACCAGCGCCCGGGCCAGTTCGAGCCGCTGGCGCTGCCCGCCGGAGAAGTTCCGGCCGTCCTGCTCGACCCGGCTGTGGATGCCGCCCGGCCGCCGCGACACCACGTCGAGGACGGCGGCGTCCGCGAGCGCCGCGCGCACCGCCTCGTCCGGCACCGAGGGGTCCCACAGCGCCACGTTGTCGCGGACCGTGCCCTCGAAGAGGAAGACGTCCTGGTCGACGAAGGCCACCGAGGCGGCGAGCGCGCCCCGCGGCACGTCCGCGAGCCGCATCCCGTCGATCCGGACCGTGCCCTCCCACGGCGCGTAGAGCCCCGCGATCAGCCGGGACACGGTCGACTTGCCGCTGCCCGAACCGCCGACCAGCGCCACCTGCCGGCCCGGGCCCACCGTCAGCGAGAAGCCGGACAGCAGCGGCGCGTCCAGCGGGTTGTAGCCGAAGGTGACGTCGGACAGCTCCACATGGCCGGTGAGCCGGCGCGTGCCCGCCGCCGGCTCGCGCCGGGTGTGCACCGGGTCGACGGGGAAGTCCTCCACGTCCCGCAGCCGCGCCACGTCCGCGCCGAGCTCCTGGATCCGGCCCGCGACCCCGCCGAGCCGCGCCACCGGGGCGGTGAACCCGGTCACCAGCGACTGGAAGGCCACCAGCAGACCGACCGTCAGATGCCCGTCCACCGCCCGCAGTCCGCCGACCAGCAGGATCATCGCGCTGTTCAGCGCGGCCAGGGTGGGGGCGACGATCGCCAGCCACGCGCCCGGCACCCCGAGCCGCTGCTGCACGTCCAGGGTGGCCGCGTGCTGCCCCGACCAGCGCCGGAAGAAGCCGTCCTCGCCGCCGGTCGCCTTGATCGTCTCGATGGTCTGCAGACCGCCGTACGAGGTGTTGGTCAGGCGCGCGCTCTCGGCCCGCAGCTTGTGCGCACCGGTGGCCCGCACCCGCACCGTGATCCGCAGCGCCACCACGTTCAGCAGGGCCACGCCGACGCCGACCAGGGTCAGCTGCGGGTCGTAGCTCCACAGCAGGAAGGCGTAGAGCAGCACGACGACCGCGTCCACGCCGGCCGCCGACAGGTCGCGGGCCAGGGTCTCGGCGACCTGGTCGTTGGAGCGCAGCCGCTGCACCAGGTCGGCCGGGCTGCGCTGGGCGTAGAACGCCACCGGCAGGCGCAGCAGGTGCCGCAGGAAGCGGGCCCCGCCCAGGGTCGAGGAGACGATCCGGCCGCGCAGCAGATTGCCCTGCTGGAGCGCGGTCAGCACCGCCGTGAGCAGCAGCGCGCCGGCCATCGCCGCGAACAGCACGCCGAGCAGCGAGGACTGTCCGCCGATCAGGAAGGTGTCGATGTAGGTGCGGCTCAGCGCCGGCACCCACGCGCCGACGGCCACGAGCAGCACGCTCGCCACGATCGCCGCCGCCATGGTGCCGGAGGTGCCGCGCAGCCGGACCGAGGCCCCGCCGAGCACGCCCGGGCGCTGCCCGCCGCGCCGGAAGCCGGGCCCCGGCTCCATGACCAGGACGATGCCGGTGAAGGAGCCGTCGAACTCCTCCATCGGCACGAAACGGCGCCCCTTCGCCGGGTCGTTGACGTACACGCCCGGCCGCCCGAGGCGCCGCCCCATGCCCTCGTACACGACGTAGTGGTTGAACTCCCAGAACAGCACCGCGGGACCGCGCACCTCGGCGAGCGCCGCCAGGTCCATCTGCATGCCCTTGGCCGCGAGGCCGTAACCGCGCGCCGCCTTCAGCAGGTTGCTGGCGCGCGAACCGTCCCGGGACACCCCGCAGGCGATCCGCAGCTCCTCCAGCGGCACGAACCGCCCGTGGTGCCCGAGCACGGTCGCGAGCGCCGCGGCCCCGCACTCCACCGCCTCCATCTGGAGCACCACGGGGGTACGAACCGGGCGCGGCCGGCGGCCCTTCGGCAGCGTGGCGGCCCGGGCCGGGCGGCGCCGGGCGCGACTGTTCTTCTTGCGCGGGTTCACGGGAGGAGCCAGTCGATCGGGCGCTCGGCGGCGAGGTGGACGGAGCCGGTCACCGGAGTGCCGGAGTCGGCGGGGGCGGGGCCGGCCGGGGGCGCCGGGAGGCGGACGAGCACCGCGACCGGGTTGCCCCGCCGGGTGAACTCGGCGGCGAGCCCGTCGTCGCCGAGGAAGCCGCCGATCTGGGCCCGCGACTGCGGCGTCCGGCCCACCGCCTCGACCCGGCCGCGCAGCGCGCCGTCCCGCCCCTGGCCGGTGGTGCGGGTGACGTCGACCGCGGCGCCCGGGCGGATCCCGGCGGCGCCGCCGGCCGGCACGTACAGCACCGCCACCAGCGGCTCGTCGGGATCGGTGCCGCGCTCGACGGCGGCCACGTCGGCGCCGGCCGTCACGACGGCGCCGGTCCGGGCCAGGAGGACGGCGAGCCGGCCGGGGGCCACGGCCCGCACCGGCCGGTCGCCGTCCGCCGTGCGGACCACGATCAGCGGGTCACCGGCGGCCACGGTCCGGCCCTCGGCGGCCAGGACCTCGGTCACCTGGCCCGCCACCGGACTCTGCAGCAGATAGCGCCCCTCGGCGCGGGTGAGGATGCCCGTCGCGGGCAGCTTGGACGTCACCGTCCCGGCGAACGCCCAGTACGCGGCGGCCGCCGTCACGAGCACCGTGACGGCGAGCACCAGCCGCCCCTGCGGGCGCGCGAAACGCACCGGCAGATCGAGTTCCTCGGGCGATTGCAGCTTGGAAAGAGCCTTTTGGCGAAACTGCATGGACTATTCCTTCGACTGCTTTCGACCGCGTTTCTCCGCCGGCGCGCAAAGCGCCTTCCGGCGGTGCCGGGCACCCCGGGGCGCACACGCCCCGGAATGCCCGGCGGGGCCTTCGGGCCCGGGTCCTCCCCGGGCCCTCGGGAATCGATCAGAGGCCGGCGAGGCCGGTGATCGCGCCGGTGTTCACCGAGACGCCGGTGACACCCTGGACCAGGGCGGGGGCGCCGTTCACGAGGCCCTCGGCGTTCTGCACGGTCTGCAGGTTGCCGACGGTGCCGAGCAGGTTGGTGACGTCGCCGGCCACGGCGCCGACGAGACCGCCCTGCACGCTGACCAGACCGCCGGAGACGGCGTCCAGCTCGGTGTCGGCGATCTCACGGGTCTCGAGGTTGTTACGCATGAAAGCGCACCTTTCATCTGATGGGGGGAATCCACTGCCGCGGCGGGCCAGATCAAAGCACGCGAACGGCTTTGCGAGCCAATTCCGTTGACGCCTGGTCGGCACCGGAACAACACCGCGGCGGGCCCCGCGTGCAGCATGTTTCACGGAACGCCGACAGGTTCTCCGCAGAACGGGGTAACAAAGTGCGGCGCCCCGCGCGCCCGGCCGGACGAACCGGGGTGAAAACCGGCAGGACGCCCGCCGGCTTGTGCACGGGCGGGGAACGCCCGGGGAGGCCCGCACCGGCTCACGTACACAATGTGCAGGTTCCCGGCGGGACCGCGCCGCCCCGCGGACCCGCCCGGCACCCCTCCGCTACAGCCACCCCGCCCGCTGCGCCTGCAACGCCAGCTGGAAGCGGTTGGCCGCGCCGAGCCGGGCCATCAGGACCTGCAGACGCCGGAACAGGGTGCGGCGGCTGACGCCGAGTTCGCGCGCGACGACCTCGTCGCTCGCCCCGCCCGCGAGCAGCCGCAGCAGCCGCCGGTCGGCCGGCGGCAGTCCGGCCGGCCGGGCCGCGCCGCCGTGCAGCGGCAGCGCCGTGCTCCAGCACTGCTCGAACAGCGCCACCAGCGCCGAGAGCAGCCCGCACGGCTGCACCACCAGCACCGAGTTCACGACGTCCGCCTCCCGGATCGACAGCGACACCAGCGCGTACGCCTCGTCGATGATCAGCAGCTTCACCGGCACCGACGGCAGCACCCGCGCCTGCTCGCCCGCCGCCACCGCCGGCTCGATCGCGTCCCGCAGGTGCCCCGGGTGCTCCAGTGACTCCCGCGCGTAGACGACCCGCTGCCGCACCCCGCGCGCCAGGGTGGCCAGCGCGTCCTGCGTCGCACCGGGCAGCGGCACGTACGGCGGCGACTCGAACTGCCGGATCTGCTCCCGCGCGCTCGCCCAGGCCTGCCGCATCCGCGGCCCGATCGCGTCGCCCGTCACGACCTCCACCAGGTCGTCGTTGTACGCGGCGAGCCGGTGCCGCCGGAACGACTCGAAGGCGCCGCCCACCGCGATCCGCGACTCCTCCAGGGCCGCCGCCCGGTGCCGGGCCAGCACCTCCAGACCCGCCGCCGGCGGCACCGGCGCCACCACCTCGTCCTCGTCCCGGGCGGCGCTCGCCAGCCCCGCGTCCACCAGCTCCGCGTACGCCGCCGCCAGCTCCGTCCCGGCCATGCCCGCCGCCCGCCCGACCGCGCCGAGCGGCGCCGGGGCCGCGTCGAGCAGCGCCGCGTACACCCGCCCGGCGTCCGCGCCGAGCCCCAGCTGCCGCAGCGCCTCGCCGAGCTTCCCGGGCGCCGCGCCCCCGTCCGTACCGTTTCCGTGCCTCATGCCCCCATTCTCGGCGCCGTCCGGGCCGCCGCGTGTCCGATCAGTGCCACTGGCACTCCTGTGCACCCGAAGGCCGCTCGGCGCGCTACCGTCCGGGACGGACCGCGCACCCACCGGAGCGGTCCCTCCACCCGGAACGAAGGGGTACGACGTGGCCAAGGCCCGCAAGAACGGTCTCTACACGGGCATCTCCGAGGAGCTGTCCGCCCTCATGCGCACCGGCTGGGCGGACACCGAGCGGCACGACCTGACGCCCGACCCGCAGGCCCCCTACGCGGCCCGCCGCCGGGCCGCGCTCTCCGCCCGCTTCCCCGGCGAGCGCCTGGTGATCCCGTCGGGCAACCTCAAGACCCGCTCCAACGACGACACCTACCCCTTCCGCCCGTACACCGGCTACGTGCACCTGACCGGCGACCAGGCCCGCGACGGCGCCCTGGTGCTCGAACCCCGCGCCGACGGCGGCCACGACGCCTACTGCTTCCAGCTGCCGCGCGACTCCCGCGACAACGACGAGTTCTGGGTCGGCTACACCGCCGAGCTGTGGATGGGCCGCCGCCGCTCCCTCGCCGAGGCCGCGACCGTCCTCGGACTGCCCTGCCGCGACGTGCGCACCGCCGCCGCCGACCTGGCCGCCGCCCCGGCCGCCCCCACCCGGATCGTCCGCGGCGTCGACCCGGCCCTGGAGGCCGCCGTCACCACCGACCCCGAGCGCGACGACGAGCTGGAGGAGTTCCTCAGCGAGCTGCGCCTGGTCAAGGACGCCTGGGAGATCGGCGAGATGCGCCGGGCCGTCGACTCCACCGTCCGCGGCTTCACCGACGCGATCGCCGAGCTGTCCCGCGCCGTCGAGACCTCCGAGCGCTGGATCGAGGGCACCTTCTACCGGCGCGCCCGACTGGAGGGCAACTCCGTCGGCTACGGCTCCATCTGCGCGGCCGGCGAGCACGCCACGATCATGCACTGGACCACCAACGACGGCCCGGTCCGCCCCGGCGACCTGCTGCTCTTCGACGCCGGCGTGGAGACCACCAGCCTCTACACCGCCGACGTCACCCGCACCCTGCCCATCAGCGGCACCTTCACCGAGGTCCAGCGCAGGGTCTACGACGCCGTGTACGAGGCCCAGGAGGCCGGCATGGCCGCCGTGAAGCCCGGCGCCGCCTACCGCGACTTCCACGAGGCCGCCCAGCGCCACCTCGCCGCCCGGCTCGTCGAATGGGGCTTCATCGAGGGCCCCGCCGACCGCGCCTACGAGCTCGGCCTCCAGCGCCGCTTCACCATGGCCGGCACCGGCCACATGCTCGGCCTGGACGTCCACGACTGCGCCCACGCCCGCAACGAGGAGTACGTCGACGGCGTCCTGGAGCCCGGCATGGTGCTCACCGTCGAGCCGGGCCTCTACTTCCAGCCGGACGACCTGACCGTCCCCGAGGAGTGGCGCGGCATCGGCGTCCGGATCGAGGACGACCTCCTGGTCACCGAGGACGGCCACGAGAACCTCTCCGCCGCACTGCCCCGCTCCGCCGACGAGGTCGAGGCCTGGATGGCCCGCGTCGCCGGCTGACCCGGCGGGAGCCCGCCGCTCGCGGCGCCGCGCCACGGGGGCGCGGCGCCGTGAATGGTCGCCGCCACGGGTTGGGGCTAATGTCGATACATAGGCCATAGGTGCGCCGACGCTCCCGCGGTCGGGCGGTTCCCGTAGCCCCGACGTCCCGTGGTGGAGGTGTGGAAGGCGCCCGGAAGGAGCCTGCCATGACCCGTACATTGCGAGCGGCGATCGCCCTCGCGGGCACCGCGGCACTGTCCCTCAGCGCACTCCTCACCACCGGCGTCGCCCAGGCGACGTCCGGCCAGGCGGCGAAACAGCAGGTGAGGATCGGGCTGTTGCTCCCGGAGAGCAAGACCACCCGGTACGAGAAGTTCGACCGGCCCTACATCGAGGCCAAGATCAAGGAGCTGGCGCCCGACGCCCGCATCGACTACTACAACGCGGCCGAGAGCGCCACCACCCAGCAGCAGCAGGTCAACACCGCGCTCGCCAAGGGCGACAAGGTGCTCATCCTCGACGCCGTGGACTCCAAGTCGATCCAGTCCTCCGTGGAGAAGGCCAACGCCGCCGGCGTGAAGGTCGTCGCCTACGACCGCCTCGCCCAGGGCCCGGTCGACGCCTACGTCTCGTACGACAACAAGAAGGTCGGCCAACTCCAGGGCCAGGCCCTGCTCGACGCGCTCGGCGACAAGGCGAAGACCGGACAGATCGTGATGCACAACGGGTCGCCCACCGACCCCAACGCGGCCGAGTTCAAGGCCGGCGCACACTCCGTCCTGGACGGCAAGGTGAAGATCGGCAAGGAGTACGACACCCCCAACTGGGACCCCAACAACGCCAATCAGCAGATGTCCGGCGCCATCGCCGCCCTCGGCAAGAACAACATCGTCGGCGTCTACTCGGCCAACGACGGACTGGCCGCGGGCATCTCCACCGCCCTGAAGGCCTCCGGCCTGAGCGTGCCGCTCACCGGACAGGACGCCCAACTCGACGCCATCCAGCGGATCCTGGCGGGCACGCAGACCATCACCGTCGAGAAGCCGTACAAGCCGGAGGCGGACATCGCCGCCACCATGGCCGTGAACCTCGCCGAGGGCAAGAAGCTCACCAAGGACCTGACCCCGACCACCGTCACCAGCGGCAGCGGCGAGAAGGTGCCCGCGACCCTGCTGACCCCGGTCGTCGTGAACAAGGACAACATCAAGGACACGGTCGTCAAGGACGGGCTCTACACCGTCAAGGAGATCTGCACGCCCGCCTACGCCGACGCCTGCAAGAAGGCCGGCCTGGAGTAGCGGACACGTCGGGTGACGGACCCGCGCCCGCGGGTCGTGAGCGTGGTCGGAGGCGGTCGCCGTGCCGGAAGCACCAGTGCTGTCACTGCGGGGGATCTCCAAGCGCTTCGGCGCGGTCCAGGCCCTGTCGGGCTTCGACCTGGACGTGAGCGCCGGCGAGGTGGTCGCCCTGGTGGGCGACAACGGCGCCGGCAAGTCGACCGCCATCAAGGCGATCGCCGGGGTCAACCCGCCCGACGAGGGCGTCATCGCCTGGGAGGGCCGGCGGGTCTCCATCAACCGGCCCCACGACGCCCAGCACCTCGGGATCGCCACGGTCTACCAGGACCTCGCGCTGTGCGACAACCTCGACGTGGTCGGCAACCTGTTCCTCGGCCGGGAACTGCGCCGCTTCGGGGTGCTGGACGAGGTGCGCATGGAGCAGCGCTCCCGTGAACTGCTCGACACCCTGTCCATCCGCATCCCCTCGGTCCGCATCCCGGTCGCCTCCCTCTCCGGCGGCCAGCGGCAGACCGTGGCCATCGCCCGCTCGCTGATCGGCGACCCCCGGGTGGTCCTCCTCGACGAGCCCACCGCGGCGCTCGGCGTCGAGCAGACCGCCGAGGTGCTCGACCTCGTCGAACGGCTCCGGGACCACGGCCTCGGCACCATCCTCATCAGCCACAACATGGTCGACGTGATGGCCGTCGCCGACCGCATCGCCGTGCTCCGGCTCGGCCGCAACAACGGCGTCTTCGACCGCCGGTCCACCACCACCGAGGAGATCATCTCGGCCATCACCGGAGCCACCGACAGCGCCGTCACCCGCCGCCAGGCCCGCAAACGCGAGGAACGCGAGGCACGAGGGGAGGAGGGGCTGCCATGACCGGCGACCGTGACCGTGACCGGGACACCGGCGACCGGGGGACCGGGCGCTTCGGGCGCCCCGCCGAAGGCGGCGCACAGGCCCCCGCGCCCGAGTCCCTGCCCGCCGTCGACACCCGGCTGATCGTCCGGGAGGAGGGCTTCCGCGGCTACCTCGGCGAGTTCCGGCGCAAGATGCGCAGCGGCGAACTCGGCTCGCTGCCCGTCATCGTGGCCGTCATCGTCATCTGGACCGTCTTCGGCAGCCTGGACAGCACCTTCCTGTCCGCGCAGAACCTCTCCGACCTCAGCCAGCAGATCGTCGGCACCGGGATGATCGCCGTCGGCATCGTCTTCGTGCTGCTGCTCGGCGAGATTGACCTGTCCGTCGGCTCGGTCAGCGGCCTGTGCGCGGCCCTCTTCGCCGTGCTCAACGTCAACAACGGGATGAACCAGTGGCTGGCGCTGCTCGTCGCCCTGGCCGGCGGGGCCGCCGTCGGACTCATCCACGGCTTCTTCTTCGCCAAGGTCGGCGTGCCCGCCTTCGTCGTCACCCTGGCCGGCAACCTCGCCTGGAACGGTCTGATGCTCCAGGTCCTCGGCTCCACCGGCACCGTCAACATCCCCAGCGAGAGCGTGGTCTCCAAGCTCTACTCGACCCTCTTCCACAGCCCGGCCGCCGCCTATGTCACCGCGGCCGTCGGCGTCGGCCTCTTCCTGCTGGCCTCGCTGCTCGACGCCCGGCGCCGGCAGGCGGCCCGGGTGCCGTACCGGCCGATCGCCGAGATCCTGCTGCGCACGTTCGTCATCGCGGCCATCGCCTTCGCCGCCGCGTACATCCTCAACCGCTACCAGGGCCTGCCGCTCGCCCTGCTGATCTTCCTGATCCTGCTGGTCGTGCTCGACTTCGTGCTGCGCCGCACCCGCTACGGGCGGCAGATCTTCGCTGTCGGCGGCAACATCGAGGGCGCCCGCCGGGCCGGCATCAGCGTGCCTTTCGTCCGCATGAGCGTCTTCACCATCGCGGGCACGATGGCCGCCGTCGGCGGGCTCTTCCTCGCCGGACAGATCCAGTCCGCCAGCCAGACCTCGGGCGGCGGCAACCTCCTGATGAACGTCATCGCCGCCGCGGTCATCGGCGGCACCAGCCTCTTCGGCGGACGCGGCTCCGTGTGGTCCGCGCTGCTCGGCGCGCTGGTCATCGGCTCGATCCAGTCCGGCATGAACATCATGGGCGTCAGCAACGCCGTCCAGTTCATGATCACCGGATCGGTGCTGCTGGCCGCCGTGGTCGTCGACTCCCTGTCCCGGCGCAGCCAGAAGGCCGCGGGGCGGGCCTGAGCGGCCCCACCCCGCGGCCCGTGCCGCGTCACGGCTGCTGGAAGTGCACCTCCGGGTTCAGCGGGCTCGGGCCCGCGAGCAGCGGCTGCGGACGGCCCCGCAGCTGCTGGTCGAAGAAGGCCGTGACGTACGCGCGGGTCACCGCCAGCGCCCGGCCGGCCGGGATCGGCCCGGCGGGCAGCCCGAAGTGGGCCTGGATCACCGGCGCGTCGCTGAAGGTGAAGTGGTCGGCGCCGGTCACCGTCAGCCAGCGCTTCCACCCGTCGAGGCCCGGCCAGGTGGCGTCCCAGCTGCGGTCCACACCGCCCGGACGGTGCATCTCGTCATCGGTGCCCAGCATCAGGAACGGGCGCCCGCCGAGGCCGCCCGCCGGCAGCCCGTCCCAGAACGCGCCGTCCATGTTCACCCCGGCGTCCACCCGCCGGTCGGCCAGCATCGTGCTCAGGGCCGCCGCCCCGCCGATCGAGTGCCCGGCCATGCCGATCCGGCCGCGGTCGATGCTCCGCGCGTACGCCCAGGCCGGGTGCGGTCCGGTCAGCCGGTCGAGCAGGAAGCGCACGTCCGCCGCCCGCGCGGCCGTGACGTCGGAGCCCTTGATCCGGCCCTCCTCCAGGGCCGTACAGGCCACGCAGCCGAGCAGCCGCCCGTCGGGCAGGGCGATCGCCGAGGCCTCGTAGGCGTGGTCGACCGAGGCCACCGCGTAGCCCCGCGAGGCCAGCTCGGTCGCCAGGCTCGTCAGGGTGAAGCGCGGCACCCCGAAGCCGGGGGACAGGACCACCAGCGGGTGCCGGCCGGGCGCCGGGCGCACGTCGAGACGGCTGTGCGCGTCCATCCCGGCCACGGCCTTCACCGCCGCCGGATCCGTCACCCCGACGCCCGCGAGGGCGGCCCTGGCCACCGCCTCGTGCGCGTACGGCGCGGGCGGCCCCTGCGCCCCGCGGGCCGCCGGGTAGTGCAGGGTCACCATCAGTTCCCGGCCGTCCGCGGCGGGCACCCACGGGTCGGGGCGGGAACGGTCGACGAGGTGGAGCACGGAGCTGCCGACCGCGAAACGGCCGGTCGGGGCGGGCAGTTCGAGGGCCGGTACGGAAGCGTTGGCGGCGGTCCGGAGCGCGGCCGGGGCCGAGGCGACGGGTCCGGCGGCCTGGGCGGGGAGGGCGGTGGCGGGTAAGGCGACCGCGCAGGCGAGGAGGGCGGTCACGGCCGCCCGGGTGAAGGTGATCATGCGAAGGACGCTACGGCGCCGGGTCCCCGCGCCGCGTCCGACCACGGTCGGACCTCCGCGCCCCGGCGTAGACCCCCGGTCGGAGCGTCCCCTCCGCCCTGCGGATGCGTGCCACCGGCGGGTCCGGGATGCTGGGACGGACCAGGGGGGCCGTCCGAGGAGGGCCGCGATGTCCATGATGGACAAGCTCAAGCAGATGCTCAAGGGGCATGAGGACCAGGCCGGAAAGGCCGTCGACAAGGCCGGCGACATGGTCGACCAGAGGACCCAGGGCAAGTACGCCCGTCACGTCGACACCGCCCAGGACCGGCTCAAGCAGCAGTTCGGCGGCTCCGGCACGGGTACGGGTACCGGCCCCGGCACCAGTCCCGGTACGGATGCCGGCACCGAGCGCCGGGAGCCCCCGCCGCAGCAGTGAACCGCGCCCCCACCGCCCGGCCGGGCTTCGTCGCCCGGCCGGGCGGGCGCGTTTCCGGCCGGAGACCGAACACCATCTTCTTCGTGTCAAACCGGCACAAAAGGGAATCCTTTCTTCAGGACGCTCGACCGACGACCCCGCCGCACGCCCACCGGCGCGGCGGAGGCCCATCGCCACCGTCGAAGGAGCCTCATGTCCACCTCAGCCGCCCGGACCCCGGCACACGCCGCGGCCCCCGACCCGAAGCCCCCCGAACCGACGCCCGGCCACCCGGCGACGACCTCTCCGGCCGCGCCCGATCCGGCCTGCGAGCCGGCGGCGCCGCTGCCGGACGCCGGCAGCTCCGCCGCCGAGACGCGGCGGGCCGCCCTCGCCGGACTGCCCGAGATCGACCGGCCCACCCGGGTCTCCACCGACGACGCCCAGACCCTCTCCGTCGCGCTGCTCGCCCGCCTGCGCGAGCTGGAACCGGGCACGCCCGCGCACGCCTACGTGCGCAACACCCTGGTCGAGCTCAACCTCAGCCTGGTGCGCTTCGCCGCCCGCCGCTTCCGCAACCGGCCCGAGCAGCGCGAGGACATCGTCCAGGTCGGCATCATCGGCCTGATCAAGGCCATCGACCGGTTCGAGCCGGAACGCGGCATCGAGTTCTCCGCCTTCGCGCTGCCCACCGTCGTGGGCGAGATGAAGCGCTTCTTCCGCGACACCAGCTGGGCCGTACGGGTGCCCCGCAGGCTCCAGGAGCTGCGCATCGACCTGGCCCGCACCGGCGACCTGCTGGAGCAGCGCCACGGCCACCGGCCCAGCCGCGCCGAGGTCGCCGCACACCTCCACCTCAGCGAGGAGCGGGTCGCCGAGGGCGAGCTCGCCGCCCGCGGCTACACCGCCCGCTCCCTGGACGTCTCCTTCTCCGAGGACGACGACGCCCCGCCGCTGGTCAGCCGCCGGCTCGCCGCGCCGGAACCCTCGTACGAGCTCATCGAGGACCTCGCCGCGCTGAAGCCGCTCATCGCCCGACTGGGTGAACGCGACCGGCGCATCCTGTCCATGCGCTTCGGGCAGGAGCTCACCCAGGCCGAGATAGGCGAACGCCTGGGCCTCTCGCAGATGCACATCTCCCGGCTGCTGAACCGGATCCTGGCGGAACTGCGGGCCGGACTGCTCGCCGACGACGGCCCGGTTCCCCCGCCGCACCCGGCCTGACCGCCCCCGGGGCGCCACGCGCCCCCGGGCGGTTCCCGGCGCCGTGCGCCGTCTCCCGACACGCCGCACGAAAGGGTGCAACCGGCATCCTTCTCCGCATACTGGGTGAGCCGCCGTCTGCCCCGCTCATGCCGTCCGGCATGCCGCGAGGCGGGGGCGGCCACCGGGCGGCGGAAGGAGATCGTCATGCTCATCAGCCACGCCTTCGAGGACGGCGTCCTGCACCTGTCGTTCCTGCGCGACCTCGACGTCACCAGCCGGGCCGCGGCCTTCCTGGAGACCGAGGCACTGCTGCTGTCCCACCGGCCACGCCTGGTCCGGATCCAGCTGCCCACCGCCGACCCGTCCCCGGCCTCCCTCAGCGCCCTCTCCCGGGCGCGCAGGCTCTGTGAGCGCCTCGGCGTCCCGCTGACCGTCGTCGGCCCGGTCCGCGTCGCCCGCACCCCGCCCCGCCCCACGGCGGCCTAGCGGCGCGGAAGCGGGGCGGGACGGACGCCGCGACCGGGCGCCGGGACGGCGGGTGTGGCCGGCTCAGGCCAGGAACTCGCCGTCCCGGGCGACCACCCGGCCCCCGTGCACCACCAGGTCGCGGCGCGGCATGTCGACCACGACCTGCGGCAGGCACTCGCCGCGCACCAGCACGAAGTCGGCCGGCGAGCCGGGCGTGAGGTCCGCGTGCGGCAGGTGCATCACGTCCGCGCCGCCGTGCGCGGCCGTGGTGTAGCAGTCGGCCAGCTCGTCGTCGAGCCGGATGTCCGTCACCCAGCCGAGGATGTGCGCGCGGTGCAGCATGTCCGCGTCGCCGAACGGGCTCCACGAGTCGCGCACCCCGTCCGAGCCCAGACCGACCCGCACCCCGTGCTCGCGCAGCCGCGCGACGGGCAGCACCAGCGAGTCGGACGGCGCCACGGTGGTCAGCGCGATGTCCTGCTCGCCCAGGTCGGCCGCGATCGCGCCCAGCTCGCGGTCCGGGAGGCCGGGCAGGCAGAAGACGTGGCTCACGGTGACCCGGCCGGCCAGGGACAGCGCCCGGGTCCGGTCGATGATCCCGCGCATCGCCGCGAGGCCCTTCTCGCCGCGGTCGTGCAGGTGGATGTCCACCCCGACGCCGTGCCGGTCCGCGATCCCGAAGACCAGGTCGAGCTGCTCGTCCAGGGCCTGGTCGAAGCCGATCGGGTCGATGCCGCCGATCATGTCGGCGCCGCTGCGGGCCGCGTCCTCCAGGAGCCGCGCGGTGCCCGGCGTGCGCACCACCCCGTGCTGCGGGAAGGCCACGATCTGCACGTCCAGCGCGTGCCGCAGCCGCCGGCGCGCCTCGACCAGGCCCTCGACGCCCGCCAGTCCGTAGGCCGGTGCCACGTCGGCGTGCGCACGCATGGCCCGGGTGCCGCGCGCGACGGCGTGCGACATCAGCCCGTAGGCGCGCTCGGCGACCGGACGGGTCTGGGCGCGGAACAGCTGCACGTCCTGCTCCACGTAGTCGGCGATGCCGCTCGCCGGGCGGCGCGACACCCAGGAGCCGCCCCACGTGGTCTTGTCCGGGTGGATGTGCGCGTCCACGAGCGACGGCAACGCGATCCGCCCGCCGCCCTCGACGACCCGCGCCCCGTGCGGCGCCGGCCCCTCGGCGATCCGGCCGTCGACCACCACCAGATCCGTGGCCTTCGCGGCCCCGAACGGCCGCACGTCACGGAAGACGACCGCCTTCGCCGGCCGCCCGTCGCCACCACCGTGCGCGTCCGGCGCCGACGGCGCGGCCTGCGCGGCGCCGGCCCCGGCGGCCGTGGCGGCCGTCGTGCCCGCCAGGGCGGCGGCACCGGCGAGCATGGTGCGACGGGAGAGCTGCATGGGGACTCCTTGAGGTCGGGACGCGGAGGCTTCCCGATTTTGTATACCAAGCTCTCCGTGGTGAACAAGGGTGGTGATCGGAAGGTGAGAAATTCCGGGGAAAGGCCATGGAGCGGCGGGCGGAGGTAAGCCCCGGGGGCTTCCTGGTATACAAATATCCGTGGGTGGGATGGGCGGCCCACGGCTGCCCGACCAGCCGGACGCCCGGCGGAACGCACGTTCCGCCGGACGTCCGGTCCAGCCGCGCCGGGACCCGGTGCGGGACGCCGCTCCGGCGCCCCGTCACTCCCCGCCGAACAGGCTCCGCAGCGCCACCGCCCGGCTGTCCCGCACGTGCAGCAGCGTGCTCGCCGCCGCGGCCTCCTCGTCACCGGCCGCGATGTGCCGGTGCATCTCCGCGTGCTGCGCCCGCATGTGCTCCGGCTCCGCCCGCAGCCCGAACAGCAGCCGCAGCTGCCAACTCAGCTGCTCCATCATGCGCGCGAGCAGCGGATTGCCCGACATCGCCACGACCTCCTCGTGGAAGGCCGTGTGCGCGGCCACCTCCCGGGTCGCCTCGTCCGCCGCGGCCGCCGACTCGGCCTGTCGCAGCGCCGCGGCCAGCGCCTCCAGGCCCGCGTCGTCGCCCGCCGCCGCGGCCCGCGCCGCCAGCCGCGCGGCCTGCACGGACAGCGGCTCCCACACCTCGTACAGATGCTCCACGTCGGCCCGCTCAAGCCGCCGCACCCGGACACCGCTGTGCGGGAGCAGTTCCAGCAGCCCCTCGGCGACCAGCGCCCGCAGGGCCTCGCGCACCGGGACCCGGGACATGCTCAGCTCCTCGGCGACCTCCCGCTCGACCAGCCGCGCGCCCTGCGCGTACCGCCGGTCGACGATCCGCTGGAGCACCTCCTCGCGCGCCCGCGCGCTGAGCGGCGCCGCCGCGCCCGGGCCCGCACCCGGCCCCGTGCCCGTACCGGTGGCCCGTGCTCCGCCGCTCTTCCCGCCGTCCGCCACCGGCTCCGACCTCTTCACGTCCGCCCACCGTCCCTCGCCGCGCCACCCGCGCCTGTCCGCGCCGGTCCGCGCCGAGGATACGTCGGGCGCGCGGCCCGCACCGCTCGCGGAACGCGGCCGGGTCACCAGCCGAAGCGGCGGTTCACCAGCGCGGCGAACTCCTCGAAGCTGAGCACCCGGTCGCCGTTCGCGTCGGCCTCGTCGAAGAGCGCCGAGGAGGCCTCCGCGTCCCCGAGGCCCCAGACCGGGATCACCCCCTGCGCCACCAGGGTCGGCCCCTTGGCGCGCAGCGCGGCGATCACCTCGGCGCGCGTCAGGGTGCCGTCGCGGTCGAGGTCGAGCGCGTCGAAGAGAATCCGGGCCCTGTCGCTCATCGCGTGTCCGTCCTGTCCCCGGCCGCCGTCCGTCGCCGCCGGCGTTCGTCTGCCTGCTGTCGTACGGAAAGGACGCCGGGAGCGCCCCGCGAGTTTGCCCCCGGCGCCCCCGGCGTCCACACGCCACGAGTCGCTGTTACGAGGCGTCCCGCACGGTCCCCGTGACCTCGGCGCCCGGCACCTGACGCCACTCCGCGTCGTACACGAAGGGCACCGCCCGCAGCGCCTCCACCGGCTCGGCGATCCCGTCCTTCACGGTCGGCACCCGCACCTCGGTGACCGTCTCACCGGCCGGCACGGCGAACGCCGCGTAGGAGTCCGGGTACTCGGGCCGGGACAGCGGCCGCGCCGGGTCCGGCACCGAGCCGTAGGTGTCCCGCACCCACTCCGGGTCGAGGTCCGCCGTCGACAGCTCCGGCGCGCCACCGGCCGGGGCCAGGAAGGAGAAGCCGCCCATCACGTCGGCGTCGGCCGGCTGCGACAGCGTGACCCGCCACACCAGCGCCTGCCCCTCGCCGACCGCGTCGGCCACCGGCGTCACGCGCGCCACCGGCATCGGGTCGTCGTTCCGCGCCGTCACCCCGCCCCGGTGCGCGCCGACCACCGCGCCGCGCACCGCCTTCACGAACACGTCGCGGGTCACGTCCCAGCCGTAGCGCGTGTTGCCCTCCACCGGCACCTTCACGTCGATGTCCCGGTGCCCCGGACGGACCGTCACCACCCGGGAGGTGAAGCCCTCGCCGCCCGGCGCCGGCGAGAACACCCGCACCTGCCCGCTGCCCGTGCCCGAGACCGTGACCGGAACGCGGTAGGTCCGCAGCCCCGAGTCGCCCTCGTCGACCGTCAGCCGGCCCAGGTCCACCCGCGGCAGCGCCGCCGGACGCACCGCCGGCAGACCCGGCCGGAAGCCCCAGGAGTCCACCAGCCAGGCCCGGCCCGCGGCGGTGCGCGGGGTCAGCTCCAGGGCCGCGGCCCGCTTCAGGTCCAGGCCCGCCCGGACCGCGGGCGCCAGCGGCACCCGCACCTCCCGCGCCCAGTAGGAGGCGGTGCGCTCACTGCCCGGCAGCCCGTCCACCCGCACCCGGCCGAGCGCCGCGCGGCGGCCGGAGGCGTCGGTCACCGTCACGTCCAGCTCCGTGCCCCGGCTGTTCGGCGGCACGATCACCCGCAGGGCCAGCGACTCGGCACCCGCCAGGGACACCGGCCGCGCCGTGCGCACGGTCACCGGCGTGCCCGCCCGTGTCCAGCGGAGCGCGACCGCGTCCCGCCCCGGCTCGGGCGAGGTCTCCCAGAACGCGAAGTGCGGCGAGCGCCCGCTCTCGTCGGGGGCCAGGCACGAGCGGGCCGCGTCCTCGTCGATCTGCGCGCACAGCCGGCCCGCACCGGACACGGTCAGCGCCGCCCCGGCGTGCGCCGAGCCCGGCACGAACGCCGGGGTGCGGGCGGCCCCGACCGCGTGCGCGAGCACCCGCGCCGGACCCGCCGACGGCGCCCGGCGGCCGGTGCCGTCGAGCAGCGGCCGCACCCGGTCGTCGCCCGCGACGAACAGGCGCGCGGCGGCCGCGATGTAGGCGGCGCCCGCGGTCTGCTGCTGCGGGGCGGTCAGCCGGGTCGCCGTGCCCGGCGAGCAGACCGGGTCCGGCTGCTCGCCGTCGGACCAGAAGTCGTCCACGGCCGGCGCCTGCGCCTGGCCCGGAGTCCACTCGCTGTTGAAGAAGTTGTGGTTCGCGCCCACCACGTACACCGCACTGTGCAGCGCCGTGCCCCGGCCGACGCCGCGCGTCGCGTCCAGGTACATCTGCCCCTGCAGATCGGACACGTCGCCGTCACAGCCGGGCAGGACCGTCAACGACGGCACATCGGGCACCGGGTTCTGGCCGAAGATCGTCGGTCCGATGAGGACGGTGCCGCGGATCTTCCACCGCACCGGGCCCCGGTACGCGTCCTGGGCGGCGGGCGGCGCCGACAGGCTGTCGAGCGCGGCCCGGTTCACGCCCTCGCCGCCCCGCGAGTGCCCCACCAGCAGGACCCGGGACAGATCGGCCGCGGCCGCGGCCTTCCGCACCGCCGCCGGCGCCTTCTCCGGGCGCGCGCCCCACTCGGCCCACCGGGCCAGGTGCAGCCGCACCAGCGAGGAACGCGCCTGCGCGCCGCCGTCCTCCGCGGCGTGGTCCTGCCCGTTGACGCCGTTCGCGGACACCGAGAGCGTCACGTACCCCTGCGAGGCGAGCAGCCGCTGCGCCGCCCCGTACCCCTGATGGCTCGGGATCGGGCGCATCCCCGCCGGGCAGGGCCACGCGCCCGAGTCCTCCTCGCTCCCCGCCGTGTAGCAGGTGCCGTGCCGCCCGTGCAGGAACAGCGCCACCGGCCGCTTCCCCGGGGCGTCCCTCGGCGCCGTCACGGCGGCGCGCATCTCGACGGGCGCGGGGAAGCCGGGCAGCCGGACCGACGCCAGCGCGTACTCGCCGGAGGTGGTGCGGTACGGGCCGGGCACACCCGGGTCCACGGGGTTGGCCGGCAGCGGCGCCTCCGGGCGCGCCACCGGGGCGCCGGGCGTCGCCGGCCGCAGCCGGGGCGCGCGGGCCGGCTCCTCGGCGTCGAGGCGCCGGCCACCGGCCGTCACGCTCAACGCGGCGCCGCCGTCGACCCGTTCGTCCCCGAGCGGGAGCCGGAACGACCGCCCGTCCGGTGCGGCCACCGGATGGCCGAGCAGCCTCCCGCCGGCCCGGAACTCCACCCGGGCGTCCCCCATCGGCACGGCCCGGTCGGCCGTCCACACCAACTGCCGCCCGGCCCCGCTCCCGACGATCCGCCACCCCTCGGGCAGCTCCGTCCCGTTCACGGCCGCGCCGCCGGCGCGGGCACCCGCACCGCCGGGCTGCGCGTACGCGAGCCCCGGCGACGCACCCGCCAGGGCCAGCAGCGTCACGGCGGTGGTCACGCCGCGTGTGACACGTATCAAGGCGTTCATCCTCACGATCGGTCTCGTCCAGCACGCTTGCGGACGCCCCGCGTTCCCCCGGGGGGCGTCCCTCTTGATCCCGGAGGACGGAGGAGGGAGGGACGGGGTTGCCCGGCGGCGGAGGGGTGGCCGGTTCTGATGCCCGCCCGGCCGGGGCCCACGGCGTGGGACCCGGTGGCCCGCCGACGGGTGGAGGGGGCGCCGCACCGCGCCCGGAGGGCCGGGCACGGGCCGGGTCGGGCGGCGCCGTTGGGTCGTGACTTTCGGGTCGGGCCGGATGAGCGGGCGCACCTCCCGTGCCCGAAGGGCTAGGGGGGAGAGCGGCGGCCGGTGCATGGGGTCTCCGCGGGCCCGCCGGGGTCCGGGGGAAGAGCACACGGCGGAGGTGGGCCACCCACCTCCCCGGCCGCCAGGCCGAGGGGGCGGACGCGACGCGGGGCCCATGGGTGAAGCCCAGGGGGCCGTCGGCGACCGGCGACGACGCGTCGAGCGCGGTGCTGGGGGCGCCCTCCCAGGCTCCGCCGGGGACCCCCACCCAGGGGAAGCTCTGGGGGAGCCGGCAGCCCGGCAAGACCCGGAAGGGACGGCCTAAGGTCGGGTACGGGTCGGCGCACCGCCGACCGCCCGTGGACCGCCGAAGGGATTCCGCCATGCCGGCCGACGCCGTCACGCCCGCCACCGCCGGCCCGCTCGCGCGCTTCGGACTCGGGACCGCCGCCGTCGGGCGGCCCGGCTACATCACGCTCGGGCGAGAGCTGGACCTTCCCGGCGAGCGGAGCGTCGCGGCGCTCCGGGACCGCACGCACGCCCTCCTCGACGCCGCGTACGCGGCCGGCGTGCGCTACTTCGACACGGCCCGCTCCTACGGGCGTGCCGAGGAGTTCCTCGCCGGCTGGCTGGACGCGCGCCCGGAGGCGGCCGCGGCGGTCACGGTCGGCAGCAAGTGGGGCTACACCTACACCGCCGACTGGCGCGTCTCCGGCGTCGCCGCGCACGAGGTGAAGGAACACTCCGTGGCCGTGTTCGAGCGCCAGGCAGCGGAGACCCGCGCCCTGCTCGGGCGCCGTCTCGACGTGTACCTGGTCCACTCGGTCACCCCGGACAGTCCCGCGCTCACGGACCCGGCACTGCACGCCCGGCTCGCGGACCTCGCCGCCGAGGGGGTACGGGTCGGGCTGTCCACCAGCGGCCCGGCGCAGGCCGGGACGATCCGGGCGGCGCGGAAGGTGAGCGTCGCGGGCCGGCCGCTCTTCACCGCCGTGCAGGCCACCTGGAACCTGCTCGAACCCTCCGCGGGCCCGGCGCTCGCCGAGGCGCACGAGGCCGGCTGGCTCGTGGTGGTGAAGGAGGCGCTGGCCAACGGCCGGCTCGCCGGGCGCAACGCCACCGGCGCGGACACCGCCGCGCTCCGTGCGGTCGCCGCCCGCACCGGGGCCGGCGCCGACGCCGTGGCCCTGGCCGCGGCGGCCGCGCGCCCCTGGGCCGACGTGGTGCTCTCGGGCGCCGCGACCGAGGAGCAGCTGGCCTCCAACCTCACCGCCGCCCGGCTCTCCCTCGGCCCGGCGGACCTCGCCGCGCTCGACGCCCTGGCGGGAGAGCCCGGCGTCTACTGGCGGCACCGCGCCCGACTCGCCTGGTCCTGAGTCCGGCCCCGGGACCGCCGGGCCGATAGCTGGCAAAACGGGCGATGTCCGCTTATTGCCCTGCAATGCCGAAATGCCGAAGTGATTCCTGAAGGGGGCCATTCGAGGGGAAAAGGCGAACGGTGCGGCACGGCGCGGAGCGGGGTGAGGTGGGTCACTCCGCGCCCTTCCCCGGGAAGGCCCGCGAAGGCTGCCGGGACGTCAGGAAGGCCCGTGCCGCGAAGAATTGGGGAAGGGGTCCGGAGCGGGTGGAATGATCCTTTCGAATTCCCCGGCCGATCAATTCGGTGGAATGAATTCGCGTCTTGTTTTCGATATTTGTCTTCGCATACGGTCGCCCGGAAACCGGACGGAAACGCCGAATCCTGCCGCCGCCCGGTCGACCGCACTCACCACCCTTCCGGCAGGAGCGGGGGACCCACGTTCTCCGCCGGCCCCGGTCCTCCGGGGACGGCTCGGGGTGAAGCCGCGCGCAGCGGCCGGGCATCTCCTGCCCGAACCCGACAGCTCACCTCGCAGGCGAAGGAGAGGACTCGCCATGCGTGGAACCGGCAAGCACCGCCGTCCGAAGAACACCCCGCTCACCCGTGGCATCGCCGCCGTCGGCCTCACCGGCAGCGCCGCCCTCGCCCTGCCGCTGGCCGCCGCCGGCACGGCGGGCGCGGCCACTCCGCAGACCGCCCCGACCGTCGCCCAGACCGTCGCAGTGGCAAAGCAGGTGGCCCGCACGGCTCCCGCCGCGGCCCCCGCGTCCGTGCACGGGGCGCCGGTGAAGTATTCCGTCGTGGCCGGTGACTCGCTGTCGAAGATCGCCGGGAAGTACGGGGTGCGCGGCGGCTGGAAGAAGCTCTACAAGGACAACCGCCACGTCGTGGGCGGCGACCCGCGGCTGATCCACCCCGGCCAGCGGCTCACCGTCGCCGCGGGCGGGAGCGGAGCCACCAAGGCCGCCACCAAGGCCGCCACCAAGGCCGCCCCCAGGACCGCGGCCAAGGCCGCCACCGCCACGAGCGGCGGCGCCGCCGCCTCCGCGAAGGCCGCGCAGCCGAAGGCGGTCCAGGCCGTCGCGACCTCGGCCGGTTCCGCCTCCTCCGCCGGCTACACGTACGCGGACAACCTGGAGGGCTGGATCCGCGAGTCCCTGGACATCATGGCCCGCGAGGGCATCCCCGGCAGCTTCGACGGCATCTACCGCAACATCATGCGCGAGTCCTCCGGCAACCCCCAGGCCATCAACAACTGGGACTCCAACGCCGCCGCCGGCACCCCGTCCAAGGGCCTGCTCCAGGTGATCGACCCCACCTTCCGTGCCTACCACGTGGCCGGCACCTCCTTCGACCCGTACGACCCGGTCGCCAACATCACCGCGGCCTGCAACTACGCCGCCGACCGCTACGGCTCCATCGACAACGTCTTCGGCGCCTACTGACGCACCGTCCGCGGATGCCGCACCCGGCATCCGCGGACACGGCAAGCCGCGCTCGCCCACCTGACGACTCATCTCACTCGATCAGGTGAAACCTTCTCGGCCTTTCGTCCGTCCTCTCCAGCGGGATCCGTCGGGAGAGACACGGGGAGTGGGCACCACATGGGGCTGAAGGGCACGTACAAGCCGCAGATAGCAGCGGTCGCTTCGGCGATCGCGCTGAGTCTGGCCGCCTGGGGGGCCGCCGTGCTGTCGGACACGGAGGCGGAGGCGCGTGCGGACGCGGGCGGGGGCGCCGGCGCGGGCTCGCGCCAGGAGCAGCCGGCTCCGCCCGCGCAGGACGGCAAGGGCCCGGCCCAGGTGAAGCCCGCGAAGGTGCCGGAGAGCATCGCGCACGCCACCGAGGCCGGCGGGACGTCGGTGAGCATCACCATCGACGACGGTCCCGACCCGCGCTGGACGCCCCGGATGCTCGACATCCTCAAGGAGAACGGCGTCAAGGCCACCTTCTGCATGGTCGGGCCCCACGCCCAGGAGCACCCGCAGCTGGTGAAGCGGGTCGTCGCCGAGGGCCACCGGCTGTGCGACCACACCATGGACCACGACACCACCATGGACAAGAAGCCGGTCGCGTACCAGAAGCAGCAGATCCTCGACGCCAAGCGCCTGATCGAGGAGGCGGCCGGCGGCGCGAAGGTCGAGTACTACCGTGCCCCCGGCGGCGCCTTCACCCCGGACAGCCGGAAGATCGCCGCGGCCGAGGGCATGCGCCCGCTCGGCTGGAACGTGGACACCAAGGACTTCGAGCTGCCCGGCACCGCGGCCATCGTCAACACCGTGAAGAGCGAGCTCTCCAACGGCCCGACGATCCTCTTCCACGACGGCGGCGGCGACCGCACCCAGACCGTCGAGGCCCTCCGGCAGATCCTGCCCTGGCTCAAGGAGCAGGGTCACCCGGCCAGCTTCCCCGTCCGCACCACGCCCTGACGGCCCGTACGGGCCGGCCCTGATCGGTCCTGTTCAGCCCTGACCGGCTCCGGTCAGGGCTGCTGGAAGCCGGCCTCCCGGAGGATCTTCTGTGCCTCGGGCGAGGACAGCCAGGCGACGAACGCGGCGGCGGCCTCCGCGTGCCGCGAGTCCTTGAGCGTCGCGGCGGGGTACCGGGCGACGGCGTTCTGCGCGTCCGGGATGTCGACGGCGTCGACCTTGTCCGCGGCGCTCTCGGCGTCCGTCCGGTAGACGAGACCGGCGTCGGCCTCGCCGAGCTCGACCTTGCTCAGGACGGCCCGCACGTTGGGCTCCTGGGAGACGGGCTTCACCGTCAGCCGCTGCCGGTCCAGGATCTGCTTGCTGTACTTGCCCGCCGGCACCTCGGGCGCGGCGAGCACCACCTTGACCCCGGCGTCGGCGAGGTCCTTCAGCTCGTCGATCTTGAGCGGGTTGCCCTCGCCGGTGGCGATGACGAGCCGGTTCCCGGCGATGACGGACGGCGTTCCGGTGTCGCCCTTCACCTTGTCCATGCTCGTGGTGTCCGCGGTGACCAGGACGTCGGCGGGCGAGCCCTGCGAGACCTGGGCGACGAGCTCCTGCGAGCCGGCGAAGGAGAAGGTCAGGCGGGTACCGGGGTGGGACTTCTCGTACGCCGCCCCGGCCGTCCGGAACGCGTCGGTGAGGGAGGCCGCGGCGAGCACGGTCAGCCGCGTGGAACCGGAGGCGGCGCCCGAGCCGCCGCTGTTCCCGGCGCCGTCGCCGCTCCCGCCGCAGGCGGCGGTGAGCGGAAGCAGAAGGGCCGTGCCGACGGCGCCGAGTCTGAGGGTGCCGAGTCCGAGGGTGCGGGACATGGTCTGAACTCCTGGGGGCGAACGGACGAGGGTGGAAGGCGAACGGCATGAGGGGTTCAGGGGCGGGCCGCGCCCTGCATGTGCGTCACGGTAGAGGCGTCCGGCTCTCATCTGCAACAAACATGTGCGACCGTCCATCGCGGATGCGAGTTCGATAGGAGGAACGCACGAAGGGGCCGTCCATGACTTGCCGATTTTCGCAATTCATGAGGCTGCTCATAGACTCGTGGCGTGAACGAGAACCTTCCCCCGTGTCCCGAGTGCTCCGGCGTCTACACCTACGAGATGGGCTCGCTGCTCGTCTGCCCCGAGTGCGGGCACGAGTGGGCGGCCTCCGCCGCCGGGGCGGACTCCGCTGACGCCGACGGCGGCGCGAAGGTGATCCGGGACTCCGTCGGCAACGTCCTCGCCGACGGCGACACGGTGACCGTCGTCAAGACCCTCAAGGTCAAGGGCAGCCCCAGCGGCATCAAGGCCGGCACCAAGGTCCGCAACATCCGCCTGGTCGACGGCGTCGACGGCCACGACATCGACTGCAAGGTCGACGGCTTCGGCCCCATGCAGCTCAAGTCCAGCGTGGTGAAGAAGGCCTGACCACCGGGGGCGGTTCGGCGGCCCGCCGCCGACACGCGAGGATGGACCCATGACGACGAGTTCCGGCAGCGCGCGATCCACCTGGCGAGGGAGCGGACGTCCGGGCGGCGACACGCCCGCGGCGCCGTCCGGGGACGGGTGGTGGACGCCGTGAGCACGCCGCTCTACCAGCTCAAGGCGGAGTTCTTCAAGACGCTCGGCCATCCCGTCCGCATCCGCGTCCTGGAGCTGCTCAGCATCCGCGAGCACGCGGTCTCCGAGATGCTGCCCGAGGTCGGCGTCGAGCCCGCGCACCTGTCCCAGCAGCTCGCCGTGCTGCGGCGGGCCAATCTCGTCGTGGCGCGCCGCGAGGGCTCCGCCGTCCACTACACCCTCACCGACCCGCAGGTCGCCGAGCTCCTGCGGGTAGCCCGCTCGATCCTCTCCGGCGTCCTCGCCGGACAGGCAGAACTGCTCGCCGACCTCCGCGCCGGCGGCCCCGCGCCCGTACCGCCCGCCCCGCCCGAATAGCCCGGGCCCGGGCCCCGGCCCGGAGCCCGCGCCGCGGCCACCCTCGGCGGCCCCGCTGTCAGTGGCGACCGGCATGCTGGACGGCATGACCACGCCCTGGAACCTCCTCGACCTCGACGCCGCCCTGCGGGCCGCATGGGCCGCCGACACCAGCTCGCCCCACTACCGCTCCCAGTGGACGCCGGACAACCCGGCCTGGGGCCACTGCGACCTCACCGCCCTGGTCGTGAACGACGTCTTCGGCGGCGACCTCGTCGTCGGCGAAGTGCACCGGGAGGGGCGGCAGTACGGCTACCACTGGTGGAACCGGCTGCCCAGCGGCGTCGAACTCGACCTGACCCGCGAGCAGTTCCGTCAGGGCGAGGTGATCAGCGCGGCCCGCACCGTCGAGCGCCCGCCGGGTCGGCCGGCCCACCGCTGGGAGGACTACCTGCTGCTGCGCACCCGCGTCGCCGCACGCCTCGGGGAGCTGCCCGAGCCCGCGTGAGGCACCCGGCGGGCGGCCCGGCGCCGAACCCAAGGGTCCGGCGCCACGGCCCTGTTAGCCTGACCGGCATGATCACGACACGCCGCGAGCGGCCCGGATCCGGCGAGCCGGACCGCGGTGCGCGGCGGCCGTCGTGCGGCCTCCGGCCCGAGCTCCGGCCCGAGCTCCGGCCCGAGCTCCGCCCCGGCCTGTGGCCCGAACCGGCGCGCGCCCTCCACGCGCCCGCCGATTCACCCGCCCGTACGCCGGGTGGCACGGACCCGCCCGACGGTGTAGAGGCGTCGGCGGTGCCCCGCGGGCCGCTGTGGCGCCCCGTCCGTCACGCCCGTCCCGTACACCCTGTCGCGGCTCAGCGCACGCGCACGGAACGGGCAGCTTCTGACCGCTTGCAGGCAAGTGCGGTTGGAATAAGGCCACTTGGGGTTGCAGTTCGGCCAAGGTGGGCAGGTTTGGGGTTCGGACCCAGGGGAAAGGTCGGGCGTCAGTGGTAGTGGCGACGGAGATCGATCCGGTGGAGCGGACGTCCCGGGAGCGAGAACGACGCGAGGTGGTCCGCACAGTGGAACGGGCCGAAGAACGAAGGAGGTTGGTCCCATGACCGTGCGTGCCGTCGAGCTCCCCGAGCTGTGGATGCCCCACCCGCTCAGGGTGAACCCGTATCTGCCGGGCCTGCGCGCGGAGACCGAGACCTGGGCGCGCGAGATGGGCATGCTGCACGGCGACGGAGGACGCGGGGCGTACCGGGGGATATGGACCCGCTCCCAGTTCCACGCCATGACCGTGGACCAGCTGACCGCCTGGTGCCTGCCCGACGCCGCGCCCGCCGACCTGCGGCTCAACCACCGCTTCAACATCTGGGCGCTCGCCTGGGACGACTACTTCGCCCATGCCTTCAAACAGACCGGCGACCTGCCCGGCGCGCTCGCCTTCACGGCCCGGCTGCACGACTTCCTCCGGCCCGAGCCCGGCGCCCGGCTACCCAGTCCGGAGAACCCGGTCGAACGCGGAATCGCCGATCTCCAGGAACAGTTCTTCCCGCCCCGGCTCGCGCACTGGCGCAGGGAATTCAACCGCGCCCTCGCCCGCTACATCGACGCGGGAGTGACCGAACTCGCCAACAGCCTGGCCGGCCGGGTGCCCAGCCTCATCGAATACGCGCCCTTCCGCCGGGAGAGTTTCGCCGCCCACACCGCGCCCTATTCCGTGGAACTCTCCACGCGGGCACGAATACCCACGGCGATCAGCGACAGCGGCACCGTCCGCGGTCTGCTCGACGCCTTCATGGACTTCATGGGCCTCGCCAACGACCTCGCCTCCTACGAACGGGAGGTGCACGAGGAGCACGACGTCAACAACCTGGTCGTCGTCATCGGCGAGTCCCTCGGACTGCCCCTGCACGACGCCGTGCCCGCCTCCGTCCACCTGGTGAACTCCCGCCTCCGTGACTTCGAGTACCTGCGGACCCACGAACTCCCCCTCCTCGTACGCCAGGTGGGCCTGCACGAGGACGAGCGCGCCGAACTCGACGCGTGGCTGCGCGGCGCCTGCGGCTTCCTCTCCGGACTGCACGCCTGGTACACCGGCGCCCCCCGCTACGCACCCGCCGACCCGACCGTCCCGGAGCAGCGCGGGCTCGACGAGCGCTACCCGCCGAGCGCCTGAGCCCCCGCCGCACCGGACCCGGATCCCCGCACCGGACCCGGACCCGGACCCGGACGGGAACCCGGACCCGGTCACGGCCCCGGGTCCGGCGGAGGACACCGTCAGCGGCGCAGCAGCCGCAGCAGCCGGGCCCACCAGGAGGCGGGCGCCGGCGCGGGCCGCGGCTCGGCGACCGGGTCGGCCTCCGGCCACGGGCCGGCGGCCGGCTCCATCCCGCTGCTCTGCGTCGGCGGCGCCGGCAGCGGGGCCGGCACGTCCTGCGCCCGCGGCTGCCGGGGCGCGAACCGCACCGGAAGCGCCGTCAGGTGCCGGGCCCAGGTGGACGAACGCCAGGACAGCTCCTCCTCCGGCACGGACAGCGCGATGTCCGGCAGCCGGGTGAGCAGGATGTCGATGCCGGTGTCGGCGATGATGCGGCCGATGTCCTGGCCCGGGCACTCGTGACTGCCCGCGCTGAAGGACAGGTGCGCCCGGTTGTGGTGCACCGGCGTCGCCGGGTCCGGCCGGATCGTCTGGTCCACGTTGCCCGCGGCCAGGCCGAGCAGCAGCATGTCGCCGGCCCTGATCCGCTGCCCGCCGAGCGTGGTGTCCCCGTTGGCCCAGCGTCCCGGGCACACCATCAGCGGCGGCTCGTCCCACAGCACCTGCTCGACGGCCTCCGGCAGGGTCATCTGACCGCCGGCCAGCGAGCCGCGGAAGCGGTGGTCGGTGACCACCATGCGCATCACGTTGGACATCAGGTTGGCCGTCGTCTCGTAACCGGCGAGCAGGATCAGCCGCAGGTGGTGCTGCACCTCCTCGTCCGAGAGCCGGGCCGGGTGGGCCATCAGCGCCGACGCGATGTCGTGCCCCGGCCGCGTCCGCTTGACCGCCACCAGCTCCTCCAGCGCCTTCAGCACGAAGGCGTTGCTGGCGAGCGAGGTCTCGGTGCCCTTGAACAGGTCGCGCGCGGCGTGCACCAGCTCGGGGCCCGCCTCGTCGGACATGCCGAGCAGATGGATCAGCGTGAGCATCGGCAGGTGCTCGGTGAACTGGTTGACCAGCTCCGCCTCGCCGTTCTCGCAGAACCCGTCGATCAGCTGGTGCGCGAAGCGGGTGATGTGCCGGCGCAGTCCGCGGTGGTCGAACTGGTCCAGGCTCGCCGTGACCGCCCCGCGCAGCCGCTGGTGCTCCTCGCCGTCGGCGCACACGCAGTCCGGCCGCCAGCCGATCATGGGGACGAGCGGCGAGGTCGCGGGGTCGATCTCGCCGCTGCGCCAGCCGTGCCAGACCCGCGGGTCGCGCGAGTACTGGGTGGCGCGGGTGGCGACGTCGCGGTTCTCGGTGTAGCCGAGGACGAGCCAGGCGCGCACGTCGCCGTCGAGCAGGACGGGCGCGACCGGGCCGTGCTCGGCGCGCAGCTTCTCGTACAGGCCCATCGGATCGGTGGCGGCGGCGGGGCCGTACAGCCGGGTGGTGCCGTCGGGGCCGGTGGCCGCCGCGTGGGCCGGGCAGCCGGGCGGCGGCAGCAGGTCGGTCTCCGGGCCGGGGTGGTCGGAGGGCGGGACGGTCATACGGGGGTCTCCTGGGCGGCGAGGGTGCACAGGTAGACCATCAGCGAGAGCAGCGCGTCACGGCAGGACGCCCGGTCGCGGGCGTCGCAGGTGACGATGGGGACGGACTCGCCGAGGGCCAGCGCGGTGCGCAGTTCGGGCAGGGGGTACTGCGGTGCCTCCGGGAAGGCGTTGACGGCCACCACGAAGGGGACGCGGCGGTCCTCGAGGCGGGTGATGACCTCGAAGCACACCTCGATCCGGCGGGTGTCGACGAGCACGACCGCGCCGAGCGCGCCTTCGAAGATGCCGTTCCACAGGAACCAGAAGCGTTCCTGGCCGGGGGTTCCGAAGAGGTAGAGGACGAGTTCCTCGTTGATGCTGATCCGGCCGAAGTCCATCGCGACGGTCGTGGTGCTCTTCCCCGAGGCGCCGGGGTTGTGGTCGATCCCCACTCCCGCCTGGGTCATCCTCTCCTCGGTGGTCAGCGGCGGGATCTCGCTCACCGCCCCCACCATGGTGGTCTTGCCGACGCCGAATCCGCCGACGACCACCACCTTGACGCCCCGGGCACCGTGCGGCAGCAGCACGTCGGTGTCGCGGGGGGCCACCAGGGGGGCCTCAGAGCTTGCGTAGTCCATGGATCACCGCCTCCAACAGGCCGCGTTCGGGATAGGCCGCGACGGGCACGGGTGCGATCGCCTCGACCCGCTCCTCCTCGACGAGCTGGGAGAGCAGCACCGTGACGACGCTGAAGGGAAGGCTGAGGTGGGCCGAGAGTTCGGCCACCGACAGCGGGTACTGGCACATGGTGAGGATGGCGGCCTGCTCGGGCTGCATCGAGGGCTCGGGCGCGGACCGCGACGCGATCAGCGTCACGAGGTTGAAGGTCTCCGCCGAGGAACCCTGGCCACCGGTGATGACGTAGAGCGGAACGGGAGTGCCTTCGTCCCAAGGGCCGTGGTTCTCAGAGGTCACATCGCCTGCCGCACGTCATCACGGGGCGGACTCGTCATGTGCTGGCCGATCCGGACCACCAGGGTGCGCATCCGGTCGCCGAGCAGGCCGGCGTCCACCTCCTCGTCGGCGAGGACCGCGAGGTAGGCGCCGGGGCCGGCCGCCATCAGGGAGAAGTACCCGCCGTCGGCCTCGATGCCGACCATCCGCGTGGAGCCGTCGCCGTGCGGGAACATCTGGGCGATGGCCTTGGCCAGGCTCTGGATGCCCGAACAGGCGGCCGCGATCGCGTCGGCGCTGTCGGGGGTGGTGTTCGCCTGGCCGATGCACAGGCCGTCCGAGGAGAGGACGACCACGTGACGCACGTACGGAACGCTGCCCACGAGCTCCGTGAGCATCCAGTCAATGTTGGGCAGTGGCTGCATGGTTACTCGACCTCATCTGACGGATCGCTGTGGGGAGTGGAGGAATCGGCGGAGGCCCGCTTGTCTCCGTTGAACGCCTCCCACATCAGTCCCGGCTGGCGCGGCGTGCCGTTGCGCCGGGGGAGGGCGGGCGTCTGCGGGGGAGTGGGGCCGGTGCGGACGACCGGGGTGGGGACCGGCGACACGCGGCGGCGCTGCGGCAGCCCGTTGGCGGTCTTCCCGGGCGTGCCGGGGTCCGGTGTGCCGTTGCTCGCCGCCGGCGGGACGGCCGGAGGGACCGGGGCTGCCGGGGGGACCGGGACGGCCGGAGAGGCCGGGGCGGCGGCGTGCCGGGGGGAGGAGGTCCGGGCGGCGGGCGCGGGGGCCGGCACGGACGCGGGCTCGGGCATCGGGGCCGGCGCGGGCGGGATGATCGTGGGGGGCGGCGGCGGAGGCGTCGACGGCGGGAAGCTCGGGCCGCGGGAGCGCTTCCGGTGGGGCTCGGGGGTTCTCATGACAGGCTGCTGCACCGTGGTGATCAGGCGTCGGGGTACGAGGATGACGGCCCGCACGCCGCCGTACGCGGAGGTGCGCAGATCGACCTCGCAGCCGTGCTCGCGGGCCAGCCGGCTCACGACGGGCAGGCCGAGCTGGGTGACCTCGCCGAGGCCCGCGAGGAACTTTCCGGTGGCGGACTGCGTCATGACGCGGTTGATGCGCTGCCGGACCTCCTCGGTCAGGCCGACGCCGCGGTCCTCGATCTCGATCGCGATGCCGGAGGGCACCTCGCTCGCGGTGACCTCCACCGGGGTGTGCGGCGGGGAGAAGGTCGTGGCGTTGTCGAGGAGTTCGGCGAGCAGGTGGATCAGCGGTTCGGCGCCGGGGCCGATGACGGCCACCTCGGTCACCGCCTGCAGCCGCACGCGGGGGTAGTCGACGATGCGGGACATGGCGCCGCGCAGCACGTCGTAGAGGGGGATCGGCTTGGACCACTGGCGGCCGGGCCGGGCGTCGCCGAGCACGGCGATGCTGGCCGCGAGGCGCCCGATCAGCGCGTTGCGGTGGTCGATGTCCTGCAGACCGCGCGAGACGACGATGTCGGTGCCGTGCAGGATCTGCATCGCGTGCAGGTCCTTGGCCAGCTGGTGGACGATCGCCTGGACGCGGCGGGCGACCGCGACCAGCGCCCGCTGGGAGGAGTCGCGGGTGCTCTCCTCGGCCTCGACGGCCTCCAGGAGGGTGCGCAGGGCGTCCTTCAGGGCCTCGCCGAACTCCGGGTCGATGTGGTCGCCGAGGGAGACGGAGTGCATGATGTCGCCCGCGCTCTCGCCCCGCTGGAGCCGGGCCACCGCCGCCGGCAGCAGCTCGTCGGCCATCCACCGGGTGGTGGAGCGCTGGTCCGCGAGCCGGCCGAGCAGCGCGGCCTCGCGCCGGGCGTAGTACTCCCGCGCCTCGGTGGCCGCCTGGGTGCGGCGGGCCGCGTCCGAGGCGAGCAGCCGGCGCGTGGTCACGGCCGAGGCGACGGCCGTGACGGCGACGGCCGCCAGCCCGTACCAGGCGAGCGAGGCCCGTATCTGCGCGGAGGAGAAGACCAGCCCTATGGCGAGGAGACCGGCCAGGGCTCCGGGGGGAATGAGCCACACCGGAGCCGCTTTCCGCGGCCTGGCTCTGGAGGTCGAAGCTGCACGAACCATCAAAGGGTCCCTCGACAGACGGAAATGAGCGGACTGATGAACGGGGTGAACACGAACAGGTGAATGACGGAAAGGGGGCGGTGCGAACGGCTCAGCCAAAGAGGCCGACTATGCGCTTCGCGGCCGGGTTTCGCCCATGCCCCTTTCCGCGCGCGTGACTCTGCGTGAGCGCGTCGCAACACATGTGGGGAGCATAGTCAGTTCGGGATTGGCATGTGCCCTGGATGAAGCGGAAGCCCTCTTCGGTCCCGGTGACCCGATAAAGAGAAATAAACTCGAACTGAAAATGCCCTGAAGCGATCAGAAGTTGTCGTCAGCTGGCAGGAATGCGCTACGGGTGGCGTAGGGGGCGCACGCGGGGGCGCGGGCCGCGCCGCAATGCCGCGGCCGCCCACGGCACGGTCCCGGACGGGCGCCGGCACGGCACGCGTCGGGGGCCGGCCGGGGCGGCCGTGGGAAAGGCGGAGGTCAGGACGGGGTGGCGGCCCGCTCGGCCGCGCTGCGCAGGACGCAGAACTCGTTGCCCTCCGGGTCGGCGAGGACCGCCCAGCCGGAGCCGTCGGGATTCCGGCGGTCGGCGACCAGAGTGGCGCCGAGGGCGAGCAGTCGTGTCACCTCCTCGTCACGGGAGCCCTCCGGACGCAGGCACAGATGGAGCCGGTTCTTGACCGTCTTCGGCTCGGGCACCTGGTTGAAGTGGAGGACCGGGCCCTCCGCGAGCAGCACCTGCACCTCCGGGTCGCCCGGCCGGTCCTCCGGACCCAGCGGACGGCCGGTCACCGCGCTCCAGAAGCGGGCCAGTTCATACGCGTCCGCGCAGTCGATCGCCATGTTCTGCACTACTGAGACCATGCCCGGGAGCCTCGCGCACTTTCCCCGCCCGCGCCACCGGCCGCAGCCCCGGCAGGGCCGTGAGCAGCACCGCGGTCAGCGTGCCCGCGACCACCCCGCTGCCCAGCACCGCGCGCGCCGGCGCGGGGAAGCCCGCGTACAGCTCCGGGACGAGCAGCGGCAGCAGGCCCGCCGCGAGCGCGAGCGCCGCCACGAGCGTGCCCCGGCCCGCACCCGTACCCGCGTCCGTGCCCCCGAGTTCGGCCCGGCGCAGCATCTCCACGCCCATGACCGCGATCACGGCGTACACGACGAGCGAGGAACCGCCCACCACGGGCGCCGGGATGCCGGCGAGGAGGCGGGAGACGGGCGCGGCGAGCCCCAGGGCGACGAGCAGCACCCCGGCCCCGGCCGTCACGAAGCGGCTGCGGACCCCGCTCAGGCGCCCGATGCCGATGTTCTCGGCGCTGGTCACCATCAGCGAGGTGCCGAACAGGCCGCCGGCCAGCGACACCAGGGCGTCGGCGCGCGCCACCCGCGGCACGTCACGGCCGGGGTCCGGGGCGCGCCCCACCGTCTCGCTGTTGAGGACCGTCTGCCCGGTGATCTCCGCGAGGGTGGTCAGCGCGAACACCAGCAGCGGGAGGGCGGCGAGCAGGTCGAACCGGGGGCTGCCGTACGGCAGGAGCACGGGTGGCGCGAAGCCGCCGCCGGCCGCCGGGGCGAAGCCGCCGAGTCCGGTCAGGGCGGCCAGCCCGGTGCCCGCGGCCATGCCGATGAGGACCGAGGTCTGCCGCCAGACCCCGCGCAGCAGCACGTACGCGCCGCACGTCGCGGCGACGGTGAGGGCGGCGAGCAGCACCGCGCGCGGCTCGCCCGTGCCGTCCGGGCCGGTCACGAGCCGGGCCGCGACCCGGATCATCGCGATGCCGATGAGCAGCACCGTCACGCCCATCACCAGCGGCGGGAAGAGCCGCACCACGCGCGCGTAGAGCGGGAGCACGGCGAGCAGCAGGGCCGCCGCGAGCAGCACCGAGCCGACGGCCGTCGGCGCCCCGTGCTCCTCCGCGATCTGCAGGAAGAGCGCCGTCGCCGCCCCGCCCGGCAGCATCACGAACGGCAGCCGGCCGCCGAACCGCCACAGTCCGAGCGACTGCAGCAGCGTGCCCGCCCCGCACATCAGCAGCACCGCGCTCAGCAGCGAGGCCGTGGCCGCCGGGGCCAGCCGGAGCGTGCCGCCCACCAGGAAGACGGTGGACACGGGCGCGGCGATCATCGCCAGGACGTGCTGGGCCGCCAGCGGGGCCAGCCGGCGCACCGGCACCCGCTCGTCGACCGTGTCGACCGCGTCGACCGCGCGCGTCACGCCCCGGCCCCCAGCCACGGAATGTCCTGGGCCGCGTAACGGTAGGCCCGGAACACCGCGTTCGGCTCGGACGGGAACAGACCGCGGACCTCGCTCTCGCGGTAGGCCGCGAACTGCGGCACCACGTACTCCCAGCACAGATAGCCCTCGCGGGTCACCTCGAAGAGGCGCCCGGACGGGGAGTCGGTGACCAGGGTGTTCCCGTTCGGCAGCCGCTGCGCCGAGCCCATGAAGGGCGCGAAGAAGAACTCGCGCGCCGGGTCGTGGTACTCCCACACCACCTCGCCGCTCGCCCGGTCCAGCTCGACCACGCGCGAGTACGGCACGTCGTGCCCGGGCCGGAACACGCCGTTGTCGAACACGAGCAGCCGCCCGTCGGCGAGTTCGGTGGGCGCGTGCTGCTGGCTCACGCTGCCCGGGCGGCTGCGCCAGAGGATCTCGCCGGTCGCGCGGCTGATCACGACGACCGCGGAGACGCTGCGCAGACTGGCCAGGACGTTGCCGTCGCGCAGCGGGGTGACGCTGTTGATCAGCGGCCAGTGCTCGCGGGCGTACGCCTCGTGCAACGGGTACGCCTCCCGGTCCAGGTGCTCGGCGGCCCGCCAGGACCACAGGAGTTCGCCGTCCGGACCCACCTCGCGGATCGTGTCGGCCCACACGGTGCCGCCCGCGGCCTCGGAGCCGGGCACCCCGCCCCGTACCGCCGCCGCGTCCGCGCCGGTGAGCGGTTCCAGCGCGGAGTAGAGGACCCGCCCGTCGTCGAGGTGGTGGGCGTCGTGGTGCTGGAGCGGGTCGCGCAGCTCGCGCAGCACCGTGCCGTCCGGCCCGACCCGCAGCATCAGCCCGCCCCGGTACTTGTGCCACATCGGGAAGAGGGCGGGCTCGCCCGGCAGCACGCCGTTGAAGGCGAGCGTGCCGTCGGCGAGCAGCCGGGCGTGCCGGCCCGGCCGGTAGGGCAGCTCCCAGCGGTGCACCTCGCGACCGTGCAGGTCGACGAGATGGACCTGGCCGGTGCCGGTGAGCGGCGCGTAGAGGGTGAGACCGGGGAAGGCGGCGGACTCGTCGAGGGCGAGGAGACCGGTGGGGCGGCGGCGCCGGGAGTTCTGGTCGACGGTGGGCATGGCTGAGCTCCTGTCGGAGACGATGGGGAGGGAGCCGCTCTCGTCAAACTTTCTTTGATGAGAGCAACCGGCTTTGAAACTAGGGCCGTCGTGTGACGTGCGTGTGTCAGCAGTGCGAAACCGTCTCGGTGGGCCGGGCGAAGGCCGCGTAGGGTGCAGGGGGACACGGCGCCGACCGGCGGGAACGCGCGGCGCGCGCGGCACAGGACGGCGACGGGGAGGGGGCGGCGATGACGGACGAGGGCCCGAGGACACCGCGGGTCGGCGCGGCCGTGCGCCGCCGGCGCCGCGCGCTCGACCTCACCCTCGCCGAGGTGGCCGCGCGCAGCGGCCTCTCCTCGCCCTTCCTCAGCCAGATCGAGAACGACCGGGCGCGCCCCAGCATGCGCTCGCTCCAGCGGATCGCGGACGCCCTGGACACGACGGCGGTACGACTCCTCGCCGCCTCCGACGAGTCCCGCACGGTCGACCTCGTGCGCGCCGACGACGACAGCGGACTGCGCCCCGACGCCCGGGTCCGCCCGGTGGTCCGCGGCCGGCACCAGCTGCACGCCCTGGAGTTCACCGGCGAGCAGGAGGCGCACCGCGAGTACCGGCACCGCAACGACGAGCTGATGTACGTGGCGGACGGCGCCGTGGAGGTCGAGGCGGACGGGCGGATGCACCGCCTCGGGCGCGGCGACTCGCTGCTGCTCTCGGGCGGGGTCCGGCACCGCTGGCGGACCACCGAACCCGGCACCCGGGTCCTGGTGGTCGCGGTCGCCGAGCACATGGAGGTCCTCGGCCCCTGAGCGCTCCGGCCGGGCGGGAGCGGCCGGACGAGGGGCGTGCGGGGCGTAGGAGCCGCCTCCGGCGGGAAGGGCGTGATCATGACAGAGTCGCCAGCGAACCCCCCGACCCCGCCGACCCCGCCCACGCCGTCCGGCGCAGCGGCCCCGTCCGCCACCACCGCACCGGCCGGACCGCCGTCACCACCCGGACCGCACCCGACCGCCCGGCCGTTACGCCAGCTGCTCGCCGCCTCCGTGGGCAACGCCGTGGAGTGGTACGACTGGTACGCGTACACCTTCCTGGCCGCCTACATCGCGCGCCAGGTCTTCCCGCCCGGCACCGGCAACTCCCTGGTCCCGCTGCTCTCCACCTTCGCCGTCTTCGCCGTCGGCTTCTTCATGCGGCCCGTCGGCGGCCTGCTCATGGGCGCCGTCGCCGACCGGCGCGGCCGGCGCACCGCGCTCACCGTCACCATCCTGCTGATGGGCGCCAGCAGCCTGCTCGTCGGCATCACCCCCAGCTACGCGACCGCCGGCGTCCTCGCCCCCGTCGTGCTCGTCACCGCCCGACTGCTCCAAGGCCTCTCGGTGGGCGGCGAGTTCGCCGCCTCCACCACCTTCCTGGTGGAGTCCGCCGGACCCGGCCGGCGCGGACTGTTCTCCTCCTTCCAGTACGTCTCCACCTCGATCGGCCAGCTCGCCGCCTCCGGCGTGGCCGCGCTGCTCGTCGCGAACCTGTCCGGACCCGCCATGGACGGCTGGGGCTGGCGGCTGCCGTTCCTGCTCGGCGCCGTGCTCAGCCTGGCCGGCTTCTGGATCCGGCGCGGCGCCGAGGAGACCCGCGCCGAACGGCCCGCCGGCGAACGCCGGCCCGGCCTCCTCGACGCGATCCGCCACCACCCGCGCGCCTCCCTGCTGATCGGCGGCATCACCGCCGGCGGCACCCTCGCCTACTACACCTGGACCTCCTACCTGCCGACCTATGCCGAGCTCAACACCGGCATCGCCAAGGAGGACGCGCTGCTCGCGGGCACCCTGTCGCTCGCCTTCTTCACCCTCCTCCAGCCGCTCGGCGGCCTGCTCTCCGACCGCTTCGGCCGCAAACCGAGCCTGCTCTTCTTCGGCCTCGGCTTCGCCGTCCTCGTCGTCCCGCTCCTCAAGGCGCTCGACGGCTCCTTCCTCACCCTGCTCCTCGTCCAGTGCGCCGGCATGGTGCTGCTCACCGGCTTCACCTCGATCTCCGCCGCCGTCAACGCGGAGACCTTCCCGGCCCGGGTCCGCGCCGCCGGCATCGGCTTCCCGTACTCCCTCACCGTCGCCCTCTTCGGCGGCACCGCCCCCTACGTCGGCACCCTCCTGAAGGAGCTGGACCGGCCGCACCTCTTCCCCTGGTACGTCGCCGCCCTCTGCCTCGTCTCCTCCGCGGTCTACCTCCGCCTGCCGGAGACGGCCCACAGGCCGCTGGACCGGTGACGGGGCGGTCAGAGCAGGGGGTGGGGCGCATGATGCCGGAACGCGTTCGACTGCCGTTGCGCCACCGCGCGTTCCGGGCGGTGTGGTGCGGTGAGACCCTGTCGATGCTGGGCGACCACACCTTCGAGGTGGCCTTCGTCTGGCTGGTCTTCCAGGAGACCGGCTCGGCCGGGGCGCTGGCGGCGGTGCTGCTCGTGCAGACGGTGCCGCGCGGGGTGCTGCTGCTGGTCGGCGGCGCCGTCACCGACCGGATGTCGCCCCGCACCGTCATGCTCTGCTCCCACCTGGTCCGGGGCACCGCCGTGGGACTGCTCGGCGTCCTCGCCGTCGCCGACGGCGTGCGGGTGTGGCACCTGTACGCGCTGGGTGCCGTCGCGGGCGTGGCCGAGGCCTTCTTCTTCCCGGCGCAGGAGAGCATCCTGCCGTCCCTGCTGCCGGCCGAGCAGATCCCGCGCGGCAACGCGCTCGTCGGGTTCGGCGAGCAGGGCGCCCGTTTCCTCGGACCGCTGCTCGGCGCCTCGCTCGTCGCGCTCGTCGGCACGCCGGCCGCGATCCTGCTCAACAGCGGCACCTTCTTCGTGGCGGCCTGGACCGTCCTCGCCGCTCCGCGGCGCGCCCCCGACGGCGAGGAGTCCAAGCCGCTCTCGGTCATCGGCAGCGAGATCGTGGACGGACTCCGCCACGTCCGGCGCAGCCGGGAGGCGCGCACCGTCCTGATGATCATCGGGGCGGCGGCGCTGAGCTACAGCGGCCTGTTCGCGGTGGGCCTGCCCGCCCTCGCGAAGTCCTTCCCGCAGAACGCGACGGCCCTCGGCCTGCTCCTGTCCGCCTGGGGACTCGGCCAGCTCACCGGCACCCTCGCGGCCGTCTTCACCGGACTGCCCCGCCGCTGGGGCCTGCTCGTCATCGGCATGACGCTCGCCGAGGGCGTGGCCTTCGTGCTCCTCGGCGTCCTGCCGAACGTCTGGCTCGCCGCCGCCGTCCTCGCCCTGCTCGGCGTGGGCGTGGCCTACTCCAGCGACGTGGCCCTGCCCGCGTTCATCCAGACCCGCACACCCCCGGAGGTCCTGGGACGCATCAACAGCGTCATGTACCTGCCCCGGGTCGTCCTGGAGCCCCTCTCCCTCGCGGTCATGGGCCTCCTGGTCGCGGGCGACCTCCGTTGGGCGTTCGCCGCGGCCGCCGTGCCCGTCCTCGCGGTCGGCGTCCGCCTGGCCCTCGACCGCGAGGCCCGGGCGCTGTCCACGACCGAGGAGCCCGAGGCGGTCACCGCGCCGAGCCCCGGCACCGCCTGACGGTTCCGGTCGTCAGCGGCTCAGGCCCCGGGCAGCCGGACGGTGACCAGCAGGCCGCCGGCCGGCCGGGGCGCGAGATCGAGGCCTCCGCCGTGCGCGCGGACGACGGAGGCCACGATCGCCAGGCCGAGCCCCACCCCGGCGTGCTCACCGGAACCGGCCGCGCGGACCCGCTCCGTACCGCGCCGGAAGGGCTCGGTCAGCGTGGGCACCAGGTCGGGCGGCACGACGGGCCCGGTGTTCTCCACCCGCAGCACGCACGCGCCGTCCCGCGCCTCCGTGTGCACCGTCACCGTCCCGCCGGCCGGCAGGTTGTGCACGACGGCGTTCTGGACGAGGTTCGTCACCATCCGCAGCAGCAGCTCCGCGGAACCCCTGGTCGGGGCCGGGACGCCCGTCACGTCGAGCGCGACCCCGCGCCGCTCGGCGAGCGGCAGCAGGGTCTCGGCCGCCTCCTCGGCGACGAGCGACAGATCGACCTCCTCGCGCGCGAAGGTGCCGCGGTCGCTGCGGCTGAGCAGCAGCAGCGCCTCGGTCAGACCGATCGCCCGCGCGTTCACGACCCGCAGGCGCGCGACGAGTTCGCCCCGGTCGCGGTCCGGCTCCCGTTCGGCGACGTCGAGCAGCGCCTGCGAGACGGCCAGCGGGGTGCGCAGCTCGTGCGAGGCGTTCGCCGCGAACCTGCGCTGCTCGGCCACGTGCGACTCCAGCCGGTCCAGCATCGTGTCGAAGGCGTCGGCGAGTTCGCGGAACTCGTCCTGACGTCCCTCCAGCCGGATCCGGTGGGACAGCGACCCCTGCCCCGCGAGCCGCGCCGCGTCCGTGATCCGGTGCAGCGGCGCCAGCATCCGGCCCGCCAGGAGCCAGCCCCCGACGAGACCGAAGACCAGGAGGAAGGCCATGGCCACGGCTGCGGCCGGCACGAAGGTGTGCACCAGCAGATACCGGTTCGGCGAGATCCCGAGCAGCCCCTGGTCGGTGTCCGGCACGTACCGCAGCAGGAACCCCCACACCACGGCCAGCAGCAGCGCGCCGGCCACGGCGAGGAACCCGGCGTAGCTGAGCGTGAGCTTCATCCGGGCGCTGAGCCCGGCGCGCCTACGCACGCGGACGCCGGTCGGGGGCGGAGGAGGGCGGGGCGTCCGGGCCCGAGTGCGACGGGGTGCGCGGGACGGACTCCGGGCCAGGCCCGGTGTCGATGCGGTAGCCGACGCCCGGCACCGTGGCGATGATCCACGGCTCGCCGAGCCGCTTGCGCAGCGCGGACACGGTGATCCGTACGGCATTGGTGAGCGGGTCGGCGTTCTCGTCCCAGGCCCGTTCCAGGAGCTGCTCGGAACTGACCACCCCGCCCTCCGCCGCGACGAGCACCTCCAGGACGGCGAACTGCTTGCGGGTGAGCGCGACGTACCGCCCGTCCCGGAAGACCTCCCGGCGGAACGGGTCGACCCGCAGCCCCGCGAGCTCCCGCACGGGCGGCCGGACGTGGGCGCGCCGCCGGTCCAGTGCCCGCAGCCGCATCACCAGCTCCCGCAGCTCGAACGGCTTGGTGAGGTAGTCGTCGGCGCCGAGCGCGAACCCGGACTCCTTGTCGTCGATCCGGTCGGCGGCCGTCAGCATGAGGATCGGCATCCCGCTGCCGGAGGCGACGATCCGCCGGGCCACCTCGTCGCCGGAGGGGCCGGGGATGTCACGGTCGAGGATCGCGAGGTCGTAGGAGTTGACGCCCAGCAGCTCCAGGGCCGCGTCGCCGTCGCCCGCGATGTCGGCGGCGATCGCCTCCAGCCGCAGCCCGTCCCGGACGGCCTCCGCCAGATAGGGCTCGTCCTCCACGATCAGTACACGCATGCCGGAAGCCTAATCAGCCGGGCCCGCCGCCGACGCGTACGGACGCGGGGCGGGCAGGGCGTCCGACGGGGCCTCGGGCACGGTGCGCCACCACCGCCGCGAGGCGAGCGCGGCGAGCCCCGCGCCGGCGGCGTTGACCAGCACGTCGTCCACCGAGGACACCCGGTCGAGCCGCAGCACGTACTGCGCCGTCTCGACCAGCACCGAACACCCCGCGCCCAGCGCCAGGACCCGCGGCACGGAGGCGAGGGCCGCGAACCGCATCGGACCGAAGAAGCCCAGCGACGCGAAGACCAGCAGATTGCCGACGATCCCGAGGGACCCCATGGTGACCAGGTCCCGCAGGGGCACCAGGCTCACCCGGCCGGGCACCACACCGGCGCCGGCGCCCGGCATCAGGATCAGCCACACGAACGGCAGGGTCCCGTGCACCATGCCCACCTCGGCGAGCGACCTGCGCCGGGCCCACGCGCGCCCGTCGGCGGCCCGCCGCACCCGGGCAAGGCCCCACACCAGCAGGGCGGACAGCGGGATCGTCAGCAGGGTCATGAGCACCACGCCGTTGAACGTGTCCCAGCACCCGTGCCACCGCCCCGCCACGCACCGCGGCGCGGACATCAGGAGCGGCCCGCGGATGACGTACAGGGCGGCGGTCAGGCCGAGGACCGCGAGGCAGAGGCTCACGGTCCTGCGGGTGCGGCGGCGCGGTGCCGGGGGAGTGGCGGTGTCGCTGATCATGCCCCCAGGGGACACCACGGCCTGTTGTGGCGGCGTATGCGATTTTCGATATGCCCGCGATAGGTGGGGGCCGGGGCCGGCCCGGGGCTCAGGACGTCAGGACGTCAGGACGTCACGACGTCGCGGAGACGGACTCGACGAGGTCGCCGACCTTCTTCTCCGGCATCTCACGGGCGACGTCGGCCTGGGCGATGATGCCCACCAGCACGTGCCCGTCGATGACCGGGACACGGCGGATCTGGTGTTCGCTCATCACGCGCAGGACCTCGTCGGCGGAGTCGTCCGCGCCCACGGTGATGATGTCGTCGCCGGCCAGGTCACCGGCCGTGCACGTGGCCGGGTCGATGCCCTTGGCGACGACCTCCAGGACGATGTCGCGGTCGGTGAGCATGCCCTTGAGCCGCTCGTCCGGTCCGCAGATGGGCAGGGCGCCCACGTCGAGTTCCGCCATCTTCCGAGCGGCGTCGGCCACGGACTCGTTCCAGCGGACACAGGTGGCGTCGGGCGTCATCAGATCGCGTGCGGTGTTCATGTCCGTTACTCGCTCTCGCTCTCGTATCAGCCAGGGGATGAGTCATGTCGACGAGTCGTGTCGATGGGTCATACACATGGGTCGTACGGGTTCCCGGAAGGAGCCCTCCACCGGCCGCTGCCCCCGACGTCGGCGATCATGCGGACGCGGCCCGGCACGAGGGGACGCGAGGGGACGAGGGGCGAGGGGCGAGGGGCGAGGGGGAGCAGGAGGGGTGTGCGGGGCGGGGAGCCCGGGCACTCGCGTGGGATGACCGAGCTCAGGATGATCCGACCGCCGGGCGTCTACGCCCCGCAGGGCGACACGGCCCTGCTCCTGGAGTGCCTCGCCCGCGAGCCCCTCGCCCCCGGCGCGCGCACGCTCGACCTGTGCACCGGCACCGGGATCCTCGCCGTCGCCGCCGCCCGCCGGGGCGCGCGGGCGACCGCGTCCGACATCTCCCGCGCCGCCGTCGCCGCGGCCCGGTCCAACGCGCTGCTGTACGGCTGCGACGTGCGCGTCCTGCACGGGGACCTGGCGGCGCCAGTGGCGGGCGAGCGCTTCGACCTCGTCACCGTCAATCCGCCCTACGTCCCCGCCCGCGCGCCGCACGCGCCGACCGGGGGCCTGCGGCGGGCCTGGGACGCGGGACCCGACGGCCGCCTCCTCCTCGACCGGATCTGCCGGATCGCGCCCCGGCTCCTGGTCCGCGACGGCGTCCTGCTGCTCGTGCAGTCCTCCCTCAGCGGGACCGCCGCCAGCCTTGCCGCGCTGTACGAGCACGGGCTGCGCGCCCGCGTCGCGGCCCGGCGCGTCCAGCGCTTCGGCCCGGTCATGTCGGCCCGGGCCGGCTGGTTCGAGCAGCGCGGGCTGGTCAGCCCGGGCACGCGGGCCGAGGAGCTGGTCGTGATCCGGGCCGTCCGGCGGGAGGGCCGCGAGCGGAGCGCCCGAAGGTGACGGTCCGGCGCCGGCGGTCCAGCGGCCGGACGGAGCGGTCGGATCAGATGTGGGGCGCGCCGTGCGGATCGTCCGGGAGCGGGCCCGGATAGGGGCCGGGCCGCTCCGGTTCGGGGGAGCCCTCGGACACCGGCGCGCCCGGCGGTTCGCCCACGGCGGGCGGGCTGTCGGCGGGCCGGAGCCGGCCGCGCCAGCCCTCGTCGGCGCCTTCGGCCTCCTCCTCCACGTACCGCTTGAAGCGCTGGAGGTCGCCCCTGACCCGCTCCTCCAGGAAGCCCAGGGCGTCACCGGCCTTCTCGACGATGCCCTGCGGCTCGACGTCCATCGCCAGACTGACCCGGGTGTGCTCCTCGTCGAGGCGCTGGAAGCTGACCACTCCCTTCTGCTTCACCTCGCCGCCCACCGTGCGCCAGGAGATGCGCTCGTCGGGCAGCTGGTCGACGATCTCGGTGTCGAACTCGCGGGTCACGCCCGCCACCCGGGTGCGCCAGTGGCACAGCCGGTCGTCGACCTGGCGGACCTCCTCGACGCCCTCCATGAAGCGCGGGAAGTCCTCGAACCGCGTCCACCTGCCGTACACGGCGCGCAGCGGGGCGGCCACCCGGATCGTCTCCTGCACCATGCTCATGGTCGTCTCCTCCTCGATCCTGGTCCCGCGCGCGACGCGTCCGCGCCGCCGCCGGAAGGCCTCCCGCGTCTCCCGGAAGTCCTCCCGCCGTCCCCGGAATCCCTCACTGAACGCCTGCGACTACCCCCTCGGGCCGCGGATACGCGCGGCCCGAGGGGGCCCGCGCGGGCATACCCCTGGCCGAACGGGGCAGCCGCCATGCCGTCGCCCCCACGCAGCGGAGGTACGTCGTGACACGTGCGGAGAAGCACCAGAACGAAGGGCGCCGGGACGCCGTGCGGATCACCCCGCTGGCCGAGGGGCCCCTGCTGGTCGAAGGGCCGGTGGAGCTGGTCCTGCCGGACGGCACGGTCCGCCGCAGCGACCGCCCGGTCGTGGCCCTGTGCCGGTGCCGGCGCACCCTGAACGAGCCGTTCTGCGACACCAGTCACCGCCCTCGCTCCCGGCACCGCCCGACCGGGACACGCACGGAAACGGCGACGGGGTCGGCGACCGGGACCCGGACGGGGAAGGAGACGGACCGGTGACCGCCGTCGACCGTGACACCCGCGTCGGGACGGCCCCGCGGCCGCCCGAACTCCCGCCGTCGCGCGGCGAGTTGTCCTCGGCGGTGATCGACCGGCTGCGCGGCCGCCGCCCCGGGAGCCTGCCCGGTCCCTCGGCCGTCTCCACCGCCGACCCGTACGGCGAGGACGTGCAGCTGGCCCTCCACCTCGGATACGAACTGCACTACCGGGGCTTCGACGGCGTCCCCGACGAGGCCGAGTGGGACCTCGACCTGCTGCGCCTGCGCGCCCTCCTCGAAGCCCGCTTCGAGGAGGCCCTGCGCGCCGACTGCGGCCCTCTCCCGCCCCCCTCCGAGGCCGTCGCGCGACTGCTCACCGAGCCCGTCGACGGCCGCGGGACCTCGCACTACCTGGTCCGCCACGGCACCCTGCGGCAGCTGCGCGAACACGCCGTCCTGCGCTCGGTCCACCAGCTGCGCGAGGCCGACCCGCACCTGTGGGTGCTGCCCCGGCTCGGCGGGCGGGCCAAGGCGGGCATGATGACGATCCAGTACGACGAGTACGGCGGCGGCCGGGCCGAGCGCATGCACGCCGAGCTGTACGCGCAACACCTGCGCGCCCTCGACCTCGACCCCCGCTACGGCCACTACCTGCCCGCAGTCGGCGCGCCCGCGCTGGCCAACGCCAACCTGATGTCGCTGCTCGCCCTGCACCGGTCCCGCCGGGGCGCCCTCGTCGGTCACTTCGCCGCCCTGGAGATCACCTCGCCGCCGGCGGCGTCCCGGCTCGCCGCCGCGCTGCGCCGTACCGGCGCGGGGGAGGCGGCGGCCTGGTACTACGACGAGCACGTGGAGGCCGACGCCGTCCACGAGCAGCTGGTCCGGCACGAGGTCGTCGCCCCGCTCCTGGCCGAGGAACCGGGGCTCGCCGCTGACGTGGCGTTCGGCGCGCAGGCCACGGCCCTCCTGGAGGACCGCTTCGCGGAGGCCGTGACCGGCGCGTGGGAGTCGGGACGCACGGCCCTGCGGGAGCGGCTCGGCGGGTGGGGTGACGGCGCATGACGTCCACGCCCTCGTACATCCTCCTCGCCGGCGGCCATCTGCTCGTCCGGGCGGACCAGATGACGGGTCTGCTGCGGCACGTCGCGGCGGTGTGGCTCCAGGCCACCGACCGGGGCGAGGCGGACTACGACCCGGAGACCGTCCTCGCCCTGGCGACCGGCCTCATGGAGGTGGCCGACCAGATCGACGCCGAGTGCATCGCGCTGCTGCCGCCCAAGGACGGCGTGGAAGGCGACGGCGACGGCGACGGCGACGGCGGGGGCGAGGAGGACGCCGGCGGCGTCGAGGGCGGAGCGGGCGGGGACGGCTCACAGGGCTGACGGGGGCGATCCGGCTCCGGACGGCGGGGACTTGCGAGCGTTTAATGAAAATGATTATCGTCTGCATGTCTGTGAACGCCATGGACATGACCCAAGGGGGGTTCCTTTGCGCACCCGTTCGCACACCCGCACGCGCCTGATGACCGTCACCGGCGTGGCCGCCACCGTGCTTGCCGTGGCGGGCCTCAACAGCTCCGCCTTCGCCGTCACCCCGCTCACCGGCGGCCACGTCGACGTCCTGGACGCGGAGTGGGACGGCGCCGCCTTCGCCCTGCACGTCCACGACGAGACCAACGCGGTCGAGTACCAGCCGGCCGACGTCGTGCTCTCTGTCCCGGCCGCCGCCAAGGTCGCGCGCCCCACCGGCACCCCGTACGCCTTCCTCGGCACCGGCGCCCAGGTCTGGGTGCTGCCGCAGGACCAGGCCGCCGCGACCGCCAGGAACGTGCTGTGGCCCGGCATCTCCACCGAGCACCTGACCACCGGCGTGTTCGCCGGCGACACCGTGCAGTACAAGCTCGGCACGGTGACCCGCGACGGCGCCGCCACCGACGACTTCAGCGTCTACAAGGTCAACGGCTCGACCGTGGACCGCTACTACGACAGCGGCACCACCACCTCGTACAAGACCAAGACCTTCGCCGTCGGCGCGCACGACCACGCCAACTGGGCCTTCGAGGAGCCCGGCACCTACAAGGTCACCTTCACCGTCAGCGGCACCGTCGGCGGCGTGACCAGGTCGGCCACCGACACCCTCACCTTCACCGTCACCAACTGACCGGAGACCACCGGACCGCGGTGACCCGTCCGTGCCCGCCGCACGGGCGGGTCACCGCCTCGGCAAGGAGGCAGGACCATGAGCGTCCTGACACACGGCCGGCGCGCCGTCACGGTGACCGCCGCCACCCTGGCCGCCGTGCTGCTCACCGCGGCCGCCGGACTGGTCGCCGCGGGCAGCGGGACCGCCCACGCGGGCGGCGGCGCCGTCGTGCTGGCCCAGGGCGACATCGACCTCGTCCCGCAGCTCGCCGACGGCCGGCTCGACCTGCAGATCGCCGACCGCACCGGCCACGGGACGGTGCCGCGCGAACCCGCGGACGTGGTGCTGCACGTCGTCCCCGAGGCGAAGGAGTCGATCCTCTCGCCGGTCAACCCGGTCCTGGGCGACGGACTGTACGGCTGGTTCCTGAACGGGCGCCACGCGCGGGACGTCTTCGCCCTGACGCCGGCCTGGACGGGGCTGCCCGGCGCACGAGCGGTCGAGGTCACCCTCGACCGCGCCCAGGGGGAGGGGCGCTTCGCGCTCTACACGTTCACCGAGGAGATGGAGTGGACCGACCAGGAGCCGGTCCAGCACCTCAACAGCGAGGATCCGGGCCACCATTCCTTCCTCCTGCCGCAGGGAACGGAACGCTTCGCGCCCACCTGGGGCTTCGCCGCCGAGGGCGTCCACCGGCTGACCCTCACGGTCACCGCGACCCTGGCCGACGGCAGCGAGGTGAGCGACACCGAGACCCTGGCCGTCGCCGTCGGGTCCACCGACCCCACGCGGGTACGGCCCGGGGACGGCAGCACCCCCACCGCCACCCCGACCCCCACCACCAGCTCGACCCCGACCCCGACCCCACCCCCGAGCGGGACCGCGACTCCGTCCCCGTCGGCCCCCGCCGGGTACGTCATCGACGACGGCCACATCGACCTGGCCGCACGCCCCGTTTCGCCAGGGAAGCTCGCCTTCCGGATCAAGGACGGCACCCTCCAGAACCCACGGTGGCACGATCCCGAGGACGTCGTCATCCACGTCAGACCCGCCGCCAAGCGCCGTATCGGCGAGGCCCAGGCCTTCCTCGGCACCCCCGGCGACCCCGTGTGGTGGCTCCCGTCCAGCCGGCTCGACGGACTCGTCTGGCCCGGCTGGAACACCGAGGAGTTCCCGGCCGCCCAGGTGAAGGGCAGGATCAGCTACCGGCTCGACGCGCTCCAGGGCCCCGGCCGGCTCGCCGTCGTCAACGACAACTCCCTGGACAGCACCGTGCTCCTCGACAGCGGCAACGGACTGCCCGACGCCTTCGAGCACACCGCCGGCAGCCACTCCCACTCCGCGTGGGCCTTCACGAAGGAGGGCGTCTACCGGACGGTCCTCACCGTGGCCGCCACCCTCGCCGACGGTACGAAGGTCAGCGACACGGCCACCATCGCCTGGGCGGTCGGCACCGTCGACCCCACGACGGTGCGGCCGGGACCGGGCGACGGACCCGTCGCTCCCACGACCACCCCGCCCGGCGGCACCCCGACGACCACCCCGTCCACGTCCCCGTCCGCGCCGGCGCCCGGGGGCACGGACGAGCCGCCGGCCGGCGACGGCACGGCCGGTGGCACCAACGGGCAGGCCGCGGCAGCGGGTTCGGCCGCAGCCGGGACCTCCGGAACCGGATCGGCCACCGGCGGCGCCACCGACGGGCGCCTGGCCTCCACCGGCGCCCCCGCCCTGCTGCCCGTCGGCCTGGCCGCCGCCGCGGTCGGCGCCGGAGCGGTCGCCTTCCTCGCCGCACGCCGCCGCCGGCGCGCGGAACCGCCCGAGCCCGCCCACTGACCACCGGCTCCGGGGGCCACAGCCGTCCCTCCCGCCCCCGGAGCCGGTCCTCCGTACCCACCAAGGAGTTCCGTCGTGCGCACCACCGCACCACGAACCACCGCTCTCGCCCTCGCCGGTGCCCTGCTCCTCGCCGGATGCTCCGGCTCCGGTCCCGGCGCCTCCGACGCCGCCCTGACCGTCTCGACCACGACCGCCGTCATCGCCGACCTGGTGCGCCGGGTCGGCGGCGAGCGCGTCGACGTCACCTCGATCGTCCCGCACCACGGCGACCCGCACTCCTACGAGCCCAGCCCCGGCGACACCGCCCGGGTGGCCCGCGCCGACCTCGTCTTCTCCAACGGGCTGCTCCTCGAAGAGCCCGGGATCATGAAGATGATCCACAACAACGCCCGCGAGGGCACCCCGAAGGTCGAGATCGCCGACGAGCTGGAGCAGTTCGGCGGCACCGTGATCGAACTGGAGGAGGACCTCGGCCTCGACGTGCTCTGGCTGGGCTGGGCCGTGGAGGGCGAGGTCGCCGGCGAGGGAGCCCACGTCCGTACCAGCGCAGTGCAGCTCACCGGCCCCGGCGACCTGCACGTCTACCTCACCGACACGCTCGGCAACCCGACCGGCTACATCGACTCCACCGACGGCCTCGACGCCAAGGACTCCTTCACCCTCCCGCCCGAGGCGCACACCCACGTCAACTGGGTCTTCACCCGGCCCGGTACGTACGAGCTGACTGTACGCGGCCGGGTCGAGTCCCTCGACGGCACGTCCACCGACGCCGGACAGGGCACCGTCACCTTCACCGTCGGCGGCGCCGCGCACAACAAGGCGGCCGAGGGCCGCAGGACCCTCGACGGCGGACACGCCGACCTCGCCGTCGACGCCCGGCGCAAGGCGGTGTACGTACGGACCGACGACAAGGCCACCGGCGAACGCGTCCGCCTCCCCGGCACCGCCGTCGCGCTCAACGTCCCCGACCGGGCCAGGCAGCGGGTCCCGAAGGAGCCGCAGTACCGCTTCCTCGGCGCACCCGGCAAGGACATCTGGGTCCTGCCCCAGGCCGTCATCGGCAAGCACGTCCACGGCGACCTGGACCCGCACGCCTGGGGAGACGTCTCCAACGCCGAGGCCTACGTGCGCCGCATCGAGGCCGAACTCGCCAAGGCCGACCCCGCGGGCAGGGCCGTCTACGCACGCAACGCCACGACGTACCTGCGTGCGCTCGCCGCGCTCCACAAGAACGTCGCCGCCACCCTGGCGACCGTCCCCGCCGCCCACCGCAAGCTCATCACCACGCACGACGCCTTCGGCTACCTCGCCAAGGCGTACGGCATGGAGGTCGCCGGCTTCGTCGTCCCCGTGCCCAGCCAGGAGCCGAGCGCGGCCGAGGTCGAGAAGCTGCGCCGGACCATCCGCGAGAAGCGGGTGCCGGCCGTCTTCCTCGAACCCAACCTCGCCGCGCGCGCCGACGTCCTGCGGCGGGTGGCCCGGGACGAGGGCGTCGGCCTCTGCACGATCTACGGCGACTCCTTCGACGACAAGGTCCACGACTACGTCGGGATGATGCGCCACAACGCCGCCGAACTCGCCCGCTGCCTGGGCGGAAAGGGGAGCACGACCCGATGACGAACACACGCGAGAACGGGACGCCCCGCCGGGTCCGGCCCGTCGCCCTGGGCTGCGCCCTCGGCACAGCCCTGCTGCTCACCGCCCCCGGCGCCGCCCCCGCCGCGGCGGCGCCCACCCCCGAGCCCCCGGCCCCGTCGATCCTGACCCCGTCGACCCCGGCCCGGGAAGGGTCCGGGGCCGCGACCCCGAGCGCCGGCCCCGACCTGCCCCCGGACCTGACGGCGGACGGCGCTTGGATGGTCGTGCCGGACGACACGGCGTACGCGTTCCTGGGCGCCCCCGGCGCGCGGGTGTGGGACGTCGAGGAGCCCGCCGGCACCGCCGGGCTGACCCTGACCGCCGTCGAGGGCCCCGGAGCCCTCGTCATCCACCGCGCGGAAGCGGGCACGGCCCCCGAACCGCTGGCGCGCAGCGACGGCGCCGACGGGCTGCCCGAGGACGGTTACCCGATCCCGCCGCGCCCGGCCGAACCGGCGGCGCAGCCCGCCGCGCGGTGGGCGTTCACCGCACCGGGCACGTACCGGCTCACCCTCGCCGACTCCGCGCAGGCGGAACCGGCGCGCCGGACCTGGACGTCGACGGTACGGGTCGGCGCACCCGCCCCGACCCCCGCCCCCGCGGCGACCGTGCCCCAGGCCCAGCCCGTACGCGTCACCCCGCGCACCCCGCCCGCGGCCGCGCTGTCCGCGGCGACGGACCGGACGGTGCGGGCCCTCGCGGCGGCCCCCGCACCGGCCGCGGCGAAGGCCGCCGCGTCCGGGACGGTGCTCGCGGCGGGCCACATCGACATCGCCGCGCGCGTCGTCGACGGCAAGCTGCAGATCCAGGTCAAGGACGGCACGGTCGCCGGGCGGACCGTCTGGCGCGAGCCGTCCTCCGTGGTGCTGCACGTCAAGGCGGCGGCGAAGAAGCGGATTCCGGCCGGGGGAGCCTTCTCCTTCCTGGGCCGGGCCGGCTCACCCGTGTGGCTGCTCGACCAGGTCCAGCAGGAGGGCCTGCTGTGGCCGGGCTGGTCCACCGACAACGTCGAGGCGGGAGCCCTCAAAGGCGGGGTGAAGTTCGCCCTGCGCGGGGCCGAGGGCCCCGGCGGCTTCGCCCTCTACACCTACGACGGGCTCTCGGGCGCGACCGTCCTCTTCAACAGCCGCGACGGCGTGCCGGACACCGTCGACGTCCCGGCGAACTCGCACGCGCACGGCGGCTGGGCCTTCGGCGGCGAGGGCGTCCACCGGCTCACCGTCTCCATGACCGGCACCCTGGCGAACGGCTCTCCGTCGACCGACACGGAGACCCTGACCTTCGTGGTGGGCGACGCCGAGGACCCGGCGTCCGTCGGCCCGTCGTCCGGCTCAAGCGCAGGCGCCGGGAACGGAACCGCCCCCGGTGCGGGCGGCGACGGCAAGGGCTCCGCCGACACCTCGGGCCCGGCCGGCCCCTCGGGCTCAGCCGGTCCCGCCGGCCAAGACGCGCGCGCCTCCGGATCCTTGGCCGACACCGGAGCGGGCGACACGGCGCTCCTGACGGCCGGCGCGGCCGGGCTCGCCGCCGCCGGGGCCGGACTGGTCCTCGTCGACCGCCGCCGCGAGCGGCGGAACCGGAACGGAGCACCGGCATGAGCGCCGACCACCCGGCCCTGCGGGCCGAAGGCGTCACCGTCGCCCTGGGCGGCCGGATCGCCCTCCAGAACGCGCACCTCTCCGTCGGCGCGGGCGAACCGGTCGGCCTGATCGGCCCGAACGGCGCCGGCAAGACCACCCTCCTGCGGGCCGTCCTCGGCCTCGTCCCGCTGACCGCCGGCCGGATCCTGGTGGCCGGACGGCCCGTCTCCCAGGCGCGCGGGCTCATCGGCTACGTCCCCCAACGGCACGAGTTCGCCTGGGACTTCCCCGTCGACATCGCGGGCGCCGTCCTCTCCGGCCGCACCCGGCGCATCGGCCCGCTGCGCCGGCCGGGAGCGGCCGACCACGCCGCCGTGGACCGGGCCCTCGAACTCACCGCGCTCACGGACCTGCGGCGCCGCCCCGTCGGCGAGCTGTCCGGCGGCCAGCGGCAGCGGGTCCTGGTGGCCCGCGCCCTGGCCGCCGAGCCCCGGATCCTGCTCCTGGACGAGCCGTTCACCGGCGTCGACGTGCGTACCCAGGCCCTCCTCAACGAGCTGTTCGGCCGACTGGCCGAGGACGGAACCGCGCTCCTCATGACCACCCACGACCTGGCGTCCGCCGCCCGCACCTGCGCCCGGATCGTCCTCCTCAACCGGACGGTGGTCGCCGAGGGCGGCCCGGACGTCCTCGCGGACCCCGACCGCATGCTCCGGGCCTTCGGCCTGGACGGCACGGCGAAGCCGGCCGCCGACGGGGAGGCGGCGGCATGACCGAGCTCCTCCTCGACCCCTGGCACCTCCCCTTCATGCAGCGGGCCTTCGCCGTCTCCGCGATCGTCGGCCTGGTCTGCGGGGTCGTCGGCGTCTTCGTCGTCCTGCGGGGCATGGCCTTCATCGGCGACGCCGTCGCCCACTCGGCGTTCCCCGGCGTCGCGCTCGCCTACGCCCTGGAGGGCAACCTGCTGCTCGGCGGCGCGGCGGCCGGCATCACCACCGCCGTCCTCATCGCCTTCGTGTCCCAGAACCGGCGCCTGAAGGAGGACACCGTCATCGGAGTGTTCTTCGCGTTCGCGTTCGGCCTCGGCATCGTCCTGGTCTCCACCCGCGACAGCTGGACCACCGACCTCTCCTCCTTCCTCTTCGGCCAGGTCCTCGCCGTCGGCCCCGAGGACGTGTGGACGGTGGCGGGACTCGGGGCCGTCGTCGTGAGCCTCGTCCTCCTCCTGCGCAAGGAACTCGTGGCCGTCACCCTCGACCGCGAGACGGCCCGCGCCGCGGGCCTGCCCGTCTTCGGCCTCGACCTGCTGCTCTACGTCGTGGTGACGACGACGATCGTGATGTCCCTGGAGGCCGTCGGCAACATCCTCGTGCTCGCCCTGCTCATCACCCCCGCGGCGACCGCCCGGCTGCTCACCGACCGGCTCGGCGTCATGACCCTGCTGGCCTCCGGCATCGGCTGCGCGGGCGCGCTCGGCGGCCTGTACGTCTCGTACGCCTACGACCTGGCCGCCGGCGGCTCCGTCGTGGTCGTGCTCACCGCGCTCTTCGCCCTCGCCTGGTGCCTGGCCCCGCGGCACGGACTGCGGGCCCGGGCCCGTCGAAGGCCCTCCCGGAAGCCGGCTTTTCCCGCGGATTGCCCGCATGACGATGTCTTGCCGGAGTCTTGGCCGCGGGTTGGCGGCCGGGCCGCGCGCCGGGACTAGCGTGCGACCCATGCCCCCTGCGCCCCGACCCCTGCCGTACCGCAAGCCCACCCGCGGCCGCGACTACTGGATCCTGGACGACGTCCTGCCCGACCCCGACGCCGTCCGGGCCCGGGTCCTGCGACGCGACGACTGGGTGCCGGGCCACCCCCACCGCCCCGAACCGTGGCCGGGCCTGCGCACGATGCCCGGCCTCGAACCGGCCGAACTCGCCCACCTGGAGAAGCTGGTGTGCCGCACCGTCGGCGTCCCCCGCGTCTGGGCCGTGGACCCCGCCGGCGGCGGCACCTTCAACCACAACTGCGTCCAGGTCGTCGGCAAGGGCGAGTGCGACCCCCGCCCGCACACCGACTCCCGCACCCTGTGCCGTTACGCCGCCGTCCTCTACCTCACCCCGGACCTCCCCGAGGACTGCGGCACCAGCTTCTACCGCCAGCGGCTCCCCGGCGGGGTCCTCGGCGGCAACCAGGTCCTGGCCCCGCACAACAACCTCGTCGACGCCCTCGGCACCCGCTTCGTCCCCGAGGACTCCTTCACCGAGGACCTCCGCGTCCCGCCCCGCTACAACCGCCTCCTCCTCTACGCGGCCAACCTGATCCACACGGCCACCGCGTACACGGGCACCACCCTGGAGGACAAGCGGATGACGGCGGTCTTCTTCTGGATGGCCTAGTCCTGGCCCTGGTCCTGCTCCTCGGCCGGGCCCGGGACCGGCCGAGGAGCAGGACCGCGGTCAGTGCTCGCAGAGGGAGAACTCGCGCTCGTAGAGCTGCTCGTTGTGCTCGTCGACGAAGAACTTGCGCTCCTTCATCAGCTCCTCGCGGTACGCCCGGGCCTCGGCGAGCGTCATCGTCGAGGTCGCGGACCAGGGCTGCTGCGGGGGTATGTCGGAGGTCGAGACGATCGGCCGCGACGGGTCCACCAGGAAGAACGCGAGGATCTTGCGGTGGCCCGGGCGGGTGGGGTCGGCGAGGCGGAAGGCGCCGACGCGGTGCTGGAGGACGTTCGGGAAGGCCAGGCAGCGGCCGGACGGGGTCGGCGTCGAGCCCAGGTCCTGGTTCAGCGCGTCGTCGTTCTCCAGGCCGTAGACCTCACGGATGCCCTCGTCGTCGTTCTGCTCGTACTCCGGGTCGTGCAGCGCCGCCCGGAAGGCCAGCCGGCTCTCGGTGATGTTCTCGCTGTCCCAGTAGTAGATGCCGGTCGAGACGATCCGCTCGTTCAGCATGCCCTCCACGTGCCAGGAACCGCCCGGGTACGCGGGCTTCTCCGGGGTGAGGTGGACCGTGGCGAGCTTCACGATCACCTGGAGCCGGCGGCCGCGCAGGTCGACGCGGGCGGAATCCTCCGGGGGCTCGGGCGCCGTGAACTCCGGGGCGTCCGGGACCACCGGGGTGCGGTTCTCCCACCAGTCGTCCTGCGCCTCCTCCCAGGCGCGGACCGCCTCCGCGTGGGCCTCGGCATCGGCGTACGCGGACTTCTCCGGGTACGCCGGCTCCGAGTCGTACCAGTCGTAGGGGTCGGGCTCGATCCGCAGCGGGCGCGGCCGGCGCAGGTCGGTGAGCACCCGCTCCAGGAGCGGGACCATCCGCCCGAACAGCTCGGGCAGCACGGAGGCGAGCGCGCGGTGCTCCTCGGGGTGCACGTTGTTGACGTACGACAGGAAGTCGACCCCGCCCTCGGCGCCGACCTCGACGTCCGTCGGCAGCCACTGGAAGCGCTCCGAGAACTCGTACTTCGCGTACGGGTCCGCCGGGTTGTCCCAGGCGCGCTCGGGCTCCCCGCTCACCCCGCGAACGAGGCAGAACAGCGAGGGGTGCACGAGGTCGAGGACCTGGCCGTCGGAGCCCGGATGCCAGTCCCGCTCCTCCTCCGGGACCTCCTCCAGGACCCGGACCGCCTCGCCCAGCCGCCGCCGCAGCTCCTCGTCGACCAGCGTGTCCGAGTGCCACACCCCGTCGACGGCGGACACCTCGATGCCGGTCGCGCCGTCCCGCAGCGCCGCGTAGTGCGCGAGCTCGGCCAGCACGTAACGGACCTGCGCCTCGGTGAGGCCCTGCTCGACGGCCTCCCGCGTCCACCGCGCGACGACGTCCGCGTCGCGCACCTTCTCGAACCACCCCGGCTTCTCCCGGATGTGCGCGCTGCACCGGATCATCTCCATCTCCCGCAGGGTCCTCGGCGTCGCGAACGCCCCGGAACGGGAAACGTGAAAGGGCAGCGGAAAAGCAGACAGGCCGGTCAAGGGTCCTGATCCTCCCAGTCGTGGTGCGGTGGCCGGAAGGATACGGGAGGGCACTGACACGGGAGTTGCGGCCGGCGGCCGCGGTGCCGCTCCCGTCCGCGCGCCCCGGCAGGGCTCGCCCTCACCACAGGACGACGCAGCCGCGCTCCTCGAGCCGCGACAGCAGCGCCGGGGCCGGCACACAGGGATTCCAGCGCAGGTCCAGCTTCTCCAGCGACGGCAGTTCGGCGACCCAGCCGGGCAGCCGGGTCAGGCGGTTGCCGCGGACGTCGACGTGGCGCAGCAGCGGCAGCCCGGCGAGCGCCTCGGGGAGGGCGTCGAGGGCGTTCTCCCGCAGGTCGAGATGGCGCAGCTCGTCCAGCGCGGCCGTCGACGGCGGCAGGGAGGCGAGGGCGTTGCCCCGCAGCCAGAGCTCGCGCAGCGCGCGGAGCGAGCCGATCGACGCGGGCAGCGCGGTCAGGCGGTTGTGCTGCGCGCGGAGTTCGATCAGACCGCTCATCCGCCCGAGGGTCTCGGGGAGCGAAGTGAGCCTGTTCTCGCCGACGTTGAGGTAGCGCAGCCGCCGCAGGTCGCCGAGGGCCTCGGGCAGCTCGGCCAGGTCGTTGTCGTGGAGGTAGAGGAAGCCGCTGAGACCGGTCAGCTCGCAGAGTTCGGCGGGGACCGAACGGAGCCGGTTGTGGCCGAGGTCCAGCGTGGTGAGCCGCCGGAGCCCGCCGATCCGCGACGGGAGCCGGGTCAGCCCGTTGTCGGCCAGGATCAGCACGTCGAGGTCGGTGCGTTCCCAGACGGACGCGGGCACCTCGCCCAGCTGCCGGCGCCAGAGGTTGAGCGTCTGCGGCACGGGTGCGTTTCCTTTCGACGGTGCGGCGGCTCTTCGACGACGCGGGGTGGAGGCCCGGGCGGCCGTCGGCCGCGCGGCGGGCGTCGCCGAGGGCCCCCGACGACGCGGGCGTCGGGGGTAGTGTTCTTCCCCCTCCTTCGGACCGCCACTCCGATCCGGCTCCTGCCCGACACCCACCGCACCCGAACCCGACGGAGCACGATGAACACCCTGCCCCTGGAAACCGATCCGACCGTGACCGCGGTGCGCCACGACACGTTCACCGTCGAACGGCACGTGGCCGCCACCCCGGACGCCGTCTTCGAGGCCTTCGCCGACACCCCGGTGCGGCGCCGCTGGTTCGTCCTCCCGGGCCGCCGGACCTCGTACGCCCACGACTTCACGGTCGACGGCGGCGAGACCGCGACCAGCCTCTTCACGACGGAGGGCGCCGAACCGGAACGGCTCGCCTACGCCTCCCGCTACCTGGACATCGTCCCGGGCGCCCGGCTCGTCTACACGTACACCTCGCGCGTGAACGACGTCGCCCGGTGGTCCTCGCTCGTCACCGTGGAACTGCGCCCCGACAGCCAGGGCACCCATCTGCGCTGGACCGAACAGGCGGCCTTCCTCGCCGCGTCCGCCCGCCCCGAGGACGACCTGCCGCACCTGCGCGGCGCCACCCGGCTGCGTCTGAACGGCCTCCCGGCGGCCCTCCGGCCGGCCGGGCCGCCCGAAGCCCCGGGAGCGCCGTAAGGCTTTCGTCATCCGGTCAGGACTGTCCGGCGCGCGCCCGGGTGCCTTGAATGGAGCACGCAGGAGCCGGCCGGACGGGGCCGGCCGGACACGGAGGGAGGCGTCGTGGGGCGCGTCACGAGGAAGCGACGGTGGGCCGCGGTGGCCGGTGCGGGACTGGTGCTCGCGACGGCCGGGGCGCTGTGGTTCAAGCCCTGGGCGCTGTGGGTGGACGAGACCGTGCACGAGGCGCTGCCCACCGTGAGCGCGGCGCCCCCGGCGCCGGTGACGAGCGGGCCCGCCGGCGCGCCCGCGCCCTCCGCCCCGGCCGCCTCCGCACCGCCCGCGGGCCCGGTCACCGTGGCCCGGGGCAGCTTCGTCAGCCACGAGCACGCGACGACCGGCACCGTCAGGATCGTGCGGCTCGCCGACGGCAGCCACACCCTGCGCATCGAGGGCCTCGACACGAGCAACGGCCCGGACCTGCACGTATGGCTGAGCGACGCCCCCGTGCGGGAGGGCACGGCCGGCTGGGGCGTCTTCGACGACGGGAAGCACCTCGACCTGGCCCGTCTGAAGGGCAACAAGGGCGACCAGAACTACCCGCTGCCCGCCGGCGTGGACTGGACGGCGTATCCGAGCGTCAGCATCTGGTGCGACCGGTTCGACGTCTCCTTCGGAGCCGCCGCCCTCGCGCGCACCTGACTCCCCCCCCGCCTGGCCGGGGGCGGCCCGGGGCGTGCGCCCGTCAGACCGTGCGGACCGGGAGCCGTCCGGCGGCGTGGAGCCGGGACAGGCGCCGGTGTTCGCGCTCGGCCCAGCGCCGGACCCGGTCGGGGTCGAGCCGGGTGCCGTGGCCGACGTGGAGGCCGGTCGGGTTCAGGGCCAGCATCCGGCGCAGACTGGCGAGGTTGGCGAGCGGGTCGTCATGGAAGGGCGGATTGGCGGGGCGGCCGCGGACCAGACCGAAGAACGAGGTGGCGATCAGGTCGCCGGCGACCAGATCGCCTTCGTCGGTGAGGACCGAGACCGATCCCGCGGTGTGCCCGGGCGTCGGCACGACGCGCCCCGCGACGCCGAAGTCCGTCAGGTCGGTCTCGCCGGTGAGGAGCACGTCGGGCTCGAACGGTTCCACCCGCAGGTGCAGGTTCTTGTTCCCGGCCATGAGGCGGCCCATCGGCCCGGTGGGCAGATAGGGCTCACGGGCCCGGCCGGAGCGGTACGGGCCGAGGTCGGCGACGTGGCCCGCCACGGGCGCCCCGGTCAGCCGGTGCAGTTCGGCGGCCGACCCGAAGTGGTCGATGTGCCCGTGGGTGATGACGATCAGCGACACGTCGGAGGGGTCCACCCCGTGGGCGGCGATCCCGTCGTGGATCTTCCGGCCGCTGCCGGGCGTCCCCGCGTCCACGACGACGGGCCGACGGCCGAGCAGAAGGTACGCGTTGACGTGGTGCCGGCCCATGACCGGGATGGGGACGACCTTGGTTCGGGACACGGTTCTCTCCTGGGGGCATGACGGTCCTCCGCCGCGCGGTGGTCCGCGGGCGGTCGAGGGACGGGCTGGGAAAAGGAGGCGGAAGGACGGGGGTGGGCGCCGGGGGTGGCGGATCAGCGGAAGCGGCGCCGGTACTGGGCCGGGGTCGTGCCGAGGCGGCGCCGGAACGCACGGTGCAGGCTCTCCACCGAACCGAGGCCGCTGAGCGCGGCCACCTCGGGCAGGCCGTGGGGCGTGTCCTGGAGCAGCCGACGGGCGGCCTCCAGGCGGACGGACTCCACGTACGCCGCCGGCGTGGTGCCGGTGCGGTCGCGGAACAGGCGCGAGAAGTGACGCACGCTCAGGTGCAGGCGCGCCGCGAGGACGTCGGCCGAGAGGTCCTCGGCGAGGTGCTCGCCGATCCACCGGCGCAGCTCGTCCAGCCGGTCGTCGGGCGCCGGGGGAGGGGTGAGCGGCGCGCTGAACTGGCTCTGGCCGCCCGCCCGTTTGACGTACATCACCATGGTCCGGGCGGTGGCAAGGGCGCGTTCGGGGCCGTGGTCCTCGGTGACCATGGCGAGGGCCATGTCCATCCCCGACGCGATGCCGGCACAGGTCCACAGCCGGCCTTCCCGGATGAAGATCGGGTCCGGGTCGACCGCGACGAGCGGATGATCGGCGGCCAGCCGGGCGGCCGTCCGCCAGTGGGTCGTCGCGGTGCGCCCGTCGAGCAGGCCCGCCGCGGCCAGCAGATGCGCGCCCGCGCACACGGATCCCACCCGGGGGACGCCGGGGGCCGTGGCGCGCAGCCAGTCGACGATCCCGTCGTCGAGGACGGGCTCCACCGCGTGGTCGTCCACCCGGACGGCGCCCGAGACGAGGAGGGTGTCCACGCCGCCGGGTACCTCGTCCAGCGTCAGGTCGGCCATGAGCCGGATCCCGCCGGAGGTGGTCACCGGTTCGCCCCCGGGCGTCGCGATGCGCACGGTGTAGCCCGGACGGCCGGTGCCGGCGACGCGCGTGGCGACGGAGAACACCTCGGCCGGGCCGGTGATGTTGAGCAGCTCGACGCCGGGGAAGGCCACGACGACGACGCGGTGCGCGGGGAGCATGCGCCGATCATGGCGCCCGGCCACACAGGGCCGCAATGACCAGGTTCTGTCAGATCCGGACATGCCGGCCGGGCGGGCCCCGGACGGGACGACGGGGCCGGTCTCCCGGCCCAGGGCGGAGGCGTCGGGTGTGGAACCGGTCGGTGCCACCCCGCCGCCGCCGTGCCGGTGCCGCCCGGCCCTCCGCGCCCTCACCCCCGCCCCGGCGTTCGATCACTGTGCGTCGATGGCCCAGAACCGACGGTTCCGTTCTTTCCGCCTACCGGGCGGTACGGCACGCTCCCGGCGGAATTGCCTGGTGGGGGAGCGGCCCGATCGGCCGCGAAGGGGTGCATGCTGGGCACGAGCACCGGTCGAGTAGTTCCTGTCTGGAGGCCGAAAGAGTGAACGGCGGCAAGGGGAGACGACGCCTGACGGCTCGCGCCTCGGCCGGGAGGGGTGCCGCGTCGCACCGCTCGGCCGCGACCCGCAGGCGGCTGGGACGGATCGGCGGCGAGGTCCCCCTCGACCGGCTCACCACGCGCGGCCGGCTCGCCTGGCTCAATTCCGCCGGCTCCCGGATCGGCACCAGCCTCGACCTGGAGCGCACCGCCCAGGAGCTGGCCGAGTTCACCGTGCCCGCCTTCGCCGACGGAGCCGCCGTCGACATCCTGGAGAGCGTCCTGCGCGGCGAGGAGGGCGCGCGCTGGACCGGCACGGGCGTTCCGATCATGCGGGCCATCGCGGTCAGCGCCGTCGAGGAGCTGTCCTCCCTGGAACCCACCCCCGTGGGCGAGACCTCCGTCCGCGCCGAGGCGCAGCACGAGACGCTGCTCCACCGCTACTGCCTGCGCCAGGGCCGGCCGGTCCTGGTGAGCCGGATGGGCCCGGCCGACTTCGCCAAGGTCGCGCCGACCGCGAGCGCCGCGGCGAAGATGCGCGCCGCCGGAGTGCACAGCTACCTCGCGGTGCCGCTGATCGCCCGCGGGCTGCTGCTCGGCAGCGTGGACTTCGTCCGCGGCCCCGGCTCGCCGCCGTTCTCCTCCACCGACCTCGCCCTGGCCGAGCAGCTCGCCTCCCAGGCCGCCGTCTACATCGACAACGCCCGGCTGTACGGGCGCGAGCGCGAGCACGTCGTCACGCTGCAGCGCACGCTGCTGCCGCGCGCCACCCCCGTGACGCCCGGGCTGCGCGTCCGGGCCGAGTACGCGCCGCCGACCGGGCACCAGGGCGTGGGCGGGGACTGGTACGACGTGATGGCGCTGCCCGGCGGACGCACCGCCCTCATGGTCGGCGACGTCATGGCCCACGGGCTGCCCGCCGCCGCCACCATGGGACGCCTGCGGGCCGTGGCCCGCACCCTGATGACCCTGGACATGTCCCCGGAGCGCGTCCTGGCCCGCCTCGACCTCGCCACCCGCGACCTGGAGGACGAGCAGGTCGCGACCTTCCTCTGCGCCGTGTTCGACCCGGCCGACTCCACCTTCACCCTGGCCAGCGCCGGGCACCTGCCGCCGCTGCTGGTCGACGGGGGCGGCTCCGCCGAGTTCGTGGACGTGCCGATCGGCGCGCCGCTCGGCGCGGGTGTGATCCCGTACGACCGGGTCAGGGTGGAGGTCCCGGCCGGCGGCCACCTCGTCATGTACACGGACGGGCTGGTCAAGTCCCGGCACGGGGACGTCGAGCACCAGCTGAACGGACTGCGCGCCGCCGCCCGCGACCTGGCCCCCGGCGCCCTGGAGAGCGGCGGCCTGTTCGCCTCCGCCCCCGCCGGCGACACGACCCGCTTCGACGAGGCCGTGCTCCTCGTCGCGACCTCCGTCGCCGACGCGACGACGTCCGCCGACGGGCCGGCCGACCTGCGCGAGTGGCAGCTGCCGCAGGAGGGCCGGGCGGCCTCCGTCGCCCGGGGACTGGTCACCGACCAGCTCGCCGTGTGGGACCTGACCGAGCTCGCCGACGTCTTCGAACTCGTCGTCTCCGAGCTCGTCGGCAACGCCCTGCGCTACGGCAACGGACCCGGCAGGCTCCGGCTGCTGCGCGGCGAGCGCCTGGTCGTGGAGGTGTCGGACACCGGCCCTGACCTGCCGCAGATCCAGCACGCCGACCTCGGCGACGAGGGCGGCCGGGGCCTCCAGCTCATCAACATGCTGTGCCGCCGCTGGGGTTCGAGCCGCACGGTGACCGGCAAGGTGGTCTGGGCCGAGCACGACCTGCCGCACTGAGGCCCGGCCGTTCCGGGCGGACGTACGCGTGTGACACTGAGGGCCGCCGCCCGGCGAGGGACCGGGCGGTCACGCGTACGGGGGACATGCGATGTTCGGAATCATCAGGCCATGCCGTCACCGCCTGGGCGAGGGTCTGCGCACCGAGTGGATGGCGCATCTGTGCGGCCTCTGCCTGGCGCTGCGCGGCGAGTACGGGCAGTTCGCACGGGTGGCCACCAACTACGACGGCCTGATCGTCTCGGTGCTGACCGAGGCGCAGTCCGAGCGCACCGGCGACTGGCGGCGCGGCGCCGGGCCGTGCCCGCTGCGCGGGATGCGGTCGGCGGACGTGGCGCAGGGCGAAGGGGCGCGGCTCGCGGCGACGGTGTCGCTGGTGCTGGCCGCGGCGAAGATACGTGACCACGTCGCCGACGGCGACGGCCTGTTCGGACGCCGCCCGGTCACCCTCGCGGCCCGCCGGATCGCCCACGGCTGGGACCGGGCGGGCGCCGCCGGCGGCGAACGGCTCGGCTTCGACACCGCGGTGCTGATCGAGGCGGTGGAACGCCAGCCCGAGATCGAGCGGCTGACCGGCCCCGGAGGCTCCCTGCTCACGGTCACCGAACCCACGGAGACGGCGACCGCCGCCGCCTTCGCGCACACCGCTGTGCTCACCGGCCGCCCGGGCAACGCCGAACCGCTGGCGGAGGCCGGGCGCCTGTTCGGCCGGCTGGCCCACCTCCTGGACGCGGTGGAGGACCTGGACGCCGACCGGGCCTCCGGCTCCTGGAACCCGATCGCCGTCACCGGCACGGACCGGGCCGAGGTGCGCCGGCTCTGCGACGACGCCGTGCACGGCATCCGACTCGCCCTCGCGGAGGCCGAGTTCGTCGACGACCGGCTGGTACGGGCACTGCTCGGCGGCGAGTTGGAACGCGCCGTCGACCGGGTCTTCGACCCCCGCCACCGGCAGCACCGGCACCGCCACCAGGCGCGGGGCCCGCGGATGCTGCCCTGGCTGGGCCGCCGTACGTCGCCGGAGGCGACGGCGCCCCCGGCGAGCGGCGAGAGCTGCGGCGTCGGCGCACTGGTGGCGGGCGAGGGCGCCCCGCGGGCCTCGGGCCGCCCGTACGAGGGGCAGTGCCGGCGGTGCGGCCAGTGGCGCCGGCTGTGCCGGGACTGCGGACTCTGCACCGACTGCTGCCGCTGCGCGGCGGACGACGGGATGGACGACGGGGAGCCGATCCAGTTCGGCGACGGACGGAGCGGCGGTGGCTCGCAGCGGGACGGCTCCGGTGGCGGCGACGGCTGGTTCGGCGGCCACGGCGGCGGCAACTCGGGCGGCTCCTCCGGTGGTTCCGGCGGCTGGGGCGGCGGGCACGGCTCCGGCGGCTCCGGCTCCTCGGGTGGCTCGGGCGACGGCTGCGGCGGTGGTGGTGGCTGCTGCAACCCCTGCAAGTGCTGCTGCGACTGCTGCGACTGAGCCCGGGCGCCGGCATCCTGACGCCCGGCCGGGGCCCGGCCCGTACCGGAGACGCGGCCCCCGTACCGGAGATGAGTACGCGTACTCAGCCGGCTCCGGTACGGGCGCCCATCGGCGGTTCCGGGCCGTTGCATAGGGTTCTCGTATGCCCGACGAGAACATGCCAAGCACGCCCGGCCCCGCCCCCGGCCCCACGTCCGCCCCCGGATTCACCCCCGACCTCGCCCCCGAAGCGGCCGGGTCCCGGGCGGCCTCCTCGTGTGTCACCGGCGCCCTCGGCTGCGCGGGCATCGCGCTCCTCGGCGTCGTCGTTCTCGTCGGCGCGCTGGTCTGGCACTCCTGGGGTGCCACCGACTTCCCCCGGGTGGCCCCCGAGGAGATGGCGAGCCGGGCGGTGGAGCGTTCCCGGGAGGCCTACGAGGTGCTGGGCTTCACCCGCACCATCCGGCCCGGGGTCGCGGACCTCGGCGTCAGCACGCAGAACACCCTCGGCTCCCAGGCCTGTCACGACGGCGGCCTGCTCGGCATGGAGGACAAGACCGTCGACGGCGCCTCCTCGATGCACCACAGCTGGGCCCTGGACCACGTGCCGGCGAGCCAGGCCGAACCGGGCCTGCGCCGGCTGCACCAGCACCTCAAGGACCAGGGCTGGGAGATCACCTCGTACCGGGAGGGCGGGCCGGGGAAGGACTGGGACCTGTTCGTCCAGCGCGACGACGGCGCCGAGCGCATGTCCTTCACCTGGTACCGGGACCGGGAGTACTTCACCGGCGGCGCGAGCGTGCCCTGCGCCTACGACCCCGCCTGGAAGGCCGGCGACACGGGCACCCCCGGGGAGCACCTGTGGCCGCCCGCCTTCCCGCCCGCCCGGTAGCGCCGGCCCCCCGGCTCCGGCCGGTAACCGGCCCCCGACGGCACGTGAGGATCCGCGTCAGGCCCGCGCGGTGCGGGGTCCCGCCGCGGGCGAGGTGGAGGCCAGCCCCGGGATCAGGACCGCCGCCACCGCCAGGTGCATCAGCGCCAGGGCGGCCGCGGTGCCGGCGTCCATGCCGCCGCCGGTGAACGGCAGGAAGGACACGGCCAGTACGGCGCCTGCCGACCGGGTCCACACCGTCCGGGGCCGCCGCACCCCGAACCGCTCCAGGGCGGCCAGCAGTCCCCAGCCGGCCAGGGAGGCGAGCAGCGCGAGGAACGCCACGGCTCCGCCGCCGATGTCGAGCACCTGCTCGCCGTCCGTGATCCGCAGCGGGTGGCCGAGCAGCGGGTCGGTGACGAGCCACACCAGGACGGGCGGCAGGACGGCCCCGCCGACCACCCCGAGGCGCCGGGCCCGCGCGCTCACCGCGCGGCCCCCGAGGCGGCCCCGTGCAGGAAGAGCTCGACCAGCTCCCGCGGGGTCAGATCGGGCTCGTCGTCCGTACGCGGCTGGGTGAAGAGCAGCCCGAAGAACAGCGCCGCGATCTGCTCCGGCGGCCGGCGCAGGGTGGCCCGGTCCGGCTCCAGCAGGTCCGCGAGGGCCGCGCGGATCCGGGTCGTCGACTCGTGGCGGCCCGCACCGCGCACGGTGCCGGGGTGCTTGCCGCCGCCGTGCCCGAGCGAGCCGGCGATCGCGCCCATCCTGGACAGGTGCGCCTGCAGCGCCTCGGCCGCCTCCGTGAGCCGGTCGGCGAGCGGCTGGTCCACGTCGATCGCGTCGAGCTCGCGGACGGCGTGCTCGGGGGAGAGGGCCTCGGCCATGCAGGCGTGCAGCAGTTCCTCCTTGTCGGCGAAGACCCGGAAGATCGTGCCCTCGCCGATGCCCGCGGCCCGTGCGATCTTCGCGGTCGTCACGGCCGCCCCGTACTCGGCGATCAGCGGGATCGCGGTCTGGATGATCATTTCGCGGCGGCGCTCCGGCGACATCGCGGGGGCGCGGCGGCGGGTGCTCTGGTTCTTCTGAGGTTCCGTCATGTCGACGAGAGTACGGAGTGAGTGCTCACTCCGTCAATGAGTGAGGACTCACTCCGATCCGTTTCCGAGGGCGAGGCCGGGCCGGGTGCTCGTCTCCTCCGGGTGTCCGTGCAGAATCGTGCGCACTTCATGACGGCGGCGCGGGGGGCGGCCGGGCGACGACGGGCCATCACCTCCGCGCGACGACCCGCCCCTTGGGGACGCCCTGCGGGGAGGACGGAGAGTGCAGTGGCGATCGGGACGCTGTTCCGCAGCCAGGATGTTCCGCCCGGCGAACGGTTCGACCGCTGGCGGGAGATGATCGCCCAGAGCCGCGCGAACGACACGGCCAGTCCCCACGCCGGCGACTTCCACGCGGAGTTGCTCCTGATGGAGCTCGGTCCCGTGACGGTGTGGCGGACCTCCTTCGCGCCCGCGCGCTTCCGGCGCAGCACCCGGCGGATCCGCCGCCACGACGCCGAGCACTACCACGTCTCCCTGCTCACCCACGGCGGACTGACGCTGGCCCCCGAGCGCGGCGGGACCGCCACCATCGGCCCCCGCGGTCTGCTGGTGGACTCCAGCTGGCAGGCCTGCGAGTCCCACGCCCACGCCGCCGACTCCACGGCCGACGGCCGGCCGGGCGTCGTCGCCGGGGTGGGCCTCGACCTGCCGCGCAACCTGCTTCCGCTGCCCCCGCACCGGATGGAACGGATCCTCGGCCGGGGCCTCTCGGCGGGGAGCGGCACGGGAGCCGTCCTGGCGGAATTCCTCGGCAGCCTCGGCCGGCACGCCGACACCCTCCGCCCGGCCGACGCGCCCCGCCTCGGCACGGTCACGGTCGACCTGGTCTCCGCCGTCCTCGCGCACGCCCTGGAGGCCGAGGCCGCCCTGTCACCCGAGACCCGGCACGAGGTGCTGGCCCAGCGCATCCGCACCTTCGTCCGCCGGCACCTGCCCGACCCGGAACTGACCCCGGCGACCGTCGCCGCCGCGCACCACATCTCGCTCAGCCATCTGCACCGCGTCTTCGGCGAGCAGCACCCGGGCGAGACGGTGGCCGCCTGGATCCGCGCCCAGCGGCTGGAGCGCATCCGCGCCGATCTGGCCGACCCCGCCCTGCGGTCCGTCCCCATCCACGCGCTGGCCGCCCGCTGGGGAATGCCACGGGCCTCCCACGTCACCCGCGCCTTCCGGGCCGCGTACGGGCTCTCCCCGCGCGCCTACCGCGCCCGGGCGCTGCCCGAGCGCGGCTGACCGGGCGCGAAGGCGCCGGAGGGAGCGGGAGGGAGCGGGAGGGAGCGGCCGGGATGGCGACGGGTCGTCAAGACGGTGCGGACGGAACGGCAACACGGCCGCACGGACATCGGGCATTCTCGCCGTGCGCCGCTCCGAGGGCGGCGCACGAAAGCCGAGGAGGCGGATTGAACACGCAGGATCCGACGTCCGGCACGCCCGTGCCGGGCAGGGTGTGGCTGATCACCGGGGCCACGTCCGGTTTCGGCCGGTGCATCGCCGAGGCCGCCCTGGCCGCGGGGGACACCGTCGTCGCCGCGGCCCGCCGCCCGGCCGCCCTGGACGAACTCGCCGCCGCCCACCCGGACCGGCTGGTCCCGGTCGCCCTCGACGTCACGGACGGCGCCGGGATCGACGCGACCGTCGCGGACGTGGTGGCACGCTTCGGGCGCATCGACGTGCTGGTCAACAACGCCGGCCGCGGTCTCGTCGGCGCCGTGGAGGAGACCACCGACCGGGAGCTCCGGGACCTCATGGAGCTGCACTTCTTCGGGCCCGCCCGGCTCACCCGCGCGGTCCTGCCGCACATGCGCGGCCAGAAGTCCGGCGCCGTCGTGCAGATGAGCAGCATGGGCGGCCGGCTGTCCTTTCCCGGCGTCGGCGCCTACTCGGCGACGAAGTTCGCGCTGGAAGGGCTGACCGAGGCGCTCGCGGCCGAGGTCGCCCCGTTCGGCATCAAGGCGCTCATCGTCGAACCCGGCTCCTTCCGCACCTCCTTCGCGGGCGGCGGCGCCCTGCAGCAGACCGCGGAGATGCCGGAGTACGCCGAGACCGTCGGCGCGGTGCGCACGGGCCTGCCGGACAGCGACGGCAAGCAGGCCGGTGACCCGGCGAAGGCGGCCGCCGCCATCCTGAAGGCGCTGGACAGCGAGCGGACCCCGCTGCGGCTCGCCCTCGGCAACGACGCGCTCGACGCGATCACCGCCCACGCCGAGGCCGCCCTGGCGGATGCCCGCACCTGGGAACAGGTCAGCCGCGGAACCGACTTCGACGCGTGAGCACGGCCGGCGCCAGGGCGCCGGTGACGCAGGGACGGAGGAGCCCCCGCCGCACGAGAGGCGAGGGGCTCTTCCCGGTCCTGTTCCCGGCTCAGTCCTGCCCGGGTCCGGTGAACGCCCCGCGGTGGGCGGTGGCCCACGCGCGGAAGCCGCGGGGCGGACGGCCCGTGACCCGCTCCACGGTCGGGTACACCCGGGACTCGTCGAGGGTGCCGTCCCCGTAGAAGCTGAAGAAGGCCTCGATGTACGGCTCCGGCACCCCGGCCTTCGCCATGTCGGCCCGGCCCTCCGCGTCCGAGAGCGCCTGGAAGCGCAGGTCGCGCCCGAGGACCTCGGCCAGCACGGCAAGACGCTCGGCCGGCAGCAGCGGTTCCGGACCGCTCAGTTCGAGCACCTGCCCCTCGTACCCCGGGTCGAGCAGGGCGCGGACGGCGACGGCGGCGATGTCGTACGGGTCGACCGAGGCGACCGGCACCGCGCCGAAGGCGTCCCTGACCACGTCACCGGCCCGCAGCTGCGGCAGCCAGCGCAGGGCGTTCGACATGAAGGCGTTGGGCCGCAGGAAGGTCCAGGCGAGCCCGGACTCCCGCACCGCCGTCTCCGAGCCGATCATGTACCGGGACAGGACGTTGTCGGTGTCCGTCGCGACCGTCGCGAGGCTCGACAGCAGGACGACCCGTTCCACTCCGGACTGCCGCATGCGCGCGAGGAGTCCGGGCATGTCCCGGTATCCGGGCAGCAGGAACACTCCCCGTACGCCGTCGAGGGCCGGCCCGAGCGAGTCGGGCTCGTCGAGGTCCCCGACGGCCTGCTCGGCCGGGAGGTCGGCCGGCCGCCGGACGAGGGCGCGGACGGGCTCGCCGGCGCGGGCCAGGGCCCGCACGACCTCGCCGCCGACGTTTCCGGTGGCACCGGTCACGAGGATCACGCGAGCGTCCGTCCGAAGTGGGCGGTCACGGTGTCGACGGCGAGGGCGACCTGGGGTTCCTGGTCGTAGAAGTCGAACTGGGTGCCCTCGGTCCACAGGATGTCCTTGGGGCCGGCGAGGCCCGCGTGGAAGCGGTGGGCGCCCTCGGGGATGGCGGCGTCCTCGCTGTGGACGAGCAGGGTGGGCTGGGTGATGCGGGGAGCGAGCGCGACGGCGTCGTAGGTGAGCCAGTCCGCCCAGGACATGACGGCGAAGCGGTTGGGCCAGGCGGGAATGCCGCCGCGGGCCGGGTTGAGGTAGAAGTCGATGTCGTAGGGCATGGCCGCGCGTTCGTCGGTGGCCGAGACGACGGGCACGTAGTCGACCTCGCCGGTCTCCTCGTAGCGGGCGCGGGCCTCGCGGCCGGTCTTGACCCGCTCGGCGACCGCCTCGGCGCCGCCGTAGGCCGCCTCGCAGATCGCGGCGTCGTGGAGCCACGGCGCGACGAGGGCGAGCGAGCGGACCCGCGGGTCCCGGGCGGCGTTGTCGGACATGTACATCGCGGCGGCGCAGATGCCGAGCGCGCCGATCCGGTCGGCGTCGACGGCCTCGTGGCCGGCCAGGAAGGTGACGGCGTGGTGGATGTCGCGGACCTTGCGGGCCGGGTCCTCGACGTCCCGCGGGGTGCCGGCGGATTCGCCGAAGCCGGTGAAGTCGAAGGAGAGCGCGGCGTGTCCGCGGGCGGCGAGCCGCTCGGCGTACCGGTCGGCCATCAGCTCCTTGACGCTGGTCCAGGTGCCGGCGACCACGACCCCGGGCAGCGGGCCGGAGGCGCCGGCGTCGTCGGGGAGGAAGAGGTTGCCGGTGAGGGCGACGCCCTCGCTGTCGAAGGTGACCTTGATCGTGCGCGTCATGCGTGCTCCAACGTGGCTGTAGTGGTCGGTCCGGTCGGTCCGTGGGTGGCGTCAGCGCTCGCCGTCGCTCCAGACGGTGGTCATCACCACGCCGGTGATGCGCCAGCCGCCGCCCGTGCGGGCCAGGGTGAAGCGGTAGGTGCCGCCCAGCGTCCACCGGGAGTCGTCCGCCTTGCGGTGGGTGGCCTGGAAAGTGGCGGTGCACTCCGCACCGTCGCCGTCGACGGCGGCCAGGTGGTTTCCGAGCAGGTGGTGGGTGGCGGCGTACGCTCCCAGGCCCGCGCGCCAGCCCTCGACGATGCGGGCCGGGGTGAGGGTGACGGGCTCGCCGCCGTCGAGACTCGTGTAGTCCAGGGTCACCTTGTCGGCGAACACCCCGGCCAGCGCGTCCCAGTCGCGCCGGTCGGCGTACCACGCCATGCGGTTGCAGGTGTCGATGACGTCCAGACGGTCCATGGTGATCATCCTTGGTGCGGCCCCGGAACGTCCGGGGACGGTACGGGGCGGGTCAGTGGGTCGGGAGTCGGTGCGGAAGGGAGTGCGGGGCGCGCCGGCGGCGGCGCGGTGCGTCAGGAGCGGTGCGCTCCGCGGTTTTCGATGATGCCGTGGCCGCGCCGGACGGCGTTGTCCTCGCGTCCGCGATCTCTGTTCCCCGCGTCTCAGGATCATGCGGCCCGCCCGTGTGACCGGCGCCGGCGGCGTGCCGCGGCCCCGTAGGTGAGCCGCCGCAGCACGGTCTCTGCCGGGCCCGGCCGGTCGCGGGCGTCCAGGCGGAGGGCGATCAGCACCGAGGCGAGCCAGACGCCCGCGGCGACGAGGACCACGACCGCGGTCGGGGCGCCCGCCCCTCGCCCGGCCAGGTCGAGCGTGAAGGGCAGCAGCAGCACGAGCCAGGCCACCGACTGGAACAGATAGCCCGACAGGGACCGGCGTCCCAGCGCGGCGAGGCCCCGTACGACCGGGCCGTCGGGCCGGGTGACCCGGGCGGCGAGGAGTCCGAAGACCGCCACGTACCCCGGCCCGGCGAACATGCCGCTGCCGCCGTGGAGCAGCAGGGCCAGCCGGGCCGTGGACGCGTCGACGCCGAGCCATCCGGCCCCGACGAGGGCGGCCGGCAGCGCGCCGACGAGCGCGATGCCGATGCCCGCGACGGCGGTGCGGACGAGCAGGGTCCGGTGCGCTCCGGGCCGCTCCAGGACGCGCCGCCGGGCCGCCCACATGCCCAGCCACGCGATCACCACGAAGGGCAGGGTGCTCAGGGTGTGCGCGGGCCACTCGGCGAGGCGGGCGGCGATCGAGTCGGCGTACGAGGCGGTGGCGAGCGAGTCGACGTGGCCGACGGGCAGCGGCGCGTCGCCCGAGCCGGTGAGGACCCGGTGGACGACGATCCCGCCGAGGACGAGCAGTTCCAGGAGCGACAGCGCCCAGATCACGAGCACGATCCGGTGGAAACGGTCGCCCCGGCGCAGCAGGGTCAGCGTGACGGCGACGCAGACGATCCCGTACGCGCCGAGGAAGTCGCCGTAGTACAGCAGGGCGGCGTGCGCGAAACCGAGCACGGTGAGCCAGAACCCGCGCCGGAGCAGCAGGGCGCGGACCTGGCGCGGCGAGCTGCCGAGCGTGTCCTGACGGCGGGCCAGCTGCACCATGCCGTACCCGAACATGAAGGCGAACACGGGGTATCCGCGGGCGTGCGCCAGCTCGAAGAGCAGGAAGGTCAGCCCGCGCTCGGCGCCCTGCGGGTCGCTCGGGAGGCCGGGTTCGCCGGCGAAGGCGACGCCGGCGGCGTTCGCCAGCGCGATGATCAGGAGCATCGCTCCGCGGGTCAGATCCGGGGCCAGGGCGCGGTCGGCGCGCTGGACCGGCCCGTTCGCCGGGCGAACGGTGGTGTCCACAGGCATGTGTCATCCCCCTCGGGGCGCGGGGTCCCTCCCCGGGCCCTCTCGACGTACCCGAGAAACTGTGTCACACAAACTATGTCACGTAAACTAACTCGTCCTCTGTCATGATGAGGGATCACGCTTCCGGAGGGCCGAGGGGACCATGACCAGTGAGGACGCCGTTCCGGCGGCACTGCGGCGGCTCTGGCGGGTCGAGGAGCCGCCGGCCCGACTGGGCCGCCCCGCGGCCCTCGACGTCGACCGCGTCGTCGCCGCCGCCGTCGAGGCCGCCGACCGCGACGGCCTCGACGGCGCGACCCTGCCCAAGGTCGCCAAGAGCCTCGGCGTCACCGGGATGTCGCTCTACCGCTACGTCGGCTCCAAGGACGAACTCCTCGTCCTCATGGGCGACCACGCCCTCGGCGCACCGCCGCGCATCGACGCCGGCGACTGGCGCGAGGGACTGCGCGCCTGGGCCCGCGCCCAGCAAGCCGTCTACCGGCAGCGGCCCTGGCTCGCCGAACTGCCCGTGACCGGGCCGCCCTCCGGCCCCCACCGGATCGCCTGGATGGAGGCCGCCCTCGCGGTCCTGGCCCCCACCCCGCTCGACTGGGCGCACAAGGTCGGCGTCCTGTCCCTCGTCGGCGGCTACGTGGTGCAGACCGCGCGGCAGGAGCACGAGCTCGCCCGCGGCCGGGCCGACGGCCAGCCCCAGTCCGACGCCGAGCGCGCCTACGGGCGCGCCCTCGCCGGACTCGTGGACCCCGAACGCTTCCCGGAGACGGCCCGGTTGTTCGCCTCGGCCCTGTTCGAGGCCGGACCGGAACCGGCGGACGCCTCCGACGACGCGCTCGGGGACGCCGACTTCACGATCGGCCTCGAACTGATCCTCGACGGCGTCGCGACCCGGATCGCCCGTCCCGCGCCCTGACGGCGCCGGGCGCACCCGCCGGCCGCGGGGCCCGGCTGCACCCGTCCGTGCGTCATCGCGACGTGGCTCCCGTACCGGCCGGGCGGCCTGCGCTTAGCTGCTCAGGTCATTTCCGCCGGGCCCCGCGCCCGGGCACAGCGACCCCCAGGAAAGGAAGCGGTCAGTGCTCAAAGGCTTCAAGAACTTCCTCATGCGCGGCGACCTCATCACCATCGCCGTCGGGCTGGTCATCGCGCTGGCGTTCTCGACCCTGATCAAGGCCTTCACCGACTTCGTCATCAACCCGATCGTCAGCCGCTTCCAGGGCGGCGAGTCCCCGGGGCTCGGCTGGCAGCTCGGCGACGAGGGCAACAAGGCGACCTACCTCGACCTGGGGCAGTTCATCTCCGCGCTGATCTACTTCGTCATCTTCGTGGCGGTCGTCTACTTCCTGATCGTCGTCCCCTACCGGCACTTCCAGGCCCGCCGCGGCGTCACGGTCTTCGCCGAACCCGGCCCGCTCAAGACCTGCCCCGCCTGCCTCTCCGAGGACCTGCCCGCGGCGGCGAGCAAGTGCCTCCACTGCGCCACGGAGCAGCCGCCGACGGAGGGCGCCGTCCGCCGCTGACCCGCTGACGGCGGCAGCGAGCCGTTCCGGCCCGTCGCGCCGGCCCCGCCCCTCCTGCTCCGGCCGTCACCCCCGGGGCCTCGCGGGGCCGCCGCCGGCCAGGAGAGCGGTGGCGGCCAGGGCGAGGAGCGCGGCCAGTGCGGCGAAGCCGTACGTGAGGGTGGTCAGGGTGGCGACGGCCGCGACGAGCAGGGGGCCGCCGGCGTCGCCGAGTTCGCGGCCGATCTCCGCGGATCCCATGGTCTGGCCGAGGCGTTCGGTGGGCGTGGCGGCGGCGAGGGCGGCGAAGCCGAGCGGTGTGATCAGTCCGGTCCCGGCTCCGGTCAGGACCGCGGCCGTCAGGACGCCCGGCAGTCCGGGCAGCATCGCGCAGCACAGCCCGGCGGCGGCCGTCAGCAGCCCGGTGATCAGGCCGGTACGGGTGGAGAGGCGTCCGGCGTCCAGGGCCCGCCCCGCCACGGGCTGGACGACGCCGGCGCAGGCGGCCAGCACGGAGACGGCGGCTCCAGTGGCCACCGTTCCCAGTCCCGCCGCCCGGCCGGAGACCGGCAGGAAACCGACGCCGACGGACAGCGCGGCGGTCGCCCCGGCGAGGGCCACGGTGGGGACGACGAAGGAGCGGGAGGTCAGCCGCCGCGCCAGGTCCAGCAGGGTCTGACGGGTGCGCGGCAGCGGCGGCACCGTGGGCACGGCGAGCAGCGCCCAGAGCGCGACGCCCGCGCCCAGCGCCGCCATCACGGCGAAGAGCAGCCGCAGCCCGCCCGCCCAGACCAGCACACCGCCCAGCAGCGGCCCCAGCGTGAAGCCGACCGACTTGCAGAAGCCGTAACTGCCGAACGCCCGCCCGTGTCGCGCGGCCGGGTTGAGCCGGGCGACCAGCGCGGAGGCCGAGGGCGAGAACGCGGAGGCCGCGGCGCCCTGGCCGAGCCGGGCCACCCACAGCCAGCCGGGGCCGTCCGCGACGGCGTACAGTGCCGAGGCCGCCGCGAACGCGACGAGCCCGCCGAGCAGGACGGGCCGGGGGCCGACCCGGTCCGCCAGGGTCCCGAAGACCGGCTTCAGCACCACCTCGGCGCCGTCGTACAGGGCGAGCAGCCCGCCCAGGACGAGCAGCGAGGTCACCGTGTCCTCGGCGAACCCGCCGAGGTTCGCGGCGATCCCGTGGGCACCGAACGCGGTGGTGAACCCGGCCGCGTACAGCGGCCACATCGCCCGGCGCGGCGCCGGCAGCACGGCCCGCGCGCTCACGCCCGCCGTGCCCCGTCCGCGGAGACCGGCACGTCCGGCACCGCCCAGATCCCCACCGGGTCGCCTGTCATCCGGCGCAATCTAGCAGCCGTCACCCTCCGGGAAGGTCATCCGATCAAGGGCGCATCGGGTGGTTCGCGAGGTGGAGTTCCGCCGGCGCGTTCGTCGACGTTCCGCAGGCCTGGCCCCGCGGCCGGCCCCGGCGGGGCACACTGGCCGTGTGCGCATCGTGATGATGACGGCGGGCTCGCGGGGTGACGTCGCGCCGTACACGGGTCTGGCAGCCGGTCTCGTACGGGCAGGGCACGAGGTGACGCTCGCCGCGCACGGGGTGTTCGAGCCCCTGGTGGCGGGGTCCGGGGTGCGCTTCCGGCCGCTGCCGGTGGACCCCCGGGCCGAGCTGCGCTCCGCGCGGGGCCGGCGGCTGAACGACGCGCGGACCGGCGCGGGCAAGGTCATGGCGCTGGCGTCGCTGGCCCGGCGGGCGGCCGACGAGATGACGGCGGCCCTGGTCGAGGCGGCGCGGGAGGGCGAGGTCCTGCTGGTCGGCGGCGCGCTGGGCCCGCTCGGGTACGCCCTCGGCGACGGCCTGAAGGTGCCCGCCCTGGGCCTTCACCTCCAACCGCTGCACCCGACCGGGGAGTTCCTGGCCCCGGTCCTCGGGGCGCGGTCCCTCGGCGCGGTGGCGAACCGGCTCAGCGGACGGGCCGTCATGGCCTCGGTGGAGCTGCTGTTCACCGAATCCGTACGTTCCCTCCCGCGGTACGGGATCGCGCCGCCGGACCGGAGTCGGGGCCGGAGCCGGGGCAGGAGCCGGGGGAGCGGCCCGAACGGGCGGATCCGCCCCGTCCTGCACGGCTACAGCGAGCTCGTCGTGCCCCGGCCCCGGGACTGGCCCGCCGGCCTGGAGGTGTGCGGCTACTGGTGGCCGCACGAGACCGGGCGGCTGCCCCGCGAACTGGAGGACTTCCTCGCCGCGGGACCCCCGCCGGTCTTCGTCGGTCTGGGCAGCGCCACCGTCCCCGACCCGGAACGGCTCAGCCGCGAGATCGTCACCGCGCTGCGCGCCGCGGGCGTGCGCGGCATCGTCCAGCGGGGCTGGGCCGGACTGGCGGCCCGGGGCGACGACCTCCTCACCGTCGACGAGGTGCCGCACTCCCTGCTCTTCCCCCGGACGGCCGCCGTCGTCCACCACGCGGGAGCCGGCACGACCGGCGCCGTCCTGCGGGCCGGGGTGCCCACCGTCCCCGTACCGGTCCAGTTCGACGCGGCGTTCTGGGCCTCCCGGCTGACCGCCCTGGGCACCGCTCCCGCCGTGGTGCCCCTGCGCCGCCTCGACTCCGCGACCCTCGCCGAGGCCCTGCGCCGCGCCACGCGGGACGCCTCCCACGGCGAGCGGGCCCGCGCGCTGGCCGCCCGCCTGGCCGCCGAGGACGGCGTCGCCCCGGTGCTCGCCGCACTCGACCGGCTGGCGCGCTGAACCCTCGCCCCACCGGGGGAGCGCTCAGGTCACCTCCTCGGCGCGCCCGCGCAGCAAGCCGTGCGCCGGGTCGTCGGCGATCGAGGCGTGCCGGATCGCGCCGACCGGCACGAGGGCGTCGTCGTCGGCGGCGGTTCGGTCACGGCGAGGCCGAGGAGGCCGGCGCAGACGGTGGCCGCGTGGGCGCTACGCCTCCGGCAGCCGTACCGGGACCGCCAGCGGCGCCCGGAACGACAACAGGCCCAGCAGGGGAGGCTCCGCCGCGCCGGCGGCCGGCCGGACCTCCGGCAGGGCGCGCGCCGCCGCGCGCAGGGCCACCGTCGCCTCCGTACGCGCCAGGGACGCGCCCGGGCAGCGGTGCCGCCCGGCGCCGAAGGCCAGGTGGTGGCGGATGTTCGGCCGGTACGGGCACATCGCCGCGGGCTCCGGGAAGACGTCGGGGTCGGACCCGCTGCCCATCAGCAGGAGGAGCAGCGGCGCGCCGGCCGGCAGGCGCACCCCGCCCAGGGAGGTGGCCCGTGAGGTGACCCGGCGCCAGGTCGTCACCGGCGGCTCCCGGCGCAGCACCTCCTCCACCCACGCCTCGGCGAGCCCGGCCTCCGTGGCCACCCGGTTCCACAGATCCGGCTCAGCGGACACGCGGTGCAGCACCGTGGCGATGAGCTGGCCGGTGGTGGACTGCCCGGCGATGAACACGAAGAAGCAGGCGGCGACCGCCGTCCTGACGTCCAGCGGCTCGCCGCCGGGCAGCCGGTGGCGGCGCAGCGCCCCGATGAAGGAGTCCTCGGGCACCGCGCCGCTCCGCACGGTCGCGGTGAGCCAGCGGTGGAACTCGGCGACCAGCTCCGCGAGTTCGAGCTGCCGCTCCAGCGGCGGCCGGCCGTAGAACAGCTCCAGGGAGGCGTCGCTCCAGCGGATGAGCGTCGCCGGCTCGACGTCCTGGATGCCGAGCAGTTCCATCAGGACCCGGCAGGGCAGGATCTGCGCGTACGAGGCGAACAGGTCGCGGGAACCGGCGCCGTCGAGCGGGGAGCCGGAGCGCACCTCGGCGAGCAGCTCCCCGGCGATCCGCTCGATCACGGGCACGGCCGCCTCCACCCGCCGGGCGTGGAAGAAGCGGGTGACCAGGCGGCGCAGTCCCGGGTGGCTCTCGGTGCCGTTGTTGGCGAGCGCGGGCGGCAGGGCGAAGCCCCCGCGGGCGAGGATCCGGAGCACGGGGACGGGCAGCGGGGTGACGGCGTGCTGGGCGTTGTCCGGCAGGAACTCCTCCGGCTCCAGCAGCACCCGCCGCACGTCCTCGTGCCGGCTCACCAGCCAGAGCCCGGTGCCGGGATCGTGGTGCACGGGGGAGGCGGTGCGCAGCAGCTCCAGCCAGGGGTACGGGTCCCGGACGAAGGGCTCGCCGAACACGTCGAGCAGGGCGAGCCGTTCGAACGGGTCGAACGGCTCGACCGGTCCCGGGTCGCGCGCCCGGTCGAGCCGCTGATCGGGGATGCCGGACGGGTACGCCTCCGGGGCCGGGGAAGTCACGGCCCGGAAGCTAACACGCGCACCTGGCCGTTACCGGCCGTAAGTGCCCGGCATCACTCGGCGAAGGCGCAGGTCGGGCCGCTCCGGCGGCCGGACCTGCGCCCCGCGCCCCCTCACCCCACCGGTGCCGTGCGGGCCAGGGCGTCCCGGGCCGCCGCCTCCGCGGCGGCCCGGTCCTCCGGGACCACCCCGATGCGGGTGCGGCGGTCGAGGAGGTCGGAGACGTCGAGGGCGCCCTCGTGGCGGACCGCCCAGAGCAGTTCGGCGCCCGTGACGGGATGACCGGGAACGACGGGCTCGGCCAGGGCCGGGTCCTCGAGGCCCAGGGCGTGGACGGCCGGGGCCTCGGAGCCGTAGCGCCGGACGAGCCGGGGCGGGGCGTCCAGACCCGCGAGGGCGCCCGGGGCGGCCGCGCCCACGAGGGGGAGGGACGCGGTGCGGCACGGGCCGGCGGTCAGGCCGCGGGCGGCGACGGCCGCGTCGACGGCGTCCTCGGCCATCCGCCGGTAGGTGGTCAGCTTGCCGCCGACGACCGTGACGACGCCGTCGGGCGAGGTGAGCACGGCGTGCTTGCGCGAGATGTCGGCGGTGCGGCCCTCGGCGTCCCGGGTGTCCAGCAGGGGCCGCAGCCCGGCGAAGGCGCCGACCACGTCGGAGCGGTGGACGGTGACGTCGAGCGCGGAGCCCAGCACGTCGAGGAGGAAGCCGATGTCGGTCTCCGGGACCTCCGGCACGTCGGGGACGTCGCCGTCCACCGGCTCGTCGGTGAGGCCGACGTACACGCGCCCGTCGCCCTGGGGGAGGACCAGGACGAAGCGGTTGGTCTCGCCGGGGATCGGGATGTGCAGTCCGGCGGAGAGCCGGCCCAGGGTCTCCGCCCGCAGCACGAGGTGGGTGCCGCGCGAGGGCCGGAGCCGTACGTCCTCGACCAGGCCGCCCGCCCAGACCCCGGCCGCGTTGACGACGGCGCGGGCCCGGACGCGCAGCTCCTGGCCCGTGGTCTCGTCCCGCACCAGCGCGCCGTCGCCGTGCAGTTCCAGGGCCCGGGTGCGGGTGAGGACGAGGGCCCCGTGGGCGGCCGCGGTGCGGGCGACGGCGGTCACCAGGCGCGCGTCGTCGCAGAGCCGCCCGTCCCAGGAGAGCAGGCCGCCGCGCAGGCCGACCGGGCGCAGGGCGGGGGCGAGGTGCCGGGTCTCGACGGCGGAGAGCGTGCGTGGCCGCGGCAGCGTGCGGCGGGAGGTGCGGGCGCCGACGCGCAGCAGGTCGCCCGCGGCGAACCCGGCGCGGGCGAGGGCGGCCTGGCCGCGGCTGACCAGCGGGGTGAGGGGGAGCACGAAGGGCTGGGCGCGGACCAGGTGCGGGGCGGTGCGCTCCATGAGGATGCCGCGCTCGACGGCGCTCTCGTGGGCGACGTCGAGCTGCCCGGAGGCGAGGTAGCGCAGTCCGCCGTGGATCAGCTTGGAGCTCCAGCGGGAGGTGCCGAAGGCGAGGTCGTGGGCGTCGATCGCGGCGACGCGGAGTCCGCGGGTCGCGGCGTCGAGCGCTGCTCCGGCGCCGGTGGCGCCGAGGCCGACGACGAGGACGTCGACGGTCTCGCCGTCGGCGAGCCGTTCCAGCTCGCGGCGGCGCCGCGCGGCGTCGAGCGAGGAGCCGGACAGGGCGGTGCCGCCCGGGGCGGTGCGCGAGGGGTTCCCGGGATGCACGGGGTTCACGGGGTTCACGGGGCGAGGGTCCTCTCCAGGAGGGTGCGCAGCTCTTCGAGGAAGGCGGCTTCGCTCAGTTCGGGATCGTCCCGGTCGGCCATGGTGCCCAGCGAGAGCGTGAAGGACTGGACGACGAGCAGCAGGGACCGGGCCTGCAGGTCCGGGTGGACCCGGCGGACGGAGCCGTCCTCGTGCCCGTCCTCCAGTGCCGTGAGGAGGAGCCCGAGGAGGGCGTCCTGGCTGGCGCCCCGCCGGTCGAGGACGTACGGCAGCAGCAGCTCGGGGTCGACGTCGAGGATCTTCCGGAACAGCGGATGGGCGCGGAACGCGGCGACGCCCGCCACCAGTCCGTCGACGATCCGGGCCCGTTCGGGCCGGTCGTCGTCGACGGGCGGCATGGCGCCGGCGGCGACGGCGATCCATTCCCGGGTCATCAGGTCGCCGACGAGCGTGCGCACGTCGGGCCAGCGCCGGTAGAGCGTCATCCGGGACACGCCGGCCCGCCGGGCGACGTCGGTGAGGGTGGTTCGCCGTACGCCGACGGCGAGCACGCAGTCCCGTGCTGCGTCGAGCACGGGATCCGCGTCCGCATGGTTGTGACGAATGGGCGTCATCTGTCACAGTGTAATGCCAGTGCGGGCCGAGCGGCAGCGCCGTCCGTGAAACAGACCGTGAGGAACCTCTCGAAGTGGACATGTTGTGGAGCGGCTGGGGCGACCCGGCCAAGGCGGCCCCCCTGCCCGAATCGGTGACCGGCCTGCTGCGGGACCTGCTGGGCGTCACCCCGCGCGAGAGCGGCCCGGCCGCCCTCGCCGACATCGACGTGCCCGCCCCGGCCCTGAGCGAGGCGGCGAGGGACGCCCTGCGCGCCGCCGTCGCCGCGCCCGACGGCGTACGGGACGACGCCGAGAGCCGCATCCGGCACACCCGCGGCAAGTCCACCCCCGACCTCCTGCGCATCCGGGCCGGCGAGGTGGACGACCTCCCCGCCGCCGTCGTGCTCCCCGCCGGCCACGAAGAGGTCCTCGCCGTGCTGCGCGCCTGCGCCGAACACGGCCTGTCCGCCGTCCCGTTCGGCGGCGGCACCTCCGTCGTCGGCGGCCTCGCCCCCACCACCAAGCGCCCCTTCGTCGCCCTCGACCTGCGCCGCCTCGACCAGCTGCTCGCCGTCGACGAGGTGTCCCGCACCGCCACCCTGCACCCCGGCCTGCGCGGCCCCCGGTGCGAGGCGCTGCTCAACGAACGCGGCTGGACGCTCGGCCACTTCCCGCAGTCCTTCGAATGGGCCTCGATCGGCGGCTTCGCCGCGGCCCGCTCCAGCGGCCAGGCCTCGGCCGGCTACGGACGCTTCGACGAGATGGTCCTCGGCCTCAAGGTCGCCACCCCCGAAGGCACCCTCTGGACCGGCCGGGCCCCGCGCTCCGCCGCCGGCCCCGACCTGCGCCAGCTCGTCCTCGGCTCCGAGGGCGCCCTCGGCGTCATCACCTCGGTGACCGTGCGCATCCGCCCGCTGCCCGAGAAGCGGATCTACGAGGGCTGGCGCTTCGCCTCCTTCGAGGCCGGCACCGAGGCGCTGCGCCGGCTCGCCCAGGACGGCCCGCGCCCCACCGTGCTCCGGCTCTCCGACGAGTCCGAGACCTTCATCGGCCTCGCCCAGCCGGACGCCATCGGCACCGCCGAACTCCCGCAGAACCCCGGCTGCATGGCCATCGTCGGCTTCGAGGGCACCGAGGCCGAGACGGCCGCCCGGCGCGCCGCCGTGCGCGAGGTCCTCCTCGCCTGTGACGGCGAGTTCGTCGGCGAGGAGGCCGGCGACAAGTGGGCCCACGGGCGCTACAACGCCCCCTACCTGCGGGACGCGCTGCTCGACGCCGGCGCGTTCGCCGAGACGCTGGAGACGGCCGCCTTCTGGTCCGCGATCCCCGCCCTCTACACGGCGGTGCGCGAGGCGCTCACCCGCACCCTCACCGAGGCCGGCACCCCGCCGCTCGTCATGTGCCACATCTCGCACACCTACGAGAACGGCGCCTCGCTCTACTTCACCGTCGTCTCCGCGCAGGGCGAGGACGCCGTCGCGCACTGGGCGCCGGTCAAGCGGGCGGCCAACGACGCGATCCTGGCGGCGGGCGGCACCATCAGCCACCACCACGGCGTCGGCACCGACCACCGCGACTGGTACGCCGAGGAGATCGGCCCCCTCGGCATCCGCATGCTCCAGGCGGTCAAGGCGGAGATCGATCCGTCCGGCGTGCTCAGCCCCGGGGTCCTGATCCCGCCCCGCTGAGCCCCACCGGGCCGTACCCCTTCCCCCGGGCCCCCTCCTCCTGAATCCTTCCTCCCGAGTCCCTCTTCTGCCGCCGGAGGCCAGATCCATGCGACAGTTCACCGCCGTCGTCAACCCCACCGCGGGGGGTTCCAGCGGCACGGCGGGCCTGCTCCCGCTGGCCCGGCTGCTGCGGGAGGCGGGCGCGCGGCTCGACACCGTCTACAGCCGCAGCCTGGAACACGCCCAGGAACTCGCCCGGGCCGCCGGGGCGAAGGGGCACGTCGTGCTCGCCGTCGGCGGTGACGGCATGGCCGGCACCGTCGGCGGCGCGCTCAGCGGCACGGACACCGTCTTCGGCCTGGTCCCCGCGGGCCGCGGCAACGACTTCGCCCGCGCCCTGGGGCTGCCCACCGACGCCGCCGGCCTCGCCGAGGTGCTGCTCGGCGCCGAACCGCGGGCCGTCGACACCATCGAGGTGACCTCCGCCCGGCACCCGGGCACCCACGTCCTCGGCAGCGTGTACGCCGGCGTCGACGCGGTCGCCAACCACCACGCCAACCGCTCCCGCCTGCTGCGCGGCGCCGCCTCGTACTACGCAGGTGGCCTGCGGGCCGTCCTCGCCTGGAAGCCCGCCGCGTACCGCCTCACCATCGACGGCGTCCCGCACGAGCACACCGGCTACACCGTGGTCGCCGCCAACTCCGGCTTCTACGGATTCGGCCGGAACATCGCGCCGGGCGCCCGGGTCGACGACGGCCTCCTCGACGTCGTCGTGATCAAGGAGGCGCCCAAGCACCTCTTCTTCGCGATGATGAACGAGCTGAAGACCGGCGCGCACGTGAAGCGCCCCCAGATCGAGATCCTGCGCGGCCGGGAGATCCGCGTCGAGGCCGACCGCCCCCTCCCGTACGGCGCCGACGGCGAGGTCGACGCGACCCTCCCGGTCACCCTCCGCGCGATGCCGGCGTCCCTCCGCGTCCTCGCCTGAGGGCGCCCACGGACCACCGGAGCCCTAGGCCGTCTCTTCCGGATCTTGCCGGGCTCTCGACTCCCCCGGAGCTTCGCCTGGGTGGGGGTGCCCCCGGCGGAGCCTGGGGGAGTGCCCCCGGCACCGCGCCTCGCCGCGTTGTCGTCGGTCGCCGATGGGCCCCTGGGCTTCGCCCGGGTGGGGGTGCCCCCGGGCGGAGCCCAGGGGGAGTACCCCCACCGCATCGCTTCCGCCCCCTCGGCCTGGCGGCCGGGGAGGTGCCCTCACCTCCGCCTTGCGGTCCTTCCCCTGGGCCCTGGCGGGCCTGGGGAGACCCCAACCCTCGGCCCTGACGGGCCTGGGGAGACCCCAACCCTCGGCCCTGACGGGCCTGGGGAGACCCCATGCACCGGACGCCGCTCTCCCCCGTAGCCCTCCGGGCACGGGAGGTGCCCCCAGATCCGGCCTGATCCGAAAGAAACGACCCAGCCCTACCCTGTGACGCATGAGCGAGCACATGAAGCCGGCGCGCTACCGGCACGAGACCGTCGAACTGACGGCGGGGGAGCTGCTCGAAGCGCTCCGCCGGCTGCCGGCGGACGCCCCGGTGCGCATCGACGTGCCGTCGGCCCCGAGGACCGCCGAGACGCGGGACGAGGTCGACTCGGGCCACGGCCACTTCGTGGTGAGCGGTGTCGTCCTGCACGACGCCGACCACCTGCACCGGGACGAAGTGGTCCTGCGGGCCGACTTCGCCTCGGACTGGTACGTCCGCCCCGTCGCGGCGGACGAGGCGGGCTGAACCCTCACCGCCGGTCGCGGAACCAGCCGGCCGGGCCGGAGTACGCGTCGACCAGGTCCACCACGAAGACCAGGGTCGAGCCGGGCGGGATCAGCGGTGAGGGCGACTGGTTCCCGTAGCCGAGGCGCGGGGGGACGACGATCTCGCGCCGTCCGCCGACCCTCATGCCCCGCACGCCGCGGTCCCAGCCCTTGATGACCTTGCCGCCGCCCAGGGCGAACTTGTACGGCTCGCCCCGGTCCCAGGAGGCGTCGAACTCCCGGCCGGACGCGAAGGTCACCCCGACGTAGTGCACCTTGACGACCATGCCCGGCCCGACCTCGGGCCCGTCCCCGACGAGGAGGTCCCGGACCGCCAGTTCGGCGGGGGGCGGGCCCTCCGGTACGTGGACCTGGGGCTTCGTCGCTTCGCTCATGGCCGCCACAGTACCGAGTCCCGTCCCGCGGGGATTGGCCCGTCCGACTCGGGGCAGGCGGGTGCCAGGCGGGGAACGCGCCCCGTCGCGAAAGACACACCGAGAAGGAGGGCGGTGGCGAACCGCCGGCCGCCCTCTCCCACCGGAGGAGTTGTTTTCGCGTGACTGAGCACGTGTGGAGCTACAAGCCGACCGCGGGCCACCTGGCCGGCGCCGATCTGACCGGCTACGAGGTGGAGGCGGTCGACGGCCGCATCGGCAAGGTGGACAAGCACTCCGACGAGGTCGGGGACGCCTACCTGGTCGTCGACACCGGGGTCTGGATCTTCGGCAAGGAGGTCCTCCTTCCGGCCGCCACGGTCGTCCGGATCGACCCGGACGAGCGGAAGGTCCACGTCGACCGCACCAAGGAGCAGATCAAGTCCGCCCCCGAGTTCCACCGCGAGAAGCACCTCGGCGACCCGGACTACCGCCACCAGCTGGGCACCTACTACGGCCCGGGAGGCCCCTTCAGCGGCCCGATGGTGTGACGACCCCCAGGTGAGGAACGCCGTGCGGGGCGTGGGGAGGGCCCGGACCGTCCGGTCCGGGCCCTCCCCACGCGCCGCCCCGGGCACAGCCCCCGGCGCGGCGCGCCTCCGGTGGTGGCTTCGGGCGACTGGGCTCAGGCTGGGACGTGCGTGTGCGCGGCGGGGCCGGGGCCGGGGGCGTACGAAGCCACGCCCGTCGAAGGACGCGCCACCGTCCGGCACGAAGAAAGGACGCACGACCGATGACCGACAGCCGACCCGCCACCACGACCGACTCCGGCGCGCCGGCGGAGAGCGACGAACACTCGCTCACCGTCGGCCCGGGCGGTCCCATCCTGCTCCAGGACGCCTACCTGATCGAGCAGATGGCGCAGTTCAACCGGGAACGGATCCCCGAACGCCAGCCGCACGCCAAGGGCAGCGGCGCCTTCGGCCACTTCGAGGTCACCCACGACGTCAGCCGCTACACCCGGGCCGCGCTGTTCCAGCCCGGCGCCCGCACGGACCTGGTCGTCCGCTTCTCCACCGTGGCCGGCGAGCGCGGCAGCCCGGACACCTGGCGCGACCCGCGCGGCTTCGCGGTGAAGTTCTACACGTCCGAGGGCAACTACGACATGGTCGGCAACAACACGCCGGTCTTCTTCGTGAAGGACCCGATGAAGTTCCAGCACTTCATCCGGTCCCAGAAGCGCCGCGCCGACAACAACCTGCGCGACCACGACATGCAGTGGGACTTCTGGACCCTGTCCCCGGAGTCCGCCCACCAGGTCACCTGGCTGATGGGCGACCGCGGCATCCCGCGCTCCTGGCGCCACATGAACGGCTACACGTCCCACACCTACATGTGGATCAACGCCTCCGGTGAGCGCTTCTGGGTGAAGTACCACTTCAAGACCGACCAGGGCATCGAGTTCTTCACGCAACACGAGGCCGACCAGATGGCGGCCGTCGACACCGACTACCACACGCGGGACCTGTTCGAGCACATCCGCGACGGCGACTTCCCCAGCTGGACGCTGAAGGTGCAGATCATGCCGTACGAGGAAGCCGCCGGATACCGGTTCAACCCCTTCGACCTCACCAAGGTGTGGCCGCACGGCGACTACCCGCTCATCCCGGTCGGCCGCATGACGCTCGACCGCAACCCCACCGACAACCACGCCGAGATCGAGCAGGCCGCCTTCCAGCCGAACAACCTCGTCCCCGGCATCGGGCCGAGCCCCGACCGGATGCTGCTGGCCCGCCTGTTCTCGTACGCGGACGCCCACAGGGCCCGGCTCGGCACCAACTACGCGCAGCTCCCCGTGAACGCGCCCGTCGTCGACGTCCACACGTACTCCAAGGACGGGGCGATGGCCTACCGGAAGACGACCGATCCGGTCTACGCCCCCAACTCCAAGGGAGGGCCCGCCGCCGACACCGAGCGGTACGGCAGCCCGCCGAGCTGGACCGCCGACGGCGAGATCACCCGCGCGGCCTACGTCTCGCACCCGGAGGACGACGACTGGGGCCAGCCCGGCACCCTGGTGCGCGAGGTGATGGACGACGCCGCCCGCGACCGGCTGGTCGACAACGTGGTGGGCCACCTCCTCAACGGCGTCACCGAACCCGTCCTGGAACGCGCCTTCGCCTACTGGAAGAACATCGACAAGGCCGTCGGCGAGCGCATCGAACAGGGCGTCCGGGCCAAGGCCGGCGAGAAGGACCCCAAGGCGGCCGAACAGGGGAACCCCGCACGCCGCTCCATGCAGGACAAGGCCTGACGAAGCCCCCGCCCCCCTGGCCCCCTGGCCCCCGACGCCCGGCCCCCGGCTCTCCCGCCGGGGGCCGGGCGCCTGCTCCGTCACCCCTCGGGCCCGCGCCCCCGCGCGGCGAGGACATCGGCAGCGGGGGCGGTGACCACCTTCGGCAGGGCGCCCGGGTGCTCCCGCGCGAGCCAGCCGACCAGCTCCTCCCGTACGGCGCAGCGGGTCGCCCACAGGTCGTCGGCGTCCTTGGCGGTCACCAGCGCCCGCACGGTGATGCCAGTGGGGGAGGTGTCGGTCACGGCCAGGTCCCAGGCCCGCCCGTCCCAGGTGCCGCAGGTGGCCAGGAACTCCCTGAGGTGCGCCCGGGCGAGCGGGACCGGAGTGCTGTGGTCGCAGTGCAGGAAGACGGTGCCCGTCAGCTCCGGGCCGCCGCGCGACCAGTTCTCGAACGGGCGCGAGGTGAAGTACGAGACGGGCAGCGTGACCCGCCGCTCGTCCCAGGTACGGACCGTGAGGAAGGTGAGCGTCACCTCCTCCACCACCCCCCATTCGCCGTCCACCACGACGGTGTCGCCGATGCGGACCATGTCGCCGAACGCGATCTGGAAGCCGGCGAAGAGGTTGCCCAGCGTCGACTGGGCCGCCACGCCGGCCACGATGCCGATGATGCCCGCCGAGGCGAGCAGGGACGTGCCGACCGTGCGGAAGGAGGGGAAGGTGACCAGGGCCGCGGCGACCGCGAGCACGCCGACGGCCACCGACACCACCCGCATGATCAGCGTCACCTGGGTGCGCACCCGGCGCAGCCGCGCCGGGTCGCGGGAGCGCCCCGCGTACCGCGCGTACGAGGACTCCACGACGGCCGCGACCGTCCGCACGGCCAGCCAGGCCCCGCCGCCGATCAGGCACAGCAGCAGGACCCTGCTCACCGCCCCCGCGTGGTCCTCCAGCGGCCCCCGCCCGGGCGCCGCCAGTGCGTAGGACCACCGCAGCAGCGCCGCCAGCACCACCACGAACAGCGGCGTGCGGCAGCGGCGCAACAGCCCCCACAGGGGCGTCTCCGGATGCCGCGCGTCGGCGAACCGCGCCAGCAGGTCCGCCGCGCGGCACAGGGCGAAGGCGGCCAGCGCCGAGCCGCCGAGGGCCGTCGCCAGCCGGACAAGGTTCTCCATCTGCTCCCAGCTCCCCCAGCCGATCGTCGAACGGGTTCGTCCGGTACGCCTGACCGCCGCCGGGCACGCGAAACCTCTCCCGGCCCGGGGCACCGCGGGCCTCCGCGAGGCCCGCATACGGAGCGGGGCACCGGGTACCGGCAGACCACGACCCGGCACATCGATCGCGAGGAAGCGAGGGACACCCCATGACCAGCGAGACGGCCGGCGGCACCGAGACCGGTGGCGTCACCGGGACGAAGGACAAGGACTACAACCTCATTTGGTACGTCGAGAGCTGCCTGGCCAACGCCCTGCGCCTTGAGACCTACATCCAGGACGCGGAACGCGAGGGCGACGACGAGGTCGTCGAACTCTTCCGCAAGGCCCAGGCCGACAGCCGCAAGGGCGCCGAACTGGGCAAGCGACTCCTGCGGACCCGCATGGGAGGCTGACGCCGTCATGAAGGCAGTCGTGTGGCACGGGACCGGCGACATCCGTCTGGACGAGGTGCCGGACCCCAAGATCCAGGACCGGTACGACGCGATCGTCCGCATCACCACCTCCGCGATCTGCGGAACCGACATCCACTTCGTCCGCGGCACCATGCCCGGCATGCGCGAAGGCCGGATCCTCGGCCACGAGGCCGTCGGCGTCGTCGAGGAGACCGGCGCCGGCGTGCGCAACCTGCGGCCCGGCGACCGCGTCGTCGTGCCGTCGACGGTGGCGTGCGGCGTGTGCAGCTACTGCCGGGCCGGCTACTACGCGCAGTGCGACAACGCCAACCCGGGAGGCCCCCGGGCGGGCACCGTCTTCTTCGGCGGCCCCGAGGCGGCGGGCGGCCTGGACGGGCTCCAGGCCGAGTACGCCCGGGTTCCCTTCGCGCAGGTCGGCCCCGTGCCGCTGCCCGAGACCGTGGACGACAACCAGGCCGTCCTGCTGTCCGACATCTATCCGACCGCCTGGTTCGGCGCCGAACTCGCCGAGGTGGGCGACGGCGACACGGTCGCGATCGTGGGAGCCGGGCCCGTGGGCCAGGCGGCCATCGCCTGCGCCCGGCTGCAGGGCGCAGGACGCGTCATCGTGGTCGACGGCGTCGCCGACCGGCTCGACCTGGCCGCGCGCCAGCACGCGGAGACCGTCGACTTCAACGCCGAGGACCCGGTCGAGGCGGTGCTCGACCTCACCGGCGGCATCGGCGTCGACCGGGTGATCGACGCCGTGGGCGTGGACGCCCAGGGCCCGTCGCACGGACCGGCCGCCGCGTCGGTGCGCGAGCAGGCGGAGCAGTTCGCGCACGAGCGCGACGAGGCCGCGCCGGAGCGGAACCCGGACGGCGACACCTGGGTGGTGGGGGACGCGCCGTCCCTCGCGGCCCGCTGGTCGGTGCGGATGGTGGCCAAGGCGGGGACGGTCGGCACGGTCGGCGTCTATCCGCCGCAGGTCCAGCACTACCCGTTCGGCGAGGCGTTCATGAAGAACCTCACGCTGAAGAGCGGCAACTGCAACCACCGCCGCTACGTCCCCCGCCTGGTCTCCATGGTGGGCTCCGGCACGCTCGACCCGACCCCGCTCGTCACCCGCTGGTCCGGACTCGGCGACGCCATCGCCGCGTACGAGGCCTTCGACCGCAGGGAGGCCGGCTGGACGAAGGTCGCGCTCGGCCTCGACGACCGCGGCGCCGTCGCACCGGGCCTGGGCGAGGACGCCGGCACCGGCGCCGCCACCACTGCGGGCTCCCACGAGGGCACGGAGGGCTGAGGGTTTCCGCGCCGGGGCGCCGGGCAGGCGCCGGGCGACCGCAGGAGACGACGAGACGAGGAGCAGACGGGAGGCCGTGATGCCCGAGCCGGGAAGCAAGAAGTACGACACCCGACGCGCCAGGACGCGCAAGGACGCCGAGCGGGCGGGCGTACCGGACGCGAAGGCGAACGAGGAGGCCAACGAGGCGCTGCAGCAGGACCCACGGTGGCGCAGCGGCGGCCCGCGGACCGAACGCGGCCGAGGCCCGAAGGGGGAGCGACCGGAGAACGACTGAACCGAGGGGACGCGGCTCGAGGAGGTTCCGATGACATCGACGGTCAGCGAAGAGTTGTGGAACGAGTTCCACTCCGTCGTCAACATGACGTCACGCGAACTGCAGGACTGGCTGCGGACGGAGGCGGCCGGCGAGGACACCGAAGAGCCCCCGCCGCAGGCGGGACCCGAGACCGGTCGCCGTGTGCTCGCCATCCTCGCCAAGCGGCCCGGTGACCTCACCGGGGCGGACGCGGAGGTGATGCGCCAGGTCGTCGACACGGTCCGGTCGCAGCGCAAGCCCGAGCTGGACCCCGAGCCCGGTGACGGTGCCTGGCGTCACGCCCTGATGAACCTCGGCCACGACCCCCTGAAACCGCCCTCGGAAGCGGCCCCCTGAGGGAACGGCGGCCGGATGCCGGGCCGGACGGTGCCGTGGCTGCGTCCACCGTCCGGCCCGGAGTGCGGGGTCAGCCCTCCGGGCGGAGGAGGCCGCGCTCGTACGCCTTCACGAGCCGCTGCGGGACCCGGTAGGCGACGCCGTCCACGGTGACCGGCGCCAGCTGCGGCGTGCTCGCCTTCCACTGGGCGCGGCGGTGACGGGTGTTGCTGCGGGACATCTTCCGCTTGGGGACGGCCATGGCGAGACTCCTCGGTCCGGGTGCTGACCCGCCGAGGCTATATGAAAACGGTTGTCAGTATCAATCCGCCTCCGTTCCCGCCGCCGCCCCGACCTCCGCCTCCGCGCCGTCCCGGTACCGGGACGGCGAAACGCCGTAGCGTTCCAGGAAGGCCTGGCGAAGGGCCTCCGGGGTGCCGAAGCCGCAGCGGGTGGCCACCGAGGCCACCGGGAGGGAGCTGGCACGGAGGAGGTGGGCGGCCGTCTCCGTGCGGACGCGGCGGACGTGACGGCCGGGCGGTTCGCCGAGGCACCGGGTGAAGAGGCGGGTGAGGTGACGGGGGGTCAGGCCCGCGCGGGCGGCGAGGGCCGGCGTGCTCAGGTCCTCGTTGGGGTGGGCGGCGATGTGGGCGGCGAGCACGCGGACGATGTCCTCGCGGGGCGGCGGCGCGGCGGTGAACACGCTCATCTGGCGCTGGTCGCCCGGGCGTTGCATGTGGACCACGAGGTGCCGGGCCACCTGACGGGCCGGCTCCGGGCCGTGGTCCTCCTCGATGAAGGCCAGGGTCAGGTCCAGCGCGCTGGTGATGCCGGCCGACGTGTACACGTTGCCGTCGCGGATCCACAGCGGCGCCGGGTCCACCCGTACGTCCGGGTACCCGTCCGCCAGGTGCGGGGCGAACTGCCAGTGGGTGGTGGCCCGGCGGCCGTCGAGGAGACCCGCCGCTGCCAGCACGGCCGCGCCCGTGCAGACCGACGCGACCCGCCGGCTCTCGCGGCTGAGCCGCCGCACGTGCCCGACGAGACGCGGGTCCGCGGCGAACCGCTCGACGCCCAGCCCGCCCGAGACGACGAGCGTGTCCAGCGGCCCCCGCGTCCGCTCCAGGGACCCGACCCCGGCCAGCGTGAGCCCCGTACCGCACCGGATCGGCGCCCCGCCCGGGGCGATCAGCCGGACGCGGTACGCAATCTCCGGCTCCCCGAGCGCGTTGGCGAGGGCCAGGCCCGTGGTGACGCAGGCGATGTCGAGGAGTTCGGCCGACTCGAAACCGACGACGGCCACCACCCGTTCCGTACGATCCCCCATGCGTCGACCCTAGTCCGCACGGACGAGCAGCCCAAGACGACGGACATCCCGGCTCCGAACCGCTGACCGGCGCCCGGCCGCGCCGGACAGTGGAGCCCATGACGCCGATCCGCTTCCTCGCGCACCGCTGGCCCGCCTGGCTCGCGCTCGCCCTCGCCGTGGCGACCTTCGCCGACGGGCTGCCGCCCACCTCCTTCCTCGCCGCCCTCCTCGTGGTCATGCCGCTGTGCTACCTGGCCTTCGGCGCCGCGCGCCGCGAACTCGGCGCGCCCGGCGACCGCCGGCCCCTCGCCGTCCAGACCGCCGGTCTGGTGCTGTTCTGCGCCTGGGCCGCCGTCGTCCTCCTCCTCGACGGCCGGACCGCGCTGTACGTGGTGGCCGCGGGCTGGTTCGCCCACGCGCTCTGGGACCTCGCGCACCACCGCGGCGGCCGGGTCGTCCCCCGCGCCTGGGCGGAATGGTGCGGGGTCGTCGACCTGTCGGGCGCGCTCGCGATCGTCCTGCTGGTCTGAGCCCGCCCGGATCGTGCACCACCGACGCCCCCGACGGCACCCCCCTCACCCGGCGGTCCCGGCCAGCAGGGAGTGCCCGAGCGGGGTGAGGCTGTGCAGCACCGCCGTTCCCGTGCGCACGGTGTCGACGAGGCCCGCGCCCCGCAGGACCCCCGCGTGGTGGCTGGCCGCCGCGAGGGAGACGGCGGCGCGTTCGGCGAGCGCCGTCGTGGTGGCGGGGGTGCGCAGCAGGGCGAGCACCTGGGCCCGGGTGCGGCCGAGCAGCGCGGCGAGCGCCTCCGGACGCTCGCCGCCGGCGGAGCTCCCGCCGGCCTCGTACAGCGGATAGACGAGGACGGTCGCCGCCTCCGGCCGGTACATCACCAAGGGGCCGGTCGCGAACCAGGACGGGACGAGGAGCAGCCCGCGCCCGCACAGCGGGATGTCGTACGCCGACGCCGACGGCAGGTGGAGCGTCGGGTGCTGCCACCGCCAGGTCGTGCCGAGCGTCGTCAGCAGGGCGTCGACGCCGCCCCGCAGCAGCATCTCCGAGCGCAGCGCCCGGTCGGCGAGGGTGTCCTGCCGGATCCGCGGCCAGAGGGGCTCCAGGTGGCGCGCGAAGAACTCCCGGGTGTCCTCGCGCAGCGCCCGGGTCGCGGCCGGCGAGCCCTGGGCCAGCTCGCGCGCCCACCGCCCGGGCCGGGCCAGACCGCCGTTCCACCCCGCCGCCTCCGGGACGCCCAGGTCCACCGCCAGCCGCTCCGCCGGTGTCGCGGTGGCCGCCTCCAGACCCGCGGCGAGATCGTGGATCCCCGGCTGGAGCAGGAAGTCCGGCACGAAGCCGTCCTCCCCGACCAACTCCGCGAGCACACCGGCCCGTCCACCCGGGTGCCACCCCCGGGCGGCGGTCCGTGCCCGCCGCGCCTGCCCGAAGCCCCGGCCCCCGGCGCCGGCCCGGCGCCCGCCCCGCGCCAGGCTCAGTCGTGCGCCCAGCGCGGTCTCCGCCAGGGCGTTGACCGCCGGCGCGAGCGTGATCCGGCACAGGTCGTCGGCGGTGAAGTGAAGACGGATCATGACGAGCGATTATCCGCCCGCCGGACCCTTTCGACGAGGGCCGAAAGGCACTGCGCCGTGCGCCGGGACGCCGCACGCTCCTCTCGTCACCGTCCCTCGCGCCTGCTCCTTGCGCCGACTCCCACGGAGGTCGCGTCCATGCCCCGCGTTCCCACCCGCACCGCCTGCCTCGCAGCCACCCTGCTGCTCACGGCCCTCGCCGGAGCACCCGCTCCCGCCGCCGCGCGGGAGCTGCCCGACCGCTACGTCGTCTCCCGCGAGGCGGGCGTCCTGCCGGAAGGCATCACGATCACCCCCGACGGCACCCTGTACGTCTCCTCCGACGGCCTCGGCACCCTCTACCGCGGCCGGATCGACACCCCGGACCTCGCGCCGTTCCCGGCCCGCGGCGTGGCGGACCGCGCCAGCACCCTGGGCGTGCACACCGACCGGCGCGGCCGCGTCCTGTCCGTCGGCGGCGCCACCCTCACCGTGCACGACCGCCACGGACGGCTGCTCGCCCGCCGTACCGCCGAGGACGGGCCGCTCGGCGCACCGCACCTGAACGACCTGGTCGTGACCGACGACGCGGTGTACGTCACCGACTGGGCCAACCCCGTGATCCACCGGGCGGAGCTCCGCGGCTCGACCGTGGGACCGCTCGAACCCTGGCTCGACATCCGTTCCGCCTGGCCCGGATTCCCGGACCGGTACTGGCTGTTGAACGGCATCGTGGCCGACGAGACCGGCTCCACGCTCCTCGTCGCCTCGAACGGCACCGAGGCCGTCTGGCGCGTCGGCACCGCGGACCGCCAGGTCGAGCGGCTCGACCTCGGGGACCAGTCCTTCGGCGCCGACGGCATGGTGCTGCGCGGCCGCACCCTGTACGCCGTGCTCAACTACGGGGCCCCGCACGGCGTCTACATCGCCAAGCTCGACCCGGACCTGCGGTCGGGCACGGTCACCCACCGCCTCACCGACGGCCCGTTCGACCTGCCCACCACGCTGGCCCGGCACGGCTGCCGCCTCTACGTGGTGAACAGCCAGCTCGACGAGCCGCCGGGCCGGCCGCCGTACACCGTCAGCGCGATTTCCGACCCGACCTGCGACGACACCCCGTGACCGGCCCGGCGGCCGTGACGGCGTGACCCGCGCCCGCTCCCGTCCGGCTCAGGACGGGAGCCACGCCCGCCAGGTGGACTCGTGCTCCTTCACCCACCGGCCGGCCGCCTCCTGCGGCGACAGCTTCTGCTCGGCGATCATCAGGGCGACGTCGTTCTGCATCCCGGTCGTCCACCGGAACCTCTTCAGGAACGCGGCGGCGTCGCCCCCGTCCTCGGCGAAGCGGGCGTTGAGGAACTTCTGCAGCGGCGTGTGCGGGTACGCGCAGGCCACCTTCGCCGGGTCGGCGTCGCACCCCTCCTTGTACGCCGGCAGTCTCACCTCCGTCATCGGGACCTTCTCGAACAGCCACTGCGGCTTGTACCAGTAGGTCAGGAACGGCTTGCGCTCCTTGGCGAACTGCCTGATCTGCGTGATCTGCGCGGCCTCCGAGCCCGCGAACACGACCTGGTAGTCGAGGCCCAGGTTGTCCACGAGCGCCTTGTCGTTCGTGACGTAGGACGGGGAGCCGTCCATGAGCTGGCCCTTGCCGCCGCTCTCCGCGGTGCGGAACGCGTCGGCGTACTTGTTCAGGTTCCGCCAGTCGGTGACGTCCGGGTGCCGCTCGGCGAAGTACGTGGGCACGAACCAGCCGATGTGGCCGGTCACCCCGAGGTCGCCGCCCCGCGCGATCGTCCCCTTGCCGTCGACGTACCGCTTCTCCTGGTCCGGGTGGCCCCAGTCCTCCAGGATCGCGTCGACCCGGCCCTGGCTGAGCGCGTCCCAGGCCGGCACCTCGTCGATCTGCACGGTGTCGACCCGGTAGCCGAGCTCGTGCTCCAGCAGGTACGCGGCGACGGCCACGTTGGCCTGCGCCCCGACCCACGACTGCACGGACAGCGTCACCGTGCGGGAACCCTCGGCGGCGGCGTACGGGGAGGCCTGGCGGGTCATGTCCGCGGCGCCGCAGCCGGTGAGCGCCGTCAGGGCGACGGCGGCCGCGAGCGCGGCGAGACGTGTGCGAGCCATGTCAGGCCCCCTTTCCATCGAAGGCGCGGCGCCGTGTCGGCTGGGTCACCCGGTCGAGCGCCAGACCGAGGCAGACGATCGCGGCACCGGCGACCAGACCGGTCGCCAGGTCGCCCCGGGCGAGGCCGAAGACCGCGTCGTACCCGAGCGCGCCGCCGCCCACCAGGCCGCCGATGACGACCACGGCGAGGACGAGCACGACGCCCTGGTTCACGGCGAGCAGCAGCGCCGGCCGGGCCAGCGGCAGCTGCACCTGGAGGAGCTGCTGGCGGCCGGTCGCGCCGAGCGACCGGGCCGACTCCAGGGCCGCCGGGTCCACGGCCCGTACGCCCTGGGCCGTGATCCGTACGACCGCGGGCAGCGCGTACACCACGGCGGCGGCGACCGCCGGGGCGCGGCCCACACCGAAGAGGGCGACCACCGGGATCAGGTACACGAACTGGGGGAGTGTCTGGAAGACGTCCAGCACCGGGCGGAGCGCCCGCCCCAGCCGGTCGCCGCGCGCCGCGGCGACCCCGAGGGCGACGCCGAGCACCAGGGTCACGGCGACGGCCGCCAGGACCTGGGACAGCGTGTCGAGCGCCGGACCCCACACCCCGAGGACCCCGATCGCGCCCGTCGCGAGCACGGCGGTCGCCGCGGTGCGCCAGGTGCCGATGAGCAGGGCGAGCGCGCCGACGCCCAGCAGGACCGCCCACCACGGCAGCCACTGCAGTCCGCCGCGCAGCGGGTCGAGGACCCAGGTGGTGAACCGGCCCGCCCAGTCGGCGGTCCCGCCGACCAGGGGCACACCGGAGTAGAGGTGGTCGGTCATCCAGTCCACGCCCCGGTTGACGGGCCCGGCCACCTCCACCGTCCAGGCGGTGGGCCAGGAGAGCCGGCCGGTGAGCCGCCCGGCGACCGCGACGGCGGCGGTCAGCCCGAGGGCGACGGCCCAGCCGAGCCCGGCACGCGGGACCGGCGGGGCGCCGATCCGCGCGCCCGCCGCGGCGGTGACGCGGTCCAGCACGACGGCGAGCAGCACGACCGGCACACCGGCCGCGAGCGCGGCACCGACGTCGACCGAGGCCAGCGCCTGGTACACGCGGTCGCCGAGGCCGCCGGCGCCGATGACCGACGCGATCACGGCCATGCCGAGGGCCATCATGATCGCCTGGTTCACGCCCAGCAGGAGTTCCTTGCGGGCCAGGGGCAGTCGGGCGGTCAGCAGACGCTGCCGGGCGGTGGCGCCCAGGGAGGCGGCCGCCTCCATGACGCCGGCGTCGGCGCCGCGCAGTCCGAGCGCGGTGAGCCGGGCCATGGGCGGGGCGGCGTAGACGACGGTCGCGAGGACGGCCGCAGGCACGCCGATGCCGAACACCAGGACGACCGGGAGGAGATAGGCGAAGGCCGGCAGCACCTGCATGGTGTCGAGGACCGGGCGCAGGATCCGGTGCATCCGGTCCGACAGGCCACCCGCGAGCCCGAGGAGACCGCCGAGCAGCACCGACGCGGCCACGGCGACCACCATCAGCGCCAGCGTCTGCAGGGTGGGCACCCACATGCCGAGCAGCCCGCACGCGCCGACGGCGGCCACGGACGCCAGCGCGAGCCGGACGCCGGCGAGCCGCCAGGCCACCAGGCCGACGGCCGCGACGACGCCCGCCCAGCCCACGGCCAGCAGACCCAGGTACACCGCGCGGACCGACACGACCACCAGGTTGCTCACGTGGCCGAGGAAGTAGAGGAACAGCGGGTGGCTGTCGCGGTGGTCGACGATCCAGTCGCTGCCGCGCCCGAGGGGCGCGGACACGTCGACGGTCAGCGCCGCCGGCCAGCCGCCGCCGCCCAGGAGCACGGCGCCGAGGAGCAGACCGAGGGCCGTGCCGGCGCCGATCAGGCGGCCGCGGTGCCGCGCGAGCGCGCGCAGCCGGCGCAGCCCGCGCGCCGGGCCGGGCCGGGCCTGACCGGCCCCGGCCCCGGCGGCCGTGCGGCCGGCGGAAGCGGGGGTGACGGTCACGGTCATCGCGCCCACCGCCCCGGGCCGGAGGCGTGACCGCCGGCCGGTGCCGGTGCCCCGCCGGACGACGGGCCGGGGTGCCGGGCGCCGGGTGTGCCGCACGGCGGCGGCCAGGTCGTGGGGGAGTGCATCAGGCCACCGCCTTCCCCGCCGCCGGTACGCCGGCGACGACACCGAGCAGCCCCGCGTGGTCCACCACGCCGAGGCACCGCCCGTGCTCGACCACCCGCGCGTTCTCACCCGTCCGGGCGACCGCTTCGATGGCCTCCTGGACGGTGGCCCCGGGGGCGAGCGCCGGACCGGCCTCGCGCTCCTCCGCGAGCGCGGGGCGCATCGCCGAGCGCACGGTCAGCACCTGCTCGCGCGGCACGTCCCGGACGAAGTCCCGGACGTAGGCGTCGGCGGGGGAGCCCACGATGTCCTCCGGGGTGCCGAGCTGCACGATCCGGCCGTCGCGCATCAGCGCGATGCGGTCACCGAGCTTCAGCGCCTCGCTCAGGTCGTGCGTGATGAAGACCATCGTGCGCCCCTCCTCCCGGTGCAGGCGCACGACCTCCTCCTGCATCTCGCGGCGGATGAGCGGGTCGAGCGCGCTGAACGGCTCGTCGAAAAGCAGGACTTCGGGGTTCACGGCGAGGGCACGGGCCAGCCCGACCCGCTGCTGCTGCCCGCCGGACAACTGGCCCGGCCTGCGCAGCTCCAGGCCCGCGAGGCCCACCTTGGCGACGAACTCGGCCGCCCGCTCGCGCCGTTCGCCGCGCCTGACGCCCTGGATCTCCAGGCCGTAAGCGACGTTGTCGAGCACGGTGCGGTGCGGCAGCAGCCCGAAGTGCTGGAAGACCATCGCGGCCCGGTGGCGGCGCAGTGCGCGCAGCCGGGCGGCGTCCATGGACAGGACGTCCTCGCCGTCGATGGAGACGGAGCCCGAGGTCGGCTCGATCAGCCGGGTCAGACAGCGCACCAGGGTCGACTTGCCCGAGCCCGACAGACCCATGACGACGAAGACCTCGCCCTTCGCCACGTCGAAGGAGACGTCGCGGACGGCGGCGGTGCAGCCGGTGCGCTCCCGCAGCTCGGCCGCGCCGAGCCCGGCGAGCGCCGGGTCCCCGGGCACGCGCCCGGCGCGGGGGCCGAAGACCTTCCACAGTCCGCGTACGGAGAACACGGACCCGTCGGAGGCCGGGGCCGGCGCGGCGGAGGCGGTGGCGGCCGGCGCGGTGTCCGAGGGCGAAGTGTGCGGGATGGCGCTCATCGGGTCGTACCTCCCAGCAGGTCGGCGCACTTCTCGCCGACCATGAGCACGCCGATCATCGGGTTGACGGCGGGCATGGTCGGGAAGACGGACGCGTCGGCGATCCGGATGCCGTCGAGACCCCGGATCCGCAGGTCGGGCGCGACGACGGCGAGTTCGTCGTCGGCGGCGCCCATCCGGCAGGTGCCGGCCGGGTGGTAGACGGTGTGCGCGACCTGCCGGGCGTAGGCGCTCAGCTCCTCGTCCGAGGTGATCTCCGGCCCGGGGCACACCTCGCGCTTCAGCCAGCCGGCCAGCGGCTCGCTCGCCGCGATCCGGCGGGCGAGGCCGATCCCGTCCACGAGGGTCCGGCCGTCGTAGTCGTCCTCGTCGGTGAAGTAGCGGAAGTCCAGCGCGGGCTTGTCCCCGGGGTCGGCGCTCGTGAGGTACAGCCGGCCCCGGCTGCGCGGCTTGGGGATGTTCGGCGTCATCGACACGCCGTGCGGGGGCCGTTCGTAGCCCAGCCGCTCGGGGTTGTCGGTGAAGGGGATCTGGTAGAAGTGGAACATCAGGTCCGGCCCCTCGGACTCCGGGTCCCTGCGGACGAAGAGACCGGCGTCGGAGTCCATCGCGGAGTTCTCCGGGATCGGGCCGTGGGTCTCCCACACGATGACCGACTCGGGGTGGTCGAGCAGGTTCTCGCCGACGCCCGGCAGGTCGTGCACCACCGGTATGCCGAGCTTCTCCAGGTCGGCGCGCGGCCCGATGCCCGAGTGCAGCAGCAGGCGCGGCGTGTCCACGGCGCCCGCGCACACCAGGATCTCGCGCCGGGCGCGCACGACCCGTTCCGTGCCGTCCTTCGCCCGGACGTGCACGCCGGTGGCCCGGGTGCCCTCGAACTCCAGCCGGAACGCCCAGGTCTCCAGGGCGATGTGCAGGTTCGGGCGGTCCAGGAACGGGTGCAGATAGGCGACGGAGGCGGACGAGCGCTTGTTGTTCTCCGGGTGGTAGGCGAGGTCGAAGAAGCCGACGCCCTCGTGGAACGGGGCGCGGTTGAAGCCCTCGACGCGCGGCACGCCCAGGGCGGTCTGCGCCGCGTCGACGAAGTCCCGGGCGATCGCGTTCCGGTCGGCCTCGTCGACGGGGACGATGTTGTTGCGCAGCCGGGCGAAGTAGGGGTCCATGGCCGCCGCGTCCCAGCCCTCGGCGCCCGCCGCGGCCCACTCGTCCCAGTCGGAGGGAAGCGGCTTGAAGGCGATGAGGGTGTTGTGCGAGGAACAGCCGCCGAGCACGCGGGCCCGGCTGTGCCGGATGTGCGAGTTGCCCCGGGGCTGCTCGGTGGTGGGGTAGTCGTAGTCCAGCTCGCCCCCGAGCAGGCCCATCCAGCGGCGCAGCGTGAGCACGTCCTCGCGGCCGACGTCGCTGGGGCCGCCCTCGATGACGGCGACGGTGACGTCCGGGTCCTCGGTCAGCCGGGAGGCGATCACCGAACCCGCGGTGCCCCCGCCGACGACGACGTAGTCGTACATGGTCGGGTCCTGTCGGTGGTGCTGCCGCCGGCTCATGCCTGGTCCTTCCGCTGCTCGCCCGCGAACCAGCGCACGGGGCGCGGTGCGAGGTTCCGGTAGATGTGCTTGGCCTCGCGGTACTCGGCGAGGCCGCCGGGGCCCAGTTCCCGGCCGATGCCGGACTTGCCGAAGCCGCCCCACTCGGCCTGCGGCAGGTACGGGTGGAAGTCGTTGATCCAGACGGTGCCGTGCCGCAGCCGGGCCGCGACGCGCCGGGCGCGCTCCTCGTCGGCGGTCCACACCGCTCCGGCGAGGCCGTACTCGGTGTCGTTGGCGAGGGCCACCGCCTCGTCCTCGGTCTCGAAGGTCTCCACGGTGAGGACGGGTCCGAAGACCTCCTCGCGGACGACCCGCATGCGCCGGTGGCAGCGGTCGAGGACCGTGGGACGGTAGAAGTAGCCGGGGCCGTCCGGGCGTTCGCCGCCCGCCCGGAGGACCGCGCCCTCGCGCAGGGCCGAGGCCACGTACTCCTCGGTCCGCGCCACCTGGGCGGCGGAGACCAGCGGGCCGCACTCGACGCCCTCGTCGGTGCCGCGGCCCAGCCTGATCCGCCCGGCGCGGCGGGCGAGTTCGGCGACGAAGCGCTCGCGCACGGAGGCCTCGACGACGAGCCGGGAGCCGGCGGAGCAGACCTGGCCGCTGTGCAGGAACGCGGCGTTGAGCGCCTGGTCGACGGCGGTGTCGAAGCCCTCGGGCGTCGCACAGGCGTCGGCGAACACGACGTTGGGGTTCTTGCCGCCCAGTTCGAGGGCGACCTTCTTCACGCTGTCGGCGGCGGCCCGGGCCACCTTCGTACCGCTGACGAGACCGCCGGTGAACGAGACGAGGTCGACGTCCGGGTGCTCGGCGAGCCGTGCGCCGACGGTGTCGCCGGGGCCGGTGACGAGGTTGGCGGCGCCCAGGGGCAGTCCGGCCTCCAGGAGCAGTTCGACCAGGGCGACGGTGCTCAGCGGGGTGAGCTCGCTGGGCTTGATCACGAAGGTGTTGCCGGCGGCGAGCGCCGGGGCGATCTTCCAACTGGCCTGGAGCAGCGGATAGTTCCACGGCGTGATCAGGGCGCAGACCCCGACCGGCTCGTGCACGACGACGCTGTGGATCTCGTCCGATCCGGCGTCGACGACCCGTCCGCCCGGGTCCTCGCCCGCGACGAGGTCGGCGAAGTAGAGGAAGGCGTCGCGCACGCAGTCGACGTCGATGCGGCCCTCCTCCAGCGTCTTGCCGGTGTCCTGGCTCTCCAGCGCGCCGATCCGCTCGCGGTCGCGCTTCAGCAGATCGGCGACCCGGCGCAGCAGCGCGGCGCGCGCGGCGGCCGGCGTACGGGGCCACGAGCCGTCGTCGAAGGCGGCCCGCGCCGCCGCGACGGCGTCGTCCGTGTCCGGGACGCCGCCCTCCGCGACGACCGCGAAGGCGGTCCCGTCGGCGGGGTCGATGATCTCGCGCGTGGCCCCGGACAGGGCTGCGCGCCACTCTCCGCCCACATGGATGGTCTGTTGTGCTGCCGTCACGTCGCGTCTGGCCTTCCGTTCTCCGAGTCCCCCCAGCCGGCTGTCCGGCGATCCGGCCGCCTGCCCTGACCTCCGAGATCCATGCGCAATGCCCTACGGAGAGTGACCTGCTTCACGTCAGAGAAGAGGTGATAACGGATATCGGGTGGTATTCGGGGTGGGTGAGGCGAACGAAATCCCCGCGCGTGGGTACGGATGGACCTCGTCCCCGTCCCGACCCCTGAGCGAGGCAGCCCCCATGGACCCGTCCCCCCACCCTCACGAGTCGGCGGATGTCGTCGTCGTCGGCGCAGGACCCGCCGGCTGCAGCGCCGCCCACCACCTGGCCCGGGCCGGGCACGACGTCCTGCTCCTGGAGAAGGCCACCTTCCCCCGCGACAAGATCTGCGGCGACGGCCTCACCCCCCGTGCCGTGCGGGAACTCCTCGGCATGGGCCTCGACTGCGAGGGCGACGGCTGGGTGAGGACCCGCGGCCTGCGGGTGCACGGCACCGGCATGACGGTGGACATGCCCTGGCCGGAGGTCTCGGGCTTCCCCGACTACGGGCTGGTGCGGACCCGGCACGACTTCGACCGGCTGCTCGCCCGGCGGGCCGTGGCCGCCGGCGCGCGCCTGTTCGAGGGAACCAGGGTCACCGAGCCGCTCTTCGCCCCCGGCGGCGACCGCGTCCTCGGGGTCCTCGCGCAGCGGGACGGCAGCCGCCTCGCCTTCCGGGCACCGGTGGTGATCGCCGCCGACGGCGCCTCGGGCCGGCTCGCCGTCGCCCTCGGCCTGCACCAGCGGACCGACCGGCCCATGGGCGTGGCCGTGCGCCGCTATTACACGGCACCGCACCGCAACCGGGACCACCTGGAGGCCTGGATCGACCTGGAGGCCCCCGACCGGCGCGGGCGGTCCGCGATGCCCTTCGGCTACGGATGGATCTTCCCCGTCGGCGACGGCGCCTTCAACGTCGGCCTCGGCACCTTCCACATCGGCCGCCGGCCCGCCGTCGACCACCGGCAGCTGTTCCGCGAGTGGACCGCGCGGCTGCCCGCCGACTGGCACTTCGACGAGGAGCACGCCACCGGCCCGCTGCGCGGCGCCCCGCTCCCCGCCGGGCTCAACCGGCGCCCGCAGTACACCCGCGGGCTGCTCCTGACCGGAGACGCCGGCGGCATGATCAACCCGCTCAGCGGCGAGGGCATCGACTACGCGATGGAATCGGGCCGCCTCGCGGCCGACGTCGTGACGCGCGCCCTCGCCGCCCCCACCGAGCACGCCCGCGAACAGGTGCTGCTGCGCTATCCCGAGGCCGTCCGCGAGGCGTACGGACGCTACTTCACGGTGGGGCGGCTGGTCGTCCGCGCGCTGAGCCACCCCCGGGTCATGCGGCTCGTCGCCACCCACAGCCTGCGGCGGCCCGCGACCCAGCGGTTCATGTTCAAGCTCTGGGCCAACCTGACCGACCCGCACAGCCCCGACGCCCTCGACCGGGTCCTCACCGCCCTCCAGCGCGCGGTCCCCGCGGCCTGACCGCCCACGCGACGAGGAGAGACGCCGTGACCCTGCTGGACCCCTTCACCGACGAGCTCGACGGCCCCATGTACGTGGTCACGGCCACGGCCGGCGGGCAACGGGCGGGCTGCCTCGTGGGCTTCGCCTCCCAGTGCTCCATCGACCCGCCGAGGTTCTGCGTCTGGCTGTCGACCGCCAATCGCACCTATCGCCTCGCGCGGGAGGCCGAGCACCTCACCGTGCACCTGCTCCACCAGGGCGACCGGGCCGTGGCGGAGCTCTTCGGCGAGGAGACGGGCGACCGGGTGGACAAGTTCGCCCGGGTCCGCTGGCGCCCCGGCGAGGCGGGCGGCCCGGTCCTGGACCCGCTCTCCACGTGGTTCACCGGCAGGATCGTCGGACACGTCGAGGGCGGCGACCACGTGGGCTTCCTCCTGGCCCCCGTGGCGGTCTGCCCACCGCACGGGGACCCGCCGCCCCCACTGCTGCGCTACCGGCAGCTGCGGGACCTCGACCCCGGCCACCCCGCCTGACCCGGCCGGTGGGCCAGGACCAGGCCGGCCGGGGCTCAGCCGGCCTTCGGGGTGAAGGCCTTCGCCGCCTCGGAGACGAAGGGGGTGCGGACGGTCCGCATGCCGCCCGGGACGGCCTTGTCCGGCTGGAGGATCACGGACTCGCGCGAGGACGGCGCCTTCGGGTCACTGAAGTCGTGCGTCCCGAACCCCGCGTCGTACGCGTCGATCGTCAGCAGCGCCTTGTCGATGCCCTCCCGGCTGAGGTCCTTGGCGTCGCACGCCCGCTTCAGCGCCTCCCCGTAGACGGAGGCCGCCGTCCAGCCGGCCACGACGCCGTTGTCCAGGCCGTCGTTCGGGTACGCGGCCCGGTAGTCGGCGACCAGCTTCTTCGCGGCCGGCGTGTCGGCGCCGATCGGCAGGCTCGGCGAGGCGAACCAGTACATCTTCTCCAGCGCGGGACCGGCCTGGGTGGCCAGGAGCTGCGGCGCGAACGCCGAGTTGTTGCCGATGACCGGCACCAGGAACCTCGCCGCCGCCGCGACCCCGACCAGCGAGGCCGCCTGCCGCGGGCCCGCGCTGACCACGACCGCCTTCACACCCGCCTGCTTCAGCGCCGCCACCTGCGCCGACATGTCGTTGTCGGTGGGCTTGATCTTCTGCTCCACGACCGTGAGCCCCGCCTTCCCGGCCGCGTACTTCGACCCGGCCAGCGCGTTCTCCCCGTAGTCGCCCTCGAAGTAGACGTGGCCCAGCTTGTCACCCGCCTTCAGCCCCTTCTCCTTCACCAGGAAGTCGACGGCGTTGATGGTCTCGATGTCGTACGTGGAGCCGAGGACGCGGATGTACGGGGAGCCCAGCAGCGAGGCCGACCAGGCCTGCGGCAGCACCAGCCCCTTGTCCCGGCCGTCCACGCGCTGCTTCACGGCCGCCACGAACGGCGAACCGATGAACTGCATGTAACCGGCGACCTTCGGCTCCAGCTCGGTGTACGCGGACAGCGCCTTCTGCGGGTCGTACCCGTGGTCACGGACGGTCAGCTCCAGCTGCCGGCCGCAGATCCCGCCGGCCGCGTTGACCTGCTTCACGTACAGCTGCTGCGCCTGGGTGACGCTCTTGCCGAGGGTGGCGTACACGCCCGTCATGTCGGTGAGCGCACCGACCGCGATCGTCTTCGCGGTGACGCCCGTACCGGACTTCACCCCGTCCGCCCCGGTGTTCGCCCCGTCGGCGGACTTCGCCTTGGAGCTGCAGCCGGCGGCGGTCAGCACCACGAGGGCGGCGGCGAGCGTGAGGGCCGTCGTTCTCGGGGCCTGGCGTCGGTGGGTCATCGTTCCTCCCCAGAGGAGTGCGAGGGTCGGGCGTTGCGCCCGCGGGGCCGGGCGGCGAGCCGGACCAGCCCGCCGGGCAGGAAGAGCACCACCGCGACGACGGCGGCGCCGTAGAGGTAGCGGGCGGCCTCCCCCGGTGCGATCCCGCCCGTGCCGGGGGCGGACACCAGGGGCAGCGCGTCGCTGTACCGGTTGAGCAGCTGCGGCAGCAGGGAGACGAAGACGCCGCCCACCACCGCTCCGGCGACCGAGCCGAGACCGCCGATGACGATCATGGCCAGGTATTCGAGGGAGAGCATCATGCCGAAGTACTCCGGCACGGTCCGCTGGAAGACCAGCGCGAGCAGCACCCCCGCCAGTCCCGCGTACATCGACGACAGGACGAAGACGGCGGCGCGGAAGCGGGCCACCGGGACGCCCATCACACCGGCGGCGATCCGGTGGTCCCGGATCGCGTTCATGGCCCGGCCCGGGCGGCCGCCGAGGACGCCGCGGGCGAACAGGACGCCCGCGAGCAGGAGGACGAGACCCAGGTACCAGAGCTTCTCGGCGGCACCGAACGGCACCTGGGCGACCAGCAGTTCGCTGTCGTCGAAGGCGACCCCGAACAGGTGCAGCGGGGGCACGGCACGCCCGTTGAAACCACCGGTGAGGCCGTGCGCGTTGAACAGCACGTGCTGACCGACGAAGATCAGCGCGAGGGTCGCGATGCCGAGGTAGGCGCCCCGCAGCCGGCCGGCGATGGGGCTGAAGACCCCGCCGGCCGCGCCCGCCAGGGCCACGGCGAGGACGGCGGCGAGCCAGCCGGGCAGACCGAGTCCGACGAGCCCGTCCGAGCCGTCCCCGGCGAGGGCGCAGTAGCCGTACGCGCCGACGGCGAGGAAGAAGGCGTGCCCCATCGACAGCTGCCCGGTGGCCCCGGTCAGCAGGTTGATGCCGATGGCGCCGATCGCCGCCGCCATCGCGAACAGCCCGGCCTGGAGCCAGAACCGGTCCAGGTAGAACGGCACGGCGGCGAGCACGAGCCCGGCGGCGGCCCACCCGTACAACCGGGGCCGGGCGAGGACGGCCGCGCCACGGCGGGGAAGCGCGTCAGACACGGGACAGCTCCTTCGTGCCGAAGAGCCCGGCGGGGCGCAGCAGCAGCACCGCGACCATCACCAGGTACGGGGCGAGGTCGCCGATGCCGCGCCCCAGGAAGGTCAGATCGCCCTGGTAGCCGGTGGCGAGCGACTCGGTGACCCCCACGAGGAGGCCGCCGACGAGGGCGCCGGTCGTGGAGTCGAGGCCGCCGAGGATGGCGGCCGGGAAGGCCTTCATCGCGGCGAGGGACGTGGTCCGTTCCAGGCCCGGCGTCGGGAAGACGGTGAGGAAGAGCGCGGCGACCGCCGCGAGGCCGCCGGCCACCGCCCACGCGCCGAGCGAGACCCGGCCGAGCCGGATGCCCATCAGGGCGGCCGTCTCCCGGTTCTCGGCCGCGGCGCGCATGGCGACGCCCCAGGAGGTGTGCCGGAAGGCGAGCAGGAAGGCCGTGATGAGCAGTCCCGCGGTGAGGAAGGCCGCGATGCGGGTCTGCGCGAGGGTCACCGGCCCGACGGTGACGACGGCGTCGCCCCACGGGTCGCCCGGCGACAGGATGTCGGTGCCGATGCGCCGGGTCAGTTCGGTGGCCAGCAGGATGTCGACGCCGATCGTGACGATGGCGAGGACGCTCTGGTCGGAGCCCCGGTAGCGGCGCATGACGAGGAACTCGACGGCCGCGCCGACCAGGGCCGCGCCGCCGATCCCGGCCAGCAGCGCCGGCCAGAAGCCGATGCTCCCGTGCAGCACGGCGGTCACGTAGCCGCCCGCCAGCAGCAGCGAGGCGTGGGCGAAGTTGACGACCTCGGTGGCACGGAAGATCACCACGAAGCCGAGGGCGATGAGGGCGTAGACGGATCCCAGTGAGACGCCGTTGAGCAGGAGTTCGACGAAGGTGGTCACCCGGAGGTCTCCTCTCCGAGGTAGGCGCGGACGACCGCGGGGTCGTTCTGGACGTCGCCGGGGGCGCCGTCGGCGATCCGGCGGCCGAAGTCGAGGACGGTGACGGAGTCGGCCAGCCGCATCACCACGCCCATGTCGTGCTCGACCAGGACGATGGAGATCCCGAGGCTGTCGCGCACCCCGGCGATGACGGCGGCCGTGCGCCGGCGCTCGTCGGCGGTCATCCCGGCCACCGGCTCGTCGAGGAGCAGCAGCCGCGGCTCCATGCAGAGCGCGCGGGCCAGTTCGGCGAGCTTCTGCTGCCCGTACGGCAGCGATCCGGCGGGCTGGGCGAGCTGCCGCTCCAGGCCGACGAAGGCGGCGATCTCCCGGACCCGGGCGCGGTGGCGGGCCTCCTCGCGGGCGGCGGACGGCAGCCGCAGCCCGGCGGCGAGGAAGCCGGTGCGGGTCAGCCGGTGACGGCCGAGCATCAGGCTGTCCTCGACGGTGGCGCGGGGCGGCAGCGCGAGGTTCTGGAAGATGCGGGCGACGCCCAGGCCGGCGATCCGGTGCGGAGGCAGCGAGGTGAGTTCGTGCGGGCCGAACCGGACGCTTCCCGAGGCCGCCCGGTAGACGCCGGAGAGCACGTTGAAGCAGGTCGACTTGCCGGCTCCGTTGGGGCCGATGAGGGCGTGCACGGTGCCGGGGCGGACGGTGAACGAGACCCCGTCGAGCGCGGTCAGCCCGGCGAAGCGCACGGTGAGGTCACGGACGTCGAGGGCCGGGACGGCCGCCGGGGCGGGGACGGCAGCCGGAGCCGGGACGGCCGCCGGGGCGGGCCCGGCTCCCTCCGGGCCCCGCGACACGGGCTCGCTCATCCGACCCCCTCCCAGCGGGCCAGCACGGGACGCGCGCCGGTGGCGTCCGGGCCGCCGGACGCATCCGGCACGTCCCCCGCCGCGGTCTCGTCGACGACGCCCAGATAGCGCCGCCGCACCTCGTCGGAGGCGGCGAGTTCCGCCGCCGGACCCGAGAGCGTGACCTCGCCGACCTCCAGGACGTACGCCCGGTCGGCGAGCCGCAGCGCGAGCGCCGCGTTCTGCTCGACGAGCAGGACGGCGGTCCCCTGCGCGTTGATCTCGCGGATCGTCTCGGCGATCCGGACCGCCATGAGCGGGGCCAGGCCCAGCGAGGGCTCGTCGAGGAGGAGCAGCCTCGGCTCCGCCATCAGGGCGCGCCCGACGGCCAGCATCTGCTGTTCACCCCCGGACAGCAGCCCGGCGCGCTGATGGGCGCGGTCGGCGAGGACGGGGAAGAGCTCGTGGACCCGGCGCAGCGCCGCCGCCCGCGCCCTCCGGTCGCCCCGCGCGCCGAGCGCCCCGGCCCGCAGGTTGTCCTCCACGCTCATCCGGGCGAACACCTGCCGCCCCTCCGGCACCTGGGAGATCCCGGCGGCGACGACCCGGTCCGGCGCCAGCGCGCCGACCTGCCGCCCGCCGAAGGAGACGCTGCCGGAGGTCACGGCGCCGCCGTGGAACGACAGCGTGCGCGAGACGGCCCGCAGCAGCGTGGACTTCCCCGCGCCGTTGCCGCCGAGCACGGTGACGACGGCGCCCTCCGGCACGGTGAGCGACACCCCCCTCAGGGCGCGCACCGGCCCGTACCCGGCCGACAGGTCGCTGACCTCGAGGGCCAGTCCGGTCCCTCCCATGGTTCCCCTTTCGTGGCCCGTTCGGTGGCGATCACCCCAGCACCGCGCCGGCCGCCCGTCCACGTGCGGCGGCCGAAACGCTGCCGGTGACCAGCGGGCGCCGGTACGGGTTGTGCACGCGCACAACACCGCGTGTCAGGGGCCTGTCGGGAAGCCGGAGCGGGTGGCATCCTCCCGGCATGGGACGGCGCAGACCACGCACCGGCGAGGACTGGAAGCTGCTGGCCGAGGCGTGCACGGCGCTTCTGGAGCGGCTGCCCGAGCTGGTGGACGAGCACCTGAGGGAACTGCACGCGTACGAACCGGCGTACGGCCGGATCGTGCCGTACGACCAGCACTGGAGCGAGGCCCACGAGGCCCTGCGGATCGGGATCGAGATGATCTCCGCACCGCGCGACTCCCCGCGCCGGGACCTGGAACACGCCGACGAGCTGGGGCGGCGGCGCGCCGAGCAGGGGATGCCGCTGGACCTGGTGGTGCACGCCTACCGGCACGCCGGTCATCTGGTGTGGGAGGCGCTGGTCGAGGACGCGGCGGCCGTTCCGTCCCGCCTGGCCGTGCTGACCCAGTCGGCGACCATGGTCTGGCAGGCGGTGGACGCGCAGGCGGACACCGCCTCGGAGGCGTACCGCGCGACGGAACGCGAGCTGCGGCGGCGCACCGACGAGCAGCTCCAGGCCCTCCTCGACGCCCTGCTCCAGGGCGAGTGCGCGCCCGAGCTGACCGCGCGTGCGGCGGCCGGTCTCGACCTGCCCGAGCACGGCCGGTACGCGGTGGTGGTGCTGCGGCACGACCGGAGGGAGGCGCCCGAGCCCTTCCACCGTCGGGTGCAGGGGGCGGGCGCGCGGTTCCTGTGGCGGATGGGCGCGGACTGCGAGATCGGGGTCGTGTCCCTTGCCGAGGGCATCGGCCTGGACGCGCTGTCCGAACTGCTCGAAGGACGCTGCCCGGGACCCGGCGGGATCAGCCCGGTGGTGACGGGCCTCGCGGAGCTGGGACGGGCCCGCCGGCTCGCCGAGCTGGCGCTGCGGACCAGCCCGCCGGGCTCACGGCAGGTCGTCCGGCTGGACCGCCGGATGGCCGGCGCCCTGGTCGTCGGACAACCCGAACTGGCCGGTCTGCTGGTGACGGACGTCCTGGGCGGACTGCTGGAACTGGACCCGGCCGACCGGGCGATCCTGCTGGAGACCCTGGACGTCTGGCTGGAGTGCGAGGGCTCGGCGGGCCGGGCGGCGGCGCGCCTCTACTGCCACCGCAACACCGTCTTCAACCGGCTGCGCCGCCTGGAGCAGCTGACGTCCCGGTCCCTCTCCCGGCCGAGGGACCTCACCGAGATGACGCTGGCCCTCGACGCCTTCCGCCTGACGGCCGCGGGCTGAGACGCCCCATGCCCCGGGCGCCGCTCACCGGTCGGCGCGGCGGCCGTCCCCCGTCGTACGGGACAGCAGACCCGACAGTTCCACGCGGGAGCGGACCCCCAGCCGGGCGAAGACGTTCCGCAGGTGGTGGTCGACCGTGCGGGGGCTCAGCGACAGCCGGCCGGCGATCTCGTGGTTCGTCGCCCCCGCCGCCACCAGCCCGGCGATGCGCAGCTGCTGAGGGGTCAGCTCACCCACCGCACCCGGCACCGCCGGGCGGCCCACCGCCCCGCCGGTCGCCCGCAGCTCGGCCCGCGCCTGGTCGGCCCACACCCCGGCCGCCGCACGCTCGAAGGTGACGAGCGCGTCGCTGAGCGGCCCCCGCGCCTCGACCAGACGCCTGCGCCGGCGCAGCCACTTCCCGTACGCGAGGAGGGTCCGGGCCCGCTCGAAGTCGTTGCCGCTCTCCTCGTGCTGCCGCACCGCCTCCCGGTACCAGTCCGCCGGGTCGCCGCCACCGGCAAGGAGCGCCCGGCAGCGGGCCAGTTGGGCGGGCGCCTGGGGGTCCAGGCCGAGCCGGGCCCAGACCGCGAACTCCTCGGCCGCCGGGCCGGCCTCGGCCTCCCGGCCCGCCGCGCAGGCGGCCTCCACGAAGCAGGGCACGACGAGCATCCGCAGGGCGAAGTGCCCACCGCGCGGCCCCGCGCCGACCAGGGGAGCGAGCCGTGCCGCGGCCTGCGCGGCGAGCCCGCCCGCCAGTTCGGCCCGGGCGATCGCCCACTCGGCGAGCGTCGTCGCCTGGACGAGACCGTGCGCCCGGGCCGTGCCGAGCGCCCGGTCCGCGTGCTCGACCACGGCCGGCGCGTCGCCCCGGACGGAGGCGGCCAGGGCGAGCACCGCGTGCTGGTGCGCGGCCGCGTTGCGCTGCCCCGCGGACTCCGCCGCACGGAGCCCCTCCCGGGCGTGCGCGGCGGCGCGCTCGTGCTGCCCGGCCCGCAACTCGGCGTAGGCCAGGTGCTCGAGGACCCGGGGCAGCAGCGCGCTCCCGCCGGTGGCGCGGATCGTGGCCAGGGCGCGGGCATGGACGCGTACGGCGGCGGGAGCGTCCCCCAGGACCAGGGCGGCGGCGCCCGCGCGCAGCAGGCGGCGCGGCTCCTCGGAGGCGCCGTCGCGGGCCACCACCCGGGCCAGCGGCGCGCGCGCCTCCTCCAGGCGCACCGCGAGCGCGGCGCCCATGCCGTCCCGGAAGTCCCGTTCCCCCGCGTCGGAACCGGCACCGGAGTCGGCACCGGCGCCCGGGTCGTCGGCTCCGCCGAGAGCGACGGCGCAGGCCTCCGGGTCGCCGGCGGCCCAGGCCGCCTCCATGGCGAGGAACCGCGCCTCCGCGGCCTCCTCGGGCGCCGCCTCGCGCAGCAGCCCGGCGGCCAGGAGCAGCGCCTGGTGGGCGTCCCCGACCGGCCCGTCGCCCAGCCCGGCCCGCCCGCGCGCGAGCTCGGCCCGACCCCGTACCACGTCGGGCAGGCCGGGCCCGCCTTCCGGAACCCGTACGGTCCCGGCCGGCCCGCTCCCGCCGGCCGACCCGTCCGTGTCGGGAGCGGCGAAGAGGGCGGCCAACTCCCGCCGCCGGGACGGCGGCAGAGCCCCGAGGACCGCGCGTCGCAGGAGCGGGTCGTCGAACCGGAGCGCCTCGCGGCTTCCGCGCAGGAGCCCGTCGGAGACCAGCCGGTCCAGCGCCTCGGACGAGGCGCGCACGGCGCGGGCCACCGCCAGGACGGCGTCCGCGTCGACCGGGCGCACCGTGCCGGGCCTCCCGGTGCCGGGAGGCGGCTCCCCGGCGACGGCCACCAGCGTCAGCACCCGGCCGCACTCGGCCGGCAGGGAGTCGAGGAGCCCCCGGTACACCTCGGCCAGCGAGGCGTCGTCGATGACCGGACCCGAGGACCGGTCCGCGCCGGCTCCGTGTCGCGGCTCGGCGGAGAGGCGGGCGGCCGCCGCGACCAGGACACCGGGATGGCCCGCCGCCTCGTCGAGCAGCCGCGTGCGGAACGACTCCGTCAGCGGCGCCCGGCACACGTCGTCGAGCAGGCCCCGCGCACCCGCGCGGCTCAGCCGTCCCAGGGACAGCAGCCGGGCCCCCGGCACGCCGGGGGCCCGGTGATAGGCCGCGAACGAGACGACCCACGCCCACGGCCCGGTGCGCGCACGCCAGGCCGCGTCGAGCGCGGTGCGGGAATGGGCGTCCCACAGGTGGTGGTCGTCCAGACAGAGCAGCAGCGGCTCGCCGGGACACAGCGCCGCCAGCGCGCCGGGCACCCCGCCCGGACCCTTGGCCGCCCTCAGGGCACGGCGGGCCGCCGACGGGGAGGGGGCGAGGGCGGCCAGGAGGGCGCGCACCCCGCTCCAGGGAACCCGGTTGCCGCCGGGCGCGGCCACCCGGAGGGCCCGGATCCGGGCGTCCCGTACCGCCCGGTCGAGCAGCGCGGTCCGGCCGGTGCCCGGGCCCCCGGTGAGCAGCAGGACGCCGCCCGCCCCCTCGGCGGCCCGTGCCGACAGCGCCGCCACGGCGGCGAGTTCGCGGGTGCGGTCGTACAGCCGCGGAGCAGCGGCGACCCTCGGCGCTCCTCTCACGCCGTCACCGTACTGGCCGGTAGGGGCCGTGGAAAGGGCGGGGACGAGGGGAGAGGAGGGAGACGGGAGAGGGAGCGGGCGCGCGGGCGCGCCCGCCGGCAGCGTCAGGAGCCGTGCGGGCAGGTGCCCCGGTACTCCTCGATCGTCAGGCTCGGCCGCGGCAGCGGGCAGAGGAACTGCTCGTAGCGGGTGTCGTCGTCGATGAACCGCTTCAGCCAGGAGATGCTGTACTTCGCGATCGTCGTGTCGGGGCTGTTCGGGGTGAAGTGGGTGGCCCCGTTGAGCTCCAGGTAGGCCTTGTCCAGCGAGCCCGGCAGGGTCTCGTAGAACGGCTCGGAGTGGGTGGCGACCGGGGCGATCGTGTCACCGTCGGCGCCCACGACCAGGGTCGGGGTGCTGATCTCGGGCCAGGTCTTGTCGGTGTTCCAGCCGGTCAGCGGGATGGCGGCCTTGAGCGAGGGCCGGCTCTTCGCCGCCTCCAGGGTGCCTCCGCCGCCCATCGAGTGCCCCATGACGCCGAGCCGCGAGGCGTCGACGCGGCCCCGCACCGAGCTGCGCTGCGTCAGGTAGTCGAGCGCCGCGAGGAGCTGACGGCCCCGGCTGTCGGGCTGGTCCAGCGTGGTGAGGGTGTCGATCGTGAAGACGACGAAGCCCTGCGAGGCGAGCCGCGGCCCGAGCCAGGCGATCGAGGACTCGTACGCGGTGAAGCCGGGGGAGATCACCACGGCGCCGAACGTGCCGTCGCTCGTGGAGGTCGGGTAGGTGATGGTGCCGCCGCCGAACCCGGTGACCGCGAGGGAGGAGACGCTGGTCTGGGAGACCGCGTAGGGCCCGCGCACCGCCTCGATGGAGGCCGTGGTGGGCGCGGGACCGCGCTCGTACGGATTGTCCGCGGCGGTCGCGGTGGTGGCGGTGGCGGAGGGCGCGGCCAGGAAGGCCAGGGATGACAGGGCTGCGGCGGCCGCGATGTGTCGTTTCACGACGGAGTCGTCCTCTCGTGTCGTGTGCCGTCAGGGCGTGGGCTGCGCGACGCCGGCCGGGAGCCGGCCGGCGCGCCGGTGTGGACCGGCCCCGCCACTGTCGGAGCACCGACGGAGAAAGACATCGGCGAAATGACCGGCGACCGACCCGCCCCCGCCCCGCCGCCGGCTACGCCTCGTCGTCCGCCCGGTCCTCCTCCTCGTCGTCCCCCTCATACCAGCCGTCGACCATGCCCACGAGCCGCTCGTCGACCGGGTCGCCGAACTCGTCCTCGGTGGTGAGGAGTCGGCGCAGCGTGTTCAGGGGGTACCAGTGCTCGCCCGGCTCGGCGCCGGGTGCGCCGACGCAGGGCGTGTCGAGGAGCGCGGGGTCCGGGACCGCGGGATAGAACACCGGGAGCAGGCCGAAGTCGACGTCCGGTTCGAAGCTCCACACCCAGCCCGCGCGCCGCCGGCACAGCGTCTCGCCGATGTACCACACGGCACCCTGGACGAAGGGGGAGCGGCGCTGCGCGGTGATCTCCTCCGGGGCGGCGAACCTCTCCTTGACGAGGTTCTCCAAGGCGTCGAGGGACGCGTCGGAGAAGTCGAACCGGTCGACGCCGCCGGCGTCCCGGGCCCAGCTCTCGAAGGCGTCCCGGCGTTCGGCGAGCCAGACCAGGAGGTCGGGGTGGCGAGTGGCGTCGTATCGGGCGGGAGGAGTGGTCATGGCCAGAACCTACCGAATCGCGCCGCCGTCCCCGCAGGACCTCCCCGCAGGATCTTCGCGGAGTCACCACACGCCACGTCAACAACCGCTTGTACTCAGGAGGTTGACGGCCTCTAGGGTGGTGGGTCGGCAGGAGCGGGCACGCTACGGGGGCCCCATGTCCGGCCTGTCCACGCACTCTCGAGTCCCGTGGCCCCCACGACCAGGGACACACCACGTGAGCACATCCATACGACGGCGCCTGAGAAGGCGCCTGAGCACCGCGCTGGCGGTCGTCTCCTCCACGGCGGTGCTGCTGCTCGGCCTGCCGTCCGTGGCGGCGGCCGCGCCGGGGGACTACGCGAAGATCACCGGCGGCAAGCGGTGCGACCAGACGCACCTGAAGAAGACCTTCCCGCGCACGCCGAACAACTCCGGTGCGCCGACGGGCGAGCACCACTGGACGAAGTCCGGGCCGGACGAGGAGTACTACTACAACAACTCGTTCAAGGGCTTCGAGAACGTCCCCGCGCCCACCCCCGCCGACCTGGCACAGGTCACCGGCACCGACGCGGACATCGACAAGTGGGACAAGGCGTACGCGTCCTCCAGGAACCCGGAGGACATGCGCAAGGCGATCTACTCCCGCTACCAGCGGCACCGGAACACCTCGAACAAGCCCAAGCCGTTCGCGAGCTGGAAGGTCAACCTGATCAGCGCGCAGGTCAGCAAGCAGAAGGGAGGCGTGTTCGAGGTCAAGGCGGTCCAGGACTTCAACATGGTCGGCCCCGACTGGCTGTGCGAGGTCACGATCGAGATCTTCGACAAGAACGGGAACAAGATCGCCTCGCGGCGGTACGACTCCTACAACCAGCGGACCGGCGAGCTGGGGGAGTTCAAGTCCGACGGCAAGCGCAAGCCGTCCCAGCTCCGGGCCGACCGGATCATCCTGCGGCACAAGGACGCGAAGTACGACTTCACCCGGCACCGGCTGACGATGTTCACCTCGGAGAAGCCGAACGGGGCCACCCTGCGCGACTACAAGGCCGAGAACGAAAGGCTGCGGACGGAACGCGGGACGGCGAACAACCCGATCCGGATCGCGGAGCGCCGGGCGACCGCGAAGGGCCTGTGGCCGGAGACGAAGTACACCAAGACCTACAACGTGTTCAACCCGCTGCCCAACCGCGGCACCCAGGGCCCGGGCGCCTCGCTGGCCTACGGATCGGGACAGAACCCGGCCCAGGCCCGGCAGTTGCAGAACGACTACCTGGCGAACAACTCGCGCTCGGCGCTCGGCAGGGGCCCCGGCGGGGTGGACTTCTCCACCCTGGAGCTCCAGTACGTCGGCAACCCGGTCAAGGGCAAGGCCCTGGACTACTCGCTGAAGGCCGACCTGCTGCCCGACGAGGACGAGAACCCGGGCTGGGGCGGCCAGGCGAAGATCGAGCTCGCCTCCGACGCCCTGTTCACCTGGCTGGCGCTCACCCCGGACCGGCAGTGGGTCAACCTCAACCCGGACCAGCCCGACACCATCATGGACAAGGCCTTCGGCGAGACCGACGCCGGCCGGGTCCTCCTCGTGGCCGACATGGAGATGAAGCGGGACTTCTCCCGCGCCATGGACCCCAAGAAGTCCCCGGGCAAGGAGTTCCTGGCCGCCGCCCCCAAGGTCGACGGGGTGCCGTGCTGGGGATCCGGACGCAACTGGATCGTCCCCGGCCGGGCCAAGGTCCGCGAGCAGGACGGCGGGATCTACATCCTCGACGCCCCGCTGGAGGTCCACCACGCGGCGATGGACTTCACCACCCCCGTACCCGGAGAGGACTGCTCGAAGCGGCTCAGCAAGGAGGAGAAGGACCGCGGACACCGGCTGATCACCCAGTACCTCGTCCCGCACGTCGAGAAGCAGATCAACACCGACCCGAAGTACGCGGACCTGCGCCGCGTCTACAAGTCGCGGGTCGCGGCCGAGTGGATCCGCCGGCAGGACGCGAAGAAGGCCACCGACTTCCGTCCCATCATCAACAGCAACGACGTGAAGCGGTGGCCGCTGCGCGGCGAGAACGCCCACTGGGACAAGCGGACCGTGTGGCGGGAGATGGTGAAGTCGTTCACCGAGGGCGACTTCACCTACGAGTGGCCGCTCGGCGACGGCCGGATCTACACCTTCTTCGTCGGCGGCGTCGACTTCGCGAAGGTTCCCCAGCGGAACATCACGGGCATCGAGTTCACCGCCCAGCACCGTGAACTGCCCCGCACGACGAAGGACTCCGTGCGCGCGGAGACCTCCGCCCGCGACAGCGACACCGCCTTCCTGGGCGGCAGCGGCACCGCCCCGACGGACGGCGGCAACCCCACCCCGACCCCGACGCCCACCCCCACCCCGACGCCGGCCCCGACCCACCCGACCGATCCGCCCACCTCGCCGGGGCCGGACCCGACCAAGCCCGGCCACGGGGGCGTGACCCCTCCGGCGAACCGCCCGGACCCGGACGGCGGCCTCGCCGACACCGGATCGGACACCCCGGTCGGCCTGATCTCCGGCATCGCCGCGGCCGTCGCCGCCGCCGGCGCGGCCCTGGTGTGGTGGACCCGCCGTCGCCGCACCGCTCGGGAATAGCCGACCCGAACACCACGAACAGGAAGGGCCCCGCCCCGGCTCACCGGGCGGGGCCCTTCCCCGTGCCTGCCGTGGAGTCCCGGGCTCCGGACCGGGGCCGGCCCGGCCCTGGATCAGGCGCAGGCGCTTCCGTTCAGGGTGAAGCTCGTGGGCGCGGGGTTCGCTCCCGTGTGGGAGCCCTGGACCCCGAAGCCCACGGTCCCGCCGGGAGCGATGGACCGGTTCCAGTCGGCGTTGCGGGCGGTCACGGTGGTGCCGTTCTGGGTGACGGTCGCGTTCCAGGCGCTGGTCACGCGCTGGCCGCCCGGGTAGGTCCAGGCGAGCTGCCAGCCGTCCACGGCGCTCGTCCCGGTGTTCTTGACGGTGACGGTCGCGGTGAAGCCGGTGTTCCAGACGTTGTTCACCGTGTACGTCACCGCGCAGGCCGCCGCGGGCGGTTGCGGTTCGGTGCCGCCCGAGGACCGTTCGGCGGCGTACGCGGCGAGCCAGGCCAGCGGGGCGTTCCAGTTGACGGCGACCTCGTTCGTCGAGTACGAGCCGATGTCGTCGACGTAGCAGGCGGCGGGCGCGCAGCCGGCCAGCTTCTCCTGCGCCACCGGGTCCTGGAGCCCGCTGTTGGCGCCGCCGGCGAGCGAGCCCGCCGGCGGGTGGGGCAGCGAGGCGTCCAACTGGTGCGCCCAGAAGCGGTGGTGCTGGTTCTGGGCGGAGGTCTCGCCGTAGCCGGTCACGTACGACTGACCGAGGGCGTTGCGGCCGAGCAGGTAGTCCAGCGCCTCCAGGGCGCCGGCGCGGTAGCGGGCCTCGCCCGTGAGCTCACCGGCCACCGCCAGGACGATCGCGTTGTCGGCGATGTTGCCGTTGGAGCCCCAGAAGTAGCCGTCGGCCGGTGCCGGCACCGCGTAGCCCTGGGCGCCCATCCGGGCCAGCAGGGCGTCGGCGGCGGCGGTCACCGAGGCGCGGACGCGGGACACGTCGGTGGCCGGCAGCCCGGTGGGGACGGTGGCCAGGGTGAGCCGCCCGAGCGCGGCCGTGTCCGCCCAGCCGAAGCCGTACGGGCCGAGGGCGTCTGCGGAGGTGTGCCAGGGCGAGGAGGTGACCGCGTCCCGGTACGCGGCCTCGCCGGTCGCCGCGTACAGCTCGGCGGCCGCCCAGTAGAACTCGTCGGTGACCCGGTTGTCCTCGTAGGCTCCGCCGCCCGTGCTGTCCGAGGCCGGTGCGTACAGGGCGGGGTTGGCCTGCGCCGCGGCCCAGGCCCGGCGGGCGGCCGACAGGCACCGGTCGGCGTACGCGGAGTCGTACGGCCGGAACACCCGGGCGCACTGGGCGGCGGTCGCCGCGAGGTTGAGGGTGGCCGCCGTGGACGGGCGGTGCAGCTCGCGGGGCTGCGGGTCCTGGTCGGGGCGCAGCGGCATGCCGGTCCAGGCCGCGTCGTGGACCTTGTGGAAGGCCATGCCCGCGTACGGCCTGCCCTCGGGCACCTGCATGCGCATGAGGAAGTCCAGCTCCCAGCGGGCCTCGTCCAGGACGTCGGGGATGCCGTTGCCGCGCTCCGGGACCCGCAGCGTCGAGTCGCCGAGCGCGGCCTCCTTGCCCGCCCGCTTCGCCCGCTCGAAGGAGTTGACGACCAGCCAGGTCGAGATGCCGCCGTTCACCACGTACTTGCCGTGGTCTCCCGCGTCGTACCAGCCGCCCCTGACGTCCTGGGTGTGGTCGCAGACCGTGGCCTGGCAGGGCACGGCCACGTCGCCCGTGTTGGGCGCGACGCCGAGGTGTCCTGCGGGGCGTGCGTAGGCGGAGCCGACCAGCGAGGCGTCGATCGCGATGCCGCTGCGCTGGTGGTGGAAGAAGGCCATGGAGTCCGAGCGGAGGGTGTCGTAGAGGTCCGCGCGGATGTCGAAGGGAACGCTGTCGCTCCCGTCCACCGCGAGGACGAAGCCGGTGCCCGTTCCCCGGTACGCGGAGAAGTCGGCGACCTGGACGGACTGGCCGGAGGGGGTATCGGCCCCGTGCGGGGTGGTCGAGCCGGAGGCCACCACGGTCCCGGCGGCGTTCCGCAGCTGCCAGGTGAGCGCCTGCGTAACGGTGGTGACGACGGTGGCGCGCTTGGGACCGTCGGGCAGATAGCCGACCTGGTTGACGCGTATGCCGGTGGTGGCCGCGACGGCGGCGGGGGAGGCCGTGGCGGCGGGGGCGGCCGCGAGGCCGCCGAGGAGGAGCGCGCCCGTGAGGAGCGCGGCGGTAAGGCGCGGGGGGCGAGCGGCTAACGAGCTCGTGGTGGGGGGCATGTGCGGCTCCTGCGGATCTCGTGGGCGTCGGCGGGACGAACCGGGGGCGGCGCGCGAGCGGGTGGAGGGACGAGCTCCCGGAAGGCTCGACCCTGGGCGGTACGGCATCGCATGGGAGCGCTCCCATCGCCCGGAGGGTAGTGACGCCCGCCGTCCACCGTCAACGGTCGTGACGGCGGCGGTGGAAAACCGCGCCCGGCCCGCGTGCGCTCGGGAGGGACGCCTGTGGCCCGATCGCGCGGCGGCGGATTCCGGGCCACAGGAGTCGGACGTCAGTAGCCGTAGATCATCTTGTAGGCGACCTCCGGGAGGAACTGGCCGGCCGTGGAACCGGTTCCGACGCCGCAGTTGCCGTCGGACTCGCCCGGGGCCTTGACCCACAGCAGCATCTCGGCGCCGCCGCCCAGCCGGGTGGGCGTGCCGATGCGGCGGCCGGCCGCGTTGCACCACTCGCCGTTGGCGCCGTTGCCGTTGCGGCTGGTGTCGACGACGAACGGCTTGGTGTAGCCGTAGCGGGCGGCCAGTTCGCCGTTGACGGCGTTGCCGTAGGCGGTGTTCTGGGCGGTGGTGTAGTAGTTCGAGATGTTGAGGGAGAAGCCGTGCGCCTGCCGGAGCCCGGCCTCGTGGAGGCGCTGGGCCATCGTCGCCGCGCTGATCCAGCCGGGGTTGCCGGCGTCGAGGTAGACCCAGGTGTTGGGGGCCTGGCGGTTGAACTCGGCGACGGCGCCGCTGATCATGCCCTGGCGCTCGCGGATCTGGGTCTGGCTCAGGCAGCCGTAGTCCGCGAGGGAGTCGGGTTCGAGGAGGACGACGGCCGGGCGGTGGGCGACCCCGCCGGCGAACTGGGTGATCCAGGTCGCGTAGGCGGACGGTGACGAGGCTCCGCCGCCGGAGTGCCCGCCGCACGAGTCGCGGAGGTGGATGTTGTACGCGACCAGGACGGGCAGCTTGTCCGAGGCGTCCGCGGCCCCGACGTACGCGCCGGTCGCGGTGCCGATGGTGCCGCTCCAGGAGCCGAACCAGCGGGCCATGGGGGTGTTGGCGAGGTAGGTGTCGATGGCGGGCGTCCGGCCGTCACCCGGGTTGGCGGCGACCCACTTCTTCGCGCTCGAATTCGGGTCCACGTAGAACCCGCTGGTCATGGTGGTCGGATCCGCCGCGTGCGCGGACGGCGCGACGGCGAGCGCCAACGGCAGCGCGGCGAGGGCTGCGACGAGGGCGCGGATTCTGCGGCGCATGGCGGTACCTCGGTTTCCTGGTGGGGGGCGCCGCGCGCTCTCGTCCCGGGCGGGCGGCGCACTGAGGAAGTGCGGTGGTACGACGCACCCTCAGGCGTGGAAGCGCTCCCACTGGAAGCGATCCCCGTGCGCGCTTCGGCCGCCTTGAGGTGTGGCCGGTATCGTGTGACGCCTGGTGGGGCCTGTCAAGTGACCCTGGTCAACACGCACTTCACATGACGACGAGCAAGCTTTACAGTCCTGAAACCGGAAGCGCTTCCAGTTTTCCGGGCGTTCGGTCCGCGACAGAAAGGCCGAGCATGGCCGAAGACGCGCCGCGACGGCGGTCGACCCTCGACGAGGTGGCCGAACTGGCCGGAGTGTCGCGGTCGGTGGCCTCCCGCGTGCTCAACAACGCCCCGCACGTCAGCCGCGCCAAACGCGAGGCGGTCGAGCGGGCCGTCCACCGCCTCGGTTACGTTCCCCACCCGACCGCCCGCGCGCTGGCGACCCGCCGGACCGGTGCGGCCGCCCTGGTCGTCTCGGGGGAGGACCCGTCGATCTTCGCGGATCCCTTCTTCGCCCAGGTGATCGTGGGGGCCGCGGCGGCCCTGGAGGAGGCCGACCTGCACCTGATGCTGTGTCTGGCCGCCTCCGACCGGGGGCGCCGGCGCGTGGAGCGGCTGCTCCGCTCCAGGGGCGCCGACGGGGTGATGCTGATGGCGCTGCGCGAGGACGATCCGCTGGCCCGCGCGGCCGAGGAGGCGGAGATTCCCGTCGTGTTCGGCGGACGCCCGGTCGGTCTGGACCCGCGGTGGTACGTGGACGTCGACAACAGGGGAGGGGCGCGCGCGGCGACCGAGTACCTGATCTCGCGCGGCCGGACCCGGATCGCGACGATCTGCGGGCGGCTGGACACGGAGGTGGGCCGCGCCCGCTACCGCGGTTACCAGGACGCCATGCTGGCGGCGGGCCTCGCGCCGTGTCGACCGGAGGCCGGCGACTTCACCGAGTCGAGCGGAGCGGCCGCCATGGCCGCGCTGGCGGCGCGGCATCCGGACCTGGACGGCGTGTTCGCCGCCAACGACAACATGGGCGCGGGAGCCCTGCGCGCGTTGCGCGGGGCCGGCCGTCGCGTCCCCGCCGACGTCGCCGTGATCGGCTTCGACGACCTGCCCGCGGCCCGGGTCGCCGATCCGCCGCTGACCACGGTGCACCAGCCCGTCGAGGGCCTCGGGCGGGAGATGGCGCGCATGCTCGTCGCGCTCGTCGACGGACAGGAGCCGACCCCGCTGATCCTCCCCACGCGCCTGGTCGTCCGCGCCAGCGCCTGATCCCGGCTGGTGCGGGGCCGTCGCCGCGAACGCGGTCCGGGGTCTCTGCGTACGAGTGTTAACGCTCACAACTCTCAGGGGCACGGCCTCGCGCGGAGATGCTCCGGGCCTCCCGTGCCCCTCCATCGGCCCGCCGCTGCGTATCAAGAACGGGTAACGGCTGTGAGAACCCTTGAGAACAGCTCTGTTAGCGCTAACAATGTGAGCCATTCGCCAGCCGGCCGTTCGCCGGGGATGCACGTCCCGAGAGGAACCACGACCATGGCCCACAGAGCCCTCCGCATCATCGCCGCCGCCGCCCTGGCCGGCAGTGTGCTGACCGCCTGCACCACCGAGCCCGCGCCCACCGGCACCGCGGGCGGCCCCGGCAAGGGCTCCTCCGACGGCAAGCTGGTGCTCGGGTTCGCCCAGGTGGGAGCCGAGAGCGGCTGGCGCACCGCCAACACCAAGTCGGTGCGCGAGGCGGCCGAGAAGGCCGGCATCACGCTGAAGTTCTCCGACGCTCAGCAGAAGCAGGAGAACCAGATCAAGGCCATCCGCACCTTCATCCAGCAGAAGGTCGACGTCATCGCCTTCTCGCCGGTGGTGGAGTCCGGCTGGGACACCGTCCTGAAGGAGGCCAAGAACGCCGGCATCCCGGTGATCCTCACCGACCGCGCCGTCGACTCGCAGGACACCTCCCTCTACCGGACCTTCCTCGGCTCCGACTTCGTCAAGGAGGGCCAGGAGGCCGGCAAGTGGCTCGTGAAGGAGTACGAGGGAACCTCCGCCCCGGTCAACGTCGTCGAGCTCCAGGGCACCACCGGCTCCGCACCCGCCAACGACCGCAAGGCGGGCTTCGCCGAGGCCGTCAAGGGCGACCCCAAGTTCAGGATCGTCGCCTCCCAGACCGGGGACTTCACCCGGGCCAAGGGCAAGGAGGTCATGCAGGCCTTCCTCAAGTCCCACCAGGACATCGACGTCCTGTACGCCCACAACGACGACATGGCCCTCGGCGCCATCCAGGCCATCGAGGAGGCCGGCAAGAAGCCGGGCGTCGACATCAAGGTGATCTCCGTCGACGGCATCAAGGACGCCTTCGTCGCCATGCAGGAGAAGAAGATCAACGTGGTGGTCGAGTGCAACCCGCTCCTCGGCGACCAGCTCATGGACCTCGTCAAGAAGGTCGCGGCGGGACAGACCGTCCCGCAGCGGGTCGAGGTCAAGGAGGGCGTCTTCACCCAGGACCAGGCCGCGGCCGCCCTGCCGAGCCGCCAGTACTGACCGCCCGCCCGATCCGGGGGCGGCCCACGCGCCGCCCCCGGCCCCTCAGGAGAGGAGGGCGGATGGCAGCCCCACCCACCCCCCGCACACCCACCCGCACCGACCGGCCGGTCCTCCAGGCCCACGGCATCCGCAAGACGTTCCCCGGCGTCGTCGCCCTCGACGGCGTGGACCTGCGCCTCTTCCCGGGCGAGGTCCACGCGCTGATGGGGGAGAACGGCGCCGGCAAGTCGACCCTCATCAAGGTGCTCACCGGGGTCCACCCGCCCGACGCGGGAACGGTCTGCGTCGACGGCAACCCCCAGCGGTTCGCCGAACCCCTGGAAGCACAGCACGCCGGAATCAGCACGGTCTACCAGGAGGTGAACCTGTGCCCCAATCTCTCCGTCGCCGAGAACATCCTCATCGGCCGTGAACCCCGCCGCCTGGGCCTGATCCACTGGTCCGCCCTCCACGAACGGGCGGCACGGCTCATCACCGAGCTGGAACTCGACCTCGACGTCCGCCTGCCACTGCGCGCGCACTCCCTCGCCGTCCAGCAACTCGTCGCGATCGTCCGGGCCGTGGACGTCAAGGCGAAGGTCCTCGTCCTCGACGAGCCCACCTCCAGCCTCGACCGGGACGAGGTCGCCCAGCTGTTCGCCCTGGTGCGCCGGCTGCGCGACCGGGGCGTCGCGATCCTCTTCGTCACCCACTTCCTCGACCAGGTCTTCGACCTGTGCGACCGGGTGACCGTCCTGCGCAACGGACGCCTGGAGGGCGAGTACCGGATCGACGAACTGACCCCCGTCACCCTCGTCCACCGCATGGTCGGCAGCGAACTGAGCACCCTCGACGAACTGGCCGAGACCTCCCACACCGGCACCGCGGCCCTCCCCGAATCCGCGGACGCCCCCTTCCTGAGCGCCCGCGGGCTCGCCAGGACCGGCGCCATCCAGCCGTACGACCTGGACATCCACCGCGGCGAGGTGATCGGCCTGGCCGGGCTGCTCGGCTCCGGACGCACCGAGGCGGCCCGGCTGCTCTTCGGCGCCGACCACGCCGACGGCGGCGAGCTGCGGATCGACGGAGAGCGCGCCGTCCTGCGCTCGCCGCGCGCCGCGATCGCCCACAAGATCGCCTTCTGCTCGGAGAACCGCAGGGCGGAGGGCCTGATCGGCGAACTCACGGTCCGCGAGAACATCGTGCTCGCCCTGCAGGCCGCACGCGGCTGGACCCGACCCCTCTCCCGCGCCCGGCAGGACGAGATCGCCGCCCGGTGGACCGAGGTCCTCGACATCCGCCCGGGCGACCCCGAGGCCCAGGTCCGCAACCTCAGCGGAGGCAACCAGCAGAAGGTCCTGCTCGCGCGGTGGCTCATCACCGACCCCGAGCTGCTGATCCTGGACGAACCCACCCGGGGCATCGACATCGGCGCCAAGACGGAGATCCAGAAACTGGTCACCCGGCTGGCCGCGGACGGCACCGCCGTGCTCTACATCTCCGCCGAACTCGAGGAAGTGCTGCGGCTCAGCCACCGCGTGGGCGTCCTGCGCGATCACCGGCTCGTCGCCACCCTCACCAACGACCCGACCCTGACGCCCGACCGGATCCTGGGCACCATCGCCACCGGAGCCACCTCATGACACCACCTGACGACACCGGCGCCGGCGGACGCCCGGCCCGGGCCACCGGCGCCCGGCGGCTCACCGGACACCGCCTCTTCTGGCCCGCCGCCGTCCTGGCCGCCCTGCTGCTCGCCAACGTCGCGCTCACCCACGATTTCTTCGCCGTCCGCGTCCAGAACGGACACCTGTACGGCAGCCTGATCGACATCCTCCAGTTCGGCGCCCCGCTCGTCCTGGTGTCGCTCGGCATGACGCTGGTCATCGCGACCCGCGGCATCGACCTCTCGGTCGGCTCGACGGTGGCCATCGCCGGCGCGCTCGCGTGCGAGCACATCGCCACCGCGCAGGACCCGGCGAGCCTCGGCACCGTCCTGTCGGCGATCGCCGTGGCGCTCGGCGTCGCCGCCGTGATCGGCCTGCTGAACGGCCTCCTCGTCGCGCGACTCGGCGTCCAGCCCATCGTCGCCACACTGGTCCTCATGGTCGCGGGACGGGGCGTGGCCCAGCTGATCACCGACGGCCAGATCATCAGCGTGTCCAGCAGCGCCTACAAGATGATCGGCGGCGGCTACTGGCTCACCCTCCCCTTCGCCGTCCTGCTGGCCGCGGCCCTCGTCGCCGTGGCCTCGCTCGTCACCCGGCGCACCGCGCTCGGCATGCTCATCGAATCGGTGGGCGGCAATCCGGTCGCGAGCCGGCTCGTCGGCATCCGGGCGGCCGGCCTCCTGGTCACGGTCTACGTCGTCAGCGCCGTGTGCGCCGCGGTGGCCGGCCTGATGATCAGCTCCAACGTGTCCAGCGCCGACGGCAACAACGCCGGCCTCTGGATCGAGCTGGACGCGATCCTCGCCGTCGTCATCGGAGGCACCGCGCTGACCGGCGGCCGTTTCTCCCTCGGCGGGACGGTCCTGGGCGCCCTGATCATCCAGACCCTCTCGACCACCATCTACACCCTCGGCGTACCGCCGGAGACCACCCTCGTCTTCAAGGCCCTGGTCGTCATCGTCGTGTGTCTCGTCCAGTCGCCCGCGTTCCGCGCGCGACTCTCACGCCGTCGCCGCCCGGCCGCCCCGGCGACGGCCCCCGCGGCCGTCGACGCGGGAACCCGACGGCAGGAGGTCCACCCGTGAGCACCACCCTCAGCTCCCTCACCGGGCCGCTCCGGCGGCTCTCGGTACGCCACGCCGCCCATGTGCCGCTCATGGTGACGGCCACCCTGCTGGTCGCGATGTTCTCGATCGGCTCCGTGCAGTACGAAGGCTTCTTCTCCGCCCAGGTCCTGCTCAACGTCCTGATCGACAACGGCTTCCTGCTCGTCGTGGCGATCGGCATGACCTTCGTCGTCCTCACCGGCGGCATCGACCTCTCCGTCGGCTCCATGGTGGCCCTGTCGACGATGCTGACGGCCTGGCTCGTGGAGCGGAACGGCGTCCCGCTCGCCCTGGCGGTGCCGCTGGTCCTGCTGGTGGGAGCGGGCGGCGGCGCCCTCATGGGCTGGGTGATCCACACCTTCGAGATCCAGCCCTTCATCGTCACCCTCGCCGGCATGTTCCTCGCCCGCGGCCTGTGCTACATGATCAGCACCGAGTCCATCTCCGTCACCGACCCGACGACCACGCGGATCGCCCAGACCCGGGTGCTCCTGCCCGGCGGCCTGTTCGTCTCACCCGCCGTCGTCATCGCCCTGGTCGTGCTGGCGCTCGCCTTCGTCGTCCTGCACCACACCCGCTTCGGCCGCACCGTCTACGCCCTGGGCGGCAACGAGTCCTCCGCCCGGCTCATGGGCCTGCCCGTGGGACGCACCAAGGTCGCCGTGTACGCCGTGAGCGGTCTGTGCTCCGCCCTCGGCGGTCTGCTGCTGACCTTCTACATGCTGTCCGGCTACGCCCTGCACGCCGTCGGCATGGAACTCGACGCCATCGCGGCCGCCGTCATCGGAGGGACGCTGCTCACCGGAGGCTCCGGCTTCGTCCTGGGCACCGCGCTCGGCGTGACGGTCCTCGGCCTGATCCAGACCATCATCAGCTTCCAGGGCACGCTCAGCTCGTGGTGGACCCGCATCGTCATCGGCGGTCTGCTGTTCGTCTTCATCCTCCTCCAGCGGCTCTTCGGCGGATCCCGCCCGGCGCAATGACCTCCCGGCAGGAGGACCTCCGGCCCGATCCGAGAGGACACCCCCGGACCCCGCGCGTACGACCGCGCCCGGCAAGGGGGCAGGGACTCCCTGCCCCCTTGCCGGGCAGTACCCGACCTCGGACAAGGAACCCCATGACCCCGCCCTCCCGCCCTCCCCTCACCGGAGGCCCGCCGGTCTGCCACCCCGACACGGAGTCCGGGCAGCGATGGATCTTCGGCTTCCCCGACGGCCTCACGGCGGAGGTGCACACCCGCGGTGCCCGCCTCCACGCGCTGTGGGTGCCGGACCGGCACGGCAACCCCGCCGACGTCGTCCTCGCCCCCCGCGACCCGGCCCAGACGGCCACCGCCGCCCGGTACTTCGGCTCCACCGTCGGCCGCTACGCCAACCGCATCGCCCGGGGCCGGTTCTCCCTGGACGGCACGCCGTACCAGCTGACCACCCAGGAGGACGGCCACTGCCTGCACGGCGGAACCGACGGCTTCGACACCCGGCTCTGGGAAGCCGAAAGCGTGCACACCCCGGAGTGGACCGGTGTGCTCCTGCACCTCCGCAGCCCCGACGGCGACCAGGGATTCCCGGGAAACCTCGACGTCACCGTCAGCTGCCTGATCGGCCGCGACGACGAACTCGCCTTCTCCTACGCGGCGGTCACCGACGCGGCCACCCTCGTCAACCTGACCAACCACGCCTACTTCAACCTGGAGGGCGAGGGAACCGGCGACGTCCTCGACCACGAACTGGCCGTCGACGCCAGCCACTACACGCCCGTCGACGAGGCCCTGATCCCCGTCGGGGACCACCGCCCCGTGGCCGGCACCGCGTTCGACCTCCGCCGGCCGCTCCGGATCGCCGAGGCCCTGGCCCGCCCCGGCACGGACGGCGGGTACGACCACAACTTCGTCCTGAGTCCGCACGGCGACCGGACCCTCCGCCGGGCCGCGGTCCTCCACGCGCCGGCCACCGGCCGCCGCATGGAGGTGCTGACCACGGAGCCCGGCATCCAGGTCTACACCGCGGGCCAGTTCGACGGAACGGTCCTCGGCAAGAGCGGCACGCGCTACCGGGCGGGCGCCGGCATCGCGCTGGAGACCCAGCACTTCCCCGACTCCCCGAACCGCCCCGGTGATCCGTCCGCGGTGCTGCGCCCCGGCGAGGAGTACCGGTCGAGGACGGTCCTGCGGTTCGGCGCCGGCGGCTGACGGTGCGCGAATCCGTCGGCACGACCCTGATCCGCCCGACCGCACCGAGGAGGGGAGCCAGGATCGTCCTGGCTCCCCTCCATGGTGCGGGTGTCACTGCCGGCAGGTCAGGTGCGGGTCCAGCGCTGGTTGTCGCCGCCCCAGCAGGAGTAGAGCTGGATCAGCGTGCCGTTGGAGGTGCCGGCGGCGGCCGCGTCGAGGCAGAGGCCGGACTGGACGCCGACGATGGTGCCGTCGGAGTTGAGCCGCCACTTCTGGTTGTCGCCGCCCCAGCAGCTGTAGATCTGCACCTTGGCACCGTTGGCGGTGCCGGCGGCGTCCAGGCACTTGTCGCCGTAGACCCGGAGCTCACCCGACGCGGTGGGCGTCCACTGCTGGTTGGTGCGGCCGTTGCAGTCCCACAGCTGGACCTGGGTGCCGTCCGCGGTGCTGCTGCCCGGCACGTCCAGGCAACGGCCCGAGGGGACTCCCTTGATCGCACCGGAACCCGGGGTCGGCGTCGGAGTGGGGGTGGGGGAGGGGCCCGGGGAAGCGGAGTTGAGGGCGTTGAGGACGGCCGTGTAGGCGGGCTTCTTGCTGCCGTCGCCGTTGAACAGCAGCGGCGTCTGGTCCGCCCGCCAGGAGTCGGTGTCGCGCACGCCCCAGACGGTGATGCCCAGGCAGCGCGGGACGGCCAGGCAGTCGTTCGTCACGGCGGCGTAGGTCGTGGGCGAGGCGCCCTGGATGTCGAGCTCGGTGATGGCCACGTCGACGCCGAGGGCGGCGAAACTCTGCAGCGTGGTGCGGTAGTTGCTGTTGTACGCGCTCTCGTTGTTGAAGTGCGACTGGAACCCGACGCAGTCGATCGGCACGCCGCGCTGCTTGAAGTCCTTGACCATGTTGTACACGGCCTGGGTCTTGGCCCACGTCCAGTTGTCGGTGTTGTAGTCGTTGTAGCAGAGCTTGGCGGCCGGGTCGGCGGCGCGCGCGGTGCGGAAGGCGACCTCGATCCAGTCGTTGCCGGTGCGCTGCAGGTTGGAGTCGCGCCGGGCGCCCGAAGTGCCGTCCGCGAAGGCCTCGTTGACGACGTCCCACTGGGCGATCTTGCCCTTGTAGTGGCCCATCACGCCGTTGATGTGGTTGATCATCGCCTGGCGCAGCGCGCTGCCGCTGAGGTTCTGCATCCAGGCGGGCTGCTGGGAGTGCCAGGCGAGGGTGTGCCCGCGCACCTTCTTGCCGTTCTGCACCGCCCAGTTGTAGACGCGGTCGCCAGCGGTGAAGTTGAACTGGCCCTGCTGCGGTTCGGTGGCGTCGATCTTCATCTCGTTCTCGGCCGTCACCATGGTGAACTCGCGGTTCGCGATGGTCGTGTACGTCGAGTCGCCGAGCCGGCCCGAGGCGATGGCGGTGCCGAAGTAGCGGCCGCTCTGCGCCGCCGCGCTGCCGAGCGTGCTCTCGGCGGCGTGCGAGGCCGGCGCCGCGAGCACGGTGGCGGCGCCGAGGGCGCCGACGATCAGCGCCGCCCCCAGGCCGCCTGCTTTCCGGCGGACGGTGGACGGTGGAGTGGAATGGGAACGCATGTGAGGACCTCCAGGACGGAAATCACGGATGGGCGAGAACGTGGCGGAAAGAAGCCGCGACGACGAAGTCCGCGCCGGGAAAAAGGCTGCGGATCGTCAGGTGAATTGATGCGAGGCGGGTTCCGTGACATACGGGCAAAGGATTGCCGGCGCCTCGTTCATCAGTGTGGAAACGCGGCGTGAGCATGTCAAGTGTTTCGAAGATGTTTCGAAGCCGGGGAATTCCGTCGACGTGACGGAAAAGCGGCCCCCGTCGAAATGCTTTCGACGGGGGCCGCTCATTTCGGCAGGGAATGAATGCCTCGGGTCAGCTTTCCGGATCGGCGATGTCGTCCGCCCCGGAGGGCGGGTGGGGATAGGTGAGGGTGAACCACGGGAAATGGGCCTGGTTCGCGGACGGACGGCCCTGGGAGGTGGCGTAGAGGCCGAGCTGGACGCTGGTGAACAGCGGTCTGAGGAAGGTGGCTTCGACGGTGGCCAGTTCCCGCCAGGGGCCGTCGGGCGCCGCGTGGACGAAGGTGTGGCCGAAGCCCCGGATCCGGACCCCCAGACGGACGGGACCGGGAGGGACGGTGACGCGGGCCAGGACGTCCGGCCCCCGGCGGAGGGCGAGGCCCTCCGCGGTCCGCAGGAGGAGCAGGTGCGCGTCGTCGTCGACGACCACGGCGAGGCCGGCCTCCTCGCCCGGTCCGGCGGGGGCGAAGCGCAGTTCGGTCGACACGTCGCAGTCGGGCTGTTCCTGGGGGCGGACCAGGAGGGACGGGTCGGTGCGGTCGCCGAGGCGTTCGGGACGCAGCCGGAGACGGAGCCCGTCGCCGGTGGTCCAGAACGGCGCGCGGGGGGTGCGCAGGGTGTTCCAGTCGGCGGAGAGGGTGGCGAAGTCCTCGTGCACGGGGCGGGAAGGAGCGGCGTGGGCGACGGGGGAGAAGGCCGGCAGGCCGTCGTGCCAGGTGACGCGGCTGAGGAAGGTCTCCCGGCCGATGGCGGAGCCCGGTCGGACGCCCAGGAGGACGGCCCGCCAGTCGCCGTCCGGCGTCCGCACGAGGTCGGCGTGCCCGGTGCAGGTGACCGGGCCCTTCGGGACGGCAGGCAGGACCGGGTTGCCGGGGGCGCCCTCGTACGGGCCGGTCACGCGGTCGGCGCGGGCGGCCACCACGCTGTGGTCCACGTCGGTGCCGCCCTCGGCGGTGATCAGCACGTAGCCGCCGTCGACCTTGTAGAGGTGCGGGGCCTCCGACCAGCGGGCGCCCGGACGGCTTCCCGACCACAGCACGTACTCCGGTCCCGTGAGGCGCCGTTCACGGGGAAGGTACTCGCGCATCCAGATCTCGGTGCGGCCGGCGGCCTCGTCCACCACACGGGCGGCCGTCAACCAGGCCCGGCCGTCGCCGTCCGGCCCGTCGTCGAAGAACAGCGACGGGTCGAAGCCCTCGCCTTCCAGCCACCGCGGCTCCGACCACGGCCCGGCCGGATCGGTCGCCGTCACCACGAAATGGCCGGGGCCGTCCATCAGCGTGCAGACGAGGTGGAAGACCCCGTCGTGGTGCCGGATCGTCGGCGCGAACAGCCCCCGCGAGGGCGCGACACCGTCGAGGTCGAGCTGGGACGGCCGGTCGAGGGCGGCGCCGAGACGCCGCCAGTGCACCAGGTCCCGGCTGTGGAACACGGGAAGGCCCGGGAACCATTCGAAGCTGGACGTCACGAGGTAGTAGTCGTCCCCCACCCGGCACACGGACGGGTCCGGCCGGAACCCGGGCAGCACGGGAGCACCGAACGACGCGCTCATGAGACGGGCACCGTCTCGACCGGCACGGACAGCACCCGGTCGGCACCGGGGTGCCGCACCGGGCCGTGCAGGGTGAAGGACCCCCGCAGCGGCAGGTCACCGCTGGACCGTCCGACGGCCACCCCGATCTCCCCGGGCTCCACCCTTCTGCGCAGGTCGAGCCCGGTGAAGGAGGTCCGGTCGGCATGGACGGAGAAGGTGATCCGGGCCGCCGCGCCCGGCTGCAGCTCGACCCTGCCGAATCCGGCGAGCCACCGCTCCGGCCGTACGACGGACGCCTCGGGGTCCGAGAGGTACAGCTGGACCACCTCGGTCCCGGCCACCTCTCCGACGTTGCGTACGGTCACCGAGACGTCGACCGTCCCGTCCGTCGAGGCGACGGGGTCCACCGAGAGCTCCGAGTAGTCGAAGCGGGTCCAGCTCAGCCCGTGTCCGAAGGGGAACAGGGGAGTCGGGTCCACCGAGCTCCAGTCGGTGCGCCCGCCGAGCCGGGAGCGCAGGTAGGTGCCGGGCTGGCCGCCGGCCCGGCGGGGGAGGGAGACGGGGAGCCGCCCGGCCGGTTCCGCGGCCCCGCTGATGATCCGGGCCAGGGCCGTCCCGCCCTCCTCGCCGGGGAAGAAGGCCTGGACGACGGCCGCCGCGCGCTCGGCCAGCGAGCCGAGCGCGTAGGGCCGTCCGGAGACCAGGACCAGGACGGTGGGCACTCCGGAGTCGAGCACCTCGGCGGCGAGGGCGGCCTGGTCGCCGGGCAGGTCGAGGGTCTCGGCGTCGCAGCCCTCCCCGGAGGTGCCGCGGCCGAACATGCCGGCCCGGTCCCCGAGCACGAGCAGGTGCACGTCCGGGGCGTCCGCGGTGACCGTGAACCCGGCGTCCGTGAGCGCCTCGCCGAGCGTCGGTATCCGGACCCCCGGGTCGCCGGGCAGGCCGACGTGGTTCGGGAAGGAGTAGCAGCCGAGGAAGGACTGGGGATCGTCGGCGTACGGCCCGCTGATCGCGACCCGGCACGGCCGCAGCGGCAGGATGCCGTCGTTGGCGAGCAGCACCGTCGACCGTTCGGCCAGCAGCCTGGCCAGGGCCCGGTTCTCCGGCGGGTCGAGGTCGACCGGCTCCGGCTTGACGGGCTCCCAGTCCGGGTCGAGCAGGCCGAGTTCGGCCTTCTGGAGCAGGACGCGCTCCGCGGCCCGGTCGACGAGCGCCTCGGGCACGCTTCCCGCGCGCACGAGTGCGGTCAGCGGCTCGCCGTAACAGCGCGCCGTGGGCAGTTCGACGTCGATCCCGGCGGTCAGCGCGAGCGCGCCGGCCGCGCCGGGCGAGCCGGCGACGCCGTGCCGGGTCTCCAGGAAGGAGACGGCGTAGTAGTCGGCGACGACGACGCCGTCGAAACCGAGCTCGTCCCGCAGCAGCCCGGTCAGCAGCCGCTCGTCGGCGGCCACCGGCACGCCGTCCACGTCGGTGTAGCTGTTCATCACCGACCGGGCGCCTCCCTCGCGCAGCGCCCGTACGAAGGGCTCGACCAGCACGTCGGCGAACTCGCGCGGCCCCGAGGCGACCGGGGCCATGTTCCGGCCGCCGCGCGAGGCCGAGTACCCGGCGAAGTGCTTGAGCGTCGCCACGACGCCGGCGCCCTCCAGTCCCTGGACGTAGGCGGTGCCGATCGCCCCGACGAGGTACGGGTCCTCGCCGATGCACTCCTCGGTCCTGCCCCACCGGTAGTCGCGGACCACGTCGAGCACCGGAGCCAGCCCCTGGTGGACGCCGACCCGCCGCATCCCGCCGCCGATGGCGGCGGCCATCCGGCGCACCAGCTCGGGATCGAAGGAGGCGCCCCAGGCCGGCGGCCCGGGGAAGACCGTCGCCCCGAACGTCATGAACCCGGTCAGGCACTCCTCGTGCGCGAGCGCCGGGATCCCGAACCTGCCGGAACCGGTCACCTGTTGCTGGAGCGAGGCGAGCCGCTCCATGCCGGCCTCCGCGGTGATCGGCGCGGTGCCGTACACCCGGGTGAGCTGGCCGAGCCCGTGGACGACGAGCTCGTCGAAGCCGGGCGCGGAGTCGCCGGAATCGTCCTCCATCGGAGCGACGGGTGCTCCCGGATTCGAGGGCAGCGCCCAGAACCCGGCGAGTTGCCCCGCCTTCTCCTCCAGCGTCATGCGTCTCAGCAGATCGGCGACGCGCTCGGACGCGGGCAGGAGGGGATCACGCCAGGGCTCGTTCAAGGGTTCTCCTCGGGACGGGGCGGGGCGGTGGAGAGCCGGACCTTGAGTTCGGTCGACAGCTCCATCCGGGGGGTGACCAGGGGCTGGCCGTCCAGAAGCTGGAAGAGGGTGCGGGCGGCGACCCGGCCCATCTCCTCCAGCGGCTGGCGCACGGTCGTCAGCGGCGGCGACAGCCAGTCGCACATCGGCAGGTCGTCGAAACCGACCACGCTGAGGTCGTGCGGGATGCTCAGTCCGGCCCGCCGGGCGGCTTCGTAGACGCCCATCGCCTGCTGGTCGCTGCCGGCGAAGACGGCCGTCGGCGGTTCGGGAAGGGCGAGGAGCTCCTGGGCGCAGCGGAAGCCGCCCTCGTGCTGGAAGTCGCCGAAGCGGATCAGGTCGCGGTCGACCTCGATGCCGGCCCGTTCCAGGGCGGCCCGGTACCCGTCGATGCGGGCCTGGCTGCAGAGCATCTCCCGGCGGCCGCCGATGGCGGCGATCCGGCGGTGCCCGAGCTCCAGCAGGTGCTCGGTGGCCGCGAGGCCGCCGGCCCAGTTGGTCGCCCCGACGCTCGGCACTCCGTTGCCCGGCAGGTCGATCGGGTCGATGACGACCAGCGCCACCCCGGCCCGTTCGATCTGGGCGCGCTGGGCCTGGGTGACCGAGGCGGTGACGAGGATGACGCCGTCGCTGTGGTGCAGGACCGGCAGGGCGGCCCAACTCGACGGCGTGGCCTCGCCCGGCGGGACGAGCGACACGACGGTGCCGACGCTCCGCTGGGCGCACTCGGCCTCGACGCCCCGCAGGATCTCCACCGCCCACGCGCTGTCCAGGCCGCCGATGATCAGGTCGACGAGACCCGATCTGCGGGCTCTGCCCTGCCGGCCGGGTGGGAGGTAGTGGTGCGCCCGCAGCAGGCCTTCGATCCGTTCGCGCGTCGCGGGTGCGACGTCGGAGCGCCCGTTGATCACCTTGGACACGGTGGCCTGGGAGACCCCTGCCTCCGCGGCGATGACGGCCAGGGTCGGGCGTTGCTCACTCAACTTCTCTCCTCAGCGCGGATGCCTTCGGCCGGCGACAGATATCGCAAACTTTCGATGAGTTTCTGGGTGGCCCGATCCGCTTGTCAAGCCTGTGAACAGCGCTTGTTCCTGTCAACCGTCGCTCCCCGTAGATAAGTTGACGCAGGGTCTTGACCGGGGAGCCGCGCGTTCCTAGTTTGTGGCAGCGCAGAATTCGAGAGTATTTCGAAAAGTTTTCGGGCGCGAAACCGGCATTCCTCACCCCGGAGGTCCCATGGCCAGCACTCTCCCGAGCCGACGCAGCTTCCTGACGCTCGCGGGCTTGACCGCACTGTCCGTCTCCATGACCGCGGCCTGCGGAGGAGGCGACGCGGGCGGCAGACCGTCCGCCGACGGCAAGGTGAGGTTCGAGTGGTGGAACATCGCCACGACGGAACCGGGCAAGTCCCTCTTCCCGCAGATCTCCTCGGCGTTCACGACCGCTCACCCGAACATCGCGATCAACACCACCTCGTTGGAGAACGAGGCCTTCAAGTCCAAGCTGACCGCCACCACTTCCTCGGGCAAGCTCCCCGACGTCTTCCAGACCTGGGGCGGCGGTGTGCTCCAGCAGCAGGTGGACGCGGGCCTGGTCGAGGACCTCACCGACCTCCTGGACTGGTCGTCCGAGCTCACCCCGGTCTCGCTGCAGGCCTACCAGTTCGACGGCCGCACCTACGCCGTGCCCTACGACATCGGCATGGTCGGCTTCTGGTACAACAAGAAGCTCTTCGCCAAGGCCGGGATCACCGCCCCGCCGGCCACCTGGGCCGAACTCCTCGACGACGTCAGGAAGCTCAAGGCGGCGGGCATCACCCCGATCGCCCTCGCCGGCAAGGAGAAGTGGCCGGGCCACTACTACTGGGCCTACCTCGCGATGCGCGTCGCCGGCCTCCCCGCCCTCCAGAAGGCCGCGACCACCAAGGACTTCACCGGCGACGGCTTCGTCCGGGCGGGCGCCCACCTCAAGGAACTGGTCGACCTCCAGCCCTTCCAGACCGGCTTCCTCGGCGCCGGCTACGCCACCCCCGGCGGGCAGGCCGCCACCATGGGCAACGGCAAGGCCGCCATGGAGCTGATGGGGCAGTGGGGCCCGTCGGTGCAGAAGGACGCGGGCGCCGACCTCGGAGCGGACCTGGGCTTCTTCCCCTTCCCGACGGTCGACGGCGGTGTCGGGCAGGCCACCGAGGTGTTCGGTGGCGGCGGCGGCTTCGCGCTGCGCAAGGGCGCCCCGAAGGAGGCGCTGGACTTCCTGAAGTTCTTCGTCCTGGAGAACGAGTCCAAGCTGCTGGCCTCCAACGGCTACCTCCCGGTGGTCAAGGGCGCGGAGAAGCAGCTCACCGACGCCAACAAGAAGGTGGTGGCCGAGAGTCTGGTCAAGGCGACGGGATTCCAGCTCTTCCTCGACCAGGCCTATCCGCCCGCGGTCGGCCAGGAGGTCAACGACAGCGTCGCCGACCTCATCGCGGGCAAGAAGACGCCCGAGCAGGTCACCGCCTCGATCACCGAGGCTGCGAAGAGTGCCTAGCTCCGTGTCCACCCTGACCGAGGAGCGGACGGCGGAGGTCGTGCCGGTGCGCCCGCCGGCCCCGGCCCGGTCGCTCGCGCGCCGGTGGGGGAACTGGGCCTCGGTCGCCTGGTTCCTCGTCCCGGCCCTGGTCCTCTTCCTCGTCTTCGTCCTCGCCCCGATCGGCGTCGCCGTCTGGACCGGCTTCTTCAAGTGGGGCGGGATCGGCCCCCTGGACGACTTCGTCGGCCTCGCCAACTACACCAAGCTGTTCGACGACCACGTCTTCCTCGGCGACCTGGGACGCGGTCTGTACCTGATCGTCCTGTCGATCGCGGTGCAGTTGCCGTTCGCCCTGTTCACCGCGGTCCTGCTCAACCAGCGGCTCCGCGGCCGGGCCGTCTACCGGATGCTGTTCTTCGCCCCGTACATCCTGTCCGAGGTGGTCACGGCGGTCCTCTTCACGATGGTCTTCCTGCCCGACGCGGGCATGGCCGACCACCTCGCCGGGCTCCTGGGCCTGGAGGGCTTGCAGGGCAAGTGGCTCGCCGACCCCTCGACGGTGATGCCGACCCTGTTCGTGGTCATGATCTGGAAGTACTTCGGCTTCCACATGATGCTCTTCCTCGCCGGACTGCAGGGCATCCCGGCCGAGCTCCTCGAGGCCGCCGCCCTGGACGGCGCCGGCGCGTGGCAGCGCTTCCGGTACGTGACGCTTCCGCTGCTCGGCCCGACGATCCGGATCAGCGTCTTCCTTTCGGTCATCGGGTCCATCCAGCTCTTCGACCTCGTCTGGGTCATGACCGCGGGCGGGCCCAACCACTCCTCCGAGACGATGGCGATCGCGATGTTCCAGTTCGGGTTCAAGCGGTACCAGGTCGGCTACGCCAGTGCGATCAGCGTGGTCCTCTTCATGATCAGCCTGGTCTTCTCCCTCTTCTACCAGCGTTACGTGCTCCGCCGTGACCTCAGTGGCGCCGTCACCTCGGGAGGCGACCGATGAACGCCCGCCGCGCCGCACGCGGCCTCTCGCTGCACACCGTGGTCTGGCTGATCGCCGCGTTCGTCGTCGTCCCGCTGATCTACGCCGTGATCTCCGGATTCAAGAGCACCGGCGAGCTGACGACGAACCCGTTCGGGCTGCCCGAGCACTGGAGGGTCGGCAACTACGCCGGCATCCTCGGCGACGGGATGTTCTGGCGGCAGATCGCCAACAGCGCGGGCATCGCGATCGGCACGACGGTCTGTACGGTGGCGGCCTCCGCGATGGCGGCGTTCGTGCTGGCCCGCTACGCCTTCCGGGGCCGGGAGCTGTTCTACACGCTGTTCACCATCGGGTTGATGTTCCCGTTCGCGGTGGCCGTCCTGCCGCTCTTCCTCATGCTGCGCACCTTCGGCCTGCTCGACAACCCGCTCGGGGTGATCCTCCCGCAGGCGGCCTTCGGGCTGCCCATGACGATCGTGATCCTGCGCGGCTTCTTCCGGACCGTGCCGGCGGAGATCGAGGAGGCCGCCACCATGGACGGCTGCGGCAAGTTCCGCTTCTTCTGGCAGATCCTGCTGCCGATGGCGCGTCCGGCGCTCGGCACGGTCTCGGTCCTCGCCGTCGTCGCGAGCTGGAACAACTTCTTCCTGCCGCTGCTGGTGTTCAACGACCCGAAATGGCAGACGATCCCGGTCGGCGTCCAGCAGTTCCAGGGCCAGTACTCCACCGACTACGCCCTCGTCCTCGCCTACATCGTGCTCGCCATGGTCCCCGCCCTCGCCTTCTACGCGGTCGCCGAGCGCCAGCTGATCGGCGGCCTCACCGCGGGCGCCACCAAGGGCTGACCCGCCCACGCGACCCCACCCCCGAGGAGCCCCCCCCGTGAAACGTTTGACCGCTTTGACGGCCGTCATCATGTTAGCGCTCACATCGCAGGCGGCGGCCGACCCCGCGCCGCCCGCCGCCGAACCCGCCCGCTCCACCATCGACTTCCGGGCCGACCTCCAGCCCATCGACGGATTCGGCTTCTCCATGGCCTTCCAGCGGGCCGACCTGCTGCACGGCGCCCGCGGCCTCGGCCCCGCCAAGCAGCGCGAGGTGCTCGACCTGCTGCTCAGCAAGGAGAAGGGCGCGGGCCTGTCGATCCTGCGCCTCGGCATCGGGTCGTCGACCGACCGGGTCTACGACCACATGCCCACGATCCTGCCGACCGACCCCGGCGGCCCGGACGCCACGCCGACGTACGTCTGGGACGGCTGGGACGGCGGCCAGGTCTGGCTCGCCAAGGAGGCCAAGGCCTACGGCGTCGAACGCTTCTACGCCGACGCCTGGAGCGCGCCGGCCTTCATGAAGACCAACGGCAGCGAGAACGACGGCGGCGAGCTCCTGCCCGCCTGGCGACAGGCCTACGCCGACTACCTCGTCCAGTACGCCAGGTTCTACCAGCGCGAAGGCATCCCCATCACCGACCTCGGGTTCACCAACGAACCCGACTGGACGGCGACCTACGCCTCGATGCGCTTCACCCCGCAGCAGGCCGTCGACTTCCTCAAGGTGCTCGGACCGACCGTCCGCGCCTCCGGGCTGAAGACGCGACTGGTCTGCTGCGACGCCGCCGGCTGGGACCGGCAGGTCGCCTACACCGAGGCCATCGAGGCGGACCCCGCGGCCGACAAGGCCGTGCACACCATCACGGGCCACCGCTACAGCGGCCCGACCACGGTCCCGCAGCCCACCGACAAGCACGTGTGGATGTCGGAGTGGTCACCCGACGGCACCACCTGGAACGAGAACTGGGACGACGGCAGCGGCTACGACGGCCTCACCGTCGCGGCCGACATCCAGAACACCCTGACCGTCGGCAACGCCAACGCCTACGTCTACTGGACCGGTGCGTCCCTCGGCGCGACCCGGGGGCTCATCCAGCTCGCCAACCCCGGTGACGCCTACCGGGTGTCCAAGCGGTACTGGGCCCTGGCCGCCTTCAGCCGCTTCATCCGCCCCGGCGCCGTCCGCGTCCCGGTCACGAACGCCGACCCGGCCCTGAAGGTCACGGCCTTCCGCAACACCGACGGCCGCCGCGTCATCGAGATCCTCAACACCGCGACCGCCGAGCGCTCCGCCACCTTCTCCCTGCGCGGCGGACACGACCGACACCCCGACGCGTACGTCACCGACCGGACCCGCTCCATCACCCCGGCCGAGGTCGTCACCACGCACGGCACCACCCTCACGGCCACGCTCGCCCCGCGCGCGCTGACCACCATCGTCCTCGACTGAACCACCCGCACCCGAGGAGGCACCCATGCCCGTGTCCCGGCATCTCGTCGCCCTGTCCGCCGCCGTCTGCCTCGCGGCCGGCCTCGCCGCCGCCCCCGCGAGTGCCGAGCCCCGTCCCCGTACCCTCGCCGAACTGGCCAAGAAGCACCACAAGTACTTCGGCTCCGCCACCGACAACCCCGAGTTCACCGACGCCGCCTATCTGAAGGTCCTCGGCAGCGAGTTCGGCCAGACCACCCCCGGCAACGCCATGAAGTGGGAGACCACCGAACCCCGGCCCGGCGTCTTCGACTTCACCGCCGCCGAGGAGGTCATGAGCTTCGCCGAGGCCCACCACCAGAAGGTCCGCGGCCACACCCTCGTCTGGCACAGCCAGCTCCCCGCCTGGCTCACCGGGCGCAGCTGGACCGCCGACGAACTGCGCGCCGTCCTCAAGAACCACATCCAGACGGAGGTCCGGCAGTTCAAGGGCCGGGTGATCCACTGGGACGTCGTCAACGAGGCCTTCAACGAGGACGGCAGCTACCGCGAGTCGATCTTCTACAAGACCCTGGGCCCCGGCTACATCGCCGACGCCCTGCGCTGGGCCCACGAGATCGACCCGCACGCCAAGCTGTACCTGAACGACTACAACGTCGACGGCATCAACGCCAAGAGCGACGCCTACTACAGGCTCATCAAGCAGCTGAAGGCCGACGGCGTCCCGGTCGAGGGTTTCGGCCTCCAGGGCCACCTGGCGCTCCAGTACGGCTTCCCCGCCGGCGTCCAGGAGAACATCCAGCGCTTCGCCGACCTCGGCGTCGAGGTCGCGATCACCGAACTCGACATCCGGATGCAGCTCCCGGCGACCCCCGAGAAGCTCGCCACCCAGGCCACCTGGTACGCCGACTACGTCAAGGCCTGCCTGGCCGTGCGGAAGTGCGTCGGCGTCACCGTCTGGGACTACACGGACAAGTACTCGTGGATCCCCGGCGTCTTCCCCGAGGAGGGCGCCGCACTGCCCTACGACGAGAACCTGCGGCCGAAGCCCGCCTACCACGCCATCAGGAAGGTGCTCGGCGGATGATCAGGACCGCGATCGTCGGAACGGGCGGGATCGCCGGCATCTGCCACGTCCCCGCCCTCCGGGCACAGGCCCACCGGGCCGAGATCGTGGCGGCCGTCGACGTGGACGCCGCACGCGCCGAGGCGTTCGCGGCCGAACACGGCATCCCCGCGGTCCACACCGACCTGCGCACGATGCTGGAGGAGCAGCGTCCCGACGTCGTGCACCTGTGCACGCCGCCGTTCCTCCACGCCGAACAGGCCGTGGCCTGCCTGGAGTCGGGCGCGTGGGTGTGGTGCGAGAAGCCGGTGGCCCTGTCGCTGGCCGAACTCGACCGGATCGAAGCCGCCGAGGGACCCGCTGTCGCGGGCGCCGTGTTCCAGCACCGGTACGGCTCCGGGGCCCGCCACCTCCGGGACCGGATCGCGGCCGGAACCCTGGGCCGTCCCCTCGTCGCCCAGTGCGTCACGGCGTGGTACCGCGACGACGGCTACTACGACGTGCCCTGGCGCGGCACCTGGCGCAGCGAGGGCGGCGGCCCGACCCTGGGCCACGGCATCCACCAGATGGATCTGATGCTGTACGTGCTCGGCGAATGGGCCGAGGTGCGCGCGATGGCCGGCCGCCTGGAGCGCGCCGTCCAGACCGAGGACGTGTCCGCGGCCCTGGTCCGCTTCGAGAACGGAGCCCTCGCGACGGTCGTCAACAGCGTGCTCTCCCCGCGCGAGGAGAGCTACCTGCGGTTCGACCTCGCCGACGCCACGGTCGAACTGCGCCACCTGTACGGCTACTCCAACGCGGACTGGACGTTCACCGCCAGGACCCCCCGCGCGACCTGGGAGCCGCCGGACGACCTGCCCAGCTCGCACACCGCCCAGCTCGCGGACTTCCTGGACGGCTACGAGGCCGGCGTCCGGCCCGACCTCGGCAGGTCCACCATGGAACTGGTCACCGCCATGTACAAGGCCGCGATCACCGGCCTGCCGGTGAGGCGCGGAGAGATCGACGCGGCCGACCCGTTCTACGGCGCGCTCGACGGCGGACGCCCGGAGGTGTTCCGATGACCTTCGCACTCCTCGACAACGAGGACTCGCTGACCGTCCGGGCCCGGGGCGTCGACCTCTTCCGCTATGTCCACCGGCCGGTCATGGACCCCTTCGAGGCGCCGAAGCCCTACCTGCATCCGGTGCGCACGCTCGCCGGCGACGTGGTCACCGGATACCGGCCGCACGACCACCGCTGGCACAAGGGCATCCAGTTCACGGCGTCATGGCTGTCGGGGGAGAACTTCTGGGGCGGCGGCACCTATCTGCGCGGCCGGGGCTACGTCGACCTGCCGAACCTCGGCACGATGCGCAGCCTCGCCGTGTCCGCCAGGGCGGACCACGGCCGCGCCGTGATCACCGAGGACCTGGCCTGGCACACCATGGCGGGGGAGCACTGGATCGACGAGCGCCGCACGCTGACCGCACACGACGTCCGGGCCGACTCCTGGACCCTGGAGGTCACCACCGCCCTCACCAACGTCCACCACAGCGCCCTGACCTTCGGCAGCCCCGGCACCCAGGGCAGGGAACTCGCCGGATACTCCGGCCTGTTCTGGCGCGGCCCGCGCGCGTTCACCGGCGGCGAGGTGGTCGGACCCGCCATGGGCGAGAAGGGCGACTGGCTCGCCTTCGTCGGCCGGCACGACGAGGTGGACCGCTCCTCCACGCTGCTGTTCCTGGACGACCCGGACGCCCCCGGCCGCTGGTTCGTCCGCAGCGAGCCCATCCCCGCCGTCAACCCGTCCCTGGCGTTCGACGAGGAACTGCCGCTGGCTCCGGGCGCCACCCTGTCGCGCCGCTACCGCATCGTCGTGGCCGACGGCGCCTGGACCCCCGAACGCCTCTCCCGCCGCGTCGAGGAACAGCCGTGGTGACCCCGCTCCCCGGCGCCGTCGGCATCTCCGGGCTCACCGTGTACGACTGGGAGGCCGCCGACGGACTGTGCGGCGGCACCCCCCACATGCACCTCGTCTGCTCCGAGGCGTACGTCGTCATCGCCGGCGAGGGCAGCGTCCAGACCCTCACCACCTCCGGCTTCGCCGACACGCCGCTGCGCCCCGGCGACGTCGTCTGGTTCACCCCGGGCACGATCCACCGCCTCGTCAACGCCGGCGGCCTGCGCCTCGTGGTGCTCATGCAGAACAGCGGGCTCCCCGAGGCCGGCGACGCCGTCTTCACCTTCCCCCCGCCCGTCCTGGCCGACCCCGACGCCTACCGGGCGGCGGCCGTCCTCACCGGCGACCACGCCGAGGCGGCACGCCGCCGCCGTGACCTGGCCCTGGAAGGCTTCCAGGCCCTGCGCGAAGGCGGGCTGCGGGAGTTCCACACGGCGGCCCACCGTCTCAAGCGGGAGCTCCTCGACGCCTGGTGGATCCGCTGGCGCGACGGCCCGCTCGCGACGACCCTCATGACCGGCTGCCAGCTGGACGCGCTGAAGACCGGCGACCTCTCCCACCTCGACCTCGGCGAGGTGTCGAGGCTGGAGCGCCCCGAGGACCCGCTCTTCGGCATGTGCGGCCTCCTCCACCCCTATCACGTCACCGCCCTCCCGACGCAGCCGCCCGGCGGCGCGTCGGCGTCACCCCACCCCCCTCACCCGAAGGAGTCCTGCCGATGAGATTTCGCCACCCACCCCTGGTCCTGAGTCTCGTCCTCGCGGTCCTGTCGTCCCTGCTGCTCGGGGCCGCCCTCCTCACCGCCCCGCCCGCCGCCGCCGCGACCGTCGACGGCAACGCCTGGTACGTGCTGGTCAACCGCAACAGCGGCAAGGCCCTGGACGTCTACAACCTGGCGACCAACGACGGGGCGCGCATCACCCAGTGGACCAGGAACGACCAGAACCAGCAGCAGTGGCAGTTCGTCGCCTCCGGCGACGGCTACTACCGCGTCAAATCCCGCCACTCCGGCAAGGTGCTGGACGTCCAGAACAAGTCCACCGCCAACGGCGCGGCGGTCGTCCAGTGGACCGACACGAACGGCACCAACCAGCAGTGGCGGCTGGCCGACAGCGCCGACGGCCACGTGCGGCTCATCGCCCGCCACAGCGGCAAGGCCCTCGAAGTACAGGGCGCCTCCACCGCCGACGGCGCGAACATCGTCCAGTACGACGACTGGGGCGGCGCCAACCAGCAGTGGCAGCTCGTCAAGGTCGGCGCCGGCAGCGGCACCCCCGGCACGTGCGACCTTCCCGCCACCTACCGCTGGTCGTCGACGGGCCCGCTGGCCCAGCCCAGGCCCGAGTGGGCCTCGCTCAAGGACTTCACCGTCGCCCCGTACAACGGCAAGCAGCTCGTCTACGCGACGACCCACGGCGCCGCGGGGACGGGCAAGGCGTGGGGCTCGATGAACTTCGGCCTGTTCACGAACTGGTCGGAGATGGGCTCGGCGAGCCAGAACGCGATGTCCTCCAACGCCGTCGCACCCTCGCTCTTCTACTTCGCGCCGAAGAACATCTGGGTGCTCACCTACCAGTGGGGCGCGGCCGCCTTCAACTACCGCACGTCGACCGACCCCACCAACCCGAACGGCTGGTCGGCCCCGCAGGCGCTGTTCACCGGAAGCATCTCCGGCTCCGGAACCGGTCCGATCGACCAGACGATCATCGGCGACGGGACGAACATGTACCTGTTCTTCGCCGGTGACAACGGCAAGATCTACCGGGCGAGCATGCCGATCGGGAACTTCCCGGGCAGCTTCGGCTCCTCGTACACCACGGTCATGAGCGACACGGAGAAGAACCTCTTCGAGGCCCCGCAGGTCTACAAGGTGAAGGACCGCGACCAGTACCTGATGATCGTCGAGGCCCGGGGCGCGAACGAGCACCGCTTCTTCCGCTCCTTCACCGCGACCAGCCTCAACGGCACGTGGACCCCGCAGGCCGCCACCGAGTCCAACCCCTTCGCGGGCAAGGCCAACAGCGGCGCCACCTGGACCAACGACATCAGCCACGGCGAACTGCTCCGCACGAGCGCCGACCAGACCATGACCATCGACCCCTGCAACCTGCAGCTGCTCTACCAGGGGCGCAGCCCCAGCTCCGACGGCGTCGACTACGGCCTCCTGCCCTACCGGCCGGGTCTGCTGACGCTCCAGCGCTGACGACGCGGCACCACCCCGGCTCCGGCGCACAGCCGGCGTGGCGGGCCCGGCGCACACCCGAGCCCGCCACGGCCGCGACCCGCGAGGGGCGCGGCCCCGATGCCCCGCGCACCCCCGCCACCCCGCGCACACTCCGACCGGAGGAAGCCCCATGCCGCTCACCGACCTCGGGCCCGACGACCTCGTCGGCTACCAGCCGCCGCTGACCGCTCCGCACGACTTCGACGCGTTCTGGCTCCGCACCCTCGCCGAAGCCCGGTCCCACGACGGGGCGATCAAGACCGAACGGGTGACGTCCGCACACCTGCTGCACACCGTCGAGGTCGACGACGTGCGCTTCCCCGGCTGGAACGGCGAGCCGGTGGCCGCCTGGCTCCTGCGCCCGCGCAGGGCGGAGCGACCGCTGCCGGTCGTCGTCACGTACCTGGGCTACAGCTACGGCCGCGGTCTGCCCACCGACCACCTGTTCTGGTCCGCCGCCGGCTACGCCCAGCTCGTCGTCGACAGCCGGGGCCAGGGCCACGACACCCCGGACCGGACCGCGGGCGACGGCACGCAGTGGGTCGGAGGGTTCATGACCCGGGGCGTCGACTCCCCGGAGAACTACTACTACCGGCGCCTGATCACCGACTGCGTCCGTGCCGTGGACGCCGTCGCCGCGCTGCCCGGCCTCGACCCCCAGCGGATCGTGGTGGCCGGCGGCAGCCAGGGCGGCGGTCTGGCCCTCGCCGTCGCCGCTCTCGCCGGTGACCGCGTGGCGGCGGCCCTGCCGGACGTCCCGTTCCTGTGCCACTTCCGCCGCGCCGTGCAGATCACCGAGGAGGGCCCGTACCCGGAGATCGCCACGTACCTGCGCCGGCACAGCCCCGACCGCGCGGCACGGACCCTCGCCACCCTCGACTACGTCGACGGCGTCCACTTCGCCCGACGGGCCACCGCGCCGGCGCTCTTCAGCGTCGCCCTGATGGACCCGATCTGCCCGCCCTCCACGGTCTACGCCGCCTACAACCACTACCGGGGCGAGGACCGCACCCTCACCGTCTGGCCCTTCGGCGACCACGGCGGCGGATACGGCTGCAACCCCCCGGTCCAGCTGTCCTGGCTGCGTGAACGCGGTCTGGCACCCGAGCTCTGACCATCGCGTCAGCGAACCCGACGGAGAGGTCCCATGTCCCTCACCCGCACGCTCGCCTCACGGCTGCTCGGCATCATCACCGTGCTCGGTCTCGCGGTCGGCCTGAACCTGCAGACGGCCCCACCGGCCGCCGCCGCCTCGCTGGTCCAGATCACGAACTTCGGCACCAACCCGACCGGTCTGCTGATGCACCTGTACGTGCCGACCAGCGTCAAGCCCAACCCGCCGATCCTGCTCGCCCTGCACGGCTGCCAGGGGACCGGCCCCTCCATGCACGCGAGCACCGACTTCGCCTCCCAGGCCGACACATACGGCTTCCTCGTCATCTACCCCTCGACGTACCCGAGCGGAAGCTGCTGGGACGTCTCCTCGGACCAGGCGCTGACCCGCAACGGCGGCAGCGACCCGGTCGGGCTGATGTCGATGATCACGTACGCGGAGCAGCGCTACGGCGGCAATCCCGACGCCGTGTACGTGACCGGGCAGTCCTCGGGCGGCATGATGACGAACGTCATGCTCGCCGACTACCCCGACGTCTTCAAGGCGGGCGCGGCGTTCATGGGAGTGCCCTACCACTGCTTCGCCACCGGCTCGGTGCGCGGCTGGAACTCGGCCTGCGCCCAGGGACAGGTGTCCAAGACCCCGCAGCAGTGGGGCGATCTGGTGCGGAACACCGCCTACCCCGGCTACACCGGCCCGCGGCCGCGCGTGCAGCTGTGGCACGGGACCGCCGACACCATCCTCAACCACCACAACCTCGGCGAAGAGATCAAGCAGTGGACCGACGTCCTCGGCGTGAGCCAGACGCCGTCGGCCACCGACAGCCCCGCGACCAACTGGACCCGCACCCGGTACGTCGACAGCTCCGGCACCACCCAGGTCGAGGCCTACAGCCTCGCCGGCACCGGACACCAACTGCCGGTCCAGGGCTCACGCATGGCCGCCGACGCGATCCACTTCATGGGCCTGGACGCGGCCCCCTCCGGCGGCACGACAGGAGCGCTGCGTGCGGCGGCCGCGGGCAAGTGCCTGACCGCCGTGAACGCGACGCCGGGCACGCAGCAGCAGATCCACACCTGCACCGGCGGCGCGAACCAGACCTGGACGCGTACGGCCTCGAACCAGCTGACCGTCACCGTCGGGGGCACCACCCTGTGCCTGGACGCCAGCGCCAAGGGCACCACCAACGGCACCAAGGTGATCACCTGGCCCTGCAACGGCCAGCCCAACCAGCAGTGGCGGTTCAACCCGACCGGCACCGTCACCGGCGTCCAGTCGGGCCTCTGCCTGGACGTGGCCGGCCTGGCAACCACCGACGGCACCCCCGTCCAGCTGTGGTCCTGCAGCGGCGGCACCAACCAGCGGTGGACACTGGGCTGACCCGGAGGTGAGGCACCGGCCGAGGAGGAGGCCCGTCGCGCCGGCTTCGGCGCCGGGCCTGCTACCGGAGGCCCCCGTGCGTCGGCAGGACATGAGTTGGCCGAAAGTCACACATCCATCACGGGCCCCTGTGACCCTCCCGCTCCGCGGCATCAGCCGTTATTGTCTGTGCAATGTCACACCTCACCGGGGGTGGCATCACCCACGACGAGTTCTATGCAAGGCGCTCTCTACCCCTCGAACAACCACCTGTGCAATGTCACACCTTGCAGGGGTCGTGGCGTTGCCGGCCGGGGAGCAACCCCGGCCGCCGGAGGGTCCGCCCGTCGGCGGACCAGGCGAGACGGAGTAAGGCATGACCATTGTTCGTCGCGGTGCCATGGCGGCAGCCGCCATGGCAATCGGGCTCACCCTCACCGCGTGCAGCGGCCTCACCCAGGGCGGGAGCGGTTCCCCGGACAGTGACTCGGGGCCCGTCAAGCTCGGGCTGCTCACGCCGCTGACCGGCAGCTCCGCCGCCATCGGCCCGTACATGAAGGACGGCGCCCAACTCGCCGTGGACGAGATCAACGCCGAGGGCGGGATCAACGGGCGCAAGCTCACCCTCACGGTCGAGGACGAGGCGTGCGACCCGAAGACGGCCGCCGCCGGCGCCGCCAAGCTCGTCAGCGCCGGAATCGACATCTCCGTGGGCGGCTACTGTTCGTCGGCGACCCTGCCCACGATCAGCATCTTCGCCAAGGCGCGGATACCGATGCTCATCCCGGCCGCCAACTCGGCCGACCTGTTGAAGGCGCAGAGCGGGAACGTCTTCCTGATCAACGGCACCGGCATCCAACAGGCCGAGGCCGCCTCGAGGTTCATCGAGGCCGCCGGCAGCAGGCGGGTAGCGCTGGTCGACGACAACACGTCGTACTCCGCCGACATCACCAAGCGCACCGGGGACCGACTGGCGGCCACCGCGGTCGAGGTCGCCACCCGCCAGTCGGTGACCGCGGGCGAGTCGGACTACTCCGGAGCCGTCAACGCCGTGATGGCGGCGAAGGCGGACTTCGTCTACTGGACGGGCTACTACCAGGAGGGCGGGCTGCTCATCAAGCAGCTCAAGGCCGCCGGGTACACGGGCAGGATCATGGTCGCGGACGGCTCCGTCGACGGCAAACTGATCGAGATCGCGGGCAGGCAGAACGCCCAGGGCGTGTTCGCGACGATGACCCAGACGCCCCAGACCATCCCCGGCGGGGAGGCGTGGGTCGCCAGGTACAAGAAGAAGTTCGGCTCCGAGCCCGGCCCGTACTCGACGCAGTCCTACGACGCGGTACGCGTGGCCGCGGAGGCCGTGCGCCAGGCCGGCTCCGCCGACGGAAAGGCCGTCACCCAGGCGCTGGAGCGGATCGACGGTTTCAAGATCTTCTCGGGCCCGCTCAAGTTCACCGCCGAACACACCCTGAGCGTCGGCGGTTTCGACATCCTCGTCGTCAAGGACGACGCCTTCGTCCTCCACAAGTGACGCGCCCCCGGGAAGCATCGCATGGATCACTTCATCCAACTCGTCCTCAGCGGCCTGTTCGTCGGCTCCCTCTACGCCCTGGTCGCACTCGGCTACTCGATGGTCTACGGGATCATCAAACTGCTCAACTTCGCCCACGGCGACCTCTACATGGTCGGCGCGTTCGGCGGCTTCACCGTGCTCAGCGTCGGCGCCGGTGCGCTCGGCGGCGGACTCCTCGCGCTCGTCGCCGTCATGGTCCTCGCGATGATCGCGACCGGCGGCCTCGGCATGCTCCTGGAGCGGGTGGCCTATCGCCCGCTGCGCAACGCGCCCAGGCTGTCCGTCCTCATCACCGCCGTCGGCGCCGGCTTCGCCCTCGAGTACGGCGTCGCCGTCGCGTACGGCCCGAACCCGAAGGTCTACCGGATCGGCGTCGACGGCGGCGCGTGGGACGTCCTCGGCGCCCGGCTCACCTACGCCCAGCTGGCGATGATGGCGATCGCCGTCGTCCTCATGATCACCCTCGACACCCTGGTCTGGAAGACCCGTTCGGGCCGTGCGATGCGGGCCATCGCGCAGGACCCCAAGGCCTGTCTGCTGATGGGAGTCAACGTCGACCGGGTCATCTCGCGGACCTTCCTCCTGGGATCGGCGCTCGCCGGTGCGGCCGGCGTCATGGCCGGTGCGTACTACGGGAAGATCGACTTCCTGATGGGCTTCGTCATCGGGCTCAAGGCCTTCACCGCGGCGGTCATCGGCGGCATCGGCAACCTGCGCGGAGCCGTACTCGGCGCGGTCGTGCTCGGTCTGCTGGAGTCGTTCGCCGTCGCCTGCCTCGGCAGTGAGTGGCGTGACGTCTTCGCGTTCGGCTTCCTCATCCTCTTCCTGACCGTGCGCCCCACCGGGCTGCTCGGCGAACGCGTCACGGAGCGTGTGTGATGAACGACGATTCGACCCTGCCGGTCGCCGACGACGCCTCGGTGTACGTCCGCGCCGTGGAGGAGCGCGCACCCGCGAACGTCGCGCTCGCCGGCAAGGGAGTCGGTACGCCCCGAACCGGCCGCACCGGCGTCGCGGAGGCGCTGTCCGGTGTCCTGGCGAGCAAGTGGCTGGGCCTCGGCGTGGCGGTCGTCGCCCTGGCACTGCCGTTCCTCGACTCCCGTACGTACGTCATCCAGATCGCGGTGGACGCGCTCATCTTCGTGATGCTCGCGGTGGGGCTGAACATCGTGGTCGGCTACTGCGGACTGCTCGACCTCGGGTACGCCGCGTTCTTCGCGATCGGCGCGTACACCTCGGGACTGCTGTCGACGCGCTACGGCTGGCCGTTGCTCGCGACCCTTCCCGTGGTCGTGGCCACCGCGGTCGTCGGCGGACTCGTCATCGGCGGGCCGACGCTCCGGCTGCGCAGCGACTACCTGGCCATCGTCACCCTCGGCTTCGGGGAGATCATCCGCATCACGGCGAACAACCTCGACTTCACCGGCGGACCGAACGGCCTGTACGGCATCCCCGACTTCGGCGCGTTCGGCCTGCGTTCCGACATCGCGCTGTACTGGATCACCGCGATCACCGTCGTCCTCGCCGTGCTGTTCTCCAGCCGGCTCGGGCGCGGACGGCTCGGCCGTGCGTGGCGGTTCGTCCGCGAGGACGAGGACGCCGCCGAGGCGATGGGCATCCACACCTACAAGGTGAAGTTCGCGGCCTACATCGCCGGCGCGGTCTTCGGCGGGATCGCGGGCGTGCTGTTCGCGGCACACCAGACGGCGATCTCCCCGCCCAGCTTCAACTTCCTCTGGTCGGCGCTCATCCTGATGGCCGTCGTCCTCGGCGGCATGGGATCCACACCGGGTGTCGTCCTGGGCGCCCTGGTCATCTCGCTGCTCCCCGAGTTGCTGCGCGGCGCGGAGAACTGGCGCTACCTCGTCTTCGGTCTGCTGCTGATCCTCGTCATGCTCTTCCGTCCGCAGGGACTGCTCCCGGCCCGCGCGGCCGAACCCGGCCGGCGCGGACGCCGAGTACAGGAAGGTGCGTCGTGAGCAAGGTGCTCCTCGATGTGAGGAACCTGGCCGTCTCGTTCGGCGGGGTTCGCGCCGTCGACGGCCTGACGTTCTCCGTCCACGAGGGCGAGGTGCTCTCGGTCATCGGCCCGAACGGCGCCGGCAAGACGAGCGCGTTCAACTGCGTCACGGGCTTCTACAAGCCTTCCGCGGGCGCGGTGACCTTCGACGGCGCCGACATCACCGGCGGACGGCCGGCGGTGATCGCCGCCCGGGGGGTCGCGCGCACGTTCCAGAACCTCCGGCTGTTCGGCGACCTGACCGTCCTGGACAACGTGCGGGCGGGCATGCACGTCCGCATCAAGCAGAACTTCCTCGACGCGATGCTGCACACACCGCGCTACTGGCGCGGCGAGGACGCGGCCACCGACGAGGCCCACAAGTGGCTCGACTTCGTCGGGACGGACCACGACCGCACGGCACGGATCCGCAACCTGCCGTACGGCGAGCAGCGGCGCGTCGAGATCGCCCGCGCGCTGGCCCGTGAGCCCCGGATGCTCCTGCTCGACGAGCCGGCAGCCGGACTCAACCACGGGGAGAAGGCACACCTGCTCGACCTGATGCGGCGCATCGCCGGCCTCGGGATCGCCGTGGTCCTGATCGAGCACGACATGGGCCTGGTCATGGAGGTGTCCGAGCGGATCGTCGTACTGAGCCACGGGAGGGAGATCGCCGACGGCACACCGGCCGAGATCCGGTCCGACCCGGCGGTCATCGACGCCTACCTCGGCGCGGAGGAAGCGGGTTCGGGCCGCACGACGGAGGTGGAGCGATGAGCACGGTGCTCGACATCAGGGGCCTGGAGGTCGCCTACGGCAAGGTGGACGCCCTCCGCGGCCTGGACCTCACCGTCGGCGAGGGCGAGATCGTCGCCCTGCTCGGCAACAACGGCGCCGGCAAGTCCACGACGGTCTCGGCGATCTCCGGCGTGGTGCGGCCGCGGGCCGGATCCGTCACGGCGTACGGAGAGGACATCACGGAGGCGACGCCCTGGTCGATCGTCGAACGGGGCATCGTGCACGTGCCCGAGGGCAGGCGGATCTTCTCGCGGCTGACCGTGCACGAGAACCTTCAGATGGGCGGCTACGCCGTGCGCGACGGTGCGGCTGTCGACAGGCGGATCAGACGGGTCTACGAGTTGTTCCCGCGCATGGCCGAGCGCCGCGAGCAGCAGGGCGGCACCCTCTCCGGCGGTGAGCAGCAGATGCTCGCCATCGGCCGGGCGATGGTCGCGGGACCCCGGCTGATCATGCTGGACGAGCCGTCGATGGGCCTGGCCCCGCTGGTCGCGGCCCAGGTCATGGACGCCATCGTGTCGATCAACCGGACGGGCACGTCGGTGCTGCTCATCGAGCAGAACGCACGGGCCGCCCTGAAGGTCGCGCACCGCGGCTACGTGATCGACTCCGGCCGTGTGACGCTGGCCGGACCGGCCGCCGCGCTGCGCGACGACCCGCAGGTCGTGGAGGCGTACTTGGGGGCGTGACGGACGGGGGCCGACGGGCTGCTCGGCGCGACGGACCGGCACGGCGGCGGTGAGCCGTTCCGGACCGTGCCGAACAGCCCGGCCCTCCCAGTGCACGCCGCTGTGCCGGCGCCCGCCGCGTCACTCAGTGCGTCGCGATGCCGAACCGGGCGTGCAGACGACGCAGCGGGGCGGGGGACCACCAGTTGGCCCGGCCGGCCAGCCGCATCAGGACCGGGACCAGGACGGCGCGGATGAGCGTGGCGTCGACGAGGATGACCACGACCATGCCGAGGCCGAGCATCTTGAGGTAGACGATGCCGGACGAGGCGTACGTCGCGAAGGAGGCGGCCAGGATGACGGCGGCCGCCGTGATCAGCGGGCCGCTGCGCTCCAGGCCGGCGGCGACGGAGGCGGAGTTGTCGCCGGTGCGGTCGTACTCCTCCTTGATCCGGGACAGCATGAACACCTCGTAGTCCATGGAGAGTCCGAACGCGGTGCAGAACATCAGGATGGGGATGCTGGGTTCCAGGCTGCCGGTGGAGGTGAAGCCGAGCGGTCCGGAGAGGTGGCCCTCCTGGAAGATCCACACCAGGGCGCCGAACATGACGGCCATGCTCAGGGCGTTGAGGACGATGGCTTTGGCGGCCAGCAGCACGCTCCCGGTCATCAGGAAGAGGATGACGAAGGTCACGAGCAGGATCAGGCCGAGGACCGCGGGCAGACGTTCCACCAGCACGCGGCGGAAATCGCCGAGTTCGGCCGGGTAGCCGCCGATCCGGACCTCGGTGTCGCCGAACGCCGACCGGACGTCGGCGAGTACGCGGTCGGGTTCGGTACCGAGCGCGTCCTGGGTGGCGATCACGGAGAACCAGGTGTTCTCGTCGGAGCGGAAACGGTCGGCGGACTCGCCCGGCTCCTGGATGCGGCGGCCGTCGGCGTAGGAGCCGGTGAGCGCGTCGACCTGCTGGATGCCCTCCAGGCGGGAGAGCTCGGCGGCGGTGGCGTCGATGGCGGCGCGCCCGGAGTCGTTGCCGGGCAGGCCGGGGCGCAGGACCTGGATGGCGTCCATCTCCTCGGCCGCGAAGTTCGCCCGGATGTCGTCCTGGACGACGCGGCTGGAGACGTCGGCGGGCAGGACCCGGTCGTCGGGGGCGCCGAAGGAGATGCCCAGGGCGGGGGCGGACAACGCGAGGAGCACCGCCAGGGCGGGGATGCCGTAGGCCAGCGGGCGGCGCATCATGCGCAGGGCGGTGGAGTGCCACCACCCGTCCGGGCCACCTCGCGCGGCGGCGCCCGACGTGTGCTTGCGCCGCCGCCGGATGCGGTGGCCGAGCAGGCTCAGGGCGGCGGGCAGCACCACCAGGGCGGCGAAGACCGACGTGAGAACGACCGCGATCCCTGAGTAGGCGAAGGACCGCAGGAACGGGAAGGGAAAGAGCATCAGACAGGCGAGCGAGACGATCACCGTGAGCCCGCTGAAGGCCACGGTGCGGCCCGCCCCGTCGACCGCCCGCGAAGTGGCCTCGGCGACCTCGTGCCCCGCCGCGAGTTCCTCACGGAAGCGGCTGATGACGAACAGGCTGTAGTCGACGCCGAGTCCGATGCCCATGACCAGGGTGAGGTTGGCGGCGAAGGTGGAGACGTCGGTGACGTACGTGAGCAGCCGCATCAGCGCCAGCGTCGTGATCACTGAGAACAGGCCCATGCCGAGGGTGAGCAGGGCGGCGCTGAAGCGGCGGTAGAGGAACGCGAGCAGCAGCAGGACCAAGGGGAAGACGATCATCTCGGCCCGGAGGAAGTCCGTGCGGGCCTGCTCCGCGGCCTGCCGGAAGACCTCGTCGCCGCCGCCGACCCGGACCTTGACCGTGGCGTCGTCGCGGGCGAAGCCGGGGGCGAACTCGGCGAGCCGGGTGCGTGCCTCGGTCACCGTGCCGGACATCCGGGCGATGACCAGGGCTTGGCTGCCGTCCTCCGCGCGCATGACGGGCGACTTGTCGCGCGACCAGTACGAGGCGGTTTCGGCGACTCCGTCCTGCGCGGCCAGCTCTCGTTCGAGGCCGAGGCCGGCTTCTGCGACCTCCTGGTCGTCGACGGTGCCGTGCTTGGCGGTGATCAGGAGCAGCACGCTCGGGGTGCCGGTGTCGAACTCCTCGGCCAACGCGGCCCGGGTGTCGATCGATTCGGAGCCGGGGCTCTCGAACCGGCTGAGGGCCAGCCGGTCCATGGCGCCCGCCGCGAGGACCAGGCCGAAGACGGTGAGCAGTGCGCTCAGCCAGATCACCAGGCGGGGTCGGCGGGCGATGCCGCCGCCGAGGCGGGCCAGTGCCGTGTTCGGCGGGGGCGTCGTCTTGAAGGGTGCTTCGGATGGGGGCGTCGATGTCGTTGCTGCGGGGCTGGTTGCCACTGTGCGTCGCCTCTTCAGTCGGGGAGGGGGCGTGGGCGGGTGCGATCACCGAGGTGGGCGGCGGTGCGGCGATGCCGCTCCGGAGCCGCCTGGCCCGGTGCACGGCGAATCCTCCGAGCACGGGTCCCCCCGGAGGTACAATGCGAATACCTATTCGTGTTCCGTTCGGCGACGTCAGATTACGAATAATCATTCGTGTTTACAAGTGGCGTCCTCAGCCGGCGGGGGCAGGCCCGTGGAAGGGGTTCGATGGCGCAGAGGAAGACCGTGGGCGACGACGTCGAGAAGAAGACCCGGGAAGAGCGGGAGGCGGGGGCCGGTGCGCCGGCCGCCGCCGCGGGCGGACGGGCTCCGAGGCGCCGTCAGGCCCGGGGGGAGCGCCGGATGGCCGACATCCTGGACGCCGCCGCCACCGTGTTCGCCGCCGACGGGTACGAGAAGAGCACCACCATCGCCATCGCCCGGCAGGCCGGCATGTCCCCGGGCTCCCTCTACCAGTTCTTCCCGAACAAGGAGGCGATCGCCCAGGCCCTCGCGGACCGCTTCACCGCCCAGCTCCTCGCCGCCCACCGCGAGGCCTTCGACGGGGCGCCACATGCGGAGGGGCCGGTGGAGCGGTTGATCGAGCGGATGGTCGACCCGCTCGTCGCCTTCAACCTCGCCAACCCCGGATTCAAGGCCCTGCTCGCCCGCCCCGACATGCCGGCCGGCCTCACCGAGGCCGTCCGCCCCGCTCAACAGGCGCTGGTCGGCCGCGTCGAAGCGGTCGTCGCCGCCCGCGCCCCGGCCCTCCCGGACGCCGACCGGGCCCGCACGGCACGGGTCGCCATCCAGCTGTTCCAGGCGATGATCCCGCTCGTCGTCGCGGCCCCCGCCGGTGACGAACGGGCGGCCATGACCCGCGAACTGAAACGAGCCCTCCACGGCTACCTCGGCCCGATCCTCACCGCGCACGGCGAACAGGCCTGACGCGTGCTCGGGCGGGACGGCGATCGCCTCGTCGTGGTCCGGATGCATCGCTCCGGACCTTGGGGGCGGATGCCCCCGTTCAGGAGCGGCGGACGGCCGCACTCCGTCCGCCGCTCCCGGGGGACCGTGACGGCCCGGCGGCGGTGCTCGCCCTCCCGGCGACGGCGCTCGCGGCGTCGACCGGGCGGTCAGGCCACCCGCGCCGGGCGGTCCCGGCCCGTCAGAACGCGAAGAGGCTGCCGTACGTGTTCTTCACGCAGGCGTTGCCGAACGTGCGCTCGTAGGAGACGGTCCGGCCCTCCCAGACCCCGTTGACTGTGACGGTGATGGGATCGAAGTACATCGGGCACATCACGCCCGGTTCGGGCTGCAGGGCGTCGAGGTCGCCGTTCACACGGCGCAGCTCGGTGCAGGCCTCCTTGGCGTTCGGATGGGTGCCCGAGGCGTGGGGCGAACAGCTCAGGGTCACCTCGCTGAACGGTGCGGCGGTGGCGTCGGCGGAGAGGGCGGAGTAGGTGTCTCCGTACCTGGCGGTCAGCAGCAGGGACGAGGTCTCGGTCGCCGCGGTGGCGGCACCGGTGAGGGGCCCGAGGACGGCCGTGGCCGTCAGGCCCAGAGCGGCTGCCCAGCGCGCGGTGTTCCGCATGGTGTGCGTCCTTACGCTCGATTCGAGGGTGTCGCCGGCCCGGCAGGTCGTGCCGGGAACGGCGAGTGCGAGTCTGCCGAGTCCGCGGCCCGCGCACACCTCGACCCCACGCGTTTCGGAAACCCGCTGTGTCGGCATACGTGGCGGAAAATCATGAAATCCACCGATCCGGGACCTGGGGAAGACGGCGATCGCTCCCTCGGATCCGCCGGAATGGCGCGATCCGAGTGTTCGATAATCGACCAGAAGTGTGCCGCCCGGCATGCGGCCGCGGACGCGGAGGGTCATGGATCCCGGGGGCCGTCGGGTGGGGTCGCCCGGCCCTCGAAGAGTTCGGGCGTGGGCCCGGCGGGGGGACCCGGCGAGGGCTCGCCCGCCGCGAGGTGCTCCAGGACCTCCGCCAGTTCCTCGCAGGCGCGGCGCACCGAACGGCGGGTCGCGCGCTGCTCGGTGATGACGGAGGCGAGGAGCAGGGCGGTCAGGGCGGCGGAACCGTTGAACGTCTGGAGCTTGACCATGATCTCGACGTCCGACAGCTGTAAGAACGAGCCCCGGTCGGAGGTCGCCACGAAGGTGGCGAACACGGACGCGCAGAGCGCGCACAGCACGCTGCCGGCGAGCTGGAAGCGGAGCGCCGCCCAGACCAGCAGGGGGAAGACGAGGAAGAGCAGGCCCATCGGGCTGAGCACGGCCAGGGGCACGACGACCAGGGTCGTCAGCCCCAGAAGGGCCGCCTCCTTCCAGCGCCGTACCCGGAACCGTCCGGCCGGCCCCGCGAGTACGAGCAGGAGCGGAGCGACGAGCAGAACCCCCATCGTGTCGCCCGCCCACCAGGCCAGCCACACGGCCCAGAACTCGCTCTCGTCCAGGGAGCCCGTCACCACCTGTAGTCCGACCCCCGCGGTCGCGCTGATCAGCATGGCGCCGAACCCCCCGAGGAAGATCAGGGCGAGTCCGTCCCGGAGCCGGGCCATGTCGAGCCGGAAGCCGACCCGTCCGAGCAGCAGGAAGGCGCAGAGCGGCGCGACGGTGTTGCTCACCACGGTGACCGCTGTGGTGGGCCCGGGGGTGGTGAGGGAGGCGATGACCAGGAACGAGCCGAGGGCGATCCCGGGCCACACCCGCGCGCCGAACAGCAGCAGGGCGGCGACGGCGACGCCGGTGGGCGGCCAGATGGGGGTGGCCACCACGCCTTCGACGACGAGGCGGCCCAGCAGGCCGAGCCGTCCGGACGCGTAGTAGCAGGCCGCCACGGCCAGCGAGATCAGCGCCGCCTCGGTAAAGGGCCGGAACTGCCGAATAACGAACACGCCAGCCATGAGACACCGGCCGGGCCGCCACGGCCGGGTAAGGACGCCTGCGTGTCGGGCGCCGCCGTACGTCACGGGGTCCGGACCGCCCGGCGGAGTCCGGACCGGCCCGGGGTCCGGACCGGCCTTTGTCGGGGCGAGCCCCCTTCACCCCTCGGCGGTCGATCGGGCGGGGCCGCCGTCATGGCCGACGACGAGGACGGCCGCGTCGTCCTCGTGCCCCACCGTGGCCGCCAGCTTCATGACGGCGGTGGCGAGCGCGTCGACGTCCAGCCCGGCGACGGCGGTGATCCCGGCGAGCCGCGTCACCCGGTCCAGACCCTCGGTGACGTGCAGCGAGGGCCCCTCCACGACCCCGTCCGTCAGGAGGACGAAGACGCCGTCGGCGGTGAGCCGGTGGCGCGTGGCCGGGTACTCGACGTCGCGGAGCACACCGAGCGGAGGCCCGCCCTCGCTGTCGTCGATGCCGGAGCGGCCGTCGCTGGTGGCCCAGATGTGCGGGATGTGACCGGCCCGGGCGCACTCCAGGATGCCGGCGGAGGGGTCGAGCCGCAGGAACGTGCAGGTGGCGAAGAGGCTGGCGCCCAGGGAGATCAGCAGGTCGTTGGTGCGACCGAGCAGCTCTCCCGGGTCTCCGGTGACGGAGGCCAGCGCGCGCAGCGCGACGCGGACCTGCCCCATGAAGGCGGCGGCCTCGATGTTGTGCCCCTGCACGTCACCGATGGACATGCCGATCCGCCCGCCGGGCAGGGAGAAGGCGTCGTACCAGTCACCCCCGACGTTGAGCCCGTGGTTGGCGGGCTCGTAGCGGACGGCCAGCCGGGCGCCCGGAAAACTGGGCAGGTCCGACGGCAGCATGTCACGCTGCAGCGCCACGGCGAGCTCGACACGGGAACGCTGGGTCTCGGCCAACTCCCGGGCCTTGGCGGTCAGCGACCCGAGCCGGACCAGAAGATCCTCGCTGTTGTCGGCCGGCCGTCTGCGGAACATCGATCACTCCGACATCGCGACAATCCTCGTATCACTCCGTCCCGTCTCCAGCACGCGGGACCAAGGGGACTCCTCGGTACGAACAGGTCCCTACTCACTCTGCCCGCAGGGCACCACGCCCGCATCTCATCGCCCCCGCCCCTGCCCCCGGGCCCGAGGGCACCTGCCCGGGCCTGAACCCGGGCAGGCACCTTCCTTCGTGCCGCTAGAAGAACCCGAGCTTCTTCGGCGAACAGCTCACCAGCAGGTCTTCGTCTGCTGGTGGTACACGCCGCGCATGGCCGCTGACCAGCGGAAACGGCCAGGATAGGGCCAAGCTGCAGGCGGCTGGTCCGTGTAGGGCCCGGATCTTGGTCGGCGCGGAGTGGGTCCCTGACCGATGGCCCGTGGCGCGGCGAGCCGGCACACGAACGAGGGGCGGGCCGACAGGGCTCCCCGGAGCATGCCCGCGGGAGTGTCAGACTCGCGGCTGGTGCCTCACTGTGAGAACCCGGCCATTGGCCGGATGCCGGAGCAGGACCATGACGTGCGTGATGCTGCGGTGGACGTCGCTCACAGCCGGTCCTCCCTCCTGAGCCGGTCCAGGGTCCGCCGACCGGGCGGTGACCTCGTGATGGCCGCCCTTCGGAGCGGTGACGGACACGTCACCGGTCTCGCCGGACTTCCGCGGGACGGGGGCGGGCGACCCCGCGGGGGCCTTCCGTGCCTGGGGTGGGGGCAGACAGGGCCCCGGAGCGCACAAGTGGGCGTCGGGGGCGGTCGGCAGGGTCGGGCGTGCGCCTGCAGGCGCCGGTGCACAGCGGTGCACAGTGCATCATGAACGTGCCTTCACGCACCTCCCGTGAGCTCCGTGCGCCCTACCGGTGCCCGCGGAGCGGCGGAAAGGATGGGCACCCCGCACGTGAACCAGGTGATCCGCACCCCTGTCCTCGGTCAGGTGGACATGCGGCGGAAGGAGTTCATGGTGTTGCTTCTCATCTCCCCGGACGGTGTCGAGGAAGCCCTCGACTGCGCGAAGGCGGCGGAACACCTCGACATCGTGGACGTCAAGAAGCCCGACGAGGGCTCCCTGGGCGCCAACTTCCCCTGGGTCATCAGGGAGATCCGCGACGCGGTGCCGGCGGACAAACCGGTGTCCGCCACCGTGGGGGACGTGCCGTACAAGCCCGGCACGGTGGCGCAGGCCGCGCTCGGTGCGGTCGTGTCCGGCGCCACGTACGTCAAGGTCGGTCTGTACGGCTGTACGACTCCCGAGCAGGGCATCGAGGTCATGCGAGCGGTCGTCCGCGCGGTGAAGGACCACCGCCCCGAGGCGCTCGTCGTCGCCTCGGGCTATGCCGACGCCCACCGCATCGGCTGCGTCAACCCGCTCGCCCTGCCCGACATCGCCGCCCGAGCGGGTGCCGACGCGGCCATGCTGGACACCGCGATCAAGGACGGCACGCGGCTCTTCGACCACGTTCCGCCCGACTCCTGCGCCGAGTTCGTCCGGCGCGCCCACGCGTCCGGACTGCTCGCCGCCCTCGCGGGCAGCGTCAAGCGGGACGATCTCGGTCCGCTGACCCGCATCGGCACGGACATCGTGGGCGTGCGGGGAGCGGTCTGCGCGGGCGGCGACCGCAATGCCGGGAGGATCCAGCCGCATCTGGTCGCCGCCTTCCGCGCGGAGATGGACCGGCATGCCCGGGAGCACGCCGTCGGCACCCCGGCCGTGAACTGACCACCGGAATGCCGACACCGGAAGCCGCTCGTGTCCCCGGGCCGCGTGCCGCACGCCTCGCCGTCGTCGACCCGGCCACCGGGGAGCCGTTCGACGAGGCCCCCGACCAGAGGCCGGAGGAGCTGGACGAGGTGGTCGCCCGGGCCCGGCGGGCCTGGCACGGCTGGCGCTCCGACCCCGCCGCCCGTACGACTGCCCTGCGCGCCGCCGCCGACGCCGTGGAAACGGCCGGCGATGCCCTCGCCCGGCTGCTCACGCGCGAACAGGGCAAGCCCCTGGCCGAGTCGTACGCCGAGATCGCCCGTACGGGGGCCCGGCTGCGTTACTTCGCCGACCTGGCCCCCAGGACCCACCGCATCGACGACGGCCGACCCGTGCACAGCGAGGTCCGCTGGCGGTCCGTCGGGCCCGTCGCCGCGATCGTGCCGTGGAACTTCCCGATCCAGCTCGCGGCGGCGAAGATCGCGCCCGCGCTCGCGGCCGGCAACACCGTGGTCCTCAAACCGTCCCCCCACACCCCGCTCGCCACCCGGCTGCTCGGCTCCGTCCTCGCCACCGTCCTGCCCGACGACGTCCTGACCGTCGTCACCGGCCGTGAACCCCTCGGCGCCCGTCTCGCCGGTCACCCGGGCATCCGCCACGTCACCTTCACCGGCTCGGTGCCCACCGGTCGGGCCGTCGCCGAGGCCGCGGCGGCCTCGCTCGCCCGGGTCACCCTGGAACTGGGCGGCAACGACGCCGCCGTCCTCCTGGACGACGTCGGCGTCGACCGGATCGCGGACCGGCTGTTCTGGGCAGCGTTCCGCAACTGTGGACAGGTCTGCATGGCGGTCAAACGCGTCTACGCCCCCGCCCGGATCCACGCCGAGGTCGTCGAAGCCCTCGCCCAGCGCGCGAAGACCGTCGCGGTCGGATCCGGACTCGACCCGGACACCCGGATCGGTCCGGTCAACAACGCTCCCCAGCTGGCCCGGGTCGAGCAGGTCACGCGGCAGGCCCTGGCGGCCGGCGCCCGGGCCGCGGCCGGCGGCCGTCGACTCGACGGAGCGGGCTACTTCTTCGCTCCCACGATCCTCACCGACGTCCCGCCCGACAGCCCGGTGGTGACCGAGGAACAGTTCGGACCCGTCCTGCCGGTACTGCCGTACCGCAACCTCGACGAGGCACTCACCGCGGCCAACGGCACCGGCTTCGGCCTCGGCGGCTCCGTCTGGGGCACCGATCTCGACCGGGCCGAGGCGGTGGCCGACCGGCTCGAATGCGGGACGGCCTGGATCAACCACCACGCCGAACTCTCCCTCGGCCAGCCCTTCGCGGGAGCCAAGGACAGCGGCGTCGGTGTCGCGGGCGGACCGTGGGGCCTCTACGGCAACCTGCGGCCGTTCGTCGTCCATCGCCCGTGGGAGGAGGAGACGTGACGAGGAGGTTCCAGGCGGCCGTACTGCGCTCGTACGAGGACCCGTTCACGGTCGAGGAAGTGGCCCTGTGCACGGAGCCCGGCCCGGGCGAGATCCTCGTCGAGATCGCGGGAGCGGGGATGTGCCGAACCGATCTCGCGGTACGCCGATCGGCGGGCCGCAGCCCGCTGCCGGCGGTCCTCGGCCACGAGGGAGCAGGGGTCGTGGTGGCGACCGGCGGCGACCCCGCCGACGGGCTCGCCGTCGGCGACCACGCCGTCCTGAGCTTCGACTCCTGCGGACACTGCGGGAACTGCCGCGCCGCCTCCCCCGCCTACTGCGACTCCTTCGCCTCCCTCAATCTCTTCGGCGGGCGCGAGGAGGAACCACCACGGCTCACCGACGCGACCGGAAGAGCGCTGGCTCCACGGTGGTTCGGCCAGTCCTCCTTCGCCGCGTACGCGCTCGTCCCGGCCCGCAACGCCGTACGGGTCGACCCGGCCCTGCCACTCGAACTGCTCGGGCCGCTCGGCTGCGGCTTCCTCACCGGTGCCGGAGCCGTACTGAACACCTTCGCGGCAGGACCCGGCGACACCCTCGTGGTCCTCGGCGCGGGAGCAGTGGGACTGGCCGCCGTGATGGCGGCCACCGCCGCCGGCACGCGGACGGTGGCCGTCGACCGGCAACCCGAGCGCCTCGATCTGGCCGAACGGTTCGGCGCGACCCCGCTGGCCGCCGGAACGCGCGGACTGGCCGAACGGATCCGGCGACTGACCGACGGCGGAGCCCAGTACGCCCTCGACACCACGGCCTCGGCCCCACTCATCAACGACGCGCTCCGAGCACTGCGCCCCACCGGCGCCCTCGGCCTCGTGGCACGCCTCCACACCCCACTGCCGCTCGAACCGGGCACGCTCGACCGGGGCCGAAGCATCCGCCACATCTGCGAGGGTGACGCGGTACCCGGTCTGCTGATACCCCGGCTGATCGGGCTGTGGCAGGCCGGCCGCTTCCCCTTCGACCAGCTGATCCGCACCTACCCGCTGGCCGACATCAACGAGGCCGAACGCGACTGTGACGGCGGGCGCGTGGTCAAACCCGTCCTGCTGCCGGAAAGACCGGAAAGACCGGAAAGAGGAGAGCGATGAGCGAGGCCTTCACCACCGAGGAGTCCGCCCGTCCCGCCACCGGAGGAGACGGGGCCGCGACAGCGGCTCGGCAGGCCGACGCGGAGGGCGTGGACGGCGGGGTGGGGCTGACCGCGCTCCTGGTCGCCGCGGCCCGGGCGATCGAGACCCACCGCCGCGACAGCCTCGCCCAGGACGTCCACGCCGAACACTTCGTGCGCGCGGCCGCGGCGTGCGCGGACTGGCCGGTACGCATCGGGCAGGTTCCGGAAGGGGACGAGAACCCGCTGTGGGGCAGGTTCGCCCGCTACTTCGGGCTGCGGACCCGGGTCCTCGACGACTTCGTGCTCGGGTCGGTACACGACGGCGCCCGACAAGTCGTCCTGTTGGGAGCGGGGTTGGACACGCGTGCCTTCCGCCTCGACCTGCCGTCCGACTGCGTGGTCTTCGAGATCGACAGGGCGGGTGTGCTGGCCTTCAAGCGGCAGGTGCTCACGGACCTGTCGGCCGCCCCGAGGGCGAAGCGCGTCCCCGTACCGGTCGACCTGCGCGAGGACTGGGCGACGGCGCTGACCTCCGCCGGCTTCGACCCGGCCGTACCGAGCGTCTGGCTGGCCGAGGGGCTGCTCTTCTACCTGCCGGGGCCCGTCGAGACGCACCTCATCGACACGGTGGACCGGCTGACCACCGGGGGCAGCGCCCTGGCCTTCGAGGCCAAACTGGAGAAGGACCTGCTGGCGTACCGCGACAGCGCGATCTACACGGCGACGCGGGAGCAGATCGGCATCGATCTGCTCGACCTCTTCGACCTGGGACCGCGCCCCGACTCGGCGGGGCACCTGACGGCCCGGGGATGGTCCACGTCGACCCGCACGCCCTTTGACTTCAGCCGCCGGCACGGACGCGGTCCCCTTCCCGAGGCGAACGACGCCTTGGAGGGGAACCGGTGGGTCTTCGCCCACAAGCCCGGGCCGTGACGCCCGGCGATCCGACGCCCGTCCCGGGGCGGCCGGCGCCGCCCCGGGACGGGCGCGTGACCGGGCAGTGTCAGACGGCCGGAGCGCCCACCAGCCGGTCACCGGGAATCCCGGCCAGGTCCGGCGCGTAGTAGTCCTCGATGCCGGTCGCCCACGTGGCCACGGTGATGCGGTCCTCGGCGTCGGGGCCGAAGGCGTCGAAGAGCGCGTGGATGTTCGCCTCTTCGAAGCCGATCGCCGTCATCAGCGACAGGAAGAGCGGGCGCTCGATCAGGCCGTCTCCGTCCGGGTCGCCGAGTGCGGAGAGTGCCTCGGCGAACTGGCTGACCGTGGGGCCGAAACGCTGGGGGTCGAGCACGAAGGGGCGGAACTCGTCGAGGGTGACCACGCCGTCGCCGTTGGCGTCCAGCTCGGTGGCCAGAGTCGTCCACCACTGGCGGAACGCCTTCCGGATGGCCTCCTTGGCACCGGCGTCCGATGCGACCGCCGCCTCCAGGACGCGTCCCGTCATGAGGTCGAAGTCGTCGGAGTCGATGACTCCGTTGCCGTTGGCGTCGAAGAGGGAGAAGACCAACTCGACTCGCTTGGCGGCCTCGGTACGCATGTTCGTCACCTGTCTCGTGATGTGGCCCGTCGGTCCGGACCCGGCTCAGTGAGTGCTCCTGCACAACCGTGCTGGGAAAGAGCCGTGACGGTGAGGCGGTCGCCGCTACCGGAAGGAGTGAGTTCTCCGACCATCAGTCCGATCTGCACGGACCGGGCACCGCCGACAACCGCGTGGGCCGGCGGTCCGCGGCATGCGCGGGATTCGGGACGGCTCGGGACGCGCCTCTGGCGCCCGACGGCCCGTCAGCCGCCCAGGAGAGGCGCCGGTCCCCTCGATGTACGCGAAGGGGAGCAGGCCGGCTCCGTCGCCTTCCGGGCGCTCGGGACGGGGCGCGGGACCGATTTCTCACAGCCGGGCCGGCGCTCCACGTCAGGGTGCGTCAGAAAGGGGGCGCCGCCGCCGTCCGCCTGGCCGGCCAAGGCATCGACCAGGCCAAGAGAATCGTCGGGCGCAAGCGGCACATCGTCACCGACGCGGGGACTCCTGCCGGCCGTGACCGTCTCCGCCGCCGGCGTCCACGACTCCGCCGCCGACACCCCACTCCCGGCCAGAGTCCGCCGGCAACACCCCGCCATCACCAAGGCCCGGGCCGGCAGTCGGTGGGCACTCCCGGCCGGGGAGAGCCACGGGCGGTTCGGGGTCAGCCGCTGCCCGAGCCGACCGAGGCCGAACCACCAGAAGTCCAGCCGGAGTGGGACCGAGGCCGATCGCGCGTGCTGCGCTCGGTGCGCAGCACCACCATGACCCCCGCCGGTCCGAGCAGCGCCTTCAACGCGGCGGTGAGCCGCTGCGGGTCGCCGCCGAACGGGAGCATGAGGCGCTCCCGGGTGCCCTGTAGGGCGAGTTCCAGCGTGAGGGTGGAGACGGCCGGCTTGTAGTCCCCCTGGTACGGCTCCACCACCTTGTGCGTCAGCCACACCTGGCCCAGGGCCTCGACGGGCAGCCAGGCGTCCGGCCCGGCGGCCCGGACCAGCCGCAGGGACGCGGGCACCCCGGCCGGTGTGAACTCCACCCGCAGGATGTCCCGGGCCCGGGACGAGGCCAGCACCGGCCAACCGATCAGGTACTCCAGCCCGACGATGACCCCCACCACCACGAACACGGTCGACGCCCGCGCTCCGGCCAGCGCCATCCAGAAGGCGACGATCAGGGTCGGCACGCCCAAGGCGAGGGGAACGAGCAGCGCCGGCCCCGCCGAGGTCAGCGCGTTCCACACCGGCCCGGTCGGGCCGGCGCGCAGGACCAGCTCCGTCGAATCGGGGCCTTGTCTCAGCGCTGGATCGGTGGCCATGCCTCCAGCGTAGGACCGGTCCGCAAGAAGGCATCGACCATATCCGGCCGATGGGACGGGGCTTCTGACGGCCCCGTAGCCCGCCGCCGACGGGCGCTGTGAGCTCCCGGGGATCGAACCACGGGTCGGGCCACTGCTCGGCGGCCACCATCAGCGGGGTAGGCGGAAGGCGCTCTTCCGGGCTGACCTGTCTACGCGCTCGACCTCGTGGATCCCGCGCCCTGTCGCCCGCCGGCCCGGAACAGCGCCGCGATCAGCACCAGATGCCTCCCGTGTTGTTGTGCGTTCGGGACCGGCTCCTGGCAAGTTCAGCCGGCGCCCGGCGAACGGGATGACCCGTAGCTGGGCATGGCTCCGGAAGGAGGGTCTGCGCCTGCGGCGGGATGGGTCGGCTGCGCCATGGCTCCGTCGGGGACGGGTCTGAGGCGCGGAGCGCTAGGCGAGTGCTGGATATGTGCCGACCCGGACCGACGGCGGCGCCTTCCCGGGCCCCGCGACAGGGCACCGTTGTTCCCCTCACTCGCGGGTATTCCACGTTGCCGTCGATTCGGTACGGACTCCAGCGGTCCCGGAGAGGCCAACGTCTCGCCTGAATGACGGGGCTCTGGTCACGCCGATCGGCCGGAAATCCCACTCCCGCAGGCCACGCCACGCCCTAGACTGCGACCGCTCCAAGACCTGGAGATCATCAGGAGGGCGTGCAGGATGAGACGAGCGCTGATCAGTGCATTCGCGGCCGCGGCGTTGGTGATGTCCGGGGGGAGTGTCGCCACCGCTTCCGACAGCGCTCCACCGCGCACCACGCACGGTCCCTGCCAGTACACCCAGACCCCGGACGAGCCGCCGGCGCGCAATGTTCCGCTGCCGCCCGACCCACGGCGCACCCCTGCTCATGGCACGGTCGACTTGGCTGTTCCGACCAGTCAGGGCCCGCTTCCGCTGCGCTTGGACCGGGCCAAGGCGCCGTGCACGGTCCAGAGTTTCCTGCACCTGACGCGGCACGGTTTCTACGACCGTACGGTGTGCCACCGCCTGACGGCGTACCCGACGCTGAAGGTCTTGCAGTGCGGCGACCCGACCGGCACCGGTGAGGGCGGGCCCGGGTACAAGTACAAGGACGAACTGCCGGTGGACCTGCCGCCCGCAGCCACCGATCCCACGGGCGCGCGCCGGCTCTACGGGCGCGGCCTGCTGGCGATGGCCAACGCCGGCCCGAACACGAACGGCTCACAGTTCTTCGTCGTCTACGGCGACTCCGCACTGCGACCGAACTACACGGTGTTCGGCACGGTCGGCCCCGCCGGTCTGGCGACACTCGACAAGGTCGCCGCCGGAGGCATCGAGCCGACCGCGGAGAACCCGGCACCGGTCGACGGCACACCCGTACTGCGGACCGAGCTGCTCCACGTCCGGCCGTCCTGCCGGCACTGACGCACCGCGATGTCGCCGCGTCCACGATGAACATGCCTGACGGCGTGCGGGGTCGGCTTGCGGCGACACTCGAATACCCAGTGAGTCCCTGGCTCCTCCATGGAGTCGGATCGATCGCGTCGCCTTCGCGTCACCTCCGGGTCGACAGCAGGCCCTGGTCCTCGATCCGGTTCAGTGGTGTATGCCGCTCGGTTCCGTGTCCGCCTCTGTCGTTGTCTGAGGCGGCTCGCCGATGAGCTGCCGGCCGCCGCCGCGACGGCCCGGGCCGTCGCGGCGGCGGCTGCTGCGTTCCGTCGCCGCCCGTGACGCCGTCGCCTTCTACGAGCGGGAGGGCTGGGCCCCCGGTAAGGCTCAACCTGTCGGGCGGATATCCACACCCGGACTGTTCCCCTCTCCAGTGAAATCCGGGAGTTTTGGTGTGGAGGTGACCTCTCCTCGCCTGGGGCGAACGAGAGGTGCCTGACGGGTGGAAGACCAGGTCCGGCGCCTTCTTCGTGCCTCTAGAAGAACCCGAGCTTCTTGGGACTGTAACTCTGCAGGATGTTCTTCGTCTGCTGGTAGTGCTCCAGCATCATCTTGTGCGTCTCCCGGCCCACCCCCGACTGCTTGTAGCCGCCGAAGGCGGCGTGCGCCGGGTAGGCGTGGTAGCAGTTGGTCCAGACGCGGCCCGCCTGGATCGCGCGGCCCGCGCGGTAGGCGGTGGTGGTGTCGCGGGTCCAGACGCCGGCGCCGAGGCCGTAGAGGGTGTCGTTCGCGGTGCGGACGGCGTCGTCGAGGTCGGCGAAGGAGGTGACGGCGACGACGGGGCCGAAGATCTCCTCCTGGAAGACGCGCATCCGGTTGTCGCCCTCGAAGATGGTGGGCTCGACGTAGAAGCCGCCCGCCAGCTCGCCTCCGTGCTCGACGCGCTGACCGCCCGTCAGGACCTTGGCGCCCTCCTGCCGGCCGATCTCCAGGTAGGAGAGGATCTTGGCGAGCTGGTCGGCGGAGGCCTGGGCGCCGATCATGGTGGCGGTGTCCAGGGGGTGGCCCGGCACGATGGCCTCCGTGCGGGTGATCGCCGCCTGGAGGAAGTCGTGGTAGTGGCCGCGCTGCACGAGGGCGCGGGACGGGCAGGTGCAGACCTCGCCCTGGTTCAGGGCGAACATGGTGAAGCCCTCCAGGGCCTTGTCGCGGAAGTCGTCGTCCGCCGCCGACACGTCGTCGAAGAAGATGTTCGGCGACTTGCCGCCCAGCTCCAGCGTGACCGGCTTCAGGTTCTGCGCCGCATAGCCCATGATCAGCCGGCCCGTGCCCGTCTCGCCGGTGAAGGCGATCTTCGCGACCCGCGGCGAGGAGGCGAGCGGCTTCCCGGCCTCCTCGCCGAAGCCGTTGACGATGTTCACCACGCCCGGCGGCAGCAGATCGGCCACCAGGCTCATCCAGTAGTGCACGGACACCGGCGTCTGCTCGGCGGGCTTGAGGACGACCGCGTTGCCCGCGGCCAGCGCCGGCGCCAGCTTCCACACCGCCATCAGGATCGGGAAGTTCCACGGGATGATCTGCGCGACCACCCCCAGCGGCTCGTGGAAGTGGTACGCCACGGTGTCCTCGTCGATCTCGCTCAGCGCGCCCTCCTGCGCCCGCAGCGCCCCCGCGAAGTAGCGGAAGTGGTCGATGGCGAGCGGGATGTCGGCGGCCAGGGTCTCCCGGACCGGCTTGCCGTTCTCCCAGCTCTCCGCGACCGCCAGCGCCTCCAACGAGGCCTCCATCCGGTCGGCGATCCGCAGCAGCACCTGCGCCCGCTCGGCCGGCGCCGTCCGTCCCCAGGCCGGGGCCGCCGCGTGCGCCGCGTCCAGGGCCCGCTCCACGTCCTCCGCCGAGCCGCGGGCCACCTCCGTGAACGGCTTGCCGTCGACCGGGCTCGGGTTCTCGAAGTACCGGCCGTCCGCCGGGGCCACGTACTCCCCGCCGATCCAGTGGTCGTAGCGGCTCGCGTAGGACATCAGCGAACCCTCGGTGCCGGGTGCGGCGTAACGGGTCATGGGCGGGACCTCCCTCGGACCGCGCCGGCCGCCCTCGGCCGGCGTTCACCGCCGATGCTGCGCGCCCCGACGTTGCAACCCCGTTGCACCCGCCGACAGTTCCGCGTCCAGGGCGGCGAGCCGCGCCCGTACCGCGGGCGCCTGCGCCGCCGGCACGGCCGAGGCGAGCGCCCGCCACACCACCACGTCGTCCTCGCCCCACGCGCTGTACGCCCAGTCCGCGAGCAGCCCCGGATCACCCCGGTCCACCAGGGCCGCCCGCAGCCGCCCGGCCAGCCGCTCCCGCAGCCGTACCACCCCCGGAGCGCACGAGGACGGCAGCAGCGGGCCCGCGTACGCGCCGAGCGCCGTCGCCACCGCGCCCGAGGACAGCCGCCGGTCCACCACGGCGAAGTCCGCGTCGACCTCGGCCGTCAGACGGTACGGACGCGAGGCGAGCAGCTCCGGACCGAGCAGGCCCCGCAGCCGGGACAGCTCCGCCCGCAGCGTGACCGGGGTGACCGACTCGTCCTCGTACAGCAGCGTGAGCAGCTCGTCACCGGACAGGCCCTCCGGGCGGTGCGCCAGGAGCACCAGCAGCTCGCTGTGCCGGCGGCCGAGCCGCAGCCGCCGCCCCGCCGCCTGCCACAGCGCCTCGTCCCGGCCGAGCGCGGTGAGCCGCGGCCGCCGGCCCGCCGCGGCGGGGGAGACCAGGGCCAGCTGCGACTCCGCCGCCCGCGCCACCGCCTGTACGAACGCCAGGCTGTGCGGATGCGCGAGGCCGGCACCGCCGGTGATGTCCACCGCGCCCAGCAGCCGCCCGGAGTGCGGGTCGTGCACCGGTGCCGCCGCGCAGGTCCACGCCTGCACCGGGCGCCGGAAGTGCTCCGCCGCGCACACCTGCACCGGCCGGTCCACCGCCATGGCCGTCCCCGGCGCGTTCGTCCCCGCCGCCGCCTCCGACCAGCGCGCCCCGGCGACGAAGTTCATGCCCTGCGCCCGCCGCAGCGTCCGGGGATGCCCCTCCACCCACAGCATCCGGCCCGCCGCGTCGCACACGGCGAGCAGATGCTCCCCGTCCCGCGCGTACGCCCCCATCAGCTCCCGCACCACCGGCATCGCCGCCGCCAGCGGATGCCCCTCCCGGTGCCCGGCCAGCTCCTCCTCGTCCAGCTCCACCCGCGCCGCGCCGTCCGGGCTCACCCGCGCCCGCGCCGAGCGCCGCCACGACTCCGCGACCAGCGGCCGCACCGGCGGACCGCCCGGCGGCGCCGCGAGCGGGCCCCCGGCCGTGAAGGCCTCGTGCGCCCGCCGCACCGCCGCACCGTCCCGCCCGGGCACCGCCGCATCGCTCAACTCGGCCTCCCCGTCGAGGTCGTCCGCTCCGTGCCCGCCATCGTCACGCGCGCCCGCCCCGCGGACAAGCGTCCGGAGCGCACCGAACGGAACCGCCTCCGCGCCCTGGCCGACCGCCGCCGCCCTGGCGTCCCGTAAAGTGGTCCGCGGGCCGTGACTGGCGCTTGAGGTGGATCACCACCGGGGAGCGGCCCGGCGGACGCGCACCCCGCGCGACCGTGCCGCTGCCGTGCGCCTGGGCGATCAACCGACGAACCGGTCGAACGATCAACGACGACGCTCAGGAGTGGCCCATGTCCACCAGCACCGCACGCCTCATGGACGGCACCGCGCTCGCCCGCCGCACGGTCGAGGAGACCGCCGCCCGCGCCGCCGAGATCACCCGCCGCACCGGCACCACCCCCTGCCTCGCCACCGTCCTCGTCGGCGCCGACCCGGCCTCCGTCACGTACGTGAAGATGAAGCAGAACCGCTGCGCCAAGGCCGGGATCCGCTCCCAGCACGTCGAACTCCCCGCCGAGACCACCACCGAGGAGCTCGTCGCCGCCATCGCCGCGCTCTCTTCCGACCCCGAGGTGCACGGCATCCTGCTCCAGCACCCGGTCGGCCCGCACATCGACGAGCGCGCCGCCTTCGAGGCCATCGCCCCGGAGAAGGACGTCGACGGCGTCACCATGGCCTCCTTCGCCGCCATGGGCTTCGGCCTGCCCGGCTTCGTGTCCTGCACCCCCGGCGGCATCATGCGGCTGCTCGACGCGTACGACGTCGAGCTGAGCGGCAAGCGGGCCGTCGTCGTCGGCCGCAGCGCCATCCTCGGCAAGCCGGCCGGCCTGCTGCTCCTCGGCCGCGACGCCACCGTCACCTACTGCCACTCCCGCACCGCCGACCTCTCCGCCGCCGTCCGCGAGGCCGACGTCCTGGTCGCCGCCGTCGGCAAGCCGCAGTTCATCAAGGGCGAGGACATCAAGCCCGGCGCCGTCGTCATCGACGCCGGCTACAACCCGGGCAACGTCGGCGACGTCGACTTCGACAGCGCCGCCGAGCGCGCCTCCCTCATCACCCCCGTCCCCGGCGGCGTCGGCCCCATGACCATCGCCGTCCTGCTCGCCCAGACCGTCGACGCCGCCGAGCGCCAGCTCGGCCTCGTCACGGGCTGAACGGCACATACCGAACGGACCGGGACCCTTGGGGAGCAAGGCGGCGCGGAGCCGCGGCGCGGGTGACGGCCACGCCGCGGGATTGTCACGGTTCTGTACGAGCGCCGCCCGACCCACCGGTAACGGTCGCCCCGTGGACCCGGCCGGGTGACCCTGGATCCCATGCTCCACCCGCCGACGGACACCCCGTCCCGCGACGCCCGGCCGCCCAGACGGCCGGGCGCCGTCGTCCTGCCGGTCGCCGCGCTCGCGGCCGTCCTGGCGCTCTCCGTCGCCGTCACCGCACGCGGCGGAACCACCGGCACGGCCGCCGACGGACCCGCCCGCGGCACCGCGGCCGGCCCCGCCACCCCCGCCCGCGCGATGCCCGGCGCCACCACCGCCCCGCCGGCCGGCACCGCCTCCGGCAGGTCCGGCAGGCGGCCCGCCGCGCGCACCCCCGAACCCACGCCGACCCGCGGCACCCGCCCCTCCGCCGTGCCCGGCACGGACCGCGACCGCCCCGCGCACCCGGCCGCCACCCGCTCGCCCGCCCCTACCGCGCGCACCACCGCGACCGCGAGCCCCCGGCCCCGTACCACGGCGGCCCGCCGCACCGCCGCGCCCGCGCCCCGCCCGTACGACACGCTGCGCGTGGGCGACTGCTTCGACATCGACCGGGACGCGCCCGGGACCGTCGTGCCCCGCGCCTGCGACACCCCGCACGACGCCGAACTCGTCGCCCGGCTCCGCCTCACCGGCCGGTACGCGGACGAGGAGGCCGTACGGGACGCGGCGGCCGCCCTGTGCCGGGCGCCGCTGCGCGCCAGAGCCGCCGCCCAGCCCCTCGGCACCCGCTGGACCACCTTCGTCCAGTACCCGTACCTCACCAGCTATCTGCTCGGCGAGGACACCGTCGCCTGCAGCCTGGCCGCCCCCTCGGACAGCGGGCAGAAGCTCACCGCCCCGCTGAGGTGAAGCCGCCGACCTGAAGCCGCGGGGCGACACCCGGCGGCCTCGTGGGTCAGGCCGGTTCCTCCGCCCCGGCCAGCGCCGCCGCGGGGTCCGGGTCCGGCGGGCCCGCCGGGGACCAGCCGGCGGACGTCTCGCGATACGGCCACCAGCGGCCGTCCTCGCCCAGACGCAGCTCAAGCCCCGCTCCCTCCACGGCCCAGCGGGCCGGGCCCGACGCGTGGAGCACGGGGCGGTCCTCGGCCTCCCAGGCCTCCGCGAGCCGGGTCTCGGCCCGGCGCAGCGCCTCCGGGCCGGGGGTCCACTCCTCGCCGAGGACCGCGAGACCGGCCCGGCCGCCGGCACGCCAGGCCCGGACCGCCAGGTCGAGCTCGGCACGCGAACGGCCCGAGCCGCTCGCCAGCCGGGCGGCCAGCCAGGACGGCGGGGAGCAGGCCGCGAGCCGCACCGCGTCCTGCTCCGGCGTCAGCGCCGGCTCGTCGAACGCCGCCGCCCCGCTGAGCAGCCGGTGGGCACGGGCCGCCGCGTCCGCCGCCAGGAACTCCAGGGCCGCCGGGTCGAGACCCGGCTCCGGCTCGGTCTCGGTGTCCAGGGACGGCGGTTCGCCCGGCTCCGCAGCCGGAACCGGCGGCGCGGGCAGCGGCGGCAGGATCCCGCCCGCGGCGAACGCCTCCGCCGCCGACACCCCCGTCCGCCCGCCGGTACGGAGCTCCGCACCGTCCTCGGTGCCGCGCCCGTCCGCCGGACCGGCGAGCCGCGCCGCGCTGCGCTCCTGCAGCGCCTCGATCACCGCCCGCTCCCCGCGCCCCCGCATCAGCAGCAGCACGAACGGGTCCTGGTCCAGCAGCCGCGCCACCTGGTAGCACAGGGCCGCGGTGTGCGGGCAGTGGTCCCAGGCCTCGCAGCCGCACTCCGGCTCCAGGTCGCCGATGCCCGGCAGCAGGTCGAGCCCGGCCGCCGCCGCGTCCTCCACCAGGTGCGGCGGCATCTCGCGGTCGAGCAGCGCCGCGATGTGCCCGGCGCTGTCCACGGCCAGGTCGACCAGGGTGTCCCACGCGTCCTCGGACAGCTCCTGGAGCAGCACGTCGCTGCGGTACGCCGTGCCGTCCCGGTCCTGCACCACGGCCGTGATCCGGCCGGGCCGCACCGACACCGCGCCGACCGCCCCGGCCCGCGCGTGCTGCCGGCCGCGCTTCAGCTGCGCACCGTCGAGCGCCGTGTCCTCCAGGGCCTTCAGCCACGCCCGGCCCCACCAGGTGCGGGCGAACGCCCCGCTCCCGGCGGGCGGCAGGGCCGCGAAGGTCCGCTCCTCGCCGCCCCGCCCCGTGTCCCCGCTCGTGCGTCCCGTGCTCATGTGCCCCTTTCCGTGGCCGGAATCGTGGTCGTAGCCATGCTGATGCCCACGACCGCGGTCGTCGTGCTCGTGCCCGTGCTCGTGCTCGTGCTCATGGTCCGGGTGCCGCAGGTCGGGGGCGCTCACCGGGCTCCCTCCGACTCGCCGCGCAGCCGCACCAGTTCGGCCAGCTCGGCGTCGGTCAGCTCGGTGAGCGCCGCCTCGCCCGCGCCGAGGACCGCGTCGGCGAGGGCGCGCTTGCGCTCCAGCATGGCCGCGATGCGGTCCTCGACCGTGCCCTCGGCGACCAGCCGGTGCACCTGCACCGGCCGGGTCTGCCCGATCCGGTACGCGCGGTCGGTTGCCTGGGCCTCGACCGCCGGGTTCCACCAGCGGTCGTAGTGCACGACGTGCTCGGCCCGGGTGAGGTTGAGGCCGGTGCCCGCCGCCTTCAGGGACAGCAGGAAGACCGGCACCTCGCCCGCCTGGAAGCGCCCGACCATCGCCTCGCGCTCGGCGACCGGCGTGCCGCCGTGCAGGAACTGCGTCGGTACCCCGCGGGCCGCCAGGTGCTCCTCCAGGAGCCGTGCCATGGACACGTACTGCGTGAAGACGAGCACGCTCGCCCCCTCCGCCAGGATCGTGTCGAGGAGCTCGTCGAGCAGCTCCAGCTTGCCGGAGCGCCCCTCGACGCGCGGGCGCTCCTCCTTCAGGTACTGCGCCGGGTGGTTGCAGATCTGCTTGAGCCCGGTGAGCAGCTTCACCACGAGCCCGCGCCGCTCCATGCCGTCCGCCTCGGCGATGGCCGCGAGCGTCTCGCGCACCACCGCCTCGTAGAGCCCGGTCTGCTCCGCCGTGAGCGCCACGGCGTGATCGGTCTCCGTCTTCGGCGGCAGCTCCGGCGCGATGCCCGGGTCGGACTTGCGCCGGCGCAGCAGGAACGGGCGCACCAGCGCGGCGAGCCGGGCCGCCGCGGCCGGATCGCCGCCGCCCTCGACGGCGGAGGCGTACCGCGTGCGGAAGGCACCGAGGCCGCCGAGCAGCCCCGGTGTGGTCCAGTCGAGGATCGCCCACAGCTCGGAGAGGTTGTTCTCGACCGGCGTGCCGGACAGCGCGACCCGCGCCCGCGAACCGATGGTGCGCAGCGCCCGCGCGGTCGCCGAGTACGGGTTCTTGACGTGCTGGGCCTCGTCCGCGACCACCAGCCCCCACGACTTCCCGGCGAGCCGGGCCGCGTCGAGCCGCATCGTGCCGTACGTGGTGAGGACGAAGCCGTCGTCGGCGAGTCCGTCCAGCGAGCGCGCCGGGCCGTGGAACCGCCGTACGGGCGTGCCGGGCGCGAACCGCTCGATCTCGCGCTGCCAGTTGCCCATCAGCGAGGTCGGGCAGACGACCAGCGTCGGGCCCGCGGTGTCCGGGTCGGTCTGCCGGTGCAGATGGAGCGCGATGAGGGTGATCGTCTTGCCCAGGCCCATGTCGTCGGCGAGACAGCCGCCGAGGCCGAGCGAGGTCATCCGCTCCAGCCAGCGCAGTCCGCGCAGCTGGTAGTCGCGCAGCGTCGCGGCGAGCGCGGCGGGCTGGGCGAGTTCGCGGTCGCCGCCCTCGGGGTCGGCCAGCCGTTCCCGCAGCCGTTCGAGCGCGCCGGCCGCCCGGACCTCGAACCGGCGTCCGTCGATCTCGGTGCTGCCGGTGAGGACCGCGCCGAGCGCGTCGACCGGCGTCAGCTTGTGGTCCCTGCCTTCCCGGGCCCGCCGCAGCTCCTCGGGGTCGACGAGCACCCACTGGTCGCGCAGCCGCACCAGCGGCCGGCCCGCCTCGGCGAGCCGGTCCAGCTCGGCGCGGGTGAGCTCGTGGTCGCCGATCGCGTAGCGCCAGTTGAAGGCCAGCAGCGCGTCCGCGGACAGGAAGGACGGCAGCGCGTCGCCGTCGCGTCGGCCGCCGCCGCCCGGGCGGGCCGCCTCGGTCGGGTCGGCGGCCTCGTCCGGCAGGCCGATCACGGCGTGGGCGGTGAGCCGGTGGGCGAGGTCGCGCGGCCAGTGCACCCGTACGCCGGTGGCTGCGAGCGCCCGGGCGGCGGGGCCGAGGAGTTCGGCGATCTCCTCGTCGTCCAGGTCGACGGCGTCCGGCACCGCGGCCGTCAGCAGCCGCCCGAGCGGGGGCCAGGCGCGGGCCGCCCGGCGCAGCGCCAGCAGCGCGTCCATCCGGTCGCGCGGACCGAACGCGCGGGCACCCGCGCCGCCCGGGCCCGTCGGGGCCGTGCCCGCCCAGACGTCCGCCGCGTCCGCGACGAGCGCCGGGTCGGCCACCGCGTGCAGTTGGAGCACGGCGCGGAACGACGGGACCTCGTCCGGTGCCTGCTCCGGCCGGCCGGACGTCGTCCACTCGACGCGCAGCGAGAGGCGCACGCCCGCGTCGTGCCCGGCGGCCACGTCCGCCGCCCAGGCACGCTGCTCGGGCAGCGCCACCGGCTCCGCCCGCGTCTCCTCGGCGGCGAAGGCCGGACCGCCCGCGAGCAGCGGGGCGGCCGGGGTGCGCGGCAGCGCGTCCGCGACGGCGTCGGCGAACGCCCGCAGCAGCTCCTCGGGTTCGGGAAGCAGCGGCTCGTCGTCGGGGTCCTCGGCGGGGAGCGGTACGGCGTGGGCCGAGGGCGGCATCGAGGCGGCGAGGTCGCGCAGCGCGCCGATCTCCTCGGCGCCCAGCGGGCCGACCCGCCAGGCGTCCAGGTCACCTGCGGTGAGCCCGGGCAGCAGCAGGCCCCGCGCGACCAGGTCCAGCGCGAAGAGGGTGGCCGCGCCCCAGAACGCCGCCGAGGGCGAGACCGCCGCGGTGGTCCGGTTGCCGTCGGCGGCCTCGGTGAGGTCCGCGCGGGACCGCGCCCGGACGAGCAGCGGCAGCGCCTCCCGCACGGGCAGCAGGAGCGCGGGCACGGTCAGCGGCCGCACCTCGCCGTCGACGAGGTGGACGACGTCGAGCAGGACCCGTTCCGCGTGTGGGCCCACGACCGACGGATCGTCGGGCAGCCCGTCGGGGAGCGCGTCGGGGGACCAGAAGGCGACCCGGCCCGCGCGCGGCGGCTCGGAGGGAAGGAACAGGGTGGACCAGCGGGCGAGTTCGCCCGGTTCGGCGAACGGGATCGAGGACGAAGGCGACTGCGACGGAGACTGCGACAACGCATTCCTCAAATTTGACTACCAGGGTCGGAGTCGCCGAGGGTACCCCACCGAACCGCCCTCACGCGCACCTGCAGAGAGTGATCCCCGTCACATGTCCCTGGGTGCACCGAAGGCAGACCCGCTCCTCGGTGGGGAAGACCCCACCCCCGCCCCCGGGTCCGCCCCCGAAGAGGTCCGGGTGGTGCCGCCATGGCCGCGGACGATCACCGATCCGTACGTTTCTGGACAGCCGACGCGGCCCGCGCGACGGCCCTTCCACGGACCTCAACGGACCCCGGAGACCGCCATGGCCCAGGCCCTCGCCCCCCTTGCCGCGCCCAACCCGCCACCGAAGCAGCCGCAGTCACGACAGTCACCGAAGTCACCGAAGTCACCGAAGCCGCCGACCGCCGCAGGGCACGCGCCGCGCTCCCCGCGCCCGCCGTCCGGCAGCGAGTTCACGCCCCTGCTGCGCACCGTCAAGGAGCACGGCCTGCTCGACCGGCGCCCCGGCTGGTACGCCCGCGACATGGCCGTCACCGTGCTCGCTCTCGCCGCGGTCTTCGTCGGCCTCGCCCTCCTCGGCCCGTCCTGGTGGGCGCTGTTCCTCGCACTGCCGCTCGCCCTGTTCTCCGCCCGCGCCGCCTTCCTCGGCCACGACGCCGGCCACGCCCAGATCACCGGCAACCGCCGGCTCGGCCGCGCGGTCCAGCTCGTGCACGCCAACCTGCTCCTCGGCATGAGCCGCGAATGGTGGAACGACAAGCACAACCGCCACCACGCCCACCCCAACCACCTGGACAAGGACCCGGACGTCGCCGCCGACGTGCTGGTCTTCGCCGCCCACCAGACCACCGGCCGCACCGGCCTGCGCCGCTGGCTCACCCGCCACCAGGCCTGGCTCTTCTTCCCGCTGACCACCCTGGAGGGCATCGCGCTCAAGGTGTACGGCGTGCGGGCGCTGCTCGCGCCCGAGGGCCCGTACCGGACCCGGCGCGAGCGCCTCCTGGAGGGCGGCCTGCTCCTCGCCCACCTCACCGGCTACACCGCGCTGCTGCTGACCCTGCTCAGCCCGCTCCAGGCCCTCGTCTTCGCGCTGCTCCACCAGATGCTGCTCGGCGTCCACCTCGGCATGGCCTTCGCCCCCAACCACAAGGGCATGGAGATGCCCGACGCCCACCCGGACGGAGACTCCTGGGGCCATCTGCGCCGCCAGGTCCTCACCTCCCGCAACATCCGCGGCGGCCGGCTCACCGACTGGTTCCTCGGCGGTCTCAACTACCAGGTCGAGCACCACCTCTTCCCCAGCATGCCGCGCCCGCACCTGCGCCTCGCCCAGCCCGCCGTCCGCGCGCACTGCCACGCGCTCGGCATCCCGTACACCGAGACCGGATTCCTCGACTCCTACCGCCAGGCCCTCGGCCACCTCCACGAGGTCGGCGCCCCGCTGCGCGCCGAAGGCGGTTCCGCGGCCTGACGGGGCGACGCCGGCGACCCCTTCACGGCCCGGCCGCCTCCGAGGTCCCGTCCTGGTCCGCCGGGGCCGGAGCCTACGCCGCCTCGTACTCGTGGGCGCGGCCGCCCTGCCACTCGACCCAGTGAGGGTCGTCGAGCAGGTCCCAGGCGTCCGGGAGGCCCGCCCGGCGCAGGAACTCGACCACGTCCGCGTCCTTGTGGGCCAGGCCGACGATCGTCCCTTTGACGGTGACCCGGCGCCCGCCGGTGGGGCTCAGGCGATGGACCACGATGGGCGACTTGCTCATACGACCAGCCTGCGCCCGGGCGGGGCCCCGGGCACCCCGGGGAGCGGTTCCGGCGCCCGGACCCGCGGCTCCTCCGATCGGCCGGCCCCCGGGCCTGCGGGGCGCTCTACCCGCGCGAGGTGCCCCGACCGGGTCCGGCCGGTCTCAGCTCGGCCGTACGGCCATCTCGTCGAGCGCCTTCAGCAGGGCCGGCAGCCTGGGGCCGGGCGTCACGGGAAGGACCCGGTGCGGTTCCTCGTCGAGGAGCACGAAGGCCATGTCGCCGGTGCGGGCCGTCAGCGACCAGCCGGGGCCGTCCGCGCGCAGCGTCCGGGACTCGCCGTCGGCGAAGCTGGACCGCACCCGCCCGACCGGCGGCGGCTGCTCGACGTACCCCTCCAGCTCGGCGAGGACGCGTCGCACTCCGGTGGGCGGCGCGTTCTCGGCGCCCGCGTTCCCCTCCTCGCCCTCGACGGCCGCCTCGGCCGGGGTTCCGGCGGGGGCCGTGTCGTCGTCCGTCCCCTCGTCGATCCGCCCGCGCCACTCGGCCCACTGCACGGCCACCATGTCCGCGCCGAGGCGGCGCTGGGCCGGGCCCCAGCGGTCGCCGGCGGGCGGGGCGAGCGGCTCAGGGGCGCCGTCCTCGGGCGCGGGGTCGTGCGGCGCGGGCAGTCCGGGCGCGGCGGTGGCGACGGCGAGCGGCCAGCCGGGCAGCGCGCACACCACCGAGCGCTCGTCGGGGGAGAGGTCGTACTCCATGCCGCAGTCCCAGGAGGCGATGGCGACCGCGACCAGCGAGACGTCGTCGACGACCACGGTCCACCGCGCGCCGCTGCCGTCCTGTCCGAGGACCAGGCCGTAGCCCTCGGCGTACGGTTCGAGGCGCAGCGCCGCGCAGGCCGCCGGGTAGTCGTCGCCGAGGACGGTGGGGAACTGCGCGGGCGTGAGCAGCGCCGCCGTCAGCACGTACAGCGCGTCGTCGTCCTCGGTCGTGACGACGTCCGGCGTACCGGTCACGGCGGATTCCGTTTCGGCCACGTCAGCCTCCCCATCTGGTGTCGGCGCACCCTAACCAGTGAGTAACCCGCGCGTCGAGAGCCCGGGACGCCCCGGTACGGCGCCGGGCGCGCCGCCCGGCCGGGGGCTGCCCGGTGCCGGAGGCGGCCGTCGGCGGGCGGCGGCGGGCGGCGGCCGGAGGGGTCACCCGGTGCGGCGCACGGCGAGGGCCAGGTAGCGGTCGTCCTCGTCCGTGTACGCGATCAGGTCCCAGCCGGAGCGGGCCAGGAGCGGGCGGAGGCGGGGCTCGGCGCGCAGGTCGTCGGGGGTGATCCGGCGGCCGTGCCGGGCGGCGAGGGCCGCGCGCCCGATCGGATGGAAGAGAGCGAGCCGCCCGCCGGGCCGCACCACCCGGGCCAGCTCGCGCAGGTCCCGCTCGGGGTCGGCGAGGTGCGAGACGAGGCCCGCGCCGAACACGGCGTCGAGGCCGCCGTCGCGCAGCGGCAGCCGGGCGACGTCCGTGAGCAGCAGCGTGCCCGCCGCGTCGCGCCCCGCCTTGGCCGCCTCCGCGAGCATCTCCGGCGTCAGGTCCGCCCCGATGACCGTGCCGGCCGGTCCGACCGCCTCGCGCAACGGGGGCAGTGCGCGGCCGGTGCCGCAGCCCGCGTCGAGCACGGCGTCCCCGGGGCGCAGCCCGAGCTCGCTGACGGCGGCGGCGTAGGCGGGCCCGTCGTCGGGGAACCTGCTGTCCCAGCGCGCGGCCCGCGCGCCGAAGAACTCCCGTACCTGTGTGGGGTCGTCGCTCATGTGATCCATGATCCCTCAGACCTTGCTCACTCGCGGGGGTGAGATTTTCGTACGGGGCGCCGCGCATATCGCCTGGACGAGTGAACGCTCTGTGTGCACGTTCGAGTGGGCGGCGATCGTTCGGGTACTTCTCTCTGTCATATTCCATCAGCTTTCGAAATGCGCCCCCTGTGCGCCCCTCGATGCGCACTAGCGTCCCGGGGCCATGGGACACCTGGACCACGCCGCCTACGGCTGGCTGACACCTGTGCTGTCGTACGCGATGGCCTGCATCGGCGCCGCCCTCGGCCTGCGCTGCACCGTACGCGCCCTCGACACGACCGGCCGCTCGCGCCGCAACTGGCTGCTCACCGCCGCCTCCGCGATCGGCACCGGCATCTGGACGATGCACTTCGTCGCGATGCTCGGCTTCGGCGTCACCGGCACCGACATCCGCTACGACGTCCCCCTCACCCTGCTCAGCCTGCTCGTCGCGATGGGCGTCACCGGCGCCGGGGTGTTCGCCGTCGGATACGGCCGTGACCGGCTCCGCTCGCTCCTGATCGGCGGACTGACCACGGGCGTCGGCGTCGCCAGCATGCACTACCTGGGCATGGCCGCCCTCAACCTGCACGGCCGGGTGCACTACGACCCGCTGCTCGTCGTCCTCTCCGTCGTCATCGCCGTGGTCGCCGCCACCGCCGCCCTCTGGGCCGCCCTCAACATCCACGCCCCGGCGGCCGTTGCCCTCGCCAGCCTCGTCATGGGCGCCGCCGTCAGCAGCATGCACTACACCGGCATGTTCGCCGTCGACGTCACCGTCACCCCCTCCGCCGCGCCCCTCCCCGGCGCCACCGTCATGCAGTTCATCTTCCCGCTCGCCGTCGGCCTCGGCTCCTACCTCTTCATCACCTCCGCCTTCGTGGCCCTCTCCCCGACGGCCGGCGAACGCGCCGCCTACGCCTTCGCCGAGCGCCTGACCGAACCCGACGAACGCGCCGTGGACGTCGCACCCCCGGGCTTCCGGCCCGCCCGGGAGGCCCGCACCGGGCGCCCGGCCGCCCCCGCCGCCCACCCGACGGGGCCGGTGCACCGCCCGTCCCATCCCCACGATGCCAGGGCCCACTGACAACGCGGCCGGCCGCCGCTCCGGCCCCCTGCCCACGCACGACCGTGCAACCCCCTGCAACCCCCAGTACCAGCGGGTCCCGGCGCCCCCATCGGGTCCGTGAACGAAGGAACGAGGAGGCCATGCGAACTCCCCGCAGGACCCCGCAGACCGGAGCCCCGGCCCAGCCGCCCACCGCGGCCCGCGGGCGCCGCGCCCACGCCGGTCCGCCCGCCGACGAGACGGCTCCCGGGGCCGCACCGCCCGCTCCCGCCGCCCCAGGCCACCCGGGCACCCCTCCCCGGGACGGCGCGGCGGCCCGCCCCCACGCCACCGCCGCCACCGGGGCCGCAGGGCCAGGGCCCCTGGAAGAGCCCCCGCCCGTTCCCGTTCCCGGGCCCGCTTCCGCACGCGCGCGTGGCGCCGCCCCGGCTCCGGCGTTCGCCCCGGCCGCGCCGCGCCCACGGGGTCGCGGCCTCCGTCCACGTACCGTCCGCGCGAAGATCGTGTCGCTGCTCATGGTCCCGGTCGTCTCCCTGCTCGCCCTGTGGGGCTTCGCCACCGTCACCACCGCCCAGCACATCGCCCGGCTGCGCCACCTCCAGTCCGTCGACACGGACGTCCGCCGGCCCGTCACCCTCGCGATCACCGCGCTCCAGGACGAGCGGCGCGCCGCCGTACGCCAGGCCGCCGCACCCGGCACCGCACGGGCCGCCGAACTCGAGGACCGCGCCCGGGCCAGCGCCGCCGCCGTCGCCCGGCTCCGCCTCGACGCCCGCCACACCATCGGCGACAACGGCAACCTCCCCGGGGACGTCGCCGGCCGCGTCGCCGCCTTCGTCGGCCAGGCCGAGGCCCTCGGCGCCCTCCGCACCGAGGCCGCCGAAGGCCGCGCCGACACCGAACGCCTCTACGACGCCTACACGGCCGCCATCACCACCGGTCTCGGCATCGGCGGCGCACTGGCCGCAGGCGACGGCGACACCGACACCGGGGCCGAGTCCCGGGTCCTGCTCGAACTCGCCCGCGCCGGCGAACAACTCGCCCGCGAGGACGCCCTGCTCGGAGCCGCCCACCTCACCGGCGCCCTCGACGCCGACGGGCTGCGCGCCTTCGGCGGCGCCGTCGAGGCCCGCCGGGTCCTCACCGACTCCGCCACCGCCGACCTGCCCGAGGCCCAGCGCGCCGCCTGGCGGAACCTCACCGCCCAGCCCGACTACCGCGCGCTCCTGGCCGCCGAGGACCGGGTCCGCGCCGCCGCACCCGGGCGGCGCGCCGCGCAGGCCGTCACCTCCGACGACTGGGAAACCGTCCACGCCTTCGTCCGCGAGGGCACCGCCGGCATCGAACAGGCCGCGCACCAGGCAGCGGCCGCCCGTCACGACCCCTTCGGCGGCGGCGCCTTCAGCGCCGGCGGCGCCGCGGTGCTGCTGGGCCTCGCCGCCGTCGCGGCCTCCCTCGTCATCTCCGTACGCATCGGCCGCGGCCTCGTCGTCGAACTCGTCAGCCTCCGCAACGGCGCCCTGGAGATCGCCCGCCGCAAACTCCCCGCCGCCATGCGCCGCCTGCGCGCCGGCGAGGAGATCGACGTCCACGCCGAGGCTCCGCCCGGACCCGTCGCCCAGGACGAGATCGGCCAGGTCGGCGAGGCGCTCACCACCGTCCACCGCGCGGCCCTGTCCGCGGCCGTCGAACGGGCCGAACTCGCCAGCGGCATCTCCGGCGTCTTCGTCAACCTCGCCCGCCGCAGCCAGGTCCTGGTGCACCGACAGCTCAACCTGCTCGACAGCATGGAACGGCGCGCCGACGACCCGAACGAGCTCGGCGACCTCTTCAAGCTCGACCACCTCACCACCCGCATGCGCCGCCACGCCGAGAGCCTGATCATCCTCTCCGGCGCCGCCCCAGGCCGCGCCTGGAGCGTGCCCGTCCCCCTCACCAACGTGGTGCGCGCCGCCGTGTCCGAGATCGAGGACTACGCGCGCGTGGAGATGCGCCGGCTCCCCGAGACCGCCGTCGTCGGCGGCGCCGTCGCCGACCTCACCCACCTCCTCGCCGAACTCGTCGAGAACGCCGCCCAGTTCTCCCCGCCCCACACCAAGGTCCGGATCAGCGGCGAACCCGTCGGCAACGGCTACGCCCTGGAGATCGAGGACCGCGGCCTGGGCATGGGCAAGGAGACCCTCGCCGAGGCCAACGCCCGGATCGCCCAGTCCGAGGCCCTCGACCTCTTCGACAGCGACCGGCTCGGCCTCTTCGTCGTCAGCCGGCTCGCCTCCCGGCACGCCGTCCAGGTGCACCTGCGCACCTCCCCGTACGGCGGCACCACCGCCGTCGTCCTGCTCCCCAAGGACCTGCTCCAGAACCCGGTGCCCGAGGAGGATCCCGTGGCCGGTGCACCCGGCCCGCGCACGGCTCCCGCCCCCGCGCCGGGACCGGCGGCGCAACCGTCCGTACCCGGACCGCGACCGCCACACGCGCGTGACGCGGCCGCCACCCCCGCGCCGTCCGGCGCGCCCGCCGAGCCCGAGCGCGCCCCGGCCGGCGTCACCTCGCTGCGCCCGCGGGCAGCCGGCCGCAACCTCACCCCGGCACCGGCGTCCGCCCCCACTCCGCCCCCGGCGACCGCCCCGCCGCGGAACACCGCCCCGTCCGCCCCCACCGTTCCGCCGCGCCCCGCGCACCCGGCGGGCCCGGGCGAGGACCAGGCCGGCGACCTGCCCCGGCGGGTACGGCAGGCCAGCCTCGTACCGCAGCTCCGCGAGGCACCGGCAGACGGCGCCGCCGCGCCCGGCGCCGGTCCCGGCACGGGAGGCGGAAGCGGCCCGGACGAGCGGACACCCGAACAGGCGCGGGACCGCATGTCCGCGTACACCGAGGGCTGGCGGCGCGGCGGCGGCGCCGCCCCCGGCACCCCCGTACCCCCCGTCCGGCGCCCCCTGGGCACCGGCCACGCCACCAGCGAGCGCCCCGCATTCCGCGGACCCGGCAGTGAAGGAGACGACGCATGATCGAGCACGAGAGGACTTCCCACCACCGTTCCGGCGAACTCGACTGGCTCCTGGACGACCTGGTCACGCGCGTGCGCGAGGTCCGCCACACCGTGGTCCTCTCCAGCGACGGCCTCGCCGTCGGCGCCTCCAGCGGACTCAGCCGCGAGGACGCCGAGCACCTGGCCGCCATCGCCTCCGGCTTCCACAGCCTCGCCAAGGGGGCCGGGCGCCAGTTCCACACCGGCGGCGTGCGCCAGACGATGGTCGAGATGGACGACGGCTTCCTCTTCGTCGCCGCTGCCGGGGACGGCTCCTGCCTCGCCGTGCTCAGCGGGATCCACGCCGACATCGGCCTCATCGCCTACGAGATGGCCCGTCTGGTCAAGCGGGTCGGTGAGCACCTCTACACCCCGCCCCGGCTCACCGTGCCCCCACCGGCCGCGGGCTGACCGCGCACCGCGGTCCCGCGCCCCACACCCGCGTCCCGCTCGTGGCGCGCACGGATCCCGTCCCCCGGAGACCCCATGAACAACGACAGCACCGGCGGCGGACCGCCCGCCGCGGGCAGTCAGTGGTACGACGCCGACGCCGGACCGCTCGTCCGGCCGTACGCCCTGACCGGCGGCCGGACCAAACCCGGACCGAGCAACGTGCGGTTCGACCTCATCGCCCTGGTCGTCGTCGACGACGACCCGCCGGACGGGGCCGAGGAGGCGCTGCTCGGCCCCGAGCACCGCGCCCTGCTCGCCCAGTGCCGGGCCGAGACCCAGTCCGTGGCCGAACTCGCCGCCGACGCCGACCTCCCCGTCGGGGTCGTCCGGGTCCTTCTCGGCGACCTCCTCGAAGCGGGCTTCGTGAAGGTCAGCAGACCCGTCCCGCCCGCCCAACTGCCCGACGAACGGATCCTGAGAGAAGTGATCGATGGCCTACGAGCACTCTGAGAGCACCCCGGCGGGCGACCCGGACGGCACCGCCCTCGCCCTGAAGATCCTGGTCGCCGGCGGTTTCGGCGTCGGCAAGACCACCCTCGTCGGCGCGGTCAGCGAGATCCGCCCGCTGCGCACCGAGGAGCGCCTCAGCCGGGCGGGGGAGACCGTGGACGACACCGGAGGCGTCGACCAGAAGAACACCACCACCGTGGCCATGGACTTCGGCCGCATCACCATCCGTGCGGGGCTCTCCCTCTACCTCTTCGGAACGCCCGGGCAGGACCGCTTCTGGTTCCTGTGGGACGACCTGTCGCAGGGCGCGCTCGGGGCGGTCGTCCTCGCGGACACCCGCCGTCTGGAGGACTGTTTTCCCGCCGTGGACTACTTCGAGCACCGAGGGGTGCCCTTCGTCGTCGCCGTCAACTGCTTCGCGGGCGCCCGTGCCTACGGCGCCCACGACGTCTCGCGCGCCCTTGACCTGGACCGGGGCACGCCGGTGGTGCTGTGCGACGCCCGGGACCGCGACTCGGGGAAGGAAGTCCTGATCCGCCTCGTCGAGTACGCGGGCCGTGTGCACACCGCCCGGCTGCTCGACGCGGTCGACCCGGTCGGCTCGGCGGGCTGACCGGGGCCGGCCGCCTTCCCGGGGCGGGTTTCCGCCGTCTCCCGGCGCCTTCCGGCGGCACGCGGATGACGACGGATGCTTGCCCTGCTCACGACAGTGCGTAAGGCTGACCGGAAGGCGGCCGCCCGGTACGCGTGGGGCCGGCCGCACCGACGCGACCCCCGGGCCGCGGGGGACCACGGGGACTGCCGGGACCACGGGGCGACGGGGACGCACCACACAGGGGGAGGACACGCATGGCGCTGGACAAGGAACTGGACTGGCTCCTGGACGACCTGACCCGGCGGGTCGGTTCGATACGGCACGCCCTCGTGCTCTCGAACGACGGCCTGGTCACCGGCGCGAGCAGCGGACTGGCCCGGGAGGACGCCGAGCACCTGGCGGCCGTCTCCTCGGGTCTGCACAGCCTGGCGCGCGGCTCCGGCCGTCACTTCAACGCCGGCCGGGCCCGGCAGACCATGGTCGAGTTCGACGAGGCCCTGCTGTTCGTCACGGCGGCCGGCGAGGGCAGTTGCCTGTGCGTCCTGAGCGCGGCGGAGGCCGACGTCGGCCAGGTGGCCTACGAGATGACCCTGCTGGTCAACCGGGTCGGCGAGCACCTGGGAGTGGCGGCCCGCCAGCCGGGCGGCCTGGAGGAGTTCTAGGCCGGGGCCGGCCGTCGGAAGTTATCCACAGGGCGAGCGGGGTGTCGTCACTGTGCGTTACGGTCTTTCGTGGAAGTGCTCACACGGTGTGACGCACGGGGGAGGACCAGTCACATGACCACATACGAGACGACCGACCGGGCCGGCCAGGCCGGACGCACCGCGGTGACGGCGGCGAAAACCGGGGAGGCGCGACCGGGGCGGGAGCGGCGGGCCGCGCCGCTGCCGGACGCCGTCGCCCCGGGGCGCGCCGCCGTGGAACTGGAGCTGAAGCGGGACGAGTTCCGGCTCGCCGTCGACCTCGGACTGGTGCGCACGGTGCCGGGCCCCGGCCCGTCACCCGGTGCCGCGGACGCCTCCCCGGGGGACAGGGCGGCCCGCCGCCGGGTGCCCCGGGAGGAGATCGAACGACTCAGGGGCGCCCCGGACTTCCCCGACGGCCTGCGGGAACGCGTCCGCGCGGTCGGTACGAGGGAGGGCGCCGCGCTCCTCTCGGTCACCCGCGAGCGCTTCGCCCGCCTCGCGCGGACGGGCCACTTCAGCCCCGTCCGCTTCTACGTCAACCGCTACCGGGCGGTGGTCTGGCTCTACCCGGCGGCCGAGCTCACCGAGTTCGCCCTCAACCACCCGCAACTCCTCGCCGGCCGGCTGCCCCTGGACGTGCGCACCCGCGCCGACGACGACCGGCTCGACTGGCGGCCACGGAACTGGCGGGCCAGGCGCCTCGGCATGCTGCTGCGGGCGTCCGAGGACCCGTGGGCGCGCGCGGCGGCCATCGCCTCCCTGCTCGATCCGGCGCATGTGGCCGAGGTCGTCGACGATCCCTACGAACGGGTCCAGTTGGACCGGTTCAGGCCCGCTCCGCCGGTCTGGTTCCCGAACGCGCCCACGGCCCGGGAGATCGCCGGCCGGCTGACGACTGCCGACGACCCCGACGAGATCCTCTGGCACCGGATGAGCCTCGCCCTCGCCCTGGACGAGGCCCGGGCCGATCGCGAGGCCCCGCGCCCCGGCGCCTGGCCGGACGTACCGACCGCGCCCACGGCGCCGGACCCGGTCACCGGACCGACCACGGCCGAGGCTGGTGCGGCCGACGACCTCGACACTCCGATCGCCGCCGCCGCCGCGCCGCCGGAGCCGGTGCCGGTGCCGCCCATGACCTCGGTGCGTGCCCCCGCCCTGCGTCCGGCGCCCGAGCCCGGGCAGGGGCCGGGCGCGAGGGGACGGCAGGTGGACCGGTGGCCTCCCCGGCCCGTGGCGGTGAGCCGCCCGCCCGGCAGACGGGCCCGGCGGAGCCTCCTCGACCGGTTGCGCCGGCGGAAGGAGGTGGCGACCGGGCCGGGGACGTGAGGGCGGCATGCGGGGTGGCCGGGGCGCGGGCCGGGGTGCGGGGAGGCGGGGGCGCGGGCACGATGGGCGCATGCTCCTGGCCCGTGTCGCGGAGGTGTCCGGGCAGGTCGCCGCCACGTCGGCCCGGTCCCGGAAGACCGCTCTGCTCGCCCGGCTGTTCGCGGAGGCCGAGCCGGAGGAGAGCCCGCTCGTCATCGCCTATCTCTCCGGCCGCCTCCCGCAGGGGCGGATCGGAGTCGGCTGGAGCGTCCTGAAGCAGGTCCTGCCACCGGCCGTGCCGCCCGCGGCGGAGCCCGGGCTCACCCTGGCCGGCACCGACGCGGCGATGACCGCGCTGGCCGCCGTCTCCGGCGCCGGGGCGCAGTCGCGGCGGCTGGGACTGCTCCGGGAGCTGTTCGGCGCGGCCACGCTGTCGGAGCAGGAGTATCTGCTGCGCCTGCTGTCCGGCGAGGTCCGGCAGGGCGCGCTCGACGCACTCGCGCTCGAAGGTGTCGCCAGGGCCGCCGAGGTTCCGGCGGCGGAGCTGCGGCGGGCGGTGATGCTCGAGGGCTCGCTGCCGCCGGTCGCGCGGGCCGTGCTGGCCGAGGGACGGGCGGCGCTGGAGGCGTTCGCGCTGCGGGTGGGCCGGCCGGTGCAGCCGATGCTGGCGCACACGGCGGGTGGCGTCGCGGAGGCGGTCGCCGCGCTGGGGCCCTGCGCGGTGGAGGAGAAACTGGACGGCATCCGCATCCAGGTGCACCGGCTGGGGGAGGAGGTGCGGGTCTACACCCGTTCGCTGGACGACATCACCGCGCGGCTGCCCGAGGTGGTCGACACGGTGCGCGAGGCGGCGGGCGACGGGCTCGTCCTGGACGGGGAGGTGATCGGTCTCGATCCGGCGACCGGTCGGCCGCTGCCTTTCCAGAACACCGCCTCCCGGGTCGGTTCCCGGGCCGACGTGGTCACCGCGCGGGCGGTGCTGCCGCTGACGCCGGTCTTCTTCGACGTGCTCGCGGCGGACGGGGAGGTGCTGCTCGACCGCCCCGGGCGGGAACGGCACGCCGTGCTCGCCCGGCTGCTGCCGGAGCACCTGCGGGTGCGCCGGACGACGGTCGACGACCCGGCGGACCCGCGGTCCGTCGAGGCGGCGGAGGACTTCTTCCGCGACACCCTCGCCCGCGGCCACGAGGGTGTCCTGGTGAAGGCGCTGGACGCCCCGTACGTGGCGGGGCGGCGCGGGCGCACCTGGCTGAAGGTGAAGCCGGTGCACACCCTCGACCTGGTGGTCCTCGCGGCCGAGCGCGGCCACGGGCGCCGCACCGGGTACCTGTCCAATCTGCACCTGGGGGCGCGGGCGGCGGACGGCGGCTTCGTGATGCTGGGCAAGACGTTCAAGGGGCTGACCGACGAGATGCTGCGGTGGCAGACGGAGCGGCTCGGGGAGCTGGCGGTGTCCGACGACGGGTACACCGTGCGCGTCCGGCCCGAGCTGGTCGTGGAGATCGCCTACGACGGGCTCCAGCGGTCCACCCGCTATCCGGCGGGCGTCACCCTGCGCTTCGCGCGCGTCGTCCGGCACCGCCCGGACAAGCCGGCCGCCGAGGCGGACACCGTGGAGACGGTCCTGGCGGGCGGGGCCGGCTGACGGGGTCAGCGGTCGAGGTTGGCGGTGTGGCGCCAGCGGACCCAGAGGGGGAGGGCGAACCAGCAGAGCAGGTACCAGGTGAGGATGCCGGCGACGAGCCAGGGGACGAAGCCGGCGCCGGTGGCCACGCGCAGGACGAGGAGGAGGGCGGCGCCCAGCGTGGCCACCAGGAGCAGCAGGCCCAGGAGGGTCAGCCGGGAGGCCCAGACGACCGCGCGGGGCTTGATGCGCCGGCCGGCGACGATGCGGTGGAAGGAGACCGGGCCGATCAGGGCGCCCGTGGCCGCCGCGCTCAGCGAGACCGTGACGACGTAGATCGTCCGGTCCGTGTCGGACAGCTGGGGGAAGCGCGGGGTGAACACGACCGTGAGGAGGAAGCCGAAGAAGATCTGTACACCCGTCTGGGCTACCCGGATCTCCTGCATCAGATCGGCCCAGCGCCGGTCGGCGCGTTCGTCCTCGGTCTCGTTGCGGCCCCGCAGCTGCCCGTCGCCGTCCCTCTCCACGGGCTTCCCGGGCCCCTGGTTCGTACCGGACACACCGCCTCCCGAGGACGTGCTGTCCCTTCCACCGTGCGGACCGCGGGCGCGGTTCGCCACCCGGGGCCTCGCGGGCAGGCGTGACAGGAGGGATGCTGGAATCCGGGCACACGAGGAGATGAGCGCCGTGTACGACTTGCACATCGACACCGATGTCACCGTGCAGCTGAGCGAATGCTGCCGGGAGGACGCCCAGGCCGTCTTCGACGTTCTCGATCACGCCTATCAGCTCGAGGACATGACGACGCCGGGCCCGCAGGCGGCGACCTCGCCTGCCACCACCGTCTGGATGGCGACCTTCGACACGGCGGGCGGCCGCCACGAGGAGTCCGCGCCCGTGCCGCTGACCGGCGTGGTCGGCGCCACCCTCACCGGCGGGTACCACGCCGTCGGCGAGGTCGCGAAGGTGCTGGCGCGCTCCTTCGACATCCAGTCCCGGCAGTCCGTCTCCGGAGACCAGGAGACCGAGGCCCGCCTCCTCCTCGCGTCCCGCTGACGGGCGGAATCCTCCCCACCGACCCCCGGGCGTCGCGGACGGGCGCCGCCCGGGGCCGCCGTGCGTGCTGCGCCACCCCCTTCCCCGAGCGGCTATACACCGTGTGTAGAGTCGTCGACGAGCCTCAGGGCCCCGCCATGACCGGGCGAGGGCCCTCGTTCACGAGCCATTCCATCGGGGAAAGCGGGTTGCACATGTTCCGAACCGAGCCGGGCCGGCGACGCAAGGGCACGGCCCTCGCCCTGCTCGCGGCCGCGACGCTCGTCGTCTCCCTCACCGGGTGCGCGGCCGACAGGATCACGCCCGGCGAGGCGCGCGGCAGGGCGGGGACGGACGGCAAGAACGGCGCCGCCGCCCGCGGCGCCGTCGACTGCGCCAAGGCCAAGTGCATCGCCCTCACCTTCGACGCCGGACCCGGCGAGGACACCCCGCGGCTCCTCGACATCCTCAAGGAGAAGAAGGTCCACGCCACCTTCTTCCTGCTCGGCGAGAAGCACGTCGTGCGCCATCCCGAGGTCGTCAAGCGCATCTCCGAGGAGGGCCACGAGGTCGCCAACCACACCTGGACCCACCGCATCCTCACCGACATCGACGCCGACGAGGTCCGCGACGAGCTCTCCCGCACCCAGGACGCGATAGCGCGGATCACCGGCAGGAAGCCCACCCTGATGCGCCCGCCGCAGGGCCGCACCGACGACACCGTCTCCGAGGTGAGCCGCGAGCTCGGACTCTCCCAGGTCCTGTGGAGCATCACCGCCAAGGACTACTCCACCGAGGACAGCGCCCTGATACGTCAGCGCGTCCTCGACCAAGCCCACGGCGACGGCATCATCCTGCTGCACGACATCTACGGCGGCACCGTCCCGGCCGTGCCCGGCATCATCGACGAGCTCAAGCGACGCGGCTACACCTTCGTCACCGTCCCCGAGCTGATCGCCCCCGGAAAGCCCGAGCCCGGGGCGATCTACCGCCCCGAGAAGGACGACTGACCGAACCGCCGAAAAGGGGTGAGCGGGCTCACACCCGGCACGGGGCGCAAGCCGGAACAAGGCGGGATGGTTTACCGTTCATCCTTGTGTGACGGCGAAGGGGCCCGGTCCCCTGGTCCCCCCTCAGCGGCGACCGCTCTTCGCGACGTCACGGCAATCGGCCCCGGCTGGAACCCCCCGTCCAGCCGGGGCTCTGTCGTTCCCGCACCGGTCGTCCCCACACCGGTCGTTCCCGCGCCCGCTCGGCACGGGACCCGTGAGCGCCCCGTCGGCGGCGCGCGCTCCGGCGCGTCCGACCCCTTCGAGTGAGTCGCCGCAACCCTCCGCATGGACGTCCCGGCACCGGGCATTGATCGCCACGAAACGGCGGCGACCACTCCCGCCGGACACCACCGCCCATCCCCGCCCACCAGGGGGAACCATGCGCCACGCGGCCCGCCGCGCACTCCTCACGGCCGCCGCCGCCCTCGTCCTCGCCGGCTGCGCCACCGCGTCCCCGCGCCCCGCGGGCCCCGCCCGCCCGACCGCGCCCCCCAGCCGCCAGGACGAGGACCGGCTCCTCAAGGCGGCCGAGCGCCGGCTCGTCGCCGACTGCCTCGACGCCCAGGGCCTCACCCTCCCCGCGACCACCCGGACCCACGCCCCCGCGGCCGGCCCCGCCGCCCGGGCCGACACCCGCCTGCAGACGGCGCTCTTCGGCCGCGACCCCCGCGAGCTCTCCCTCACCCTGCCCACCGGACTCACCGTCACCGCCAACAGCGACGGCTGCCTCGCCGCCGCCCGCGCCGAGCTGTACGGCGACCAGCACCGCTGGTTCCGCGCCCAGGTCACCGTCGACAACCTGCGCGCCGAGGCCCAGGCCCGGATGAAGGACGACCCCGCGCACCGCGCCGCCCTCGACCGCTGGACCCGCTGCGCCGCGCCCTCCGGCGGGCCCCGCACCGGCCGCCCCGACCCCGTCGTCGCCGCACGCTGCACCCGCGAGAGCGGCCTCGCCGACGTCCGCGCCCGGCTCGAACCCGCCGCGCTCGCCACCGTACGCACCCTGCACCGCGACCAGGTCGCCACCTACGAGCAGTTGCGCACCCGCGCACTGCGGCGGGCAGCCGAGCTGTCCGCGCACCCCACAGGGAAGAACGAGAAGAAAGGCACCGACGCTTCATGAAGCGCCTCCTCGGGCCCGCCACCGCGGCCCTGCTCGCCCTCGCCGGCGGCCTCGCCCTGACCGCGCCCGCCACCGCCGCCGAATGCCCCTCCGGGGACTTCTGCGCCTGGCAGGACGCGAACTTCGGCGGCCAGCGGGCCAACTGGAGCGGCGACGACGGCTGGTGGGAGAGCTGGATCGCCGACACCGACTCGTCCTGGGCCAACCACGGCATCTCGGGACCCGGCATCAAGGACCACGTCCAGGTCTACGAGTCCGCCTGGCAGGGCGGCTCCATGACCATCTGCCTCGCCCCCGGCCAGGAAGTGGGCTACAACGGAGCCGCCAACGACCGCGGCGACTCCCACATCTGGGCCACCGGCTGCTGACCGCCCGGCCCGTCTCCCTCGCCGCGGCGGGGGAGACGGGCCGGCGCGTGTCGTCAGTCCCGGCGCGCCGCGCCCGGGTGCCGGAGCGTCGAGGAGAGCAGCAGACCCGCGCCGCGGACCGTGCTCGTCGCCGGGTCGTTGGCCAGCCGCAGACGCGCCCCCAGGCGCAGCGCCAGCCGGGCCGTCAGGTCCATCCGCAGCGCGCCGCCGCCCGCGACCAGGACCCCGCGGCGCAGCGCGCCGAGCACCGCCCCGGTGCGGTCCCGCCGCCACAGGTCCCGCACCATCCCGGCGGCCGCGTGGACCATTGGGGCCGTCGAGCCGTCCCCGTCCGGCAGGTCGTCCAGACCGATCTCGGCGAGCCGCGCGTCCTGCACCCGGCCGTCGACCAGCAGGGTGACCTCGGTGAGCGCCGCGCCCAGGTCGACCACGAGCAGCGGACCGCCGCCCGCGGGACCGGCGTACGCCGCGGCCGCCCGCGCGCTGTGCACGGACACCACCCCGGCGGGGCCGAGTTCGGCCACCATCCGCCGGGCCGCCGCCCGCTCCTCGGGCCCGGCGAGCACCGGATGGCACAGCATCACCACGGTGCCGGCCCGGTCCTCGCCGAACGCCGCGTCGGCCACCTCGCGCAGCAGCCGCTGGTGCGGGACCGCGTCCGTGACCCGGCCGCGCGTGACCGGACCGCTCGGCACGTCCGCGAGCACGCCCGCCCCCGGTGCCCACACCCGGGTGCGGGAGCTGCCGATGTCCACGGCGAGCCCGCGGACCGCGCCCGCCGGCTTTCGCAGCGCCTGGTGCGCCAGGGTCATCGCCCACTCCTGCCGGTGATCATGAGGTGAATGCGCGGCTTCACTATGCAATATCCGGGTGGATTGCGCCATGGTGCCCGCGATCCGCAGGTGGCGCCGGGCTCCGGGCCGAAGATCGGGGTCCGGGGCCCGGCGCCCTGCCGGCCGCCCGGGCGAGCGGGCCGTGGGGGCCGTGGGGGCAGAGAAGGGGGCGGATGCCGGAGGTCAGGCCGCGGAGCCCAGCCACAGGTCGGGGCCGAAGACCTCGTAGTGGACGTCGGCCGCGGCGACGCCACGGGCGAGCAGGTCGCCGCGCACCGTGCGCATGAAGGGCAGCGGGCCGCACAGGTAGGCGGTCAGGCCCTCCGGCAGGTCCAGCGTGCCGAGGTCGACGCGGCCGGGGCGGGCGTCCTCCGTGTCGCCCGGCTCCTCGTACCACAGGTGCAGCGAGCCCTGCGGCAGCGCGCCGACCAGCCGGCGCAGCTCCTGGCGGTGGGCGTGGCCGGCGGGGGAGCGGTCGGCGTGGACCACGACGACCCGGCGGGTCGAGCCGGCGGCGGCCAGGTGGTCGAGCATCGCGAGCATCGGGGTGGAGCCGATGCCCGCCGAGGCGAGCAGCAGCGGCCCGTCGCCCTCGGGCAGCACCAGGTCGCCGAAGGGCTCGGACACGTCGACGCGGTCGCCGGGCGCGGCGTGGGCGTGCAGCCAGGAGGAGACCTCGCCGGCCGGGTCGCCGGCCACGCGCTTGACGGTGATCCGCCACTCGGGGCGGCCCGGGGCGGTGGACAGGCTGTACTGGCGGATCTGGCGGGCCCCGTCGGGGAGGGCGACCCGGACGCTCACGTACTGGCCGGGCCGGAAGGCGGCGGTGGGGCGGCCGTCGGGGTGGCGCAGCGTGAGGGAGACGGTGTCGGCGGTCTCCTCGTGCCGGGCGGCGATCTCCATCGGCTGCCAGACCTCGCCCTCGGCGACCCCGCGCTCCTGGTAGAGCCGGGCCTCCAGGGCGATCAGGGCGTTGGCCATCAGCCAGTACACCTCGTCCCAGGCCTTCGCGACCTCCGGCGTCACGGCCTCGCCGAGGACGTCGACGATCGCGGCGAAGAGGTGCTCGTGGACGATCTTGTACTGCTCGGAGGTGACGCCGAGCGAGGCGTGCTTGTGGGCGATGCGCGAGAGCATCACGTCCGGGCGGGCGCCGGGGTGTTCGAGCAGGGCGCCCGCGAAGGCGGCTATGGAGCCGGCCAGGGCCTTGCGCTGGTCGCCGGTGGCCTGGTTGCCGCGGTTGAACAGGTCCCGGAGCAGCTCGGGACGGGCGGCGAACAGCCCGGCGTAGAAGCGCTCGGTGATCTCGTCCAGGGCCCCGCCGACGGCGGGGAGGGTGGCGCGGACGACCGGTACGGACTGCTCGGACAGCATGACGTCTCCAAACTGGTAGATGATCTACGTATTTAACGGCGAGGGAAAACCGCCCCGGGGGCGGTTCGTGAACGGTGCGGTCAGTCGCCGGGCGGCCGGGCCGAGAGCGAGAGGAGCACCGGCCCGGTGGGGGACTCGACGAGGTCCGCGACGGTGAGCGGGTCGAGCGTGCGGTAGAACGCCTCCTGTGCCTCGCGCAGCGCGCCGCGCAGCCGGCAGGCGGTCCGCAGCGGGCACGGCGGATCGCCCTCGCAGGCGACGACCTCGTCGTCCCCCTCCAGGGTCCGGGTCAGCCAGCCCACCGAGGAGCGCCGCCCGAGCTCGGTGAGGGCGAGCCCGCCGCCGCGGCCCCGGCGCGCCTCGACCACGCCGAGGTGCTGGAGCCGGGTCACCACCTTCGCCATGTGGGCGTAGGGCACGGCCATGGACTCCGCCACCTCGCGGGTGGTGGGGGACTCGTCCTGCCCGGTGACCGCCAGGCGCATCACGGCACGCAGCGCCAGATCGGTGAATTTCGTCAACCGCACGCCACGACCGTAGCAAAGGCGCATTTCGGAGTCGTATTCAGGGGGCCTGTGTCCGCCAGGGTGCCCGGCGTCCCCGGGCGTGCCCCTATGCGTGCCAGCGGCGCCACTGGCGCTGGGCCCACCAGGCGCCGACCCCCACCGAGCCGGCGATCAGCACGATGCCGAGCACCGGCCAGCGGTCACCCGCGATCCGCACGTCCGCCAGCAGCACCACCAGCACCCCCGCCACCGGCACGAGCAGCGACACCGCGGCCCGCAGCAGGGCCAGGACCATCTCCGCGTCCAGCCGCGAGGCGCGCCGCGGGGCGGACCGGCCCGCGTAGAAGACCGTCGCCCGGTCGAGCAGCTGGAGGGTGTTCCGGCGGTACGAATAGGCCAGGTACGGCAGCCACACCAGCGGCGCCACCAGGCCCACCAGGAACACCGCGCCCGTCAGCGCGTACTGCCCGAACCGCGCCAGCCGGCCCGCGCCGTCGCCGGACGGCGTCAGGACGCCGAGCAGCCGCGCCATCCGCAGACTCAGGGACCACAGCGCCGCGATCCGCCCGGGCCGCGCCCGGGATCCCCCGGGGTCCTCCCCGTCCCGCGCGGCGAGCGCGGCCCGGGCGGCGTCGGTGTCGGCGTACACGCCCTGGAGGACGAGGAGTTCGGCCGCCCGCTCGGGGTCCCGGGGGTCCCGGCCGGTCAGCGCGGCCAGTTCGAGCACCGTGCGCGCCTGCGACAGCAGCGCCGCGCAGAACGCGAACGGCACCAGCGGCAGGAACGGCCCCCCGACGAACGCCCCCTCGGCCGCCGCCTTCCGGGTGCCGCGCGCCACGGTGCGGGCGTGCAGCTCCTCGGCCGAGGGCTCCGGTCCGGCGGCACGCATGCGCCGCACCGCCCGGTCCGCTCCCGGACCGAGGTGGCGCGGCGCGAACGCGGCGAGCACCTCCGGCAGCCTGCCCGGCTCGGCCGCCGCCGCACGCAGCAGCGACCGGGACATCCGGGCCGGCCGGTCCTCCGGCTCGCCCTCCGGACGGCTCAGGACAGGACCTTGGCCTTCGCCTTCTCGAACTCGTCGTCCGTGATGGCGCCCCGGTCCCGCAGCTCCGCGAGCCGGGCGAGTTCGTCGACCCCGCTGCTCCGGGTGCTCCCGGCCGGGGCCGTGCCCGCGGTCTTGCGGATGTAGTCCTGGAACGCCGCCTCGGTGTCCTTGGCCTGCTTCAGGTCCCGCTGGGTCATGCCCTTGCCGCGCGCGATCACGTACACCAGGACGCCGAGGTACGGCAGCAGGATCACGAAGATGAGCCAGCCCGCCTTGCCCCAGCCGCTCATCTCGTGGTCGCGGAAGATGTCCGTGACGATCTTGAACAGCAGGAACAGCCACATGATCCAGAGGAAGAACCAGAACATGGTCCAGAACAGGTTGAGCAGCGGATAGTCGTCCATTCCGAAACTCCGTTTCCCGCGAAGCCGTGAAGGCCTCGCACAGGAGCGAGTCTCGCCGAGCCCCCGGCACCCCGCACGTCGTGACCGGCTCCGGATGCGGCCGCCCGGCCGCCGTGTTCGGATGGGACGCGTTCCGCGCGCGCCGGGACCGGCGCGCCCGGGACCGGGGGTGTCTCAGGCCTCGCGGGCGCGGAGCGCGGCGAGCGCCTTGTCGGCGTGGGCCGACATCCGCAGCTCGCTGCGCACCACTTCGAGCACCCTGCGGTCCTGGTCGATGACGAAGGTGACCCGCTTCGTCGGCGCGAGCGTGAAGCCCCGCTTCACCCCGAAGCGGTCACGGATCTCGCCGGACGGGTCGGAGAGCAGCGGATAGCCGAGCGAGTGCCGCTCGGCGAACTTCTGCTGGCGCGCCACCTCGTCGGTGCTGATCCCGACCGGCTGCGCCCCGACCGCCCGGAACTCGCCCGCGAGGTCCCGGAAGTGACAGGCCTCGGCGGTGCAGCCGGGGGTGAGCGCCGCCGGGTAGAAGAACAGCACGACGGGCCCGTCCGCCAGCAGCCCGGACAGGGAACGGGGCCGGCCCGTTTCATCCGGAAGGGTGAAGTCCTCGACCATCTCACCGACGTTCATGCCCGCGGACGCTACCGCACGGTAGCCGCCCACGTCACCCGCCTCCTCCTCGGCCCCTCCTCGGCCCCCTCCCGGGCCCCTTCCGCCGGACGGCTCAGCGGGCGGCGGCCGCCCCGGCACCGTCGGCGCCCTGCCGGTCCCCGCGCGCGCCGAGGACCGCGAGGGTCCGCTCGCCCCAGCGCACGTTCTCCTCCTCGAAGGCCATGCCGCGCAACAGCGTCAGATACGGACCGACCCGCTCGGACTCGCGGAGATAGGTCTCCTCGTCCCGCCCGTCGAGCATCCGCTCGCGCATCCGCTCGTAGCGCGCGAGCTTCCCCCGCGCCGCCTCCATCCGCTCCCGCACGTGTTCGCGGACGGCCGCCGTGTCTCCCGCGTCGCACGCCTGGACCTGCACGAGGAGGTCGTCGCGCACCGCCGTCGGCTTCGGCTGGTGCGCCGTGTACGCGAGGAGGTCGGCGAGGCCCGCCTCGGTGAGGGTGAACATGCGCTTGTTCGGGCGGCGTTCCTGCTGCACCACCCGGGCCGCGATCAGACCGGCCTCGGAGAGCCGGTCCAGCTCCCGGTAGAGCTGTTGCGGCGTGGCCGCCCAGAAGTTGGCCACGGACACGTCGAAGAGCTTGGCCAGGTCGTACCCCGACGCCTCGCCCTCCAGGAGAGCCGCCAGGACCGCGTGCTTGAGAGACATCCGGACAAACTAGCAGTCCGTTGAATAGGTTCCGCCACACCTATTCACCCCTCACCGCTCGCGAAAAGCGCTGGTGAGGGGCGGGGTCCAGGCGGCGTGCCGGAGGATCGCGCGGACCGCCGCGCCCGACGGGGCCAGCCGCAGCAGCCCGTTGCGCAGCGGCACCGCGAGCGGGTGGCTCAGCTGCTGGCCCATGCGCCCGGCGCGGCGGGCCGCCGCGGCGACCTCCGTGGTGCGCGGCCGGCGCACCGCGTCGTAACGGGCGAGCGCGGCGCTCACGTCCGTCGCCCCGTCGAGCTCGGCGGCCAGCACCACCGCGTCCTCCAGGGCCTGGCAGGCGCCCTGGCCGAGGTTCGGGGTCATCGCGTGCGCGGCGTCGCCGAGCAGCACCACCCGGCCCGCGGTGAAGGAGGGCAGGGGCGTGACCAGTTCGGTGACGTCGTGGTGCAGCACCGCCTCGGGACGGGTCGCGGCCAGCAGCTCCGGCACCGGCGCGTGCCAGTCGGCGAAGCGCCGGCGCAGCACGGCGAGCGGATCGGCGGGGCGCACCCCGGCGGGCGCGTTGAGCACCGCGTGCCACTCGGCCCGCCCGTCGGCGAAGGCGATGTGCCCGAACTCCACCCCGCGTCCCCAGGTGATCTCGAAGTCGGTCCGCAGGTCCAGCGGGCGGTCCGTGATCGCGCGCAGCACCGTCGAACCGCTGTACTCCGGGCCGGGGTGTGCGGGGAACAGGGCGCCGCGCAGGCGGCTGCGGACCCCGTCGGCGGCGACCACCAGGTCCGCCTCCAGGACCTCCGGCGCGGCCCCCGCGCCGTTCCCCTCGGCGGCCCCGTCCTGGCGCAGCTCCACCCGGGCCTTCCCGCCGCCCGGGAGCGTGGTGGCCGCCGTCGCCGTCACGCCGGTGCGCGGGGCCGGGTCGCCCAGCGCCTCGCGGAGCAGCCGGTGCAGCTCCGCGCGCGGGATGCCCACGATGGGGGAGCCCAGGGCGCGTTCGAGTGCGGCGCCGTCCATCCGGGCCAGCCAGCCGCCGTCCGGGGTGCGGGTGCCGCCGGTGTACTGGCCGCGCCCGGCGGCCCGTACGGCCGCGCCGACCCCGAGCGCGTCGAGCGCGCGGATCCCGTTGGCGGCCAGGGAGATCCCGGCACCGGCGTCGGCGAGCTCCGGCGCCCGGTCGAGCACCGTCACCTCCCAGCCGGTCCTGCGCAGTCCCACGGCGGCGGCGAGCCCGCCGATCCCGGCGCCGACGACGACGGCGGTGCGTCCCATGTGCACTCTCCCTGTCCGAACATGCCGGCCCCGGGGTTCGGCCCGCGACCGACATGAGCCTTCTACATCTGTAGAAGGCTAGCGCCACCCTCTACAGGTGTAGAAAGAGGGGGTGACCTCCGAGAACCCCGCCCCCGCGCCCGGCGCGCCACCCGCCCGCCGCACCCTGCTGGCCGACGCCGCCCTCGGCGTCCTCGCCGACGCCGGGATGCGCGGCCTCACCCACCGGGCGGTCGACGCCGCCGCCGGACTGCCGGCGGGCACCACCTCCGCGTACTTCCGCACCCGCTCCGCGCTGCTCACCGCCCTGGTGCGGCGGCTCGTCGAGCTCGACCAGGCCGAACTGGCCGAGGCCGCCGCGCGGGCCCCCGTACTCCGGACGGCCGAGGACCTCGTGCACGGTCTCGCCGCGCTCGTCGCGGCCCGGACGGGCGGCGACGGGCGCCGTCGCTCCCTCGCCCGCTACGCCTGCGTCCTGGAGAGCGTGCGCGACCCCGAACTGCGGGACATCCTGGTGCCGAGGGAGAACCCGGGACGCGACGCCGTACGGGCCTTCCTCGCCGCCCGGGGCGTGGCGGACCCCGAGGCGCGCACCCTGACCCTGCTCGCCTGTGTGGACGGACTCGTCCTCGACCGGGTGGTCGCCGGTCCGGACGCGACGGACGACGGGACCGGGGCGATCGAGGGACTGGTGGCCGCGGCCCTCCGGCCGTGACCGCGCGGACGGCCGGACCGGGGCCCGCCCGGCGTCCCGGCCCCGCCGACCCCATGTCAGCAAGGGAGCAGCCCCGATGGACAGCAGACACGGCGGCGACCGCGGCAGCGCGGCGTTCGTCTACACGACGTACATCCGCACCACGCCCGAGGAACTGTGGAAGGCGCTCACCGAGCCCGGGCTGACCCGCCGCTACTGGGGCGTGGCCTTCGAGACCGACTGGGCCGTGGGGTCGACCATGGTGTGGGACGAGGGCGGCCGCACCACCGCGGACCCCGAGCAGGTCGTCCTCATCTCCGAGCCCGGCCGGATGCTCTCCTACACCTGGCACACCTTCACCCCCGAGTGGGCCCGGGCCGTCGGCATCGGCGAGGAGACCTACGCCCGGCTCGTCGACGAGGGGCGCTCCCGGGTGACGTACACCATCGAACCGGCCGGGGACATGGTGAAACTGACCGTCGTCCACGACGACCTCGCGCCCGGCGGCACCATCCGCGAGCTGGTCGCCGAGGGCTGGCCCGCCCTGATCTCCAGCCTGAAGTCGCTCCTGGAGACCGGCGAGGAACTGCCCGAGGTCCCGCGCTAGCCCAGCCCAGCCCGCCCCCGCCCCGCGCCCGCCCCCGCCCCGCGCCCGCCCCCGCCCCGCGCCCGCCCCCGCCCCGCGCCCGCCGCCGCCCCGCGCCCGCCGCCGCCCCGCGCCCGCCGCGCCCCTGCCCCGCGCCCGCCTCCGCCGCCCGCGTTGGTGCTTTCGAGTCGTCTCGTGCCCCTCTCGCACGCCACGCCCGGTCGGTTGATCATCTTTTCCGCCCCCGATCCGTTTTGATGCGAGCCGGGACGAGGAGAAGGGGACGGTGTCCGACGTGGTGTCACGCCGAAACGTCAAGGGGTGGAGCGCGCTGTCCGTCGCCGTCGGCGCGGTCCTCGCGCTCAACGCGGCCCAGCCGGCCTCCGCCGGCCGCACCGTCGCCCCGGCCGGCGCCGTCCTCCTCTCGCTCGGCACCTGCCCGGCCGCCGGAATGTGCACCGCCGCCCGGCGCGACCTCGTCCCCGACGGGCGCCGGCTCGACCTCGACCGGACCGCCGCGGCCGCACCCGTCGACCTGGCCCTGCGCACCGCCGGACGGTTCGCCGACGTCACGGTCACCGACCGCGCGGGCCGCCGGGTCGCCGGGACCGTGAGCCCCGACGGCGCCCGCTGGAGGAGCGTCGGCCCGCTCGCCGCCGACGGGCGCTACACCGCGCGCCTGCTCGTCGAACGCACCGCCGGCGGGCGCCGGGTGCTGCACCGCGCCGGCCTCGCCCTCACCACCCCGGCGGCGCCCCGCGGCGAACGCCTCACCGCCGAACTCGGCCCGCGCCCCGGCACATACGGCGTCGGACAGCCGCTCACCGCCGAGCTCAGCCACCCCGTGCCGGCCACCGATCCCGAGGCCCGCCGCGCCGTCGAACGCGCCCTGCACGTCAGCTCCGTGCCCCGCGCCGACGGCGCCTGGCACTGGGTCGGCCCCACCACCCTCCACTACCGCCCGCGCGGCTACTGGCCCGCGCACGCCACCCTCACGGTCCGCAGCTCCCTGGACGGCGCGCACATCACCGGCGGCCTCTACGGCGGGCCCTCGGCCCCGCTCACCCTCACCACCGGCGCCCGGATCGAGGCCGTCACCGATGTCGCCGCGCACACCATGACCGTGCTGCGCGACGGCGAGGTGGTCCGCACCATCCCGGTGACCACCGGCAAGGCCGGCTACCGCACCCGCGGCGGCGTCAAGGTCGTCCTCGGCAAGGAGGCCACGGTCCGGATGCGCGGCGACTCCATCGGCATCGCCCGCGGCAGCGGCGACTTCTACGACCTCAAGGTCCGCTGGGCCACCCGGGTGACCTGGAGCGGCGAGTACCTGCACGCCGCGCCCTGGTCGCTCGACGCCCAGGGCAGCGAGGACGTCAGCCACGGCTGCACCGGCATGAGCACCGAGGACGCCGCCTGGCTGTTCGCCACCGTCCGCGAGGGCGACATCGTGCGGGTCGTGAACGGTTACGGGGAGGAGATGACCCCCTTCGACAACGGCTACGGCGACTGGAACCTCAGCTGGCCCGAATGGCGGCGCGGCAGCGCCCTCGCCGCCGCGGACGCCGGCCCCGGAACGGGCTCCGGGGCCCCCGAAGGGGTGCTGACGCCCGCCCTGTGACGTACCGGCAGAACGATCGAGACGGAAGGAGCCGCCCATGACCGGGACGGCGAACGAGATCGCGCGGGTCGCCCTCGACGGCGGGGTGCTCTACGTGGAGGCACGGCCCCTCGACGGGCCGGGCGAGCGCACCGGGGAGCGGGAGGGCCCGGCGGGCAGGGACGACGACCTGGAGGGCCTCGGCGGCGGCCGGGTGCCGGACCTGTCCGGCGTCACGGCCGCGCTCGCCTCCTTCGCCGGCCAGGTCGGCGACGCCCTCCACCGGGCCGCCCCGGACCGGGCCACCGTCGAGTTCGGCTGCCAGCTCGGCCTCCAGGGCGGCCGACTCACCGCCCTGGTCGTGCAGGGCACCGCCGACGCCAGCCTGCGGGTCACCCTGGAGTGGCACCGCGACCGGCCCGGACCGCACCCCGTCCCGGTGTGACGGGCCCCGGGCGGCGACCGGGCGGCGGCACCGGACTCAGACCCGCCCGCCGCCCGCCGTGTCCGAGGACAGCCGCTGGGCCGCGTAGATGGGGAGCACCGACAGCAGCACCAGGAGGGCCGCCACCACGCTCACCACCGGCGCCTGCTGAGGCCGGGTCATGTTGTCGAAGATCCACAGCGGCAGCGTCTGCACCCCCGGGCCCGCGGTGAAGGTGGTCACCACCACCTCGTCGAAGGAGAGCGCGAAGGCAAGCAGCCCGCCCGCGAGCAGCGCCGACCGCAGCAGCGGGAAGGTGACGTCGAGGAAGGTCCGGAAGGTGTGCGCGCCCAGGTCCATCGCCGCCTCCTCGTACGAGCCGGGCAGCCGGCGCAGCCGCGCCACCACGTTGTTGAAGACCACCACGATGCAGAAGGTGGCGTGCCCGACGACGACCGTGAACAGCCCGAGGCCGACCCCGAGCGGCTCCAGGACCACCCCGAAGGCGGAGTTGAGCGCGATGCCGGTGACGATCCCGGGCAGCGCGATCGGCAGCACCACGGCGAAGGACACCGCCTCGCGCCCGAAGAAGGAGTGCCGCTGCACGGCGAAGGCGATCAGGGTGCCGAGCACCAGGGCCACGGCGGTCGCCGCGAGCCCCGTCCGCACCGAGGTCCACAGCGCCTCGCGGGCCCCGTCGTTCTCCCAGGCCGCCGCCCACCACTTCAGGGTGAGCCCGGGCGGCGGCCAGCTCGCCGAGCGGTCCGGGTTGAGCGAGCCGACCAGGACGAGCACCAGCGGCAGGTAGATGACGGCGAAGCCGAGCCCGGCCGCGGTGCGCAGCGCGATCCGGGCGGGGCGGGAGAGGTTCATCGGGAGCGGTCCTTCCACAGCTGACGGTTCGGCGGCCGGGTCACAGGCTGCGCAGCGCCCCGGTGCGCCGCACCGCGAGCAGGTAGAGCACGATCACGGCCACCGGCACGGTGCCGAGGGCGGCGGCCAGCGGCAGGTCGAGCGTGACGTTGGAGTAGACGAGGTTGCCGATGAGCTGGGTCGTGCCGCCGACGATCTGCACGGTGATGTAGTCGCCGAGGCTGAGCGAGAAGGTGAAGACCGAGCCCGCCGCCATCGCCGGCCACACCATCGGCAGCACCACGGACAGGAAGGTCCGTCCGGCCCGCGCGCCGAGGTCGGCCGAGGCCTGGAGCAGGCTGTCCGGGAGCTGTTCGAGCGCGGTGTGCAGCGGCAGGATCATGTACGGCAGCCAGAGGTAGGTCAGCACCAGGACGGTGGCGGTCAGCCCGTACCCGGGCCCGTGCAGGCCCAGTGGCCGCAGGGCCCAGTCCAGCGGTCCGCCCTCGGACAGGATCAGCCGCCACGCGTACACCTTGACCAGATAGCTGGCCCACAGCGGGGTGAGGATCGCGACCACAAGCAGCGGGCGGCGGCGCGGGTTCGCCACCCGCGCCGTGTAGAAGGCCAGCGGGAAGGCGATGACCGCGCACAGCAGGGTCACGGCGAGCGCGACCCCGACCGTGCGCAGGGCGACCGTCCGGTAGAGCGGCGAGCCGAACAGCTCCTGGAAGTTCCGCGTCGACCAGACCCGCACCACCTCGGAGGTGAAGGAGTCCGTGGTCCAGAACGCGGAGAGGAACAGCGCGGCCAGCGAGCCCAGATAGGCGAGCACCAGCCACAGCAGCGGCGCGGTGAGCAGCGCCGCGAGCCGCAGCCGGGGCCGCCGGTGCAGCGCCCCGGCGAACCGCCGGACCGAGGCGGTGGCCCGGTCGGCGGCGGTCCGGCGGTCCGCGGCGGGGCGCGGCGGCGCGGGCGAGGGGGAGAGCGCGGTCATGACGGCGGTTCAGCCCTTGATCTCGTTCCAGGCCCGCACCCAGGAGGCGTACGGCACGCAGCGCACGTCCGTGCGCCCGTCCAGGCACTGCTCGATCGGGGTGGTCCAGAAGCGCACCTTCTTCCAGTACTCCTCGTCGCTCGCGTGGAAGGTGGCGCAGTGGTCCTTGGCGGCGGTCTCCGCGCAGGACTTGGCGTTGGCGGGCGCCTCGCCGAAGTACTCGGCGACCTGGGCGTTGGTCTTCGGCGAGACGATCCAGTCGAGCCACTTGTAGGCGCAGGTGGGGTGCTTGGCCCTGGCGGACACCATCCAGGTGTCGGACCAGCCGGTGGCGCCCTCCTTCGGCAGCACGGCCTCGACCTTCGCGCCCTCCGCCTTGGCGAGGTTGGCGATGACCTGCCAGCTGGTGCCGACCACGGAGTTCCCGCTCTTGAAGGCGGAGATCTCCTTCAGGTAGTCGCTCCAGTACTCGCCGACGTGCTCCCTTTGCGCCTTGAGCAGCGCGACCGAGGCGTCGAACTGCTTCTTGTCCAGCGCGTACGGGTTCTTGATGCCCAGTTCCGGCTTGGTGGCGGAGAGGTAGAGGGCGGCGTCGGCGATGTAGATGGGGGAGTCGTAGGCGGTGACCTTGCCGGTGTGCGCGGAGGCGCCGTCGAAGACCGCCGACCAGGAGTCGGGGGCGGGGCTGACCTTCGTGGTGTCGTACATCAGGAGGTTGGCGCCGCGGCCGTGCGGGATGCCGTAGGCGACGCCCTTGACCGAGTTCCACTCCTGGTTCTTCAGGCCGGCGAAGACGTCCGCGTAGTGCGGGACGAGTGCGGTGTTGACCGGGGCGGCGTCGCCGGAGGCGATCAGGCGCAGCGAGGCGTCGCCGGACGCCGAGACCGCGTCGTACTGGCCGGTCTTCATCAGGGCGACCATCTCGTCGGAGGTCGCGGCGGTCTTGGCGTTCACCTGGCAGCCGGTCTGCTTCTCGAAGGCGGAGACCCAGTCGACCTTCGGGTCGTTGGAGCCGTCCTCGACGTAGCCGGCCCAGGCGATCAGGTTGACCTGTCCCTCCGGGGCGCCGAGGGCCGTCGGTGCCTTGAGGGACGGCGGGTTGAGCCCGCCGGACTTGCCGGTGCCGGCCGGGTCGGCCGAGCCGCAGGCGGTGACGAGCAGCAGTCCACTGACGGCCGCGGCGGTCAGGAGCGAGCGGTGCAGACGCACGGGGGTCCTCCGTTGCGTGGTGGGGACGGGCAGGGGGAGCGGGGGTACGGGGAGGGCTTACGGTGCCGCCGGGGCCGGCACGGCGGGCTCGGCCGGGTCCGGGACCCGTACCGCGTGCTCGGGCCGCCAGCGCAGCCCGACCCGGGCGCCGCGGAAGGCGGCGAGGTCGGCGGCCGAGGTCTCCAGGTTCTGCCGCACCGCGGTGAGCCGGCCGCCGGCGTCGAGGTCGACCAGGAAGCGGGTGGCGTCGCCCAGGTAGACCACCTCGGCGACGGTGCCGGAGGCGCCCGTCAGGCCGGGCCCCGCGGGCTCGTCCGGGTCCGTGACGACCCGGATCTTCTCGGGCCGGATGCTGTACGTGCCGGGGGCGCCGACCACGGTCCGCGCGGCCGCGCCGCGCAGCAGGTTGGAGGTGCCCACGAAGCCGGCGACGAACGGGGTGGCCGGGCGTTCGTAGATCTCGCCGGGCGGGCCGACCTGTTCGATCCGGCCCTGGTGGAAGACGGCGATCCGGTCGCTCATGGTCAGCGCCTCCTCCTGGTCGTGGGTGACGAACACGAAGGTGATGCCGACCTGCCGCTGGATCGCCTTGAGCTCCACCTGCATCTGCTCGCGCAGCTTGAGGTCGAGGGCGCCGAGCGGTTCGTCGAGCAGCAGGACCCGGGGGCGGCCGACGAGCGCGCGGGCCAGCGCCACGCGCTGGCGCTGGCCGCCGGACAGCTCGGCCGGGCGCCGCCGCCCGTAGCCCTCCAGGCGCACCTGGGCGAGGGCCGCTCGGGCCCGCACCAGGCGCTCCGCCTTGGGGGCGCGGCGCACCTTGAGTCCGTAGGCGACGTTCTGCTCCACCGTCATGTGCGGGAAGAGCGCGTAGTCCTGGAAGACGGTGTGGACGTCGCGCTCGAAGGGTGCGAGCCGGGTGACGTCCCGGCCGGCCAGCTCCACGGTGCCCGCGGTCGGGGCCTCGAAGCCGGCGATCATCCGCAGCACGGTGGTCTTGCCGGAGCCGGAGGGGCCGAGCATCGAGAAGAACTCGCCGTCGGGTATCTCCAGGTCGACCCCGGCGACCGCCTCCGTCCGGCCGTAGCTCTTGCGCAGTCCGGAGAGCCGGATCGCCATTCCCTCCATGGCCGGGAACCTTTCTGGTGGGTCGGGGCGTTCTGTCGAACGGAGGTAAAGCTATGAAGTCATAGTTCAAATCTCAAGACCCCCGTAAGGTAAAGCCTGAGTCAACGCGTGAGCGTGAGGTGGTGCAGCGTGAGGCCGGACGGCAGACGGGGCGCGGGCGCGCGGGGGAGCGCCCGCACAGCCGTGTTCACCCCTGTCGACACCCGTGCGCGGGTCGACACCGTCGTGCGCCGGATCGGCGACGCCATCGAGCTCGGCCTGCTCGCCGACGGCGAGCAACTGCCCGGCGAGACCGAGCTGGCCGGACAGCTCGGCGTCTCCACCGTCACCCTGCGCGAGGCCCTCATGGCCCTGCGGCAGCAGGGCCTCGTCACCACCCGCCGCGGCCGCGGCGGCGGCAGCTTCGTCACCGTCCCCGACGGCCCGCCCGAGGACCGCGTCCGGGCCCGGCTCGCCGACTGGTCCACCGAGGAGCTCCGCGACTTCGGTGACCACTGGGCCGCCGTCTTCGGGGCCGCCGCGCTGCTCGCCGCCCGTCGCACCGACCCCGCCGAGCTGCGGCAGCCCGCCCGCACCGTCGAGGAGTTCGCCACCGCCGAGGACCCCGCCGCCCGCGGCCGGCTGCACGGGCGCTTCCACGTCGAACTCGCCGCCGCGGCCCAGTCGGCCCGGCTCACCCGCGAGGAGATCGCCCTCCAGGCCGAGTTGGGCGCCCTCCCGGTCCTTGTCCTGGACGATCCGGGGTATGTCTCCCGCGTGGCGGATCGTCACCGCTCCGTGATCTCGGCCGTGCGCGACGAGGCCGACGAGCGGGCCAGAATGCTGGCCGAGGAGTGCGTACGCGAGACCGTGGGCCGACTGGTCGCCCTGCGGCTCGCACCGCCCACCCGCGCACCCGAGCCACCTCCCGAGGAGGACACCGATGGCCAGGACCACCGGGCTCGCCCGCCCCGACGGGGCGGCGCCTGACGCGCCGTCCGCCGTCCCGCCCCGCCTCGACGGCGTGCCCGCGCAGCCGCGCGGCGCCACCCGCCCGGCCGCCCCCGGACTCGCCCCGGACCCGGTGGCCGACCGGGTCCGCGCCACCCTGGACGGCGTCTTCGCGGCCGTCGCCGCCACCGGCGAGGAGACCGCGGCCCTGCTCACCGCGGCCGCCGCCGAGGGCCGCCGGCCCGGCCGGGAGGACCTCGCCGTGCTCCGCCCCGGGCTCCACGAGCGGCTCGGCGGCCTCGTCTCCGGCATCGGCTTCGTCGCCGCGCCCGGCCTCCTCGCCGACGTGCCCGCCTGGCTGGAATGGTGGCAGCGCGGCCCCGACGGCACCGTCCGGCCGCTGCTGCGCGACCTGGACCCGGAGCACTCCGCCTACGCCGACTACACCCACTGGGACTGGTACGCGCTGCCCCGCGAGACCGGCCGCCGGGCCGTCGCCGGGCCCTACGTCGACTACCTCTGCTCCGACGAGTACGGCCTCACCCTCTCCGCACCCGTCCACGTCGGCGGCGCCTTCGTCGGCGTCGCGGCGGCCGACGTCTATCTGCGGCACTTCGAGGCGGCCGTGCTGCCCGTGCTCCAGGCGCTCCCCGTCCCGGCCCGCCTGGTCAACGCCCGCGGCCGGGTCGCCGCCTCCACCGACCCGGCCCACCTCGCGGGCTCGCTCACCCGGGGCCCGGACTTCGCGGCCGTCCTCGACGGGCCGCCGGCCGTCCACCACCACGACGGCCTGCTCCTGACGCCCTGCCAGGGCACGCCGCTGGTGCTGGTGACACCGGAGGCGGGCGCCCTCCGGCCCCGGCCGGAGCGGCTCAGTCGTTGACGGCGGTCAGCAGCACCACCGCGTCGTCCAGGGCGGTCAGACCGTGCCGCTCCTTGGGGATCATCTGGAGCTGCCCCGCCGCCAGCTCCTCCGACCGCCCCGAGGCCGTCAGCTCCACCCGGCCCCGGAGCACCTGGAGGCTCGCGGCCGGCGGCGCGTTGTGCTCGTCCAGCGACATGCCCCGGATCAGCGCGATCACGCTCTGCCGCAGCACCCCGTCGTGCACCACCAGATGGGCGCTGCGGCCGTGCGCATCGGCGCGCGCCTTCTCCAGGTGCTCGTCGACCAGGGCCCCGAGGTCGAAGGCTACGGGCTGCTGCATGGCGTCTCCCTGCAAGGTACGCGGACCGGTGTACCCAGCCTTGCGCGAACCGGGCGTCACGCAACTCGGGGCCGCCGCGCCCCGGCCACCAGACCGACCGCCGTGAACCCCGCCGCCGCGGCCACCACCGCCGTCCAGCCGTACGCCCCGTACAGCCACGCCGCCGTCAGCGAACCGAGCGCACCGCCCGCGAAGGTCGCCAGCATGAACACCGTGTTCACCCGCGCCGCCCCGGCCCCGCCGAGCCCCAGCACCCGCGCCTGGTTCGCCACCTGGCAGGAGCTGGTGCCGAGCACCACGAGACCGGCGCCCACGACCAGCGCGGCGGGCGAGACCGGCGCCAGGCCCGCGACCGCCAGACCGAGGCCCACGCAGCCCAGCGCCCAGCGCCCGACCGGCCCCGCGCCGTGCCGGTCGGTCAGCGGCCCCGCGCCCGCCGAGGCCAGCGCCGCCGGCACGGTGAGCAGCCCGAACAGGCCCGCCGCGCCCGGTCCGTACCCGAGCGGCGGGGCGGCCAGCTGGAACACCAGGGCCGCCCAGAACACGCTGTACGCGGCGAACACGCACGCGCCCCGCAGCGCCGACACCCGCAGCGCGCGGTGCTCGCCGAGCAGCCGGGGCAGCCCGGCGAGCATCCGGCCGTACGGGACGCGGGGCCGGTCCGCCGCCGCGAGCCGCTCGGGCAGCGCCCGCGGCAGCACCCACAGCAGCGCCGCCGTCGCGGCCGCGGCCAGCAGATAGGCGGCCCGCCAGCTCCCGGCGGCATCGGAGACCGCGCCCGCGACCGTACGGGACAGGGTGGAGCCCAGCGTCAGGCCCAGGCCCACCAGGCCGACCACCCGGCCCCGCCGCTCGGGCCCCGCGAGGGCCGCCGCGACCGGGGTGAGGATCTGCGGCAGCACCGTCGTCGTCGCCAGGGCCAGGGTCGCGAGGACCAGCGTCACGACGTTCGGGGCCGCCGCCGCGACGAGCAGGGCCGTGGCGGTCAGGGCCAGGAGGAGACCGGTGAGCCGGCGCAGCCGCGCGGTGTCGGCGAGCGGCACGAGCAACAGGATGCCGAGTGCGTACCCCAGCTGCGCGGCCGTGGCCACCAGACCCGCCGTCCGGTCGGAGACCGCCAGCCCGCGGGCGATCGCGGCGAGCAGCGGCTGCGGGAAGTAGAGGTTCGCCACCGTCACCGCCCCGGCCACGGCCAGGACGAGGACGTTCGGGGGAGCCGGGGCCGGCGCGGGGGCACCGGGGCGCGCGGACGCGCGCGGGCGGAGGAGGGGGAGCGGGGTCACGCGTCGAGACTCCCCCGGGCCGCGCGGGCCATCAAGGTGCGACAATGCAATCGGCGTTGAGCAGGGCTCAACGATCGGAGGCGATGTGGAGGCGGACCGGTGCTCGAACGGCACGAACTCGAGGCGTTCCTGACCCTCGGCGAGGAGCTGCACTTCGGCCGCACCGCCGAACGCCTCGGCGTCTCCACCGGCCGGATCAGCCAGATCGTGAAGAAGCTGGAGCGGCGCGTCGGCACCCCGCTGTTCGCCCGCACCAGCCGCAGCGTCGCCCTCACCCCGGTCGGCCGCCGGCTCCACGAGGAGCTGCGCCCCGCGCACACGGCGATCCGGGCCGCCCTGGAACGGGCCACGGCCGCCGGGCGCGGGCCGCTCGGCGCGCTCCGGGTCGGCTTCGGTTCCCCGTGGGGCGGCGAGCTGCTGACCGCCGCCGTCGACGCCTTCCTGGCCCGCCACCCCGGCTGCGCGGTCACCCTGCGCGAGGTGCCGGTGGACGCCGGGACCCGGCCGGTGGAGGCCGGCGAGCTGGACGTCCAGTACGTGTCCCTCCCGGTGGACGTCGCCGGACTGGTGGGCGGCCCCGTGCTGGTCCGGGAGGAGCGGGTGCTGCTCGCACCGGTCGGGCACCCGCTGTCCCGCCGCGCCTCGGTGGGCCTGGAGGACCTCGCCGGGCAGACCCTCGTCACCACGGGCCGTTCCCGGTCCCGCGCCTGGCGCGAGGCCCACTACCCGACCCGCACGCCGTCCGGCGCCGTGATCCACCACGGCCCCTCGGCCGGCACCTGGGAGGAGGTGCTCTCCCTCGTCGGAGCAGGTCACGGCCTCGCCCCGGGCGCGGCCCGCGGCGCCCGCTACCACCCCCGGCCCGGCATCGCGTACGTGCCCTTCCACGACGCACCGGCCCTCGACTACGGCCTGGTCTGGCCGGCCGCCGGTGAGAACGCCCTCGTCCGCGCCTTCGCCGGGACCGCGGCCGCCCTCCGCGAGACCCCTTAGGTTTCGAGCACGGCCGGCGGCGGGCTCCAGCGGCGTGCGCGGTTCACCGTCGACGAGACGCCGTAGTCCTTCTTCAGGTGCTCAGGGATCGCGTAGTGCATCACCCGGCCCCGGGTCAGCGAGGACAGCTCGAACACCGTGGTGAGGTGCCCGAGCCGGTCGAGCAGCCAGGCGCCGAGCGGCGAGTGGTCCTCGACCGTCTCCAGGACCCCCAGCAGGTGCGGGACCGCCTTCACCACGGTGTCCCACGGGGTGCGCGGCACCTCCAGCCAGTCGGCGCAGGTGTCGCCGACGAGATGGCGGATCAGGGCGGAGACGATCGGGTCGAAGAAGGTGCCCGGCACCACCTCCTCGTACAGCTCGATCAGCTGCCGGGTCAGCAGCGAGCCGTCCGCCGAGGGGCCCATGTGCCGCAGCATGTAGAGGTCGAGGAAGCGGCGCGCCTCGTCGAGGTCCTTCGGCACCGCCTCCTGGTCGACCCCGAGCACCGCGCCCACCACCCGCCAGGCGTAGTAGTAGGCCTCGGCGCCCTCCGTGGACATGTGGATGCCGAGCCGGTGCAGACTGTCCAGGACCAGCAGGGAGAAGAACATCTGCCCGCCGATCATGTCCTCCTGACAGATCGGCACCCCCAGCGCCGCGGTGTCCCAGCGCCCCTCCCGGCGCAGGTGGTGGCGGATCGAGGCGTGCAGCAGCCGCACCTTCTGCGCGGCGGGCACGAAACGGCCGCCCGCCTCGAAGGCGTCCGGCCGCATCAGGTACAGCGTGAACTGCCCGGTCTCCGCCATCCGCTTCGAGGGGTACTTCAGTCCGTGCGTCGTGGCCAGCAGCTTCGCCACGTGCGGGACGAGATAGCAGGCGGGCATCGAGGCGAAGGACAGCGCCGTGGTGATGTGCACGTCGTTGTCGGTGAAGAAGAGCCGGGCCTTCTCCATCTCGCCCCAGTCCACCCAGGACGGCGCCGCCGCGGTGGCGTGCAGGTACTCGCGGGCCACCTCGGGCAGCCCGTCCGGGAGCGGGGCGCCGGCCGTGGAGACGTACCGCATCAGCGTGTTGAACTTCCCGACCTCCCCGCGCTCGAAGAGGGTGGCGACGGTGGCGTCGGCGAGCTCGTCGCCGGCCAGGCGCAGGGCGTCCATCGACGCCTCGGTGGGGATCATGCGGACTCCTTCGGAGCGGGGGGAGGAAAGCGGGTTTCTCAGTGCAGCCGGGCCGAGGCCGAGTGGGCGAGCGAGGTGAGCGCGGCGACGGCGGCGGGCGGCGCGTCGAGCCCGTCGAGCGCACCCAGGGCCTCGTCGACCCGGGCCGCGATCATGGCCTCCACGCGCTCCGGCGCCCGCAGTCCGCGCATCAGCGCGCGCACCTCGTCCAGGCCCTCGTCCCCGCCCGGACGGCCGCCCGCACCGTCGCGCGCGCCGGCCCCCTCGCCGGCGTCGAGCAGCGCGGTCAGCCGTCCACGCTGGACCGGGTCCGCGAGCCGCCAGGTCTCGGCGAGCAGCGCGGTGGGCCGCCGGCCGCGCAGGTCGTCGGCGTTGGCCTTGCCGGTACGGGCCGGGTCGCCGAACAGGCCGAGCAGGTCGTCCCGCAGCTGGAACGCCTCCCCGAGCGGCAGCCCGTACGCGGAGTAGCCCTCGCGCAGCCGCGGCGCGGCCCCCGCGAGCGTGCCGCCGATCAGCAGCGGCTGCTCCACCGTGTACTTGGCGGTCTTGTAGCGCACCACCTTCAGCGAGGCGGCGGTGTCCGGCGCCGCGCCGGTGCGCAGGATCTCCAGGCACTCGCCCGCGACCAGGTCCCGGGCCAGCGCCGCCCACAGCGGACGGGCCCGCGCCAGATACGCGGCCGGCAGACCGCTGGTCACGAACAGCTGGCCGGCCAGTGACATCAGCAGGTCCCCGACCAGCATCGCCAGCGAACGGGCCGCCGCGTCCGCCCGCGGATGGTCCGGCACGGCCGCGCGCAGTGCCCGGTGCGCGGTGGGCCGGCCGTGCCGCAGCGGACTGGCGTCGATCAGGTCGTCGTGCACCACGGCCGCCGCGTGCACCAGCTCCATGGACGCCGCCGCGCGCAGCAGGGCCTCGCTGTCCGGCTGCCCGCCGCCGCGCCAGCCCCAGTAGCAGAACGCCGCCCGCAGGCGCTTGCCCTGCGCGACCGCCGCCTCCAGCTGCGCGGCGACCGGCCCGAGGGCCGGATCGACGTCCACCAGGAGGTCGGCCTCCTCGGCCACGAAACGGTGCAGCACCGCGTCGATCCGGGCCCGGAAGGCGCCCGGCTCCCAGGCCTCAGTCGTCATCGCCCCGGCCCGCGCCGGCGCCCGCACTCGCTCCCGGGTCCGCCCCGCGCCGGCGCAGGACGTGCTGCGCCAGCACCTCCAGATGCGCTGGCGGCACCGTCGCGTACCGGTCGAGGGCCAGCCGCCCGCGCGCCAGCAGCTCCTGCTCGGCGTCCCCGACCAGCTGCGCCGTGTCGGAGCGCCGCAGCAGTCCCCGTACCGTGCCGAGCGCCGAACCCAGCGTGCTGACCGCCAGGTCCGCGAGCCCCGCCACCAACAGCACCGCCTGCTCGTCCCTGCCGCTCTCCCGTGTCACACCGTTCCCGTTCCGCGTGGTCCGTCGTGGTCGCGCACCACGGTGGGGGCAGGACCGGCGGGACGTACGGGAAACTCACCAACGGGTGAAACGGATCAGGCCGGATCAGGCCACTTCGGCCGGACCGACGGTCAGCTCGCCCGTCAGATGCGCCAGCGCCACGTGCGCGTGCAGCCGCACCCCGGTCGCCAGGGTGTCGTCGTCCGCGTAGAAGCCCGGGTTGTGGTTGGTGACCAGGCCCCGGCCGCCGGGGACCGGCACCGGGCGGCCCGCCGCGTCGAGGGCCAGGTCCTGCACGCCGAGCGTCACGTAGAGGCCGCCGAAGCGGTTCACGAACTCCGAGACGTCGTCGTAGCCGAGGGTGCCCAGGGTCTCCACCACCCGCTCCTCGCCCACCACCCGGCGCAGCGTGGGCAGACCGGCCGCCACCCACGCGGCCGTGTTGCGCACGGGCGGCACCGGCTGCAGGAAGTCGACCGCCGCCGTCGCCCCGTACGCCGCCGCCGTGTGCTCGGCGAGCACCGCCAGGCGCCGCTGCACCTCGGCCATGTCCGACTCGACCGCGCAGCGCACGGTGCCCCACAGGGTGACCGTCTGGCCGATGACGTTGAACCGGCCGACGTCCTCCACGTGCCCGATGGTCACGGTCACCGGGTCGAACGCCGAGACCTGGCGGTAGATCTGGCCGATCCCGGTCAGGATCCCGCCCGCCGCCGGCATCGGGTCGATGCCCTGCCAGGGCGTGGAGCCGTGCACCTGGTGGCCGGTCACCACGATCCGCACCAGCGTCGAGGCCGCGTACTGGTTGCCGACCTTGTAGCCCACCCATCCCTTCGGGTACGGCGTGACGTGCAGCCCGAAGACCATGCTCGGCACCGGGTCGTCGAGCGCGCCCTCGGCCAGCATCGCCCGCGCTCCGCCCTCCTCGGTGACCGGCGGCCCCTCCTCGGCCGGCTGGAACACGAACAGGACCGTGCCCGGCAGCCGTTCCCGCATCCCGGCGAGCACGCTCGCCGCGCCCATCAGCATCGCCGTGTGGCAGTCGTGCCCGCAGGCGTGCGAGACGGGGAACGGGCCGCCCGGATAGTCCGCGTCGACGCGCGTGGACGCGAACGGGGCCCCGCACCGGTCCGGCACCGGCAGGGCGTCCATGTCCGCGCGCAGCGCGACCGTGCGCGGCCCCGGCCGCCCGCCCCGCAGCACCCCCACCACTCCGTGCCCGGCGATCCCGGTGCGCACCTCGTCCAGTCCGAGCGCACGCAGATGCGCGGCGACCAGCGCCGCCGTCCCCTCCTCCCGGTTCGACAGCTCGGGGTGCCGGTGCAGGTGCTGCCGCCAGGCGACGACCTGCCCGGCCACCTCGTCCGCCGCCCGGTCGAGCGCGGCGCGGATCTCGTCGTGGGCGGCTTCCGTCGTGCGTTCCGCGCTCACCAGGGCCTCCGTCGGTTCGGGGGATGGACGTCCGCGACCAGACTGGCACGGGCCGGTCACCTTCCGGGGCGGGCTCAGGCGTCGGGGAACACCGGCGCCGCGCGCTCCAGGATCGCCGCCGTGTCCACGCCCTGCGGCAGCGTGCCGAAGGCGATGCCCCAGTCGCCGTCGAGGCGCGAGGCGCAGAACGCGTCGGCCACCGCCGGGTGGCCGTGCCGGACCAGGAGCGAGCCCTGGAGGACCAGGGCCAGGTGCTCCACCAGGCGCCGGGCGCGGTACTGCAGGGCCGCCGGGTCGCCCAGGCCGGCGAGTTCCTTGCGGAGCCGGCCGACCGCCGCGTCCAGCCGCCGGTCGGCGCCGGCCGCGCGGTCCACCTCGGCGAAGAAGGCCTCCACGGCGGCGGGCTGCTTCGCCATCGCCCGCAGCACGTCGAGCGCGGCCACGTTGCCCGAACCCTCCCAGATCGACGGCAGCGGCGACTCCCGGTAGAGCCGGGGCAGGTCGGAGTCCTCCACGTAGCCGTTGCCGCCCAGGCACTCCAGCGCCTCGGCCGCGTGCACCGGGGCCCGCTTGCAGACCCAGTACTTGGTGACGGCGAGACCGAGCCGGCGCAGTTGGTCCTCCTCGGCGTCGCCGGCGGCGGCCCGGTCCACCGCCCCCGCGAGCCGCAGCGCGGCGAGGGTCGCGGCCTCCGCCTCCACGGCCAGGTCGGCGAGCACATTGGTCATCAGGGGCTGCTCGACCAGCCGCGCGCCGAACGCGCTGCGGTGGGTGGCGTGGTGCACGGCCTGCACCAGGCCGAGGCGCATCCCGGACGCCGAGCTGATGGCGCAGTCGAGCCGGGTCATGTTCACCATGCGGATGATGGTGGCGACCCCGCGCCCCTCCTCGCCGACGAGCCGGCCGAGCGCGCCCTCGTACTCGATCTCGCTGGAGGCGTTGGACCGGTTGCCCAGCTTGTCCTTGAGCCGCTGGAGCCGGATCGCGTTGCGCGAGCCGTCCGGGAGGACGCGCGGCACCAGGAAGCAGGACAGTCCTCCGGGGGCCTGCGCGAGGGTGAGGAAGACGTCCGACATCGGCGCCGAGGTGAACCACTTGTGCCCGGTCAGCGCGTACAGACCGGGCTCGCCGGCCGGCACCGCCCGGGTCGTGTTGGCGCGCACGTCCGAGCCGCCCTGCTTCTCGGTCATCGACATCCCGGCGATGATCCCGCGCTTCCCGGTCGGCACCCGCAGGCCGAAGTCGTACGTACGGGAGGTGAGCAGCGGCTCGTAGACGGCGGCCAGCTCCGGCTCGGCGCGCAGCGCGGGCACGGCGGCGTACGTCATGGAGACCGGGCAGAGGTGCCCGGCGTCGGCCTGGCCCCACGCGAACACCTTCGCGGCGCGCGCCACGTGCGCCCCCGGGCGCCCGTCCGCCCACGGCGCCGCGTGCAGGCCGTGCTCGACGGCCACGGTCATCAGCTCGTGCCAGTACGGGTGGAACTCGACCTCGTCGATCCGGTGCCCGTAGCGGTCGTGGGTGTGCAGGACGGGGGAGTGGCGCTCGGCCAGCCGCCCCCACTCCTGCGCCCGGGCGTCCCCGGCGAGCCGGCCGAGCGCGCGCACCTCGTCCTCGGCCCAGCCGGCGCCCTCGCGGCGCAGTGCCTCCAGGAGCGCCGGGTCGCCGGCGACGTCGTAACCGGTGAGCGGCGGTACTTGGTTGGTGACCTCATGCGTGGTCGGCATCGGGAACTCCCAGGGCTCGCAGGGTGAAGGTGACCAGTGCGGGGACGGTGCCGGGCCCGGGGGCCCCGCCCGTCAGGGGGCCGATCAGCGCCTCCGCGCCGGCGCCGACGAGCGCGGAGGCGGTCAGGGCGGCGTCCTGGGGCGGCAGTTCGCCGTCCCGTACGCCCGCGGCGATCCGCTCGGCGAAGACGTCGCGGAAGGCGCGCCGGAAGACCAGCCGCTCGGCGTCGACCGCGGGGTCGACCGGCTCGGCGAGCAGCGCGTAGGCGAGGCGCGGCGCCTTGAGGGCGCGCCGCGCGAAGGTCTCGGTGACCGCCACGACCCGGTCGGCGGCCGTGCGGTGCCGGTCGAGGGCCGCGGCCTCGGTGACCGCGGCGACCTCGCGCCGGACGACGGTCCGGAAGAGCTCGACGGACAGCTCGGCCTTGCTGGGGAAGTGGCGGTAGACGCTGCCGGTGGCGATGCCGGCCCGCGCGGCGACGGCGGCCACGGTGCAGCCGGCGTAGCCCTGCTCGGCGAGCAGACCGAGGCCCGCCTCGACGACGGCGGTGCGCTGGGCGTCGAGACGGGCCTGGACGGCGGGCGTGCGGCGGTAGACCATGCAAGGAGTGAAGCAGTGATTCACTGCTTCAGCAAGGTCCCCGCGCACCTCCCGGCGGGGGAGGGGGGAAGGGCCGGGGTCAGCCGGTGAAGACCTCCACCAGGGACCACAGGGCGAGTCCGGCCATGCAGACGCCGCCGATCCGCTGGACGGTCTTCAGCGGAACCCGCTTGGCGATGAACCGGCCCGCGATCAGGGCGAGGGCCGAGACGCTCATCAGGGCCGCGGCGGAACCGATCGCGGTCGACCAGGTGCCGTTGGTGGCGGCGAGGTTCGCGGTGGTGATCTGGGTCAGGTCGCCCCACTCGCTGATGAACACGGCCATGAAGGCGGTCGAGTAGACCGGCCAGAAGCCGGTGACGGTCCTGCCGCCCGCCTCGTCCTCGTTGTCCTCGTCGTCGCCGCCGCGCAGCAGCATGAAGGCGCCGAAGCCGAACAGCAGGGCCGAGACCAGCTTGACCGTCCAGTCGGGCAGCAGCCCGATGAGGCTGCCGGCGCCGACGGCGATGGCCACGTGTGCGACGAAGGCCGTCGAGGTGCCGAACCACACGTAGAGCGGACGCATCCGCGTGCCCATCGCGAGGGACGCGAACATCGTCTTGTCCGGGAGCTCGGCGAGGAAGATCAGCCCGAAGGCGGTGAGGATCGCCAAGGGGTCGAGGTGCATAACCGGGGAGGCTCTCTGCTCGGGACCGGGCCCGGGACCGACACGGCGCCTCGGTGGGCGACGGGAGGACCACTCGGCCCGGCACGACGAACCACGCCCACGGGATGTGGACGCGGCGTACTGCCTGGCCGAAGGTCTCGCCCGCCCGCGCTCTCCGCACGGACCCGGTCACCGGGAACCCGGGGGTTCCAGTGTGTCGACGACCGGTTCGCAGGGCTACTCCCCTTCGCTGCCGACCAGTGTAACGGACGGTGTGCGCGATCTTCGTAGACACTGTCTACGAAACGGGTAGACAGTGTCTACCAAGATCGGCTAGACAGTTCCCCATGCCCGCAGACGCCGCACCCCGGCACCCCACACCCAAGCCCGAGCCCGTCCCCGCGCCCGGGCCGCGGCCCGCACCCGAGCCCGCACCTGCGCCCGTCCCCGTGCCGGGCCCCGAGGAGTCCCCGTCCCTGCGCGACCGGCTGGTCCGCACCGGCGTCGCCCTCGTCGACGCCGAGGGCGTCCAGGCGCTCACCCTCCGGGAGATCGCCCGCCGCGCCGGGGTCTCGCACGGCGCGCCGCGCCGCCACTTCCCCACCCACCTCGACCTGCTCTCCGCCATCGCCCGCGAGGGCTTCGCCGAACTCGGCGCGCGCGTGACCGCCGCCGACGACCCGGCGGCCGGGCCGCGCGCCCGGATCGAGGCGCTCGCCCGCTGCTACCTCGACTTCGCCCGGCAGCGCGGCGGGATGTTCGAGCTGATGTTCCGCCACGACCTCCTGGAGAGCGGCCGGCTCGGGCTGCGCGACACCAGCCTCCCGCTCTTCGGCCACTTCGCGGCCCTGGTCGCCGCCGCCCGCCCGGACACCGCGGACCCGGTCACCGCCACCGGCGCCCTGTGGGCCAACCTGCACGGCATCGCCCAGCTCTGGCGCTGGGGCAGCCTCCGCCTCGCCACCGGCGCCGACGACCCGGCCCCGCTGCTCGCCGCCGCGCTCGACGCCCACCTCGGACCCGCCACCGGGGAGGCCCGGTGAACCTCGCCCGCCCCGTCGCCCTCGCCTGCAGCGTCACCGGCGCCGCCGTCGTCGCCCTGGACGGCACTGTCCTGACGATCGCCCAGCCCGTCCTCCAGCACGACCTCGGCGCCGGCACCGCCCAGGTGCAGTGGACCAGCACCGGCTATCTGGTCGCCGTCGCGAGCCTGCTGGTCTTCGCCGGCCGGCTCGGCGACCGCCACGGCCACCGCCGGCTCTTCGTCCTCGGCTGCCTCGGCTTCGCCGCCGCCTCCGCCGGGATCGCCGCCGCCCCCGGCATCGGCTGGGTCGTCGCGCTCCGCGTCCTCCAGGGCGTGGCGGGCGCGCTCCTCCAGCCGGCCACCCTCGGCATGCTGCGCGCCGCCTATCCGCCCGACCGGCTCGGCATGCCCGTCGCCGTGCGCACCAGCGCCATCGGCCTGGCCGCGGCGGCCGGACCGCTGGCCGGCGGCTGGCTCGTCGACGCGTACGGCTGGCGTGCCGTGTTCCTGATCGGCGTCCCGCCGACCCTCGCCGTCGCCCTGCTCTGCCTCGCCGTGCCGTACGACGAGGCCGCCCGCGCCCGGAAGCCGGAACCGTCCGGCCCGCGGGGCCTCGACCTGCCCGGCGCCGCCCTGCTCGGCCTCGCCCTCGCCGCCCTCGTCCAGGGCCTGGTCCACGGGCCCACCGCCGGCGCGCTGCCCGCGCTCGCCGTCGCCGCCGTCGCCGGGACCGCCTTCCTCCGCCACGAGCGGCGCGCGCCCCGGCCGCTCGTGCCGCCCGGGATGCTGCGGCGCGGACCGGTCGCCGCCGGGCTCACCGCCCTGCTCGCGGTCTCGGCGGCGCTCTCCGGCACCGTCTTCACCGCCTCGTACCTGTTCCAGGACACCCTGCGCCTCGGTCCGCTGCCCACCGCGCTGCGGATGCTGCCGCTCGCCCTGCTGATGATCGTCGGGGCACCGCTCAGTGCCGTCCTCGCCCGGCGGTACGGCGCCCGGCCGACCGCCGCCGGCGGCGCCGGGCTCCTCGCGACCGGGGTCCTGCTGCTCGCCCGCCCCGAGGTCACCGGCTCCGCGCTCGCCACCGGCGGCTGCGCCGCCCTGATCGGCGCCGGCTTCGGGGCCGTCATGGTGACCGCCACCTCCGTGGTGGTGCGCCTCGCGGCCGAGGAGCACGCCGGGGTGGCCGGCGGGCTCCAGCAGACCGCGATGAACACCGGCCCCGTCCTCGGCGTCGCGCTGGCCACCCTGCTGCTGCCGACCGGCGCCGCGCTGCCCGCCCTGGCGGCGGCCGCCGCCCTCGCCGTCCCCGCCGCGCTCGCCCTGCCCGGGGCCGCCCGGCCGGGCCCCGGACACGCCAGCGGGGCCGCGACAACCGGGTCCGCCGCCACCCCGAACGTACGATCGTGAAATGCCCTCCGGTGGTCACCGCGCTCCCGGCACGACCGGGACGCGCACCCAGTTCAACCTCGGCCTCGCCCTGCCGTTCCTGGCCCTCGCGCTGGTCGCCGTCGCCGACCTCATCAGCGCGGAGGCACAGCACTTCGACCGGCTGCTCGTCATCGGCCCCGCCCTCGCCGCCGTCACCTGGAACGTGCGCGGCACCCTCGCCGTCGGCGTGCTCGCCATGGTGCTGCGGCTCCTCCTGGCGGTCGCCCAGGGCGACCCGGCCACCGACATCGTCTCCGCCGAGCTGGTGCTCGCCGCCGTCATGGCCGCCGCCGTCTGGGTGAGCCAGGTCCGCACCCGCTACGAGCGCGACCTGAGCGAGGTGACCGCCGTCGCCGAGGTGGTCCAGCGGGTACTGCTGCGCCCGCTGGCCCCCCGCCTCGGCCGGGTCGAACTCCACCTGCTGTACGTCTCCGCCGCCGCCAAGGCCCGCATCGGCGGCGACTTCTACGAGGCCGTACGGGTCCCCGGCGGCGTCCGCGTCATGCTCGGCGACGTCCAGGGCAAGGGCCTCGGCGCGGTCGAGACCGCCTCCGTGCTGCTCGGCGCCTACCGCGCCGCCGTCACCGAGGCGCCCGACCTGGCCGCCCTCGCCGACCGGCTCGAAGCGGGCCTCCAGCAGTACGGCGCCTGGGACCCCGACTCCGACGCGGCCGAGCGCTTCGCCACCGTCCTGCTCCTCGAACTCCCCGACGACAGCGACGTCGTGCGGCTGCTGAGCTGCGGCCACCCCGCCCCGCTGCTCCAGCACGCGGGCGAGGTCCGGCCGGTCCTCTTCACCGACCCCTCGCTGCCGCTCAACCTCGCCGGTCTGTACGTCTCGCGGCACGTCGTCGAGGAGGTCCCCTTCGGGCCCGGCGACCGGCTGCTGCTCTTCACCGACGGGGTGAGCGAGACCCGCGACCGGGCCGGCACCTTCTACCCGCTGCCGGCCCGCCTCGGGGCCTGGGCCGCCGAACCCGCCGACCGCGTCCTCCCGCTGCTCCAGCAGGACCTGACCGCCTACGGTGCGGCCGGGCTGGACGACGACGTGGCCGCGCTCCTCGTCGTCCGCCCGCCGGAACCGGCCGCCGCGGGCGCGACGGCCGTCCCGCGCGCCGTGCGCTGACGGCACGCGGGCAGGGTGCCACTCCCGGAACCGGGGGTCAGGCCAGCGGCGCCGGCCCCAGGCCCAGGTGCTCGCGCAGCGTCGACCCCGTGTACGCCGTCCGGTACACCCCGCGCTCCTGGAGCTCCGGCACCAGCAGGTCGACGATGTCCTCCAGGCTGTCCGGGATCAGATACGGGGTGACGTTGAAGCCGTCGACCGCCCCGTGCCGCACGAAGTGCGTGAACCGGTCCGCGAGCGAGGACGGCGTGCCGACGTGGCTCCGCTGCGGGCCCAGCTCGATCACCGTCTCGCGCAGCGACCAGCCGTTGGCCTCCGCCCGGGCCCGCCACTCGGCCGCCAGCGCGCGAGGGTCGGCGATCCGCGCCGAGCCGAACGCCCCGGTGTTCTCCTCGACCACCGGGTCCTCGGCCGGCAGCGGACCGTCGGCGTCGCGGTCGGACAGGTCCCGGTTCCACACCCGGCCCGCGATGGCCAGCGCGGTCGCCGGTGTCACCTGTTCGAGACGGATCCAGCGCGCCTTCTCCTCCGCCTCCTTCTCCGTCGCGCCGATGATGATCTCGGTCCCCGGCAGGATGCGCAGCGCGTCCTCGGCCCGCCCTGCCGCCCGCAGCCGGCGCCGGATGTCCTCGGCGAAGGCCAGCGCGTCGTCGAACTCCGTACCGTGCGCCGAGAAGATGACGTCGGCGTGGCGCGCGGCGAAGTCCCGGCCGTCCGGCGAGTCGCCCGCCTGGAAGATCACCGGATGCCCCTGCGCCGAGCGCGGCACGGTCGGCACCAGGTCGACGTCGAACTGCGCGCCCGCCGCCCGCACCCGCCCGATCGCGCCGGGCACCGCCCAGGCACGGGCGTCGACCGAGTCGGCCACGGCGCCGTCCGCCCAGCCGTTCCAGATCGCCCGGGCGAGGGTGAGGAACTCCTCGGCGCGCCGGTAGCGGTCGGCGTGGTCGAGGAAGCCGCCGCGCCGGAAGTTCTCACCGGTCCAGGCGTTGTCGGTGGTCACCACGTTCCACCCGGCCCGGCCGCCGGACAGCAGGTCGAGCGAGGCCAGCCGGCGGGCCAGGTCGCCCGGCTCGTTGAAGGTGGTGTTGGAGGTGGACACCAGGCCGATGTGGCGGGTGACCGCGGCCAGCGCGGACAGTTGCACCAGCGAGTCGGGCCGCCCGGCCACGTCCAGCTCGTGCACCGCGCCGCCCGTCTCGCGCAGCCGCAGCCCGTCGCCGAGGAAGAAGGCGTCGAACAGGCCGCGTTCGGCGGTCTGCGCGACCTTGCGGAAGGAGGCCGGATCGATCTGCGAGCCGCTCGCCGGGTGCGACCAGACGGTCCAGTGGTTGACGCCCTGGAAGAACACCCCGAAGTGCAGCCGCGCGTCGGGCCGGGGGACGTCGTGCGGGTCGGTGGCGGTCATCGGTGGCCCTCCCGGGTGAGCGTGGCGGAGGCTGCGGCGGTGGCGAATCGGCTGTCCGGGCGGGGGAGTCCGAGAGTGGTACGGAGCGTGGTGCCCGGCAGCGGGCGCGCGGCGAGGCGGCGGCCGAAGAGCTCGGGCAGCACCAGCCGGGACAGCACCGACAGGTCCTCGTCGAGCACCAGCGGATGCAGCCGGACGCCGTCGACCACGGCGCTCAGTTCCTCCAGGAGCGCCACCAGGCCGGCGGCGGGGCCGGTGTAGCGCAGCCGCTCCGGCGGCCGGCCCGGCGCCGTGTCCCAGGACGCGTAGCGCTCCAGGTCGGCGATCCGCTCGGCGGCGGTCTCCTCCGGGGTGTCGAGCGCCACCTCCAGCTCGGCGAAGGCCAGCGGGGCGCCCGAGGCGGCGGCCGCCCTCCCGAGCAGCGCGGGGGAGGGGCCGTCGACCAGCGCCACGTCCACCAGCTCCGGCGGCACCAGACCGGCCGGCGCCAGCACCACGGGCCGGCCCTGCGGCGGCCGGGGCACGATCGCCGGTCCCTTGACGCGGTAGGTCTCGCCGACGAAGTCGACGTAGTGCAGCCGCGAGCCGTCCAGATAACGGCTGGTGGCCACTGAGCGCACGACGGCGTCGTCCTCCCACGAGTCCCACAGGTCACGGGAGACGGTGAGCCCGTCGACGGCCTCCCGGCGCAGTGCCGCCGCGCCCTCGACCGCCGGGCGGCCCCAGGCCCGGGCCGCCTCGGGGGCGTCCTCGACGGCCAGCACCCATCCGGCCCGGCCCGCCGACACGTGGTCGAGCGAGGCGATGCGGGTGGAGACGTGGAACGGCTCGGCGTAGGTGGTCGCGACGACCGGGGCCACCCCGAGCACGCTCGTCGAGGCCGCGATGTACGCGGCGCGCTCCACCGCGCCGATCCGCCCCGCCGGTCCGCCGGAGGCGGCCGGACCGGGCGGCAGGATGCCGTCGTCCAGGGTGACCAGGGTGAAGCCGGAGTTCTCGGCGACGGCCGCGACCCGCGCGGTCCGGCGTGGGGTGAGGAGCGCACCGGGCTCGTGCGCGGCCCGGCGCCAGGCGGCCGGGTGGGCACCGTCGCCGTCGATCTCGACGGCCAGGTGCAGGGCGGGATGGGGCATGGGGGTCCTTCCGGAGGCTGGGCACGACACGGCGGGCCGACGCCTCGGCGGCACGAGGACACACACGGGCGCGGCGCCGGGGCCCGCGCACGTCGACGTGTCGATGCGTCGACGCGCGCACGGCACGAGGTGGCGCGAGGGAAGAAGGGTGCGGTGTGTCGGCGGACGCGCGAGGGCGCGGCGGGAATCAGCGACGCGCGGAAGGACAGATCGCGGAAGCCGTGCGGCAGAAGTCGACGTGCCGCCGGCAGCTCAGCAGCGCCCCCGCCGCCACGGCACGGCGGCCACGGCGCTGCGCGGCGAGCGGTGCGGGCACGGGAGACCTCCACGGTCCGGAAGGGAAGCCCAGCTGAGGAAGACCCCAGGTGAGGGAAACCCACCTTAGGCAGCCACCGTCACGGCCTGTCAAGGGAGCCGCCGAGCGGTGAGACGGCATCGGTGAGCAGGGGTCAGGGAGGGGCAGCGGAGGGCCTGTTGGGGGACGGGGCGGGGCTCCACGTGGCGCGGGGGCGGGGCGAGGCGCCTGTGCGGGCCCGAGGCGGCACGCGCGCCCGCGGGCCGGGCCGCCGGGCGTACGCGCACGGGCGGGTGTCCAGGGGGCAGGTCTCCCGGCGGGTGGTGCCATGGGCTGCGCGGGCCCGTGGCCCGGGGGCGGACCCGCGGCGTGCGCGCGGCTCAGGGCCCGCACCGCCCCCGCGGGACCCTCAGGCGTGGTACGGCGTGTGGGCCTCCGCCCAGTCGGCGAGGGCGCGGGCGCACTCGGCGACCGATTCGCGCCAGCTGCGGGCCGCGCCCTCGCCCGCCTCGTCGCTCACGTGCTTGACCATGCGCAGCGGGACGCCCGCGAGCGCGGCGGCGCTCGCCAGCGCGTAGCCCTCCATGTCGACGAGGGCGGCCCGGGCCGCGAGCCGGGCGCGGGAGGTCTCGTCCGCGATGAAGGCGTCACCCGTGGCGAGCACCACGTCGCCGCCCGCGGGCAGGGCGATCGGCGCGCCGTAGGTCTCGCCGGTGAGGCTCGCGAGGAGCTCGCCGTCGAAGTCGTGCTGGAGGACGGTGCCGACGACATGGGTGCCGGTCCAGCCGGGGCGCAGGGCGCCGGCCGTGCCGAGGTTGACGATCTCGGAGGGCCGGGTGCCGCGCCCGAGGACGGTGGCGAGCGCCGTGGCCGCGTTGACCTTGCCCATGCCGGTCAGCAGCACCGGCAGGTCGGTGTCCAGGTGCTGTGCCTCCTCCTTGACCGCGAGGACGAGCAGGGGACGGCCGGCGGTGATCTCACCCATGAGTTCCATGCGGGTCACGCTACCGGGTGAACGCCGGTCCCCCCCTGCTCGGAGGGGCGGCGGCTCAGACGGGGAGCAGCCGGCCGATGAGCTCGGCGAGCTGGCGGGCGTTGCGGCAGGGGCGCATGTCGACGAGCTCGGCGTAGGCGTGCGCCACGGAGTCGCCGGTGGACCACAGGGCGGGCTGCTCCGGGTTGAGCCAGTACACCCGGCGGGCCCGGTCGGCGATGAGCTTCAGGGCCGGGAGGTTCGGGTCGCTGCGGTTGGTGCGGGCGTCGCCCAGGACGAAGACCACGCTCCGCGGGCCCAGCGCGTCCGCGTACCGCTCGGCGAACTCGCCGAGCGCCGTCCCGTAGTCGCTCTGCCCGTGCCAGCCGGTGAGCGTGGCCTCGGCGAGGATCCGTTCGCCGAGCCCGGCCGGGTCCGTCCGGCCGCGGGCCACCAGGTCGGTCACCTCGTCGACCCGGTTGACGAAGGCGAACACCCGCACCCGGCTGAACTGGTCGTGCAGGGCCTGCACGAGCAGCATCGTGAAGTGGGCGAAGCCGGCCACCGAGCCGGACACGTCGCACAGCAGCACCAGCTCGGGCCGCCCCGGGCGCCGGCGGCGCAGTACGGGCCGCACCGGCACGCCGCCGGTGGACAGCGAGCGCCGCAGGGTGCGCCGCAGGTCGATCTCGCCGCGCGCGGCCCTGCGCCGGCGGGCCGCGAGCCGGGTGGCCAGCCGGCGGGCGAGCGGGCGCACCGTGCGCCGCAGCTCGTCGAGCTGGTCGCGGCCGGCGAGCAGGAAGTCCACCCGGTCCGGGGTGGCGGCGACCGCCCGCCGGGCCACCCGGTCACGGCCCTGCCGCAGGGCCACCCGGCGGCGCGCCTCGGTCCGCACCCGCTCGCGGAAGTCCTCGATGCGCCGCCGGATCTCGTCGTCGGTCAGCCGGTCGGCGAACTCCGCCCCGCCGGCCGCCCCGGCGTCCCGGAGCGCCTGCCGCACCCGGGCGAGCAGCGTCTCGGGGCGCAGCCGCGACAGCGTCTGGTACGAGGACCAGCCGTCCGAGCCGGGCGTGGCGCCGAATCCGCCGAGTGCCCCGACCGCCTCGACGGCCAGCAGGTTCAGCGCCGCCTCGTCGGCTGCGGCGAGGGCGGCGGCGAGCCGCTCGCGCAGCGCCGCCGTCTCCTCGGGGCCGGCGGCGGCCGGCCGGGGCTCCTCGCCCGCCTCGCGCTCCGGGGCACGCCCCGGGTCCCGCTCGCCGGGGTCCCGGAGCGGGAAGTACAGGTCGAAGACGTGGTCGAACACCCGGCGCTGCCCGGCGCCGTGGAGCAGCGTCGCGGCCAGGGCCTCGCGCACCCGCTCGCGGTCCTCGAAGCCGACCGCCGTGACGGCGAGACCGGCGTCGACGGTCTCGCCCGTGCCGATGCCGAAGCCGTGCGCCCGCAGCGCGCGGACCAGGCCGGTGACCCGGTCGCCCGGGGTCGCCGGTTCCGGGCGGGCGCTCACACCGCGCCCAGGTCGAGCTTCGCGGCCGCCTTCCGGATGTCCTCCTGGTGCTTGAGGAGCACGCCGAGGGTGCCGTGGACGACCTCCTCGGAGAGGCTGTCCGCGCCGAGCGCGAGCAGGGTGCGGGCCCAGTCGACGGTCTCCGCGACGGACGGCGCCTTGCGCAGGTCCATCGCGCGCAGCGCGCCCACCACCCGTACCACCGAGGCGGCCAGTGCCTCGTCGATCCCGGGCACCTTGCCGCGCACGATCCGGCGCTCCAGGTCCTCCTCGGGGAAGTCGACGTGCAGGAACAGGCAGCGGCGGCGCAGCGCCTCGGACAGCTCGCGGCTGGCGTTGGAGGTGAGGACGACGAAGGGACGGCGGGTGGCGCTGATGGTGCCGAGCTCGGGCACGGTCACCTGGAAGTCGCTCAGCACCTCCAGGAGCAGCCCCTCGATCTCGACGTCGGCCTTGTCGGTCTCGTCGACGAGCAGCACGGTCGGCTCGGCGGAGCGGATGGCGGTCAGCAGCGGGCGGGAGAGCAGGAACTCCTCGCCGAAGACGTCCGTGCGGGTCTCGTCCCAGCTCTCGTCGCGGCCCGCGGTGATCCGCAGCAGCTGCTTGGCGTGGTTCCACTCGTAGAGCGCGCGGGACTCGTCCACGCCCTCGTAGCACTGCAGGCGCACCAGACGGGATCCGGTGACGGCGGCGACCGCCTTCGCCAGCTCCGTCTTGCCGACGCCCGCGGGCCCCTCGACGAGCAGCGGCTTGCCGAGCCGGTCGGCCAGGAAGACGGTGGTCGCGACGGCGGCCGAGGCCAGATAGCCGGTTTCGGCCAGGCGCTCGGCGACGTCGTCGACGGATCGGAAGAAGCCGGTCGTCATTGCTGTTCCCCCCCCGCAGTGGCCATGGGTTACCCGCCAGTAGCGGCAGCCTACCGTTCGGTATGCCGCAGGTCACGCGGTCGCGTCCGATCGAATCGACGGGGGTGCCGCGCGCGGGGCGGGCGGGCCGCTGATGGAATGGGGGAAGGCGAACGGGCGTGGAGGCGTGGTGGCCGGAGAAGCTGGGGAACGGTCCTGGCCGGAGGGTGAGCACGCGGCCGTCCTCGCACGGCTCGACGCCCTGGAGCAGGCCGTTGTCGAGATCGGGACCCGACCGGACGAGACGAGCGTGTGCGCCGAGCTCGCCGCCTTCCTGGTGCGCCGGGTGGCCGACGCCGCCGCCGTCGAACTGCGCCCCGCGGACCCCGGCGCCCCCGCCCCGCCCGAACCGGCAGCCACCGCCGGGAACACCGCCCTGCTCCACGCCGCTCCCGGCGCGGAGCCCGCCGAACCCGCCCACCCCGACGTCCCCGCCGACCACGGCCCGGACGGGGACGCGGTGCTCGCCCTGCCGCTGCGCGCACCCGACGGGACGGACCTGGGCCGCGTGCGGCTCGCCCGCGCCTCCGGCGGTTTCGGGACGCACGAACGCGCGGTCGCCGCCCACGCCGCCCGGCTCGCCGCCGTGCACCTGGGCCACGCCCGCACCCTCGCCGCCACCGAGGCCACCGCGCTGCACCTGCAGCGCGCCCTGGTCGCCGAACCCGGCCGCCCCCACCCCAATCTGGAGATCGCCGGCAGCTATATGCCCGCCGGACCGCGCACCCTGGTGGGAGGCGACTGGTTCGAGACGGTCCGGCTCCACTTCGGGCGCAGCCTCCTCGTCGTCGGCGACGTCATGGGCCACGGCCTGGACGCCGCGGTCGACATGAACGCCTACCGCAGCGCCCTGCGCGAGGTCGCCGCCACCGACCTGCCCCCGCACCGGGTGCTGCGCCAACTGGACGCCGTGGTCGCCGAGGACGAGGGGCGACGTCCGGCCACCTGTCTGCTGGTCCAGGTCGACCCGGGCCGCGCCACCGCCACCTTCTCCAGCGCCGGCCACCTGCCGCCGGTGGTCTTCGCGGCCGACGGCTCCGCCGAACTCGTCGACCTGCCGGTCGGCCCTCCGCTCGGCACCGGCCTCGGCGGCTACGAGTCCGCGGTCCGCGCCCTCGCCCCCGCCGACACCCTGCTCTCCTTCACCGACGGCCTGGTCGAACGGCGCGGCGAGGACATCGACGTCTCCCTCGCGCGGCTCGCCGCGCTGCGCCTCCCGCCCGGCTCCGGACCCGCCGAGGTGGTCGACGAAGTGCTGCGCCGACTCGACGCGCACAGCGCCGAGGACGACGTCGCCGTGCTCGCCGCACGCTGCCGCGAACGCCCCCTGGGCTGAGGCCCGTCGACGGGTTTCACCCCCCGACCGGATATTTTCGGCCGGACGCTTGTGCCGCCCCGTCCGGCGCGGCACGCTCCTCGTATGAACACAGCCAGGCACGCCAGTGAACGCCTGATGAGCTGGCCCTCGCTGATCGCCGACCGCGCGCCCTGCGGCGCCGAGCTCGGTCTGCGCACCGCCACCCAGGAGATCGTGCACTTCCACGGAGAGCACGAGGCCGACGTCCATCTCACCCGCGCCATGATCGCCCGGCTCCGGCCCGCCCTGCTCGGCTCCAGCGCGCTGCGACTGCGCGCCGGCTCCGGCTGGGTGACGGTCCGTCTGGACGCCGGCTCGGACATCGATCTGCTCGCCACCCTGGTGAGCGCCGCCCTCCAGGCCACCGGCTCGCCCTATCCGGCGGACGACCCGGCCCCGGACCACTGCACCCGTACCGCCCGCCCGTTCGCCCATTCCTGAACGCCCGTCGGCCGCGTCCGGCCAGGTCCTGTCCGACCCTGATCCGCCGGACAGGACCTAGGGGGTGTCTCGCCGATCATGCCCGGCTCTCGTCGCCCGGCACCCGTGCCTCGCCGCGTTGTCGTCGGTCGCCCAGGGGCACCCCCACCGCATCGCTTCTCTCCTCCGCCTTGCGATCCCTTCCCCTGGGCCCTGGCGGGCCTGGGGAGACCCCAAGCCTCGGCCCTGACGGGCCTGGGGAGACCCCACGCACCGGACGCCGCTCTCCCCCGTAGCCCTCCGGGCACGGGAGGTGCCCCCAGGTCCGGCCTGATCGACAAGACACCCCCTAGCCCACCGGGAACAGCATGCAGGTGCTGGTCGCGTGGGCCAGCAGACGGTCCCGCTCGTCGTACAGTCCCGCCTCGGCCAGTGCCGTCCGCCGGCCCTGGCTGAGCACCGTGCCGATCGCCCGCACCTTGCCGGTCTCCAGGGTGATCGGCCGCAGGAAGCGGGTCGACAGGTCGAGCGAGGTGTACGCCGTGCCCCGGGGGAGCGTGGTGTGCACCGCGCAGCCCGCCGCCGAGTCCAGCAGGGTGGCGCAGACCCCACCGTGCACGCTGCCGATCGGGTTGTAGTGCTCCTCGCCCGGCTCGAAGGAGAACACCGCGCGGCCGTGCTCGACCTCCTCCAGGGCGAAGCCGAGCAGCGCGCCGATCGGCGGGCCCGGCAGGCGCCCGGCGATCATCTCGCGCAGGAAGTCCAGGCCCGCGCTCGACCCGGCGGCCTCGGCGGTGGCCGCCGCGTCGTGCCATCGCACCGTCCGTGTCCGCTCCATCGCCGTTTCCCTCCGTCGGGGCCGGATGCCCGTGCCCGTCTTCTCCGGCCGTGCTCCACGGCTGGCTTCGAAGATCGAAGCTAGATGTCGGTCCGGCTGACTGTCAATGCCGAAGCCAGCTGGCTAGAGTGTGACGATGGAGTGGCTGGAGATCGACACCGAGAACTGCCCGGTCCGCCGCGCGCTCGACCTGGTCGGCGAGAAGTGGTCCCTGCTCATCCTCCGCGACGCCTTCAACGGGGTGCGCCGCTACGAGGACTTCCGCCGCCACCTCGGACTCTCCGAGGCCGTCCTCGCCGACCGGCTCCGCAAACTCGTCGCCGCCGGCATCCTGCGCGTCGAGCCCTACCGCGAACCCGGCGCCCGCACCCGCTCCCAGTACCGCCTCACCGCCCGCGGCCGCGACCTCTGGCCCGTGCTCCTCGCCCTCAAGCAGTGGGGCGACACCCACGCCGCCGACCCCGACGGCACCGCCCTCGACATCCGCCACGCCGACTGCGGCGCACCCGTCCGCGTCGAGGTCGTCTGCACCGGCGAGGACCACGCCCCGCTCACCCCCTTCGAGGTGAGCGTCCGCCCCGGCCCCGCCGCCCGCCCCCTGCCCCGCTGAACGGCCCCGCGCCGCCCCGGCCCGCCCCACCCGTTCGGCCGCATCCCGGACGGGTTCCGCCGGCTGGCGGGGTACTCGACGAGGCATGCCCCCCACTTCCGGTGCTCCCCACGACGGCGCCCCCGCCGAGCACGGCCACTGGTTCCACCGGCTCCACGAGCGGCTCCTCGCCTCGCCCGCCGGACTCGCGTGGAACCGCGGCCGCGAGATGGAGCTCATGCACCGCGCCATGGGGTTCGCCGCACTCAGCCTGCTCACCCTGGTCCCGCTGCTCATCGTGGTCGCCGCCGCCGACCTCGCCAGCGGCCAGGGCTTCGCCCGCTGGCTCATCCAGGGCCTCGGCGTCTCCGAGGTCTCCCAGGAAGAGGTCGAACGCCTCTTCGGCCAGCCCGGCCAGGCCCTCCAGCGCACCACGGCCTTCGGCCTCGGCGCCCTCGCCGCCTTCGGCGTCACCTTCGGTTCGGCCGTCCAGACCGGCTACGAACGCGTCTGGAACCTCCCCACCTCCCGCTGGCACACCATGTGGCGGCACGTCGTCTGGCTCGCCGTCCTCATCGCCGCGCTCCTGCTCTTCGTCGCCAACCCCGCCCCCGCGCACGCGCCGGCCGCCGTCACCGCCCTCGTCGCCGTCGGCGACCTCGTCGGCACCTTCCTCTTCTTCTGGTGGTCCCAGCGCTTCCTGCTCTGCGGCCGCATCCGCTGGCGCGCCCTCGTCCCCGGGGCCGTCCTCACCTCCCTCGGCCTGCTCGGCCTGCGGATCTTCTCCCAGCTGGTGTTCTCGCCCCTGATCGCGTCCAACGCCGTCACCTACGGACAGTTCGGCACCGTCCTCGTCCTGCAGTCCTGGCTCGTCGGCGTCGGCTTCGTCGTGTACGGCGGCGCCCTGGCCGGACGCCTGGTCCACGAGGGCCTGGTGCGCCGCCGGCTCCGCCGCAGGCTCCCAGCCGGCTGACCGCCGCGACCGGGGCCGGCAGTCCCGAGCGGAGTGATCACACGATCCGGTGATCGCCGGGCGCGCGGCCCGGCACGGGCCGTCCGGCCGCTTGGATGGGTGGTGATCCCTTCGCCTCGACGAGAGAGAGCCGCCCATGACCCACACCTGGCTGCCGCCCGCCGAGTACATCGCGACGCTCCCGAGAGCCACCGCGTACGCCTGCCTCTACTTCACCGACACCCGAGGACGCCCGTTCCAGCTGCGCGCCGTCCAGGCCGACGAGTCGTGGCAGTGGCCCGGCGGGAACATGGACCCGGGGGAGACCCCGTGGGAGACGGCGCTGCGTGAGTGCCGTGAGGAGACCGGCATGGTCTTCACGGGCGCACCGCGGCTCCTGGCCGCCGACTTCACCGCCGCCCGCGGCGCGGACTGGCCGGCCAACCACATCGGCTTCGTCTTCGACGGCGGCGAGCTGACCGACGAGCAGATCGCGGCCGTGGTCCTCGACCCGGCCGAGCACAGCGCGTACCGGGTCGGCTCGCTCGACGAGTGGGAACGGGAGATGAGCCCGCGCGGCTTCCGGCGCCTGGCCGCCGTCGACCGGGCCCGCAGGACGGGCACCACGGTCTACCTGGAGGCCGCGGACGCGTCCTGAACCCTCCCTGTCCGGGGGGCCGGGGGTCCGGGGGTCCGGGGAAGGGGGCGGCGGCCGGTCCGGTACGGGCCGGCCGCCGCCGTGCGGGCGGGGTGCGCTCAGCCGCGGCAGACGGGCGCCGGGTGGGCGACGTCGAGCACGAAGCGCTCGGGGGAGTGCAGGGTGAAGGTCTTGTAGAACGGCTTGGCCGAGAAGGCGGCTCCTACGGTGACCACGCCCTCGAAGTCGCCGGTGAGGGCGACGCCCTTGAGCGCGGGGAGGGAGATCCTGACGAGCCGGGGGCCGTTGTAGACGGACTGTCCGGACTCGTTGTGCGCGGCGGCGGGCGAGAGCCGGACCTCCAGGAAGTACTTCCCGGGAAGCGGCACCCGTTGGCCCGAGCCGTCGTAGTGCAGCGCCTTCACCGTGGTCACATTGACCGGGGGCAGCGTGCCCCGGACGTCGATGACGAGCCGGTCGAAGGACGGGTGGCCGCCCCAGCGCACGTTCACGACCTGGGCCGTGGCCGGCGGGGTGGTGGTGCGGGGCGGGGCGGCGGTGGCGCCGGCGGGGACCGTGGCGCCGATCCCTGCGGCGAGGAGAATGCCCGCGGCGCCGGCCGCGAGGCTCTGACGGTGCAGCATGACGTCCCCCGGATTTCTCGTGCGACGGGGACTGTGGTGTCACTGGGAAGGACATCCGTCCGGACAGAAGCGGTTCCACCCCAAATGTGCAGATTTCTTCTGTTCTGTAGTATGCGCGCCGCCGCCCCCGCGGGGAATCGCCGGTGCCGCCGCCGTAACCTCGGCGCCTCCCGGCAGTTGACCAGGCCATGAAGAAGCGCAGCATGCTTGCCATCGCCTCCCTCGCCGCAGGCGTCGTCACCGCCCTCGTCACCCCGCCGCCGCAGGCCTCCGCCGACGACCACGGCGACGCGGCCCCCGGGATCACCGGACTCCTCCAGGAGGACCAGGGCGTCGGCGCCCTCCTCGGCGAGACCGTCGAGGGCGCGGGCGACGGCCTCCAGGGCCCGGAGGCACCCCAGGCCCCCCAGGCGCCGCAGGGTCCGCAGTCACCCGAGGCCCCCCGGGCGGGCGGTCTCCTCTGACCCCCGGATTTCCCCGGAGGAGCGCCGGGATCCCCGGACGGGGGTGGCCCGTGCGCGCGCAGTGCCCGAGGAATGACAGGATGTCCCCATGAGCAACAACGTTTACTTCGACATCACCATCGACGGCGAGAAGGCCGGACGCATCGTCTTCAAGCTCTTCGACGACGTCGTCCCGCAGACCGCCCGCAACTTCCGCGAGCTCGCCACCGGCCAGCACGGCTTCGGCTACGAGGGCTCCCCGTTCCACCGCGTGATCCCCCAGTTCATGCTGCAGGGCGGTGACTTCACCAACGAGAACGGCACCGGCGGCAAGAGCATCTACGGCGAGAAGTTCGCCGACGAGAACTTCGAGCTGAAGCACGACCGCCCGTTCCTGCTCTCGATGGCGAACGCCGGCCGCAACACCAACGGCTCCCAGTTCTTCATCACCACGATCGTCACCGACTGGCTCGACGGCAAGCACGTCGTCTTCGGCGAGGTCGTCGAGGGCCAGGACGTCGTCAAGAAGATCGAGTCCCTCGGCTCCCCGTCCGGCGCCACCCGTGCCGACATCCGCGTCGCCGCCTCCGGCGTCGTCGAGGCCTGATCCCGGGCCTTCCGGACCCGACCGCGCGGCCCCGCGCCGCGCGTCGACCACCGCCCCCGTGCCGACACCGGCCGGGGGCGGTCGCACGTCCGTGACACGGGCGGCGCCCGGCCGGGCTCAGCCGTCGCCCTCGCCGTAGCGGCGCTGGAACTTCGCGACCCGCCCCTCGGTGTCCACGGTCCGCGCCTTGCCCGTGTAGAACGGGTGGCTCTCCGACGAGATCTCGACGTCCACCACCGGATACGTCTCGCCGTCGTCCCACTCGATGGTCTGGTCGCTGGTCGCCGTGGACCGGGTCAGAAAGGCGAACCCGGCCGAACGGTCGCGGAACACCACGGGCCGGTAGTCCGGCTGCTTGTCCTGCTGCACGTCTCCTCCTCGGACGGCCCCTGGGGCCGTCGTCGCCGATCCCCCGTCCCGCCAGCCTCCCCGCGCCCCGCCCGCCCGACCAGCGCCACGGGCCCGACCGGGTGACGCCTCACCCCGCGCGGGGCGCCGGGCCCCAGCGGGCCGCCAGGAGCAGGGCGATGTCGTCGGGGCGGTCCGGGGCGCGGCGGGCCTCGCGGATGAGGCGGTCGGCGGTGTCCGCGAGGGGGGCCGCGCCGGTGGCGGCGAAGGTGCGGCGCAGGCGCTCCACGCCCTCGTCGATGTCCGTGCCCGGGAGCTCCACCAGGCCGTCCGTGAACAGCGCGAGCACCTCGCCCGGGGCGAGCCGGAGCCGGGTCACCGGATAGGTCGCCGTTCCGTCCACCCCGAGCACCACGCCGCCGGCCAGCTCCACCACCTCCGTGCTGCCGTCGGCGCGGCGCAGCAGGGGCTGGGGGTGGCCGGCCCGGACGGCCTGGAGCTCGCCGGTGGCCGGGTCGAGCAGCAGGTAGCAGCAGCTCGCGAACTGCCCCGGATCCAGGTCGATCAGCAGCCGGTTGGTGCCCCGCACCACGTCCTCGGGCCGGTGCCCGCCCAGCGCGAACGCCCGCACCGCGCTGCGCAGCTGGCCCATGGTGGCCGCGGCGGCCACCCCGTGCCCCTGCACGTCGCCGATCACCAGCGCCAGCCGGCCGCCCTCCGTGCCCACCACGTCGTACCAGTCGCCGCCCACGTCCATGCCCTGCGTGCCGGGCAGATAGCGGCCCACCGTGTCCACGCCCTCGTACACCGGCAGCCGGTGCGGCAGCAGCGCGTCCTGCAGACCGCGGGCGAGCGCGGCCTCGGAGTCGTACCGCCGCGCCCGCTCCAGGGCCTGGGCGATCAGGCCCGCGAGCGCCGTGAGCACCGTGCGCTCCTCGGTGGTGAAACCGCGCGGCCGGTCGAAGCCGAGGATGCACGAGCCGACCGGCCGGCCCGAGGCGATCAGCGGCAGGAAGGCCCGCGCGCCGGTGTGCGTGTCCAGCGGCAGCCCCGGATAGGCCGCGCCCAGCTGCTCCATGGACTCGAAGAACAGCGGCCGGCCCGACGTCAGCGCCTCGACGCCCGGCAGGGGGGCGTCGAGCCCCACGCCGTCGAAGGGCTCCAGGAAGCCGGGTGGGAAACCGGTCTCCCACGCCAGGTAGAGGTGCCGGTCGCTCAGCAGGTAGATCGCCAGCTGCCGTCCGCCGAAGGCCGGAAGGAGTTCGTCGGTGACCACCGCCGACACCTGGCGGGCCGTCACCGCCTCGGACAGCGCGATGGCGAGGGCCACCGGCCGGTAGAGCGCCGTCGCCCGTGCCCCCGGGGAGCCGAGTCCGTCGTCGTCGGGCCTCGCCGGGCGCGGAGGCAGCTCGGCCGCCGCCGGGTCGTCCTCCGGCACCAGGACCAGCGTCACCCCGTCCCGGCCCGGATAGAGCGACACCGAGAGCCACTCGCCCCGCCCCGGATGCGCGATGAAGTGGACCGGACGGTCCGAGAGCAGCGCCCCGCGCAACTGCTCCTCGTGGTACGGGTGCGCGAACCACGGGACCGCCTCCCACAGCTGACGCCCCGCCAGGGTGCCGCGGGCCAGCCCGAGCAGCCCTTCGGTGCGCTCGTTGACGTAGGTGATCCGGCCCAGCCGGTCCACCGCCAGGATCGCGCGCGGCAACCGGTCGGTGGCGTCGGAGCCGACGAGCCCCGTGCCGAGGTCGACCAGCGAACCGGTCAGGACGTGCCCCGCCCGCCCGTCGGTCAGCGGTCGCGCGGTCACCTCCAGGAGGTGCAGGCCGCCGTCCGGACCCTTCAGGCGCAGCCGGCGCGCCACCGGTCCGCCCGAGCCGGCCGCCTGCCGGGCCAGCGCCCCCAGCGCGTACGAGTCCTCCGGCACCAGCCGTGAGGTCAGCGAGTCCACCGTCCAGGGCTGCGGGCCGGTCTCGCCCAGGATCTCGCGCAGCCCCGCGTCGGCCCGGACGGCGCCGCTGTCCAGGTCCCAGTCGAAGTAGCCGATGCGCACGGGCGGCGCGATCCGGGTCGGCAGCTGTACCGAGACGGGTTCGCCGGGCCAGGTCACCCCGGTGCCGTTCTGGGCCAGGGAGGCGAGCGAGGTGCCGAGCCGGCGGGCCTCCTCCAGCATCAGGTTCCGGTCCCGGGTGTCCACCGGCACCCCCGGCGTGGGCGTGCGCAGCACGACGAGCACCCCGAAGCGCTCTCGGCCGCAGACGACCGGCGTGTAGTGCGAGGCGAAGGGGAAGGGCAGGCTCGCGACCAGCTGGGGGAACTGCCGCATCGCCTCGTCGACGTCCCCCAGGTGGACCGGCTGGCCCGAGCGGTACGCCTCGGCCACGGGGAAGGGGCGGTTGGCGTGCATCCGCCACCACGGCCGGAACAGCTGTCCCGGGAGTCCGGCGAGCACCGCGAGCCGCAGCAGGCCGGGCGTGCCCGAGCGCAGATAGACCCCGCCCGCGAAGCCCCCGGTCGCCTCGACGGCACGCAGCACCGACTCGGCGAGCACCGCCGTGAGGGGGTCCGCCGTCCATCCGGGGGCCCGTGCTTCCGGGCCCGGCGGCCCGGTCCCGTCCGACGGGGCGGTGCCGGCCGCACCGTACGAGGTCACACAGCCAGCATGCTCCCCGCCGGAAGGGCCACGCATCCGGAGCGGCGGCGGGCGGAACCACCCCCTGGGGGCATTGACCCCCGTCGTTGCCGCTGGCAAGACTCCGGTGGTCGGCTGCCGCGGGGCGCGCGCAGCACCACCACCTCGTCACCAGGGGGCAAGATGACCGGCCGGGTTCTTCCGTACGACGTCCAGGGCAGCGGGCCGCACCGGGCGCTCGTCCTGCACAACTGGTTCGGCGACCGCAGCAGCTGGGCGTCGCTGCGCGAGCATCTGGACGGGGCCACCGGCTCCTACGCCTTCGTCGACTGCCGCGGCTACGGCGAGGCGATCGACGCCGAGGGCGCCTACACGATGGAGGAGGTCGCGGCCGACGCCCTCGCCGTCGCCGACGACCTCGGCTGGGACACCTTCTCGGTGGTCGGGCACTCGATGGGCGGCAAGGCGGCCCAGCTGATGCTTCTGGACGCACCCGACCGGGTGCGGTCCCTGGTCGGGATCTCCCCGGTCTCCGCGGCCGGCTTCCCGCTCGACGACGCGACCTGGGAGCTCTTCGCCGGGGCCGCCGAGCAGCCCGGGAACCGGCGCGCGATCATCGACAACACCACCGGCGGGCGCTACGACGACGCCTGGCTCTCGGCCCTCGTCGACCGCTCCCTGACCCGGTCCTCGCCGGCCGCCTTCCGCGCCTACCTGGACTCCTGGTCGCGCACCGACTTCCACGAGCGGGTCCGCGACAACCCGGCGCCCGTGCTCCTCGTGGTCGGCGCGCACGACCCGGCGCTCGGCGCCGAGGCCATGGAGGCCACCTGGCTGCGCTGGTACCCGAACGCCCGGCTCACCGTGCTGCCGGACGCCGGCCACTACGCGCCGGAGGAGACCCCGAAGGCCGTCGCCGAGGCGATCGAGGCCTTCCTGGCCGCCTGATCCGACGGGCGGGCCCGGCGCGCGGCGGGGAGACTGGTCCCGGACGCGCCGGGCCGGCCGGCGCGCGGCATGGAGAGGCGGTGGGCACGGCATGGTCCTGGCCCTGACGGCGGCGCTCGCCGCCGCCCTGCTCGTCGGCCGGCTCGCCCTGCGCGAGCGCACCGTGCCCGGCAGTGCCCGCCGGGCCCTCGCCTTCACCCGCGACCCGCGTGCGCTCGCGGCCGGCCTGCTCGCGGCCGTGCTGCTCGCCGGTCCCGCCTGGCGGGCCGGCGGGGCGGGCGCGCTGGCCTGGGCGGCCCTCGCCGGTGTGCTCGTCGCCGGGCTGACCTCCGCCGCCGGGAACGGCAAGGGCGCCGCGCCCGGCACGCCCGCGGCCGGCACCGGTCCCGAGGGCTCCCGGGACCGCGAGTAGTGGCCCCGCCGGCGGCGCGCGCACGGGCTCCCGTCCGACGGGACGGTCGAGCCGGACCGTGATCGCGGGCGGCGTTTTCCGGCCGAAAGTTACCGGTCGGTTTCTCGTGACTTCCCAAGAACGTCCCAGTAGAACATGTTCCCATTCCCTCCCAGGGTGAGGAACATCACGTGAGTGACAGATCCCTTTCGGCCTCGGCTCACAGAGGTCTGACCCGCCGTCGGTTCGTCACGGGAACCGGTTCTCTTCTGGGTGGCCTGGCGCTCGCCGGGCACACCGCCGCCGCGCACGCCGCCACCCCCGCCGAGGTCGCCGCCGCCCTCGCGCCGCTGCCCTCCGGCGCCCGCGTCCCCGCACTCGTCATCGGCTCCGGATACGGCGGCTCCGTCGCCGCCCTCCGCCTCGCCGAAGCCGGCGTCGCCGTGCACCTCGTCGAGATGGGCATGGCCTGGGACACCCCCGGGCCCGACGGCAAGATCTTCGCCAACACCACCACGCCCGACTACCGGTCCTTCTGGCTGCGCACCCGCACCAAGCAGCCGCTGAGCCAGTTCCTCGGCTATCCGCTCGACAAGGACGTGCCCCGCCACACCGGCATCCTCGACGCCGAGGACTTCGCCGGGATCACCGTCTACCAGGGCCGCGGCCTCGGCGGCGGCTCCCTCGTCAACGGCGGCATGGCCGTCACCCCGCGCCGCGAGATCTTCCCGAGTCTGCTGCCCACCGTCGACCCCGGCGAGATGTACGCCACCTACTACCCGCGGGCCAACGCCGGACTCGGCGTCACCGAGGTCGACCAGGCCTGGTGGGAGAGCGCCGACTGCTACCAGTACGCGCGCGTGGGACGCAAGCACGCCCAGCGCTCCGGCTTCCCCTTCGTCTTCGTGCCCAACGTCTACGACTGGGACTACATGAAGCAGGAGGCCGCCGGCGCCGTCCCCCGGTCGGCGCTCGCCGGCGAGGTCATCTACGGCAACAACCACGGCAAGAAGAGCCTGCAGAAGACCTACCTGGCCCGGGCCGCCGCCACCGGCCGGGTCTCCGTCTCGCCGCTCCACCGGGTCACCGCGGTCACCCCGGCCCCCGACGGCGGCTACACCGTCGTCGTCGAACGCATCGACACCACCGGCAGCACCGTCGAGACCAAGACCGTCACCGCCGACAAGGTGTTCTTCGCCGCCGGCAGCGTCGGCACCAGCAAACTCCTCACCCGCCTGCGCGCCACCGGCGCCCTGCCCGCCCTGAGCGACCGGGTCGGCAAGAACTGGGGCGACAACGGCAACGTCATGTGCGGCCGGGCCAACCACATGTGGGACCCCACCGGCAAGCTGCAGTCCGCCATGCCCACCGCGGGCATCGACAACTGGGACGCCGGCGGCGCCTTCGCCGAGGTCGCCCCGCTGCCCACCGGCATCGAGACCTACGCCTCCTTCTACCTCTCCATCACCCGCACCCCGCACCGCGCCGAGTTCCGCTGGAACGCCGCCGCCGGCCGCGTCGACCTCAGCTGGGACCGGGCCTGGAAGCAGACCTCGATCGACGCGGCCCGGACCATCTTCGACCCGATCAACGCCAAGGAGGGGACGATCTACCGCACCGACCTCTTCGGCGCCTACAAGATCTGGGGCGACCACCTCACCTACCACCCCCTCGGTGGCGCCGTCCTCGGCGAGGCCACCGACAACCACGGCCGGCTGCACGGCTACGAGGGCCTCTACGTGATCGACGGGGCGCTCATCCCCGGCAGCACGGCCGTCAACCCCTTCGTCACCATCACCGCGCTCGCCGAACGCAACATCGAGCGGATCATCGCCGCCGACCTGTGAGCGGCGGCCACGCCGAAGGGGCCGGCCGGAGAACCCGGCCGGCCCCTTCGCGCACGCCCCGGCCACGCCCCCGTCACGTGGCCGCCGCGCACCGCCTCAGTGGGTCGGCAGCACGCACACCGTGTCGAGCCCCAGCACCCGGTTCAGCCGGCCGAAGGCCAGCCACGAGCCCAGACTCATCGTCAGCTCCACGATCTCCACCTGGCTGTACGCGCCGGTCATCCGCGCCCAGAACTCCTCGTCCAGGCCGTGGTGGTCCAGCGCGTACCGCTCGGCGTACTCCGCCGCGAGCCGGGTCCGCTCGTCGAAGACCTCCGTCGTCCGCCACTGGGCGACCGCGTCCGCGAAGGACTCCTCGACCTTCTCGCCGTCCCGGTCCGTGCGCCAGTCCAGACAGAACCGGCAGCCGTTGATCTGCGCGATCCGCAGCCGCGCCGCCTCGAACTCGCGCAGCCCCAGGGTCGTGTGCGCGTACACCGACAGCGAGAAGTTCGCCGCCGCCGTCCCGATCCCGGGCACCATGTCGCCCCACACGTACCCGATCGGCTCCTGCCCCTCGGGGATGTCGATGATCACCGCGTGCTCCTTCCCAGCCTGCCCACCGCCGGGCGCAACGGCACGTCCAGCGCGTCGTACAGCCCCGGCCCCGCCTCCACCAGCCAGTCGATGGCCCCCACCAGCCGCCCGACCGCGGTCGCGTTCCCGCCCGCCGAGCGGTTCTCGCCCTCGTCCGAGGCCGCCACCGTCACCTCGATCCGCGGCCGCCCCTCCACGATCACCCGGTGCGCCCCGCAGCCGTCCGGCGGCACCGGCCAGTCCGGCGCGCAGTCCGGATGGATCCGGGTCACGTGCTCGATCACCAGCCGCGGCTCGCCGCCGACGATCCCCTGCACCTCGAAGCGCACCGCGCCCTGCGTCCCGGCCGCGAACTCGCCCATGGTGCGGGTCCGCACGCCCGCCTCCAGCGGTCGGCGCTCCAGCGTCTCCCGGATCCCGTCGAGCTCGACCCCGAGCGCCCGGGCCATCAGCCGCAGCTGCCCGCCCCACACCATGGTCGGCACCGAGGGCAGCAGCATCGGCGGCTCGTACTCCATCGGCTGCCCCATGCCGACCAGGAAGCGCACCGACTCCTCCTGCTCGTACGTCGAGTAGTCGAAGATCTCCTGGCAGCGGATCGCGTCCACCGTGCTGCCCAGGCCGCTCACCAGCAGCGGCAGCACGTCGTTGCCCCAGCCCGGGTCCACGCCCGAGGCGAACAGCGAGCCGCCGCCCGCCTCGACCGCCGCGAGCACCGGGTCCCGGAACTCGGGCGGGGCGCCCCGGTGGTCGTAGAGCGGATAGAGCGAGGGCGTCACCACGACCGCCCCCGCCCGGACCGCCCGGGTGACGTCGGCGAGCGCCTCGTCCGGGCGCAGGTCCCCGGACGCCGCGTACACCACGGCCCCCGGACCCTCGGCGAGCACCGCCTCGACGTCGTCCCGCGCGGTCACCCCCAGCGCGCGCCCGAGCCCGGCGAGCTCGCCCGCGTCGCGCCCGACCTTGGCGGGGTTCGCGACGAGGACGGCGGAGAGCGCGAGCGCCGGATGGGCGTCGACGGCCCGGATGGCCGCCCGCCCGACATTTCCGGTTCCCCATACCACGGTCGGAATCATGCGCGGAGGGTAGCGCCGGAGGTGCGAGGTTCCCAGAGCGGCGACACAGTGGATCTGACGGTTCGTCAGTACGGGGCGGGTGCGGGCGGACCGGGGCCCGGCCCCGGTCGCGCCGGACCGGCAGGGTCACCGGCCCCGCGCCCGGTCACCGCACCCCGCCCGCGCACGCGGCGAAGCCGCGCGGGTCCTCCGTCACCAGCCGGCGCAGCGCGGCCGCGGCCTGCTCGGCGGGCGGGGTGCCGTCGTCGCGCAGCTCCCAGCGGAACTGGATCCAGGGCCCGTCCTGCTTGTCCGTGCCCTCGAAGGTGCCGGGCCGGTAGACGAACCACACCTCCGCGCGGTCCGCCGCACGGGCGGGGGCGACCGCGTGGCTCAGCCGGCAGTCCCAGCGCCCCAGAAGCTCGGGGCGCGCGGTCAGCCCCTGCTTGACCAGCCGTGCGAGGGTCCGGGACGGCCACGACCAGCCGGTGTCCGCGCTCGCCCGGGCGACCTCCGCGTCGTAGGCGACGGCGTCGAAGCGGTACGCGGGGAGGGCGGGCGCGGGCTCGCCGCCCGGGAGCCGTCCCGGAAGCCGCCAGTCCCGCCACACCACCGCGACGCCCTCGCGCACCACCGTCACGTACAGCGCGCCGCAGCAGCCCTCCGAGCACCAGGCCTCGGCGAGCTGCACCTCCCGGGGCTCCTCCGTCGCCCGCAGCCGCCCCTCGCCCAGGAGGTACTCCGGCGGGTTGCCCGCCCCTCGCCCGAACACCGCGGGCACCAGCGGCTCGCCGTCGACCAGGACACGGGTCTCCACCGGCTCGTCGTCGTCCGGATCGCGGGACAGCACGTCGACGCGGAGCCGGCCGCCCGGCGGCGCGGCCGGGAACACCCGGTCGCGGGTGTAGCGCAGCCACTCCGCGCGGCGCCGCACCGCCGGGGGCGCCCCGGGCCCCGGCCCGGCGAACGCCCCCTCCCAGGCGGGGGAGCGCAGCAGTGCCCCCAGCGCGTCGAGCAGTTGCTCGACCTGCCCGTCCCGCCAGGGCAGCAGCCGGGTCGGGCCGCTGTGCAGGTCCACGGCGAGCGAGAGCAGCGCGGCGGCGTGGTCCACGCCCGGCGGGAGCGTGCCCGCGCTCCGGACCACTCCTTCGACGAGCTCGACTGCCCCGCGGTACGCGCGGACCTCGGCCGCGTAGTCGCGCGGGCTCGCCATCCGCACCAGCAGCCGGGCCGCACGGGCGAGCAGGCGCGGGTCGGCCGGCCCGCGGCGCAGCAGCCCGGGGAGGTCGACCGCCTCGGCGATCCGGCGGGCGGCGGACGGGCCGACCGTGCGCGTGTCCACCGGCAGCCGGGCGAGCGGCGTCCGCGGGTCGCGCGTCCCGCCGGAGAGCAGCGCGTCCACGAAGGGGCGCAGCGGGGCGGTCTCCCGCACGCGGAGGTCCAGCCAGCGCAGCGCGGCGGTGCGCGGGTCGAGCGGTTCGAGGGCCTTGAGCGCGAGCCCGAGGAGTCCGTCGAGGTGGGTCAGCGCGCGCAGCACGGGGATGTCCTCGGGCTCGCCCAGCCGCCGGAGCAGGGCGAGCCCCACGCACACCGGGGTGCTGAGGGTGCCGGTGCGGACCAGACGGCGGGCGACCGCGCGGGCCGCCGCCGGTTCGTCCAGCGGCAGGGACAGCACCGCGCCGGCCACCGGTCCGGCCGGCATGGGGAGTTCGGCGAGTCGGCGCTGGATCTCGGCGGCCGCCTCGGCCGCGTGGGCCTCGGCGTCGGCGCCGGGTGCGGGTCCGGTGAGGAGCGGGCCGAGGGCCGCACGTACCGCGGCGAAGCCCTTCTTGCCGCGCAGCCGGGGCCCGTCCGGCGGCGGTGGTTCGGCGGGCAGCGGGAAGCCCTGGCCGCCGCTGACCGCGCCGGCGGCGGGACCGTCCCCGGGGCCGGTCCCGATCAGGCTCAGGGCGTAGGCGTACAGCGAGGGCCGGTCGGTGAGCGCCGTGCGCTCGTCCTGGGCGCTCACCGGCCGGTGGGGAGCTCGATTCTCTTGATCATGCCCCGAGGGTGCCCCATCCCCGGGGCCGCCGTCCAGCCCCTTGCCCGACCGGGACCGGCGGTCACGCCTCCTCGGCCGGTGCCTCCTCCGCCAGCCGCAGCGTCACGAACGGCACCGTGTCGCCGGGCAGCAGATAGCGCTCGGTCTCCACGAACCCGCGGGCCAGCGCGAACGCCAGGCCCTCCTCGTTGCTCGCGAGGACCACCGTCTCCACGCCCGCGTCGCTCAGCGTCCGGGCGTGCGCGAGCCCCCGCTCGTACAGCGCCGTCCCGTGACCGCGGCGCCGGTGCGCGGGCAGGATCCGGGCGATGACCGTGGCCGCCGGGGTCTCCTCGTCGGGCGGCCGGACCGTGGAGCAGCCGACGGCCACGCCGTCCAGATAGGCGACGTCCAGCCGGTTGCGGCCCGCGCGCTCGCGCACCTCCGCCTCGGACAGCGGAGCGGTCGGGATGATCGTGTTGTGGATCAGCCGCCAGTCCGCGAGGAGGGCCGGTGCCGCCACCGGGTCGGCGGGGTCGATGCTGTCGATGCGCAGTTCGGTCACCCGGGCAGCACATCCCACCGCCGTACGGGGCGTCAACCGCATTCCGGGTTCGCCCGGACGGGTGAGGCGGCCCGGGCCGCGCGACAGGGCCGCCCGCCCGCCGGGTACGCATCCGGGCATTGCCCCGAGCCCCGGAGGAGCCCTCCCCATGCCCGTCTGCAAGGGCACCACCGCCACGGTGCTGAACCGCGCCCTGTCCTCGGCCCTCGTGCTGACCGGCCTCCTCACCGGCTGCTCCGCCGCGGGCCCGAGACCCGCCCCTGCGCCCGTCGCCGCGAAGCCGTCCGCGGACCCCTCGGCGCAGCCACGGGCGGACGCCGCCAACCGGGCCCCCGCCCGGATCCCCGGCATCGGCCCGCGCACCCACGGCCGGATCCCCGACGGCACCACCCAGGTCCTCGTGGTGACCGGCGACGGCCCCGACGGCAACGTGGCGACCGCCGCGCTCCACCAGCGCGACGACACCGGCCGCTGGCACCGCACCCACGGACCCTGGACCGGCCACAACGCCCTGCGCGGCTGGACCGACGCGCACACGGCCGGCGACCTGCGCTCGCCGATCGGCGTCTTCCGGATCGGCGACGCGGGCGGCCGGCTGCCCGACCCCGGCGCACGCCTGCCGTACGACCAGGACGAGGAGTTCGCGGTCTCCGGCACCGGCTTCCTCGGCGAGTCCCTGGAGGGCTCCTTCGACTACGTCGTCGCCATCGACTACAACCGGGTCCCCGGCACCACCCCGCTCGACAAGCAGCGCCCGCTGGGCCCGGAGGCCGGCGGCGGGGTGTGGATCCACGTCGACCACGGCGGCCCCACCCAGGCCTGCGTCTCGCTGCCCCGCGAGGACATGACGGAGCTGCTGCGCGCCCTCGACCCGGCCCGCGAACCGGTCGTCGTCATGGGGCCCGCGCAGGTGCTCGCCGGCTGAACGCCCGCGCCGGGCCCCGCACCGCCTGGCGCGTTCGCGCCACGCCGTGAAAAGCCTTGGCCGGTACGTCCGTTCTGCCGCATGGTGTCCCGTGCGTCCGGGGCCGCGCCGTCGGGGGTCCGCGGCCGGGCGCGAGGGGTCCAGGGGGGACACATGGAACACGGCGAAACACCCGGCCACAGAGCCGCGCCGGGACGCGCGGACACCGCGGGCCGGGGCGGCCGGGGCGTGCTCGAAGGGGCGTTCGCACTGCTGGAGGCGTTACGGAGACACGGCGACGACCCGGCGGGCGTCACCGAGCTCGCGCTGGCCTGCGGGGTGCCGAAGGGCACCGCGCACCGGCTGCTCGACCAGCTCGTGGCCGTCGGCGCCGTCGAGCGCCGCGACCGGCGCTACCGGGTCGGCCCGCAGCTCTACCGGCTCGGCCTCGCCTGGGAGCCGCACCCGGGACTGCGGGCCGCCGCACGGCTGCCGCTGCACCGGCTGCGGGCCACCACCGGGGCGAGCGTGCTGCTCGTGGTGATGCGGGAGGACCAGGCCCTGACGGTGAGTTCGGTGCCGGGGGAACTGGAGCCCGTGGTGCCGGTCCGCGACGGGGTCGCCTTCCGCCTCGACACGGCGGCCGGTCTCGCGCTGTGCGGTCCCCGGCGCGCGGGCGCCGTGCTCGACCGCGAGGACGTCATGGCCGGGGTGTGCTGCGCGGCCCTGCCCGTACGGGCGCCGGACGGGCGGACGGTGGCCGCGGTGGCCGGCATGGTCCGCGCCGGCCGGGCCCTGGAACCGCTGGCCGACGCCGTCGCCGAGGCGGCCGGCGCGCTGGCCCGCGGCCTCGCCCGGGGGATGCCCGCGGCGGCTCCCGCCGCGCTGTTCCGTCCAGCGGAACGCGCGTAGAGCCGGCCCCCGCGGGCCGGGCACAGTGGAGGACGTGCCGGGGGGAAAACGGCACGACACCGGACCCGCCGCGACGGCGGGGACGTCATCCGCACGTCACCTGAGGTGACGTCACGACCATGGGGGACACCACCATGAGCAAGAGCCGCACCGTCCGGATGGCCGCCGCCGCGCTGCTCGGACTCGGCAGCCTCGGGGTCTTCGCCGGCACCGCCCAGGCGGAGCCGATCGACTACGTGAAGATCGAGCTTCTGGAGCTGACCTGCCACCAGAACAGCGAGGGCAACCACGACGAGGCCTACCTCAACATCACCGACGCCAACGGCAACCAGGTCAAGGTGTGGCCCGGCGGCGGCATCTCGTACCAGACGATGGGCGCCGGCTACGTCCGCTCCCTGACCGACGGCAACGGCAACTCCGCGCTGATCCTCGGCCGCGAGCAGGCCCGGACCCTGACCCTCTGGGACAAGGACACCTTCGGCTCCGACAAGCTCGGCTCGACCCTCGTGACCGGCAGCGAGGTCGGCGCCGAGGTGCAGTACCGCTCCCTGGAGGGCTCCGGCGGCGTCTACACCATCGCCTACCGCGTGATCGACATCTGATCCGTCCCGGAACCCCCGGCCGTTCCGGCCGCCCTGCCCCGCCGGTGCGCCGCGACCCGCTCGCGGGTGGCGCACCGGCGCGAGCAGTAACGACGCCGCTCCCGGCCACCACCCCGCGCGACGAACACGTCCGCACAGGCCGCCGAGGCGCACACCCCACCCGGGGCCTGCCCCCGCTCCCACAGCAGCACGGCGAGCGCGAGCGCGGAGGAGGCGAGGAACCACTCCGCCCAGGGGGCCTCGTCGTCCCGGTCCACATGCGGGTGCCAGGGGCTCGTCCCGCCGTGCGTGGTGAGTCGCAGGGGCCCGGTCCGGGTGGCGAGCAGCGCGTTCACCTCCCGCGCCGCCGCGTCGACCCCGTCCGCCGCGAACACCGCGCGCAGCGCCACCGCCGCCTCCCGCAGCCCCGGGAGGTCCGCGGCGACCAGCCCGAGCGGTTCACCCTCCCCGTACGCGCGCAGCACCCGCCCGACCTCGGCGAGCAGCACGTCCGGCTGCTCCGGCCGGTGACCCAGCACGTTGACCAGGTCGGCGGCGCGCAGGGCGTTGGCGAGGACGGAGTGGCGGACGGACGGCTCGTCCGGGACGGTGGGCATCCGGTGAATGTAACGCACATGGTGGAGTTCTGAGTTACCCGCGTAGGCTCCCCCGGGTGCGAAGCCCCCACCGGACCACCCCTGCGCCGCGCCGCCTCCTCGCCGCCGCCCTCGCGGCCCGTACCGGCGACGAGACGGCCGGTCCCGCCCTGCTGCTCCTCGGCTACGCCGGAGCGGAGGCCGGACACGGCTCGGCCGCCACCGCGTCCGCGCTGCTGGCCGCCGGGACGGCCGCCGCCGCGCTCGGCGGGCCCGTCCTCGGCGCGCTCCTGGACCGGGCGCCCCGCCCGGGACGGCTCCTCGCGGCCTGCCTCGGCCTCTGCGCGACCGGACTGGTCTCCGTGCTCCTCGCCTTCGGCCGCGTCCCCTTCCCGCTCACCCTGCTGCTCGCCCTGGCGACCGGCGCCTTCGCGCCGGCCCTCGCCGGCGGCTGGACCGCCCAGCTCGCCACCCACGCCCGCCCCGGACGACTTCACCGGATCCAGGCCCTGGACGCCATGACGTACAGCGCCGCGAGCCTGCTCGGGCCCGCCCTCGCCGGACTCCTCGGCCGCCCCGCCGGACCGGCGCCCGCCGTCCTCGCCGCCGCCGCGCTGATCCTGCTCGCCGTGCCCGCCGCCCGGAGCCTGCCCGCGAGGGACGGGGCGCCCGCCGGGCCGCTGACCGTGCGGGCACTTGCGCGCGATCTCGTACGGGGCTTCGCCGGCCTCGTGCGCTCGATGCCGCTCGCCCGCGCGACCGCCGGCTCGACGCTCTCCTGCCTGGGCCAGGGGATGTTCGTCGCCTGTGTGCCGCTGCTCGGAGCGCGGCTGCTCGGAGGTCCCGGCGACGGGGCGCTGCTCCTCGGCTGCACCGCGCTCGCCGCTCTCGGCGCGGGCGCCGTGCTTGCCCGGCTGCGCCGACCGCCCCGGCCCGACACGGTGCTGTGGGTGGCCCCGCTGGTGCTCGCCGGGGCCTTCGCCATGGCCGTGGCGGCGACGGCCGCCCACCGTCCCGGCCTCCTGGTCGCCGCCGCCGTGCTCGTGGGAGCCGCCGAAGGCCCGCAGCTCACCGCCCTGTTCGCGGTGCGGCGCCGGGAGGCGCCGGAAGGGCTGCGGGCGCAGGTGTTCACCACCGGGGCCAGCGTGAAGATCACCGCCTTCGCGCTGGGCGCGGCCCTCGCCGGGCCGCTGCTCACGCGCTCGGCCGGCGGCGCGCTGCTCGCGGCGGGCGCCGTCCAGCTCCTCGCCGCCCTCGCGCATGCCGCGCTGAGCCAGGCCCCGGTCAGGAGGTGGCGGCCCGCAGGGACTTCGTGTGTTCGCGGACCTGCTCGGGGGTGAGATAGGCGTCGGTGTACTCGAAGTCCCGCAGCGTGCCCGACTTCGAGGCGAGGAAGCCGGTGCGCACGTAGTCGTCGCCGGCGACCGCGTTGAGCAGCCAGTTGGTCATCACCCGGGTCTTGGCCACATTGGTGCGCAGCGCCGCCCAGTGATAGCCGCGGGCCACCGCCTGCGCAGGCATCCCGTGCAGCTCGACGCCCAGCGGCTTGGACACCCCGTCGAGCCCGCCGAGGTCCACCACCAGGCCGAGGTCCTTGTGCACGTAGGGCCGGGTCGGCTCGCCGCGCAGCGTCGCCACCAGGTTGTCGGCGATCACCTTGCCCTGCCGCATGGCGTGCTGGGCGGTCGGCGGGCAGATCGCGCCCTCCTCGCCCTTCGCCAGGTCCGGCACGGCCGCCGCGTCGCCCAGCGCGTACACCCCGGGCAGCTCGGGCACCGCCATGTCCGCGCCCACCACGAGCCGGCCGCGCACCGTCTCCGCGCCGAGCGTGCCGATCAGCGGGCTGGCGGCGACACCGGCCGTCCAGATCAGGGTGCGGCTCGGCAGCACGCGCCCGTCGGTGAGCGTCACGTTCTCCTCGTCGACCGAGGCCACCGAGACCCCGAGCGACACCTCGATCCCGCGCCTGCGCAGCACGTCCAGGGCCGCGCCGCCCAGTTTCGGGCCGAGTTCGGGCATCAGCGCCGGCGCGATGTCGACCAGGTGCCAGCGGATCAGCTTCGGGTCGAGGCGCGGATAGCGCTTGACCGCGTTGTGGGTGAGCAGCTGGAGGCAGGCGGCCGTCTCGGTGCCCGCGTATCCGCCGCCGACCACCACGAACTGCAGCCGCGCGGCCCGCTCCGCCTCGTCCTGGCTGGCGTCCGCCAGGTCCAGCTGGGCGATCACGTGGTCCCGGACGTAGACGGCCTCGGCGAGGGTCTTCATGCCCCGGGCGTGTTCGGCCAGACCGGGGATGTCGAAGGTCCGGGTGACGCTGCCGGGGGCCAGCACGAGGTGGTCGTACGGCTCGGTCTCGATCTCGCCCGAGATGGTGCGCACCACCACGACCTTCGCCGCGGTGTCGATCCCGATCGCGCCGCCCGGGATGATCCGGGTGCGGTGCCGCTCGCTGCGCCGCAGCGAGAGCGCGACCGACTGGGGCGTGAGCACCCCGGAGGCGACCTGCGGCAGGAGCGGCAGGTAGAGCTGGTACGAGAAGGGCGAGAGCAGCGAGATCGCGGCTTCCCGCGGGGTCAGCCGCCGTTCGAGGCGGCGCACGCACCCGACCCCGGCGAAACCGGCGCCCACCACGAGGATTCTCGGTCGAGACACGGTGAAAGACCGCCTTTCCACGCCTTGTCCTGCCTGCGGGCCGACGACGGCCCTCCCAGCCTGACTAACCGAACCCATCATGCGGAAATCATTCATATCCGGCAAAAGGGTGGCGCGGAGGGCGAGCGGGGCGAAACGGTCCGGGGGCCGCCCGGTCGCCGACCCGGCGGGTCCGGGTTAGGTTCGCGGGGGGACGCCCCCGGCCGGGCCCCCGCCCCCGCGAAGACGAAGGACGGCACCCGCATGCCCACGTACAAGGTCGGCTACTTCGTCGGCAGCCTGTCGGCGAAGTCCATCAACCGGATCCTCTCCAAGGCACTCATCCGGGTCGCGCCGGGCAACCTGGAGTTCCACGAGATCCCCATCAAGGACCTGCCGCTCTACAACCACGACTTCGACGCGGAGTACCCGCCCGAGGGCACCGCCCTCAAGGAGGCCATCGCGGCCTCCGACGCGATCCTGTTCGTGACGCCCGAGTACAACCGCTCCATCCCCGGCGGCCTCAAGAACGCGATCGACTGGGCCAGCCGCCCCTGGGGCACCAACTCCTTCACCCACAAGCCCTCGGCGGTGATCGGCGCCTCTCCGGGCAAGATCGGCACCGCCGTCGCCCAGCAGAGCCTCCGCTCGGTGCTCTCCTTCTGCAACTCCCCGCAGATGAACGCCCCGGAGGCGTACATCCAGTTCACCCCGGGGCTGTTCGGCGAGGACGGCGAGGTCAGCGATCCCACCACCCAGCAGTTCCTCACCGACTTCATGAACGACTTCGAGAACTTCATCGAGCGGGTCCTCACCGTCCTGCCGCCCCGGCGGTGAACGGCGCGCCGGGGGCGGTCGGGGCCGGGGCCGTCGGGGCCGGGACGGCCGACGCCGTCAGCTGCCGGTGATGCTGGGCGCGCCGGTCTCGATGTGCCCCGTGTAGCGGCGCGACCAGGTGCCGTCGAGATCGGCGAGGACGGTGAAGTCGTACCAGCCGTTCGTGTAGGCCACCGCGTTGAACCAGTCCTCGCGCGCGGAGTGCGCGGGGACGGTGTACGTCCACGGGCCGTCCGAGCGGTAGGCGTCGGAGCGGATGGTGAAGGTGACGGCGGTGGCGGCGTTGTTGGTCATCCGGAACCAGATCGCCGTCTTCCCGGTGCCGGGCTCGGTCGCGAAGCGCGCCGCGACCTCGATGTCCTTGCCCGCCTTGGAGGCGTCGCCGATGAAGCGGCGCAGGAAGCGGTTGGGGCCCATCATCGAGATGTCGTACTTCCCGGAGCCCGAGCCGAGCCCGATGTTGAAGTAGTCGGTGGCCGTCGTGCCCGGGTCCACGGTGTACTGCCAGGCGGCGGTGTCCCGGTACTGGTGCGGGTGGATCGAGAAGTGCGCGGCCCGGCGCGCCTCGGCGCCTTGGTTGGACATCGAGAACCAGGCCAGGATCTTGCCGGCCGCGCCGAACTCGAAGCGGTCCAGATTGCCGTTGACCTGGTACGGGACGGCGCGCGCCGGCCGCGTCCCCGGCTCCTGCGCGGGCAGCGCGTTGTCCTGCGGCACCGGGTTGGGCAGCGGGCCGCAGGTGGACTGGCCGATCACCCTGGCGGTCGACGGCAGGCCGGTCGGCACCCCGTACACCGGGTGCGCGAAGTCGAAGACCCCGGTCAGGTCGCCGACGACCCTGCGGCGCCAGGCGCTGATGTTCGGACAGGTGGCCGGGGTGCCGAGGGCCGCCGTCCAGACCTCCAGGAAGCGCAGCACGGAGGTGTGGTCGAAGACCTCGGAGCTCACCCAGCCGCCCCGGGTCCACGGGGACATCACGATCATCGGGACCCGGTAGCCGAGGCCGATCGGCACGCCGTCGATGTACTCGCCCGGGGTGCCGGGCGGGGCGACCGGCGGCGGCACGTGGTCGAAGAAGCCGTCGTTCTCGTCGTAGTTGAGGAACAGGACGGTGGAGTCGAAGACCTCCGGGTTCGCGGCGAGGGCCTGGTAGACCAGGTTCACGAAGTGCGCGCCGTCGCCCGGCGGGGCGTACGGGTGCTCGGAGAAGGCCTCGCTGGCCACCACCCAGGACACCTGCGGCAGGGTGCCGGCGAGCACGTCGGCGCGGATCGCCGCGGCGATGTCGTCCGGCGTCGAACCGGTCACCCTCGGCACGGAGGCCATGCCCCGGTCGTACAGCGGGTCGCCCGGCCGGGCGTCGGTGAAGCGCTTGAAGTAGGCCAGGCCGTTGTCGCCGTAGTTGTCCTGGGCGTTCTGGTAGACCTTCCAGCTCATCCCGGCGCGCTGGAGGGCCTCCGCGTACGTCTCCCAGGTCAGCCCCGACTCCTCGCCGCCGTCCTTGCTGGCGGCGTCGACCTTGCCGCTCCACAGGAAGGTGCGGTTCGGGCCGGTGGCGCTGAGCGTGGAGCAGAAGTAGGCGTCGCAGATGGTGTAGTGGTCGGCGAGCGCGTAGTGGAACGGGATGTCCCCGCGGTCGAGGTACCCCAGCGTGCGGGTGTTGCCGACCCCGGCCACCCAGTTGTCCAGCCGCCCCTTGTTCCAGGCGGCGTGCTGCGATGTCCAGCTGTGCGGCAGGTCGCCGTTGCACTGCGCGAGCGTCTCGCCGTCCACGCCGCCGGCCGGGGGAGTGGCGCTCAGCTTCCACGGGTACTGCCGCCCGCCCCAGTTGGGCTGCTGGAACATGCCCCAGCCGCCCGGCAGATTGCCCGCCGCCCGGTCCCCGAAGCCGCGCACCCCGCGCAGCCGCCCGAAGTAGTGGTCGAAGCTGCGGTTCTCCTGCATGAGGATCACCACGTGCCGGACGTCCGTGATGTCGCCCGAGGCCGCCTGAGCGGCCGCCGACACCGCCTCCGAGGGCGCCGCGCCGGCCGGCGCCCCCGCCCCGGCGACCAGCCCGGCCCCGATCCCCGCCCCGATCCCCACGAACCCTCTGCGACTGATGGGAGTCATGCCCCGCCTCGCCCGCCTCTCGCCCGTCCCGTGTCCCACCGTGCCCGGGTGGCACGCGAGGCCAGGATGAGGGAGCGGGGCCCAAAGGTATAGGGCCGTGCGGTAATCGGTGGGTTAACTTCCCGGGGAGGGCGCGACGGTGGTGGGGGAGAGGGGGTAGACAGAGGAACAGAATTGGTTCGACCACGAACCAATGTGTGTGGTGGTCCCGCTGTCAGTGGGGTCGGCCATGATGGCGGCAGGGAGGGGATCATGACGCAGAATCTGACGGAGAAGTGGACCGGGCTGGGTGAAGTGACAGCGTCTTCGGGGGTGCTGGTGCTCGGCATGGGCGGCGGGATCGACGACTGGCCCCGATGCGGCCCGCCGCTCTCGGAGCGGGCCCGTGCGACGGCCGCCGACGGCGGCGGGCATCTGCGCGACGGCCTGTGCGAGGCGGTCGCGGTCCCCGCGTGCCCCGACCGGCCGCTCGCGGTCCGGGCCCGCACCGCTCCCTCCGTCTTCGACGAGGAGCCGGTCATCGAGGTCCTGGAGGTGGATCTCGGCATGCCGTGGCCCGCCGGCCGTGCGCCGGAGGGCGTACGGCTCGGGGACCTGCCCGTCGACCGGTGCGGCATGGTCGTGGGGGACGCGGTCGCCCTGGACGCGTGGACGGGCATCGGCGCACCGTCGGACAACGGGCTCGCCGACCTCACCTACTGGGGGCGGCACGCGCGGGCCGCGTCCGCGCGCTTCGGCGGCGAGCCGGTCGGTCCGCCGTACGAGGGCGGTCCGCGCGGATGGCTCGACCTGACCGTCGCGGAGGCCGAGCGGAGAGCCGAGGCACTCGCGGAATGGACCCGTGAGGAGTGCCAGGGCATCGGGCTCGTGTGGTCCGTCGAACCGCACACCGACTACTACCGGGCGCAGCGGGCCGGCTGGGACCACCCGCTGGAGGCCGGGACGATCGAGGTGGCCGGGTGCCGGGTCCTCGGCATCGGCTGGCACCCCGGGGACCACGCGATGCGGCACCGGGGGGAGCGGGAGGCCGGGCAGGTCTACCCGGTCACTCTCCATCCGGACGCCGACGGCGGTAGCGTCCTGCGCTGGACCGTCCCGCACCGGGAAGGCGACGACGAGCAGGAGGACCGGGCGTGAGTGACGACCCGTATCTGTGGCTGGAGGAGGTCGAGGGCGAGCGTGCCCTCGCCTGGGTGCGGGAGCGGAACGCCGAGACGGCGGGTGAGCTCGCCGGTGGGGAGGGGTTCGCCGGGCTCGTGGCCGAGCTGCGGGAGGTGCTCGACGCGCCCGACCGGATCCCGTACACCCGGCGGCGCGGGCCGTACCTCTACAACTTCTGGCAGAGCGCCGAGCACACCCGGGGCGTCTGGCGGCGCACCACCCTCGACGAGTACCGCACCGACGATCCCGCGTGGGACGTGCTGCTCGACCTCGACGCGCTCGCCGCCACGGAGGGCGAGGACTGGACCTGGGCCGGCGCGCAGGTGCTGCGGCCCGCGTACCGGCGGGCCCTGGTGAGCCTCGCCCGGGGCGGCGGCGACGCCGTCGTCGTGCGCGAGTACGACCTGGAGGACCGGGCCTTCGTGGCCGACGGGTTCACGCTGCCCGAGGCCAAGACCGACATCGGCTGGATCGACGAGGACCACGTCTTCGTCGGCACCGACCAGGGCCCCGGCTCCCTCACCGCCTCCGGCTACCCGCGCACCGTGCGCCGCTGGTGCCGCGGCACCCCGCTGGAGGCGGCCGAACTCGTCCACGAGGGACAGGAATCCGACCTCGCCGTCTCCGCCTGGCACGACCCCACCGAGGGCTTCGAGCGCGACTTCGTCGTCCGCTACCGCGACTTCTGGCACCACGAGACCCACCTCATCGGCGAGGACGGCGAGCTGCGCCGCCTCGACCTGCCCGAGGACGCCGACAGCTCCGTGCACCGCGAGTGGCTGCTCGTCACCCCGAAGACGCCCTGGCTGGGACAGCCCGCCGGCACCCTCCTCGCCTTCCGCTTCGACGCCTTCCTCGCCGGCCGGCGCGAGCCCGAGGTGCTCTTCACCCCCGACGACCGCACCGCGCTCGCCGGGCACTCCTGGACCCGCAACCACCTGATCGTGGAGACCCTCCAGGACGTGGCCAGCCGCCTGCACGTGCTCACCCCGCCCACCGAGCCCGGCGCCCCCGGCGGCTGGAAGCGCCAGGAGCTCGCCGACATCCCGCCGCTCTCCTCGGCCGCCCTCACCGACACCGACCCCGACACGAGCGACGAGTACTTCCTGTCGGTCACCGGACACCTCTCCCCGACCACCCTGCACCGCGGCGAGATCGGCACCCCCGGCGAGGCCATCAAGCAGGCGCCCGAGCGCTTCGACGCCACCGGCCTGGAGGCCCGGCAGTACTTCGCCGTCTCCGCCGACGGCACCCGCGTCCCGTACACCGTCGTCGGCCCCCGCGACCCGGGACCGCGCCCCACCCTCCTCAACGGGTACGGCGGCTTCGAGGTCTCCCTCACCCCCGCGTACGACACGGTGCGCGGCCGCGCCTGGCTCGCCCGCGGCGGCACCTTCGTGGTGGCCGGCATCCGCGGCGGCGGCGAGTACGGACCGCGCTGGCACCGCAGCGCCCTCAAGGCCGAACGGCCCCGCGCCTACGAGGACTTCGAGGCCGTCGCCCGCGACCTGGTCGCCCGGGGCATCACCACCCCCGGGCAGCTCGGCATCACCGGCGGCAGCAACGGCGGCCTGCTGATGGGCGCCATGCTGGTCCGCAGCCCCGAGCTGTTCGGCGCGATCGTCGCGCACGTGCCGCTGCTCGACATGCTCCGCTTCCACCTGCTGCTCGCCGGCGCCAGCTGGATCGCCGAGTACGGGGACCCCGACGACCCGGCCGACCGGCCGCACCTCGCCGCGCTCTCGCCGTACCACCACCTGGAGGCCGGCCGGCCCTACCCGCCGGTGCTGCTCACCACCTCGACCCGCGACGACCGGGTGCACCCCGGCCACGCCCGCAAGGCCGCCGCCCGGCTGCGCGAGCTGGGCCACCGGGTGCTGCTCCACGAGACCCTGGCCGGCGGCCACGCGGGCGCCACCGACCACGAACAGACCGCCTACAACAGCGCCCTGGAGCACACCTTCCTGTGGCGGACGCTGGGAGGCCGCACCGACTGACTCACACCAGGGAGCCGTCGCGGGCCACCACCCGGCCCGCCCGCACCACCAGCTCGCGGCGCGGCACGTCGACCACGGCCTGCGGCACGCACTCGCCGTCCACCAGCATGAAGTCGGCGGGCGCGCCCGGCCGCAGGTCCGCGCGGGGCAGACCCAGCAGCTCGGCGCCGCCGTGCGCGGCGAGGTCGAAGCAGGCCTCCAGCTCCTCGTCGAGCCGCGCGTCGAGCGCCCAGCCGGCCAGCCAGGCCCGGTGCAGCATGTCGGCGTTGCCGAACGGGCTCCAGTTGTCCCGGACGCCGTCCGAGCCGAGGCCGACCCGCACCCCGCGCTCGGCGAGCCGCCGGAACGGCAGGACCGTGACGGCGGACAGCGCGACCGTGGTCAGCGACACCCCGGCCTCGGCCAGCAGGTCGGCCGTCTCGTCGAGTGCGCGGCCGGACAGCTGCGCCACCGCGAAGGCGTGCGCGACGCTCACCTTGCCGTGCAGGCCGAGCGCCCTGGTCCGGGCGGCGATGTCGCGGAGCGGCACCAGGCCGGTCTCGCCGCGGTCGTGCAGATGGATGTCCAGGCCGAGACCGTGCCGCTCGGCGAGCCCGAAGACCGCGCCGAGCTGGTCGCCGCCGGCGGCCTTCGCGTCCCCGGCCGCGTCGAAACCGGCCGGGTCGATCCCGCCGACATGGGTGATCAGCCCGGCCTCGGCCGCCGCCGCGAGCAGCTCCAGCGTGCCCGGCTCCCGGACCACTCCGTGCTGCGGGAAGGCGACCAGCTCCACGTCCACGATCCCGCGCAGCCGCTCGCGGGCCCCCGCGACGCCTTCCAGACCCGCGAGGCCGAAGGCCGGCGCCACGTCGGCGTGCGCCCGCATGGCCCGGGTGCCCTGGGCCGCCGCGTGCGCCATCAGCCGGTACGCGCGCTCGCCCACCGGCGTCGGCAGCGCCCGCGACAGCTCCACGTCGCCCGCCACGAACCCGGCGATGCCCTCCGCCGCCCGCCGACTGTGCCAGGACTCGCCCCACGAGGTCTTGTCAGGGTGGATGTGCGCGTCGACCAGGGTGGGCAGCGCCATCCGGCCGCCGCCGTCGACCTCCTCCACCACGGCGCCGTCCGGGACGGCCTCGACCAGGACCCCGTCGACGGCCACGAGGTCCGTGACCGGCCCGCCGAGCGGGCGGACCCGCCGGAAGACCGTGGCGGCGCGGGGGGACAAGGCGGACTGGGAGGTCACGGACGGACTCCTCGGCTCGGAGCGGCTCGGGGCGGCACGGCACGGGCGCACGCAAAGGCGCCCACTTGGTATACCAGCTTTTGTATACCAAATGGGCGCCCGCGAGGAGCGGAGACGCTCGACTACTGCAGCGGAGCCATCGGCGCCATGGGCGCGACCTGCGCCATCGGCGCCATCTGCGCGCCGTTCGGGGCCAGGCCGGCCGGCGGCATCTGGATCACGCGGCTGAGGTCGCGCAGCACCTCCTCGGCGGTCCGCCGGACCTCACCGGGCACGTCGCCCTGCTCCCGTATGAGCTCGGCGTAGATCGGGGCGGTGGTGTCCGCGTAGTTCATTGCGCTCGCTTCCTCGACTTCTGCGACGTCTCTCCGGCGGCGAGTCTACGGGGCCCGGACCCGCCCCAAGGCCCGGGTCCACACGCCGGACGCCCGCCTGGACACCCACCGGGACGGGGCACTCGTTCCGTTTTCCGCCGGTATCGGAGGCCCCCGCGGACGCCCGCCGTCCCCGATCGGTCACGGACCGGTCGCGGTCCGCGTCCCCCGGCACCGCGCGATGTGTCCTATCCCTCGCCCCGCCGCGGCGCCCGCCGGCCGCTAATTCGCTGGTGGGGGCCGGCGCGCGCACAGAACAATGAGCCCCCTCGAACACGGGAGGGAACCCATGAGCCAGGCGTACCTGACTCTCGACGCGCTGCTGCCGCCGGACGAACTGGCGGCGGCGGTCGAAGCCGGACACGTGACCCGCAAGCCGCACCCTCGGCTGCCGCTGTCGATCTACACCTACACACGGGTCTGCCAGTACGAGGGCGTCTGGAACCGGGTCACCGTCCGCTGCCGCGGTCTCGTCGCCGACGACCGCACCGGCCGCGTCGTCGCCCTGCCCCTCCCGAAGTTCTTCAACGTCTCCGAGCACACCTCCGGCCGCCCCTACGCCCCCGCGCTGCCCGACGAGCCCTTCGAGGTGTACGACAAGGTCGACGGCAGCCTCGGCATCGTCTTCCACTACGAGGACCGCTGGCACGTCGCCTCCAAGGGCTCCTTCGCCAGCACCCAGGCCACCTGGGCCCAGCGCCGCCTGGACGCCGCCGACACCTCGGCGCTCGTCCCCGGCACCACGTACCTGACGGAGATCCTCTACCCGGAGAACCGGATCGTCGTGGACTACGGCGGCCGCCGCGACCTCGTGCTGCTCGCCGCCTTCGGCCCCGACGGCACCGAGGTCCCGCTCGCCGAGGCCGCCGGCGCCTGGCGGGGCATCGGCTCGGTCGTCACCGCGCACCCGCCGATGGCGCTCGACGCCCTGCTCAAGCTGACCGGCTCCAGCACGCTGCCCGACGGCAGCCCCGCCACCGGCACCGACGCCGAGGGCTTCGTGCTGCGCTTCGCCTCCGGCGTCCGCGCCAAGGCGAAGATCGCCGAGTACGTGCGGCTGCACAAGGTCCTCACCGGCGTCACCGAGCGCGACATCTGGCGCGGCCACGGCATCCAGCGCTTCGCCGGCACCTCCGCCAAGGTCCTCGCCCAGGGCCTCGGCCTGTCCCCGTCCGAGCTCGGCGGCATCCGCGCCGACGGCGGCCGCCCGCTCGACGCGCTCCTGGAGCAGGTGCCCGACGAGTTCGACGCCTGGGTGCGCTCCGTCATCGCCCGCCTGGAGGAGGAGTTCACCGCCCGCGAGCGGGCCGTCGACGAGGCGTACGCTTCGCTCGCGCACCTCGCCGACGACCGCGCCGCCTTCGCCCGCGCGGTCCGCGAACTGCCCGACGGACGGCTGCGCTCCGCGATGTTCCTGCGCCTCGACGGGCGCCGCACCGACCTGATGACCTGGCGCGCGCTGCGCCCCGAGAACGCCGACCCCTTCGCCACCGACGAGGAGAACTGACCGTGCCCGTGGTCCACGTGATGACCGGACTGCCGGCCTCCGGCAAGACGACCGCCGCCCGCGCCCTGCAGGAGCGGTCCGAGGGCCGGATGCGCCGGGTCAACCTCGACGACCTGCGCGGGATGCTCGACCTGCCCGGCGGCACCACCGGCGGCGACCGCCGCTCGCGCGCCCACGAGCAGACCGTGCTCGGCATCCAGGACGCCGCGATCCGCGCCGCCGTCGACGACGGCTTCGACGTCGTCGTCGACAACACCCACCTCACCCCGCACATCCCGCGCCGCCTCAAGGCCGCCCTCACCGGCCGCGACGCCACCTTCGTCGTGCACGACTTCACCGACGTGCCCGTCGAGGAGTGCGTGCGCCGCGACGCCGCCCGCGAGCGGCCGGTCGGCGAGGAGATCATCCGGATCCTGGCCGACAAGCACGCCAAGGCCCGCCGCGGCGGCTGGCGGCTCACCGACGCCTGGCTCAACGAGCGCCCCGGCGTCACCCCCTACGTCCCCGACCCCGCGCTGCCCAGCGCCGTCCTCTGCGACATCGACGGCACCCTCGCGCTGCGCGGCGACCGCGGCCCGTACGACTTCACCCGCTGCGACCTCGACCTGCTCAACCCGCCGGTGCGCGACGCGCTGCGCGCCTTCCGGGCCGCGCACCGGGACCGGATCGTGCTGCTCTCCGGCCGCAGCGAGGACCACCGGGAGATCACCGAGGCCTGGCTCGCCCGGCACGAGGTGCCCTACGACGAGCTGTGGATGCGCCCCTCCGCCGACGGCCGCTCCGACGACCTGGTGAAGGCCGAGCTCTTCGACACCCACGTCCGGCCGCGCTACGCGGTCCGGGTGTCCCTCGACGACCGCGACCGGGTCGTCGCCGTCTGGCGCCGCATGGGCCTGCCGACCTGGCAGGTCAACTACGGCAACTTCTGAGCCCCGGTCACGCCCCCGCCCTGGGGCCGGACCCGTCCCGGCCCCGGTGCGTGGACAGATCCCGGGCCGTGGACCGGCCCCGGGTTCTGGACCGCCCCCGGCTTGTGGACCGGCCTCCGTCGCCCGGCGGAGGCCGTCTGCGACCGGGGCCGGATGCCGGGGCGCCGGACGTCGTCCTAGGGTAGGTCGGTGGTCCCACCACGCACGGCTCGCGACCGCCCGACCGAGGAGATGTATCCGCGCATGATCCGCCGCACCGACGAGGTCGAAGACCTCATGCACCGCTTCCCGCACGTCCCGAAGGAGGCGGTGATCAAGGAGGACCTGCTGCGCGGCGGCATCGCGTTCGACGACTCGGCCCTCACCGACTCCGGCGACGAGGCGTCCGGCGAGGTCAAGCCGAAGTCGTACTTCATCTTCTCCTTCGACCACCGCACCCTGCCCGAGCTCGGCCAGGCCGCCCTGCGCCGCCCGCCGGAGGAGATCGTCCTCACGGGCGGCCCGTACGAGCTGCGCCGCACGGTCGTGTCGGTGCGGGTCAACCCCGCCTCCCCGTACCGCGTCGCGGCCGGCGACGACGGGCTGCTCGGCCTCTATCTCGACGGGCGCCGGATCGCCGACGTCGGCCTGCCGCCGATGCCGGAGTACTACCGGCACACCCTGCCCAACGGGAAGTCGGTGATGGAGGTCGCCCCGACCATCCAGTGGGGCTACCTCATCTATCTGACGGTCTTCCGGGTCTGCCAGTACTTCGGCGCCAAGGAGGAGTGCCAGTACTGCGACATCAACCACAACTGGCGCCAGCACAAGGCGGCCGGCCGCCCCTACACGGGCGTCAAGGACGTGGAGGAGGTGCTGGAGGCCCTCGCCATCATCGACAAGTACGACACGGCCGGCGCCTCGACCGCCTACACCCTCACCGGCGGCGCCGTCACCTCGCACATCGGCGGCAAGGACGAGGCCGACTTCTACGGGCAGTACGCGCAGGCCATCGAGGAGCGCTTCCCCGGCCGCTGGATCGGCAAGGTCGTCGCCCAGGCGCTGCCCAAGGCCGACGTGCAGCGCTTCAAGGACTACGGCATCCAGATCTACCACCCCAACTACGAGGTGTGGGACAAGCGCCTGTTCGAGCTCTACTGCCCGGGCAAGGAGCGCTACGTGGGGCGCGACGAGTGGCACCGCCGGATCCTCGACTCGGCCGAGGTCTTCGGTCCGCGCAACGTCATCCCCAACTTCGTGGCCGGCGTGGAGATGGCCGAGCCGTTCGGCTTCACCACGGTCGACGAGGCCATCGCCTCCACCACGGAGGGCCTGGAGTACTTCATGTCGCGCGGCATCACGCCCCGCTTCACCACCTGGTGCCCCGAGCCCACCACCCCGCTCGGCAAGGCCAACCCGGCCGGCGCGCCGCTGGAGTACCACATCCGCCTCCTGGAGGCCTACCGCGCCACCATGGAGTCCCACGGCCTGAGCTCGCCCCCCGGCTACGGCCCGGCCGGTCCCGGCCGCGCGGTCTTCTCGGTCAGCTCCTTCATGGACAGCCTGCCCGCCGGGGACTGACCCCCCGACAGGGCCGGTGAGACACCCCCTAGCATGACGGCCCATGGGAACGAGCGAGGACGGCAGACCGCTGGTCGACGGGCGGTTCCGGCTGATCGGCCGGCTGGGCAGCGGCGGCATGGGCACGGTGTGGCGGGCGCGGGACGTCGCCCTCGACCGGGACGTGGCACTGAAGGAGGTCCGGCCGCCGGACCCGGCGGTCGAGGCGGCCAACCCCGGCTTCGCCGCCCAACTGCGGGAGCGGGCGCTCCGGGAGGCCCGCGCCCTCGCCCGGCTGTCCCACCCGCACGTCGTGACGGTCCACCACATCGTCGAGCCGGGCGACGGCGCCCACCCGTGGATCGTCATGGAGCTGGTGCCGGGCCGCTCGCTCCACGACCGGCTCGCCGAGGGCCCGATGGCACCGGCCGAGGCGATCGCCCTGGGCCGCCAGGTGCTGTCCGCGCTGCGCGCCGCGCACGCGGCCGGCATCCAGCACCGCGATGTGAAACCCGCCAACGTGCTGCTCCGTGAGGACGGCGGCGCCGTCCTCACGGACTTCGGCATCGCCGCCTTCAGCGAGGCCACCTCGCGGCTCACCTCCACCGGGGACGTCATCGGCTCGGCCGAGTTCATCGCGCCGGAGCGGCTGCGCGGCGAGGAGGGCAACCCGGCCTCCGACCTGTGGTCGCTCGGGATGCTCCTGTACGTGGCGGCCGAGGGCCACCACCCGCTGCGCCGCGCCACCAGCCTGGCCACCGTGGTCGCCGTGCTCGACGACCCGATCCCCGCGCCGGTACGGTCCGGGCCGCTGGGTCCGGTGCTCGCCCGGGTCCTGGTGCGCGACCCGGCGGCCCGGCCGGACGGCGCGCTCCTGGACCGCCTGCTCGCCGAGGCCGAGGCCGGCGCGGCTCCGGCGCCCACCCCCGTACCCCCGCACGCTCCCGCTCCCGCAGCCGCTCCCGTAGCCCTTCCCACTCACGAGCCCGCCGCGACCCCGGCACCCGCGGGCTTCGGCCCGCCGTACGCGCACCCGGCCCACGGCACCCCGGCCGTGCCGCCCGCTCCGGCTCCCGCGCCCTCGCCGTGGGGCGCGCCGACCGCTCCGGCCGGCCCGCCCCGTACCCGTGGCCCGGTTTCGGCCGGCCGACGGGCCGCACTCGTCGCCGGTTCCGCGCTCCTCACGGCCGCCCTGGGCGTGGCCGCGATCAAGCTGCTCCCGGGCCCCGGCGACGGTCAGGAGGGAAGCGAGGGCGCGAAGGGCGGCCCGAGCGCGTCGACGGCGCCGCGCACCCCCGGCGGCACGTCCGGGACGCCCACGACCGGCACTCCGGCCGGCTCCACCGCCCCGGCCGTGCAGGGGAGCCTGCTCACCCCGGCCAACGTCCGCGCGGTCGTCGAGGCCTTCCGGGCGGCGACCGGCACCACGAGCATGAAGGAGCTCAACGTCTACGAGGAGCACGCCTCGGCGGAGATCCCGACCCGGCCGGGGGCGAAGACCTACGACCGCTACAGCTACCGGGACGGGGTCGTCACGAAGGAGGGTCCCGGCGGCACCATCGACTCCCCGGACGAGCAGCCCTTCGACATGGCCGGCCTCGCCTGGGACGCGCTGCCCGCGCTGATGAGCCGGGGCGAGCGCGACCTGAAGGTCGAGAACCCGTCGATGCGGTACGTGATCGCGGACCGCTGGTTCGGCAACGACGACCGGCCCTCGATGCGCTTCTACCTGATCAACGAGTACCACGCGACGGGCTATCTGCTGGCCGACCAGAAGGGGAAGGTCGTGAAGGCGTTCCCGGCCTCCTGAGCCCGGCCTCCTGAGCCCGGCCTCCTGAGCCCGGCCTCCTGAGCCCGGCCTCCTGAGCCCGGCCTCCTGAGGCGGCGCGTCAGGGGCGGGCGGGGGTCTCCCGTACGGGGTGCTTGCTGAGGATCGAGACCCGGTTGAAGGCGTTGATGGTGATGGCGACCCAGATCACCGCGGACAGCTCGTCCTCGCCGAGCACCGCGCGGGCCTCGTCGTACGCGCGCTCCTGGGCGTCGGCGTCCGCCGGGTGGGTGGTCGCCTCCGCCAGGGCGAGCGCGGCCCGCTCGCGCGGGGTGAACAGCTCGGTGTCGCGCCAGGCGGCGAGCACCCCGAGCCGGCGGCCGGTCTCCCCGGCCCGCAGCGCGGCACGGGTGTGCACGTCCAGGCAGTAGGCGCAGCCGTTGAGCTGGGAGACGCGCAGGTTGACCAGCTCCACCAGGACGCGGTCGAGCCCGGCCTCGGCGGCGGTCGCGCGGACCGCCTCGGCCGTCCGTACCAGGGCCTGGTAGGCGGCGGGGCTCTGCTTGTCCACGTACACCCGCTGCTCGCTCACCGTGTGCTCCTTCGTCGTCGTGCCGGGTTGTCCTCGGGGCCATTATCGTCCATGATTGTTGAAAGAAAAACAATCTTGCTCTGAAAGGGATTCGCGACATGGGTGCCAACGAGGTCGAGGTCCTCACCGCCCGGGACGTGCCGCTGGGCGGACCGCGCGCCATGACGGTACGGCGCACCCTGCCGCAGCGCGCCCGCACCCTCATCGGCGCCTGGTGCTTCGCCGACCACTACGGCCCCGACCGGGTCGCCGACTCCGGCGGCATGGACGTCGCGCCGCACCCGCACACCGGGCTGCAGACCGTGAGCTGGCTCTTCAGCGGCGAGATCGAGCACCGCGACAGCCTCGGCACCCACGCCTTCGTCCGCCCCGGCGAGATCAACCTGATGACCGGCGGCCACGGCATCAGCCACTCCGAGGTCTCCACCCCCGGGACCACCGTCCTGCACGGAGTCCAGCTCTGGCTGGCCCTTCCCGAGGCCCACCGCCACGCCCCGCGCGACTTCCAGCACCACGCCCCGCGGCCCGTCCGCGTCGACGGCGCCGAACTCCGCGTCTTCCTCGGCACCCTCGCCGGCGACACCTCCCCGGTGCGCACCTTCACCCCGCTGCTCGGTGCCGAACTCCTCCTCGACCCCGGCGCCACCGTCACCCTCGACGTCGACCCCGCCTTCGAGCACGGCCTCCTCGTCGACGCGGGCGACATCCGCCTCGGCGACACCCTCCTGCACCCCGCCGAACTCGGCTACACCGCCCCAGGCCGCACCGCGCTCACCCTCGCCAACACCTCCCCGCACCGCGCCCGCGCCGTGCTGCTCGGCGGTACGCCCTTCGGCGAGGAGATCGTGATGTGGTGGAACTTCATCGCCCGCACGGACGCCGAGATCCGGCAGGCACGGGAGGACTGGATGACCGGCGACCGCTTCGGCGAGGTCCACGGCTATCCCGGCGACCGTCTGCCGGCCCCCGAACTCCCGAACACCCCGATGAAGGCCCGCAGGAACCCCGACCCCGCCCTCACCACGGAAAGGCCCGCCATGACCCAGCCCGCCGGCACCCCCGTCGTCCGCCTCAACGAACCCCGGCACCGCTACGAGATCCTCGTCGACGAGCAGCGCGCCGGACTCACCGCCTTCCGGGACCGTGACCGGCAGCGCGTCTTCTTCCACACCGAGGTCGACGACGCCTACGCGGGCCAGGGTCTCGCGTCGATCCTCGTCGAGCAGGCGCTGAACGACGTCCGCGCCGCCGGGAAGCGGATCGTGCCCGTCTGCCCCTACGTCGCCAAGTTCCTCAAGAAGCACGACGAGTACGCCGACATCACCGACCCGGTCACCCCCGAGATCCTCCAGTGGCTGGACGCCCAACTCGCCCAGCGCTGACCGGACTCGGCCCGGACCGCCCGCCTTGCGGAAAAATCCTGCAAGATCTTGCGTGGCGGTCCGGGCCGCTGTTTGACTGCCCGGCATGAGCAGCGACGCCACCACGACCACCGGCACCGACCCCCGCGCGGCGGCCGCCGCCGACCCCGACCGGGACATCGACGTCCTCGTCCTCGGCGGGGCCGGGGTCGACACCATCGTCCACGTGCCCGAGCTGCCGCTCCCGCTCGCCGACAGCCACATGATCGGCACCGGGATCGTCACCCGCGCCGGCCAGACCGGCGACTTCGTCGCCCTCGGCCTGCACCGCCTCGGCCTGCGCACCCACCACCTCGACCACCTCGGCGCCGACCCGGAGGGCGAGCTCGTCCGCGCCTTCCACCGCGACCACGGCATCGGCCTCACCGCCGTGCCGCAGCCCGCCGGCACCAAACGGGCCGTCAACCTGGTCGGACCCGACGGACGCCGGCTGTCCCTCTACGACGCCACCCGCGGCCGGGACGAGGACCGCCTCCCGCCCGCGACCGTACGCGCCCTCGCCGCCCGCAGCCGGCACGTCCACGTCTCGATCACCCAGCCCTGCGCCCACGCCCTGCCCGACCTCCGCGCCGAGGGCGTCACCCTCTCCACCGACCTGCACGACTGGGACGGCCGCGCCGCCTACCACGAGCCCTTCGCCCTCGCCGCCGACCTCGTCTTCCTCTCCGCCACCGCGCTCGACGACCCCGAGCGCACCCTGCGCGAGATCCTCAGCCGCGGCCGGGCCCAGCTCGCCGTCGCCACCGACGGGGCCGCCGGCGCCCACCTCCTCACCGGCGCCGACGAACCGCTCGTCCACGTGCCCGCCGTCACCCCGGCCGCCCCCGTCGTCGACAGCAACGGCGCCGGCGACGCCTTCGCCGCCGGCTTCCTGCACGCCTGGCTGGCCGGCGCCCCGGCCCGTACCTGCGCCCTGCACGGCAGCATCGCGGGCGCCCACGCCTGCACCGTGCCCGCCACCCGCGCCGAGGCGATCGGCCGCGACGCCCTGCTCGCCGAGGCCGCCCGGCTCGGCGCCGCCGCCGGCGGTGGTCCGGGGCACCACGCGCGGCATGTCAGGATCGAGGGATGACAGACAAGATCATCGCGGCGTGCGACGGCGCGTCCAAGGGCAACCCGGGACCGGCCGCCTGGGCCTGGGTCATCGGGACCGAGGACGGCGAGATCGCCCACTGGGAGGCCGGACCGCTCGGCACGGCCACCAACAACGTGGCCGAACTGACCGCCCTGCTCCGCCTGTTGGAGCGGATCGACCCCGCCGTGCCGGCCGAGGTGCGGATGGACTCGCAGTACGCGATGAAGGCCGTCACCACCTGGCTGCCCGGCTGGCGCCGCAAGGGCTGGAAGACCTCCGCCGGCACCCCCGTCGCCAACAAGGACCTCGTCGTGCGCATCGACGAACTGCTCACCGACCGGCGCGTGGAGTTCGTCTACACCCCCGCCCACCAGGTCGACGGCGACCCCCTGAACGACGCCGCCGACCGGGCCGCCAGCCACACCGCCCGCAGCCAGCTGCCGGCCGGCTCGGCGGCCGGCTCCGAGCTGCCCCCGCCGGAGCCGGCCTCGGCCCGCCCGGCCGCCGCGAAGCGCCCCCGCAAGGCCACCGGCGCCTCCGGCTCCACGCGCGCCGGTACGCGCTCCGGTACGCGTTCCGGATCCTCCGCCCCGAGCCTCAAGGCGCGCTTCCCCGGGCGCTGCCGCTGCGGGCATACGTACGCCAAGGGCGACACCATCACCAAGAACGCCGAAGGCTGGGGCCACCCCGCCTGCGCGGAAGCCGTCTCCTAGGCTCTGACCTGCGCCTTCAGGGCCCCGGCAGCCGCTCGACCAGGCGGCGTCCGGGGCCCTTGGCCATGCCCGCGCGGGGCTCGCGCCGGGCGGGCGCGAGCCCCCGGAAACCTTGCGCTGGGCCGAATGAGGGATGGGGTAAACCGGACATTCACTCAGCCGTGCGCGCGGGTTCGTGTGGGGTTCTGTTCTCAGGGGCCGCGGGGCTGCATACTGTTCCTCCCGCCACCGATGGCGAACCGTTTCACTTGCCCTTTTCCCCTGGGCAGGGCGGTCGGCACCGGGCCGGGAACCCCTCCCTTTCATCGCCGCCGCGATCCGGCGTGCGATGACCCCTGCCCGTGAAAGACCCGAGGACCCGTGCCAGTACCTGTAGTCCTGACCGGGCGCACCGTGCGCCTGGAGCCGCTGGCCATGCGCCACGCCGAGGGCATCGCCTGGGCGGGCGCACTGGACCGTGCGGCCTATGCCTACACCTCCGTGCCCCACGGCCTTGATGCCTCCTGCGACTACATCGCCCGCGCGCTCGCCGAACAGGCGTCGGGCCGGGCCCTGCCGTTCGCCCTGGTCGACCCCCATACCGGCCGGGTCCTCGGGTCGACCCGCTTCCTGGAACTCGACTACTGGCGCGGCCCGGTCATCTGGCCCCCGGTCACCGGGGTTCCCTACGGCGACCCCCTGACCGCGGTGCCCGACGCCGCCGAGATCGGCAACACCTGGATCTCCAGCGAGGCCCGCGGCACCGGCGTCAACACCGAGGCCAAGTACCTCATGCTGCGGCACGCCTTCGAGACCTGGGGCCTGCGCCGGATCTCCATGCGCGCCGACGCCCGCAACACCCGCTCGCGCGTCGCCATCGAGCGGCTCGGCGCCACCTGCGAAGGGGTCCGCCGGGCCCACTCGCGCGGCCTGGACGGAGTGGTCCGCGACACCGCGTTCTACTCGATCCTCGACGAGGAGTGGCCCGCCGTCCGCGGCATCATCGAGCTCCGGCTCACCGGCCTGCGCCCGCCGGCCCCGCACCCGGCGACCGGCTTCCCCGGCCAGACCCTGGAACCGGGCGGCGCCGGCGAGCTCCTGCCGGCCTGAGGCACCCGCCGCGCCGTCCGCGACCGCCCCACCCGGGCGGCCGCGGACCGCGCGGCCCCGGGGCCGCTACACCCGGAGTCCTCCCGGCCGGTCCGCGGTGCGCGGGCCCGGCGGGGCGGCGGGCGGCGACGGGCACAGGACCTCGTCGAGGCCGGCCAGCCGGATCAGGCGCAGGAACACCGGCCGGTCGCACACCAGCCCCCACTCCGCGCCCCGCTCCCGGACGCGCTGCGCACAGCGCACCAGGAGCCCCAGCCCCGACGCGTCGCAGAACGTGACGTGGCGCAGGTCGACGGTGAGCGCGGGCGCCTCGCGGGCCAGAACGTCGAGTTCGGGCCGGACGCGCTGCACCAGCACCAGGTCGAGCTCTCCGTACAGCTCGACCGTGGTCAGGCCCTCGCTCGACCGGACGGCGAGATCGGCCTCGCCGAGTCGGATCAGATGCATGGACACGCTCCACTGGATCGGTCCCCGTGCAACGAGGTTCCCGGCACGTCCGGAGGCAGACACGTTTCTCCACATCCGCCATCACCTGAAGAGGTGAAAACCTCCCCTTCCCGCCCGCACGCCCCCGCCGGCTGCTCGCTCACCGCCGCGACGCGGGCGGCACCACCGCGACCGGACAGTGCGCGTGGTGCAGCACCGCGTGCGCGACCGAGCCCATCAGCAGCGTCTCGATCCGATGCCCGCGGTGCCGCCCCACCACCACGAGCCCCGCCTCCCGGGAGTCCTCGACCAGCCGCCCCGCCGGATCGGCGGGCGTGACCGCCGGGACCACCTCGACCCCGGGATGCCGCTCCGCGAACGGCCGCAGCCGCTCCTCCTGCCGCCGGGTCGTGCTCGCCACCAGCTCCGGGGTCTCGTCCGGCAACGGCGGCGGCACCTGGAGCGCGGGCGCCGGCGCGCCGATCAGCAGCGCCGGGGACGGCGGCACCGGATAGGCGGTGACCACCTCCAGCGGCACACCGCGCCGCTGTGCCGCCTCGAAGGCGAACTCCACCACCTCGTCGGCCGTCTCGTCGGTCTCCAGACCGAGCAGCACCCGTCCCGCCGCCGCCCCGCCCTCCAGCGACGCGGCCCGCGCCTCGTGCGGCACCACGACCACCGGGCACGGCGCCGCCGCGGCGAGCGCCCGGCTGTTCGACCCCAGCAGCAGGCTGGCGAATCCGCCCCGCCCGCGCGAGCCGACCACGAGCAGCCGGGCCCCCTCGGCCGCCTCCACCAGGGCGTCCACGACGGAGCCGTCCAGCGAGGCGTACCGCACGTCCAGGCCCTCGGCGCGCGGCCCGACCTCGGCCGCGAGCGCGTCCACCACCGTGTCGGGCAGCTCCGGCGCCGGGCCGAGCGAGGCGATCCGCGCGCTGCCCAGCTGCAGGGCCTCCGCGCGCACGTGCGCCACGGTCAGCGGCGCGTCCAGGCTCCGCGCCGTCCCCAGCGCCCACTCCAGGGCCAGCAGACTGTGCTCGGAACCGTCCACCCCGACGACGACGGCACCCCGCGCACCCGCGCCTCCGCCCGCCCGGGGGTTCCCGCTCCCGCTCCCACTGTCACTCTTGTTCATGCTTCGCACTCATATCGGGATCATTCGCCCCGGTCCGAGTGCCACGCCGGGGCCGGCCCGTTCCGCCGCGTCCGGCGGTACGGCACGCACGTCCGGCGGTACGGCGAGGGGCGCGGGTCTGACCACCCGCGCCCCCACTCCTCCCCGTCCGAGCCCGGAGGCCCGGTGTACGAACGGCCGGCTCAGCGCGCCGCGCGCCGCCGGCCCCGCGCCGCCGCGACCAGCTCCGGCAGCGTGCCCAGCTTGACCCGCGGCCGGCCGGCCTCCTCGCCGCGAGCCCGTTCCGCCCGCTCGATCGCGGCGAGCCCCCGCGCGTCCACCACGTGCCCGGCCCGGCGGCGGGCGAGCCGGTCGAAGCCGCGCGCGGTGCCGGTCGGGGCCGGCAGCGCGCCCGCGACGGCGTCCTTGAGGAGCGTGCTCACGGTCTCCGCCGCACAGGTGCGGTTGGCGCCGATGCCGCCCGAGGGGCCGCGCTTGATCCAGCCGACCACGTACGTGCCGGGCCGGCCCTCGACCCGGCCGCCGGTGTGCGGCACGGTGCCGGTCGCGCCGTCGAACGGCAGGTCCGCCACCGGCAGTCCGCGGTAGCCGACCGCCCGCAGCACCAGCCCGGCCGGGATCGCCTCGGAGCCGGAGCCGGAGCCGGAGCCGGAGCCGGTGTCAGTGTCGGTGCCGGTGTCGGTGCCGCCCGTGACCCGTACGGCCCCGTCGAGGATCTCCTCCGGTGCCGAGTGGAAGCGGAAGACCACCCGCCGCTCCGCGCCCGCCGGCGCGGCCCAGTCCACCCGCTCACGGAGCGCCCCGCGCAGCAGCGCCGCCTTGTCGCGGGGACCGGCCGCCTCCACGGCCGCCCAGACCCGCGGGTCGTGGTCGTCCACCACCAGGCGGACGCCCGGCAGCTGCCCGAGCGCGAGCAGTTCGGGCGCGGTGCACGCGAGGTCCTCCGGGCCGCGCCGCGCGAGCAGCACCACCTCGCGCACCGCGGAGGCGCGCAGCGCCGCGAGCGCGTGGTCGGCGATGTCGGTGGCGGCCAGCGCCTCCGGGTCGGCGACCAGGATGCGCGCCACGTCGAGCGCCACGTTCCCGGTGCCCACCACCACGACCCGCTCGGTGCCGGACAGGTCGATCGCCTCGGGCGCGACCTCCGGGTGCGCGTTGTACCAGGCGACGAACTCCGTGGCCGAGAGGCTTCCGGTGCGCTCCTCGCCGGGGATCCCGAGCCGCCGGTCGCCGGCCGCGCCCACCGCGTACACGACGGCGTCGTGGTGCGCCGCCAGCTCCTCGGCCGTGACGTGCGTGCCGACCTCGACGCCGAGGTACATCCGCACCCGCGGGTGGGTGTGGAAGCGGGCGAAGGTGTCGCCGATCCGCTTGGTCGCCGGGTGGTCGGGCGCCACTCCGTAGCGCACGAGTCCGCCTGCCACCGGCAGCCGGTCGACCAGGGTCACCTCGGCGTCGGTGTGCAGCAGCAGGTCCTCGGCGGCGTACATGCCGGCCGGTCCGGTGCCGACGACCGCGACCCGCAGCCGCCCGAAGTCGGAGGGCAGGCTGCGCTCGAACGACGGGGCGCCCCAGGCGTGGAAGACGGGCCCCTCGGCCGGTGCCTCGCGCGGCGCCCGGTCCTCGTAGAAGGCCGCGTTGACGGCGGCGTACGCCTCCTGCCCGGGGCGCAGCGCGTCCGCCGGGAAGATCGCGTCGACCGGGCAGGCGTCGGCGCAGGCACCGCAGTCGATGCAGGACTTCGGGTCGATGTAGAGCATCTCGGTGCGGCCGAAGTCGGGCTCTTCGGGGGTGGGATGGATGCAGTTGACCGGACAGACGGCGACGCAGGTCGCGTCGTTGCAGCAGGTCTGGGTGATCGCGTAGGTCATGGCGTCGTCAGCTCGCGGGGCTCCGGGGAAGGGACTCGGACCGGGGGATGCGTACGGGTACGGGTACGGGGGTGCGTGCGGGGCCCGGGCGGGCCCCGGGGTCAGATGAGGTGGGCGCGCCGGTAGACCGCGACCGCCGGGCGCGTGAGCAGTCCCGCCGACGACAGGAACTCCATCAGGCCCGCGCAGCTGGACCGCATCATCGACTTGTAGTGCTCGTTGGCCTTCGCCTCGGCGAGCGCCCGCTCGACGTCGAGCCCGGCCCGCTCGTACACCTCGCGGCTGACCATGCTGGTCACGATGAAGTACGAGGCGATGGAGACCACCAGGGCCTGCGTCCGGCGGCGCAGCCCGCCGGCCCGGCGCAGCCGCGCCCGGGTCTCCTCGCGGGCGAACTTCATGTGCCGCGACTCCTCGACGACGTGGATGTTGTTGATGGTCCGCACGAAGGGGACCACCCGCTCGTCGCGCATCCAGTCGCGCTGCATGACGTCCAGCACCTCCTCGGCGACGAGGATCGAGGCGTACGCGGCCTCGCCGACGGCGAGCGTCTTGAAGGCGCGGCCGAGTTCGCGCACGAAGCGTCCCGGGCGGTAGGCGGGGGCGCCGAGCTTGGCCGCGCCGCGCCCGAACATGATCGAGTGCCGGCACTCGTCGGCGATCTCCGTCAGCGCCCACTGGAAGCGCGGGTCGGTGGGGTCCTTGGCGTACATGTCCCGCAGCACCATCTGCTGGAGGATCATCTCGAACCAGATGCCGGTGCTGGCCACGCACGCCGACTCCTGGCGGGTCAGCTCCTTGCGCTGCGCCTCGGTCAGCTCCTGCCAGTACGGGGTGCCGTAGAGGGTGCTCCACTCCGGGCTCATGCCGTGGAAGTCCTTGTCCAGGGGCGTGTCCCAGTCGACCTCGGTGGCGGGGTCGTAGGACAGCTTGGCGGAGGACTCGAGCAGCCGGCGGGCCGCCTCTCGTTCGGGCTGCCGGGTCTGGTCCGCCGGCTGGACGGTGCTGCTTGCCATGGTGCGGCTCCTTGGGGACCTCGGGGGCGGGTGTCGGGCCTTGCCGGGCGAGGCACGCCCGGCGCTTGTTAGACGCGGTGTCTAGCAAGCTGTTGGACGGACCGTATAGCAAGAAGGCGCGCGCGCCTACCCGTCGGTACCGAATTTCGTTGCCGAGGTGCCCCGAGCGGGAGAGGATGCGTTCATGATCGACACGACTCGCTCCGCGGAGGAGGAGGCCGCCGTCGCCGCGGCCACCGACGGCGAACTGCGCCTGCACGACCCCGCCGTCCGGGCCTCCGCCGACGGCGTCCGGCTCCTCGACCCCGAGTTCGTCGAGGTCGGGGCCTCGGGACGGCGCTGGACGTACGAGGAGATGGTCGCCGCCCTGCCCACCCTGCACGGCGGAGCCGAGAGCCCGCCCATCGAGACCTCCCGACTGCGCGGGGCGCTCCTCGCCCCGGACCTCGTGCACCTCACGTACGAGACGCTCATCGCCGGCCGCCGGGCGCTCCGCAGCTCCCTGTGGCGCAAGGGCGACGGCGACACCGGATGGCGGCTCTACTACCATCAGGCCACCCCCGTTCCGGAGGCCTGAACAGGCCGGCCGGACGGACCTTTCGGGCCGAGGGCCGCCGCACGAGGACAACGGCAGGGGGACGGGGAGAACGGACGCACGGGGGAGTGGGAGCACGTGGGGGCGACGAACGAGGACGCGCTGCTGACGGAGCGCTTCGAGCGGGACCGGCCGCACCTGCGCGCCGTCGCCTACCGCATGCTCGGCTCCCTCGCCGAGGCCGACGACGCCCTCCAGGAGGCCTGGATCCGGGCGAACGAGGCCGGCGTCGCGGGCGTCGAGAACCTCGGCGGCTGGCTCACCACCGTCGTCTCCCGGGTCTGCCTCAACATGCTGCGGTCCCGTGACCGCCGCCGCGAGGACCCCCTGGACGTCCGGCCCGGCGAACCCCGCACCGCCGCCGGACCGGCCGGCCCCGATCCCGAGGAGGAGGCGCTGACCGCCGACTCCGTCGGCGTCGCCCTGCTCGTCGTCCTCGACACCCTAGGCCCGGCCGAGCGCGTCGCCTTCGTCCTGCACGACCTCTTCGCCGTGCCCTTCGAGGGCATCGCGCCCCTGCTGGAGCGCACCCCGGCCGCCGTGCGCCAGCTCGCCAGCCGCGCCCGTCGCCGCGTGCGGGGCACGACCCCCGCCCCGGCGCCCGACGCGCTCCGGCGGCGGCGCGTCGTCGAGGCTTTCCTGGCCGCGACCCGCGGCGGCGACCTCGCGGCCCTGCTCAACCTGCTCCACCCGGACGTCGTGCTGCACGCCGACCGGATGGTCGTCCCGACGCCGGAGCCGATCGTCGTCAGCGGCGGCCTGACCGTCGCCCAGGGCGCGATGGCGGCCATGGGCCGCGCCCGCTTCACCGGCCTCGCCCTCGTCGACGGCGACTTCGCCCTGGCGATGGCCCCGCAGGGCCGGCTCCGCCTGGTCCTCGTCTTCACGCTGGCGGACGACGGGCTCGTCACCGGCATCGAGATCGTGGCGGAGCCGGACCGGCTGGCGGGGATGGAGCTCGCGGTCCCCGCCTGAGCCCCTGACGGCCCGGCCGCCGGGCCGAACTTCCGGGTGCGGGCGGCCCGTTCGCCCGTCAGGCGAGCGTGGCGCCCGTCCCGTACGCGTACGCGTCGACGTGAGTCTGGGCGAGCGTGTTGCCAGGCCGGTGCCCACCACAGTCGGCCTCGATCCGGTGCGGGGCCACACCGCTTGACGGTGCCCGGAGAATGCGTGGCATGGGTACTGACATAAGCGGCTTCGTCGAGTATCGAGTGGCGCGAGACGATCAGGAGCCGGTCTGGCACAGTGCGCACGACCTCGGCTCCCTCAACGATGTGCGCGATTACGATGCGTTCGGATGTCTCTTCGGGGTCCGCAACTACGCGAACTTCCGCCCCTTGGCCGCAGGCAGGGGGTTTCCGGCCGATGCCTCGGCCGCCGTGAGCGCGCGGTTCGCCCAGCTGACCGAGTGGTACGGCGAGAACGGCTTCCACGGCACCACGTGGATCACGTGGGCCGAGGTGAACGCCGTTGACTGGGACGAGCTCGCCGAGAAGCCCGACGGCCGGCTCCATCAATACCGCCGGACGCCGAACGGGCTCAGGATGACGGGCAAGTCGTCCTGGAGCCGCGCGTTCGCCGAAGCCGTCGGTCTCCAGCCGGGCGAGGTGCGGGAGTGGCCCGAAGGGGGTGAGTGGCTCGTCGGGGACACGCTGTACCGATCCGTCACCATCCGCCGCAGGGATGCCGTCACCGAAACCGGCGAGTGGCAACCCGTCTGGAATGCCATGGAGAAACTCGCGGAACAGTACGGAGACGACAATGTGCGTCTTGTCGTGTGGTTCGACGACTGAGCGGGTCCATCGACCGAGCGCGTCGCACCGGGACTTCGGGCGGACGCCTCCCGTGGCACTCCGTGCGCGGGAGGCGTCCGGTGCCCGGCCGGAGCCGGAGGGAACGGGCTACACCGCGCCGTTGCGCCAGACCGTGAGGTCCAGGGTCATGTAGGTGCTGGGCGACTCCTCCGGGGAGAAGGCCTTCACCGTGACCAGGCCCATGTGGCCGGTGCCCGTGGTGACGCAGACCTGGCGGCCGGGGGAGAGCTTGTTCACGTGCACGTTGCGGGTGAAGCGGGTCTCCGCCCGGCAGACCTCGAGGCTGCCCTCCTGGCCCGGGTCGAGCAGGACCAGGTTGCCGCCGGTGGACTCGGCGTCGAGGTAGCCGCCGGTGTCGTAGGACAGCTCGTAGTCACCGTCCTCGCCGTCCTGCGGCCGGACGACCTCGTCGCCGAGCGTCAGGTGGTAGCCGGCCGTGAGGTTGATGTTCTGGTACTCGACGGGCTTCGGGTCGGCCTTCTCGGCCGGCTTCCCGCTCGCCGCGGACCCGCCCGAGCCGCCGGACGCGCCGCCGCCGGACGACGACGCGCTCGCGCCGCCCTTGCCGGTGCTCTGGCCGGGGGTCCGGCTGCCGCTCGCGGAGTCGGTGCCCTTGGCGTCGTCCTTCGTCAGGACGTACGCCGCCGTCGCGCCGCCCACGCCGAAGACCAGCGCCGCGGCCAGCGCAACGAGCAGCGTCCGCTTCGCCGCGCTCTTGGGCGCCGCCGGCGGCTGCCCGCCCGGCGCGCCCTGGCCGGGGTACGGCGTCGGGTACGAGGGCCCGCCCGGGCCGGTCGGGAAGGTGCCGGTGACGGCCGGGTAGCCGCCGGTGCCCGGGTACGGAGCGGGGGCGGGAGCCGCGCCCGTGTGCGTCGGCGCGTGGGCGTGGCCCGGGTGCGGCGGCGCCGCGGCGGGGGCGCCGTACCCGGCGGGCGGGGTCGCGTGCGCCGCCGGGGTGTAGCCGGGGGCCGGGCCGGCGGGCGCGGTCGGCGTGTACCCGGGCGCCGCCGGGGGCCCGGCCGGGGGAGTGGCGGGGGCGGCGGGCTGCTGCGGCGGCGTCTGCACCGGCGCGGGGGTCGCGGCACGGACGGTGATGTCCGCCGAGACCGCGCCCGGCAGCCAGTCCTCCGGACGGCGTAGCACCGTCCCCGCGTTGGCCTCCTGGCACAGCCGGATCACCTCGGCGACCGAGGGGCGCTCCTCCGGGTCCTTGGCCAGGCAGCGGGTGACCAACTGGCTCAGGCGCTCCGGGACCGCGCTCAGGTCCGGCTGCTCGTGCACGATCCGGTACAGCACCCCGTGCCCGGTGCCCTCGCCGAAGGCGGGCACGCCCGTCGCCGCGTACACGGCGACCTGGCCGAGCGCGAAGACGTCGGTGGCCGGGGTGACCCGGCGGCCGGCCGCCTGCTCGGGGGCCATGAAGGACGGGGTGCCGATGGTGACGCCGCTGCCGGTGAGGGAGGTCGCGTCGGCGGCGTGCGCGATGCCGAAGTCGATGACGCGGGGGCCGTCGGAGGCGAGCAGCACGTTCGAGGGCTTCAGGTCGCGGTGCACGAGGCCGGCGCCGTGGATCACCTGGAGCGCCTCGGCCATGCCCGCGACGAGCAGCAGCACCGTCTCGGTCGGCATCGCCCCGTGCGCGACGACGGCGTCGGCGAGCGACGGCCCCGGCACGTACGCCGTCGCCAGCCACGGCCGGGTGCCCTCGGCGTCGGCGTCGATGACGGGCGCGGTGAACAGCCCCTGCACGCGCTGCGCGGAGCGCACCTCCTGCGCGAAGCGGCGGCGGAACTCGGCGTCCTCGCCGAACTCCGGCCGGATCACCTTGATGGCCACGGGGCGGCCCCCGGGCGTGTACGACAGGTACACCTTGCCCATGCCGCCGGCGCCGAGGCGGGCGGCGAGCCGGTAGCCGGCGACGGTCGTCGGGTCGTCGGCGGCGAGCGGCTGGAAGACCGCTGCGGCGTCGCCGGCGCTGCCCGGCTGCTGACCAGTCATCAGTATCTTTCTCCCCGTGCGGAACTGCGAATCCCGGTTTATCGCTGCGCACCCTATCCGCTGCGGCGCGTTCCCGTGACCCCGGAGGGTGACGGCCGCGGAACGGACCCCCGGCCGTGCGGCCGGGAATGCCGGGGACGGGGGCGCGGTTACACCCCACGAGGCCGGCACGCCCGAGTCGAACTGGCTCGACGGCGGCGGTTCCGGCCGGTGAGGAGCAGCACCCATGACCCGCACGATCCGGCGCCCCGTGGTCACCCTCCGGTCCACGGCCGGCACCGGCGTCACCTACGTGACCCGCAAGAACCGCCAGAACGACCCCGACCGCCTGGTCCTGCGCAAGTACGACCCGGTGCTCGGCACCCACGTCGACTTCCGCGAGGAGCGCTGACCCGGCCATGAAGGTACGCAACTCCCTGCGCGCCCTGAAGGCGCGCCCCGGCTCCCAGGTGGTGCGCCGCCGCGGCCGGACCTACGTCCTGAACAGGAAGGACCCGCGCGTCAAGGCCCGCCAGGGCTGACCCGCACCCCCGCCCGGCCGTCCCCGGGAGGCCGGCCTCGCCGGCCCGGGGCGGTCGGGCCGCCGAACTCCCCGCACTGGTCTGGACCTTCAGCCCCGGCGGGCGGCAAGCTCGGCCCATGGACTTGGAGCTGAGGCACCTCAAGACGATCCGGGCGATCGCCGACGCCGGCAGCCTCACCCGGGCCGCCACCGCGCTCGGGCTCGCCCAGCCCGCGCTCAGCGCGCAGCTGAAGCGGATCGAACGGGCCCTCGGCGGCGCGCTGTTCGAGCGCGGGCGGGACGGGGTGCGGGCCACGGCGCTCGGCGACCTCGTGCTGGAGCGGGCCCGGGTCGTGCTGCCCGCCGTCTGCGAACTGCAGGAGGAGGCGGTGCGGTTCGCCCGCGAGGGCACCGCCGGACACCGGCTCGGCGGCACCCACGGGCCGCTGCTCGGCGGGCTCGTCGACCGGCTGACCCGCGGCGCGCCGGGCGCGCCCGTCACCACGTACACCTCCTGGTCCGAGCGCGAGATCGCCGCCGGAGTGGCGGCCGGGCGGCTCGACTTCGCGCTCGTCGGCGTCTGCGGCGAGAGCAGCCCGCCCGAGGCGGGGCGCCTCGCCTGGACGGAGGTCGCCCGCGACCCCGTGCACGTCATGCTCGCCACCTTCCACCCCCTCGCCGGCCGCGCCGAGGTCGGCCTCGGCGAGCTCGCCGACGAGGCCTGGACCGACGTGCCCGGCGACGGCTGCTTCGGCGACTGCTTCGCCGCCGCCTGCGTGCGGGCCGGTTTCACCCCGCGCTGCGTCTACGAGACGGACACCGCCTCCTGCGTGCACCTGGTGCAGGTGGGCCGGGCCGTCGGCCTGTGCCGGGCCACCTTCCCCGCCACCCCCGGCCTGGTCACCCGCCCTCTGACCGGCACCCCGCTGATCTGGCGCCACCTCCTCGGCTGGCACCCCGAGGGCCGTGCCGCCCCGCGCGCCCCCGACGTCCTCGCGCACGCCCGCGCGGCCCACGCCGACGCCCTGGCCCGCGCCACGGCCGGCGGCGACACTCCCGGGACCCTGCCCCGGCCATAACGCGAGGGCAGGGGCTGACTGACAACTCCCCTGCGGGGCAAGGGATTTCTACGGTGTGGCGGAGTTCCCCCACGAAACCGAGGAGATCCGCATGCTCCGACGCTCCGTCCGCGCGGCCGGCACCGTGCTGGCCGCCGCCGGACTGGCGCTGGCCGCGCTCCAGGCCGCCCCCGCCACCGCGCACAGCCCCGATGTCCCCGCCGCCCCGACCGTCAGGAACGCCGCCGACACCCTCGGCACCGCCGCCGCCCCGCCCGAACTGCTCCGGGCCATGCAGCGCGACCTGGGCCTGAGCCGGCCCCAGGCGCTGGCCCGACTCGCGCACGAGGCCGAGGCCGGGGCCACCGCCGCCCGGGTGCGACAGGACATCGGCGGGGCGTTCGCCGGCGCCTGGGTCGACGGGGCGGAGTCCGCCACGCTCACCGTGGCCACCACCCGCGCCGCCGACCTGCCCGCGATACGCGCCATCGGCGCCCGCGCCCGCCTCGTCGCGCACAGCCTCGGCGACCTGGAGCGCGCCCGGGCCGCCCTCGACCGGGCCGCCACCGCCGACGCCCCGGTCCGCTACGTCGACGTGCGCGCCAACCGGCTCGTCGTCGAGGAGGCCCGCCCCGGGGCCGCCGGCCGGCTGCTCGCGGCGACCGGAGTGCCGCGCGGGCTCGTCACCGTGGTGCGCACCGCCGAGGCGCCGCGCCCGCTCTACGACCTGCGCGGCGGCGACGCCTACCACATGGGCGGCGGGCGCTGTTCGGTCGGCTTCCCCGTCACCCGCGGCACCACCCAGGGCTTCGCCACCGCCGGGCACTGCGGCCGCGCCGGCACCGCCACCACCGGCTACAACCAGGTCGCCCAGGGCTCCTTCCAGGCCTCGGTCTTCCCCGGCAACGACATGGCCTGGGTCGCCGCCAACTCCAGCTGGACCGCCACCCCGTACGTGAAGGGCGCCGGCGGCGCCAACGTCCAGGTCACCGGCTCCGTCCTGCAGCCCGTCGGCGCCTCCGTGTGCCGCTCCGGCTCGACCACCGGCTGGCACTGCGGCACCATCCAGCAGCACAACACCAGCGTCACCTACCAGGAGGGCACCGTCTCCGGCGTCACCCGGACCACGGTCTGCGCCGAGCCTGGCGACTCCGGCGGCTCCTACATCTCCGGCAGCCAGGCCCAGGGCGTCACCTCCGGCGGCTCGGGCAACTGCTCCAGCGGCGGCACCACGTACTTCCAGCCGCTCAACCCGATCCTGCAGAACTACGGCCTCACCCTGAAGACCACCGGCTCCGACCCGGGCCCCGGCCCCGGCCCCGGTGAGCCCGAGCCGGGCGGCACCTGGCAGGCCGGCACGGTCTACGCCGCCGGCGACACCGTCACCTACGGCGGCGCCACCTACCGCTGCCTCCAGGGCCACCAGGCCCAGGCCGGCTGGGAGCCGCCGAACGTCCCGGCCCTCTGGCAGCGCGTCTGAGCACCACGCGCCGACCCGTACCACCACCGCTCCACGACGGGCGGGCCGCCCCGGGGGGTGCGGCCCGCCCGTCCGCGTCGTCCGGGCGTCGTCACCGGCCCCGGTCGGCGGCCAGCAGCACCCGCGCCGCCCGCAGCAGCACCGACGGCCGGGTGAGGGCGCGCGGGTGCTCGATCAGGTTGACCACGTTGAGGTACGTGGTGTTGACCTCGGAGTCGAGGACCGAGGCCTCGGTGATCCGGTCGCCCGCCCAGCGCAGCAGCCGGTAGCCGGGCGGGTAGGGGCCCGTGACGTGTGGCTGGGCCAGGTCGGCCGTGGTGGAGAGCTGCCAGGCCGCGTCGACGACGACCGCGGCACGCCGGAAGTAGCCCCACGCGGGCTCGGCCGGATCCGCACCGGAACGCAGGTGCGCGGCCAGCGAGTTGGCCTGGAGGGCGGCCAGGGTCAGCCCCTGCCCGTACACCGGGTTGACGCTCGCGAGCGCGTCACCGGCCACGACCAGGCCGCCGGGGAAGCGGTCCAAGCGCGCGTGGACGCGCCGTACGCTCTCGCGGAAGTGGAAGGTCGCCACCTCGCTGGTCATCTCGCAGGCATCGGCGACCGTCCGCAGCGGCTCGGCGCAGCGCCGCATCCGGGCGAGGAACTCCTTCGGGTCGGCCCCCGGCCGGTGCCCGGCGTACCCCGCGAGCACCACCGACCAGCGGTCGCCCTCCACGGCGGCCAGCGCGCCCGGCTCGCAGAGCGTGGGCTGGTAACCGCTCGCCGGGCCGGGCGTGTTGTGCGCGACGACGGTCGTGCCCAGCTCGTCCCCGCGTCGGAAGAAGGCCGTCGCGTACCCCAGGTCGATCCGCATCCGCTCGACCGGCGCCTGCCGCCAGCCGGCCTCGGCCAGCCAGTGCCCGAGCCGGCTCGACCGCCCCATCGCGTCGACCGCGAAGTCCGCGTCCAGGACGTCCCCCTCGGCGGTGCGCACCCCGCGCACCCGGCCGCCCGCCAGGACCAGACCGCGGGCCCGCCCCCGCACCAGCCGCACACCGGGCAGCGCGCCGACCCGTCGGCGCACCGCCGCCTCCAGGAACGGGCGGGTCACCCCGAGCATCCGGGTGCCCTCGGCCGGCGCCTTCAGCCGGCCGTCCACGTGGAACCGCACGTCCGCGCCCTCGCCGAGCCGGGCCCCGGCCGCCACCAGCTCCGCCGTGATCCCGGGAACCAGCGCTCCAGCTGCGCGTGCCCCATCGCCAGCAGCGCGTGCAACTGCCGCCGCTGCGGCGCGAGCCGCCCCGTCCCGTCCGCCCCGATGTCGTCGGCCTCCAGGACGACCACCTCGTCGGCCCACTCGCTCAGCACCCGCGCGGCGAACAGCCCCGCGTAACTGCCGCCCATGACCACGGCCCGCCGCACACGTTCCCCCACCGTCATGGCACCGCCTCGCCCGGCACCCCGGCCGCGACCCTACCCGCACCCCTTCAGGCGCCCTCGTGGCCGCCCCCGGTCCGAAGCGCGGCGGCCACGTTTCAACTCGCTTTGCCTTCCGCCCCCTTGCGGGCACGCCACCGCGCCCATACGCTCCAGCCTCAAGTTAGGAAGCTTTCCTAACCGTTCTTGGTCAGGAATCCGTCCACCTGAACACGGGACCCTCCGGTGCCCGCACGGGCCCACCCCGCGCGCACACCGGAGCCGCCCCGAGAAAGCGGAGCCACATGCCCCCCACCATCAACGCCCTCCGGCGCCACCGCACCGCCGCCCTCGTCGCCGCCGCGGCGACCGGACTCCTGCTGCCCGCGCTCTCCGGGCTCTCGCCGTCCGCCAGTGCGGCGACCGGGAACCTCGCCCAGGGGCGCTCCGTCACCACCTCGTCCAACGAGACCAGCACCCTCACCGGCAGCAAGGCCGTCGACGGCTCCACCTCCACCCGCTGGGCCAGCGCCGAGGGCGTGGACAACCAGTGGATACGGATCGACCTCGGCGCCGGCACCGCCGTCAAGCGGGTCGTGCTCAAGTGGGAGGCCGCCTATGCCAAGGCCTACCGCGTCGAACTGTCCGACGACGGCTCCACCTGGCGCCAGGTGTACGCCACCACCACCGGCGACGGCGGCACCGACGACCTCGCCGTCGACGGCACCGGGCGCTACCTGCGCGTCTTCGGCACCCAGCGCGGCACCCCGTACGGCTACTCCCTCTGGGAGGTCGAGGCCTACGGCACCGGCTCCACCACCCCGCCGCCCACCACCGGCACCAACCTCGACGACCCGGCGAAGAAGGAGATCGCCATGAAGCTGGTCTCCTCCTTCGAGAACTCCTCGCTCGACTGGCGCGCCCAGTTCGGCTACATCGAGGACATCGGCGACGGCCGCGGCTACACCGCCGGCATCATCGGCTTCTGTTCCGGGACCGGCGACATGCTCGACCTCGTCGAGCGCTACACCGCCAAGAAGCCGAGCAACCCGCTCGCCCGCTACCTGCCCGCGCTCCGCGAGGTCAACGGCACCGACTCCCACGAGGGCCTCGACCCCGGCTTCACCACCGCCTGGAAGCAGGCCGCCCAGGACTCCGTCTTCACCCAGACCCAGGAGGAGGAGCGCGACCGGGTCTACTTCAACCCCGCCGTCTCCCAGGCGAAGACGGACGGCCTGCGCGCGCTCGGCCAGTTCGCCTACTACGACGCCGCCGTGATGCACGGCGAGGACGGCTTCCGCTCCATCCGTGCCGTGGCCCTGTCCCGGGCCCTGCCGCCCTCGCGCGGCGGCGACGAGAAGGCCTACCTCAACGCCTTCCTGGACGCCCGCGAGGAGGAGATGCGCAAGGAGGAGGCCCACAGCGACACCACCCGCGTGAGCACCGCCCAGCGGCGCTTCCTCAACGAGAACAACTTCCACCTCAACACCCCGCTGTACTGGAGCGTCTACGGAGACCCGTTCTCCATCACCGGCTGAGCCGGTCGGCACGACGGCCGTGGCGCAGGGCGAGGCGCAACCGCCCGCGCCACCGGCCACCCCGTGGGCCGTCGGGCGAGGGCAGCGGGGCCTTGCGCCGCGACTCCGCCACGATCTCCTGGTGGGCCTCGTAGGAGGTGATCCGGTACGCCTCCTCCCACGCGGCCAGTGCCGCGCGGGCACCGCCGCCGGCCGTGCCGCGCCGCCGCACCCGGGCGGCCAGCAGGGCGCAGCCGCCGAGCACGGCGGCCAGGCCGCCGAAGATCACCGCGAGGGGAAGCACCGTACCGTCCACGGGACGGAGGCTATCCGGTCCGGCCTCAGGCGAGGTCGTGCTCCTCCCAGGTCTCCTCGTCCGGGTCGTACTCCGTGCGCGCGGACTCCCAGGTGGCGGCGGCCAGCTCGACGCCCGGCACGGAGCCGAGGAGCGCGACCGGGTCGATGAAGTGGGCGAGGGAGCCGGAGGGGTCGATGCCGATGGCCTCCACGGCCTCGGCGCGCTCCGCCTCCTCCATGTAGGCGTCGTCCCGGACCTGCTCCAGGGCGGCGGCCCGCAGGGCCTCCTCGTCGGTGATCTCGGCGATGAGTTCTATGGTGACCCGCACGTGACGCGGGCCGGCCGGCTCGGCTCCGGGGTCGGAACCGGCGGCGGGAGAGGGGTTGGAAGTGCTCATCCCGGCAGCTTAGGCGACATCCGGAGCGGCCGGGTCCGGGGAATCCGGCAGCGGCCGGGCGACGACGCCCTGCGGGGTCTGCTGATGCCCGCCCGAGGCGAGCATCCGCACCTCGTCGCGGTCGCTGATCTCGGCCCGGATGATGCCGGTCGGATCGGCGTAGACCGGGTGGCCGCCAGGACCCGCCGCGGAGGTCCGCTCGACCACCACGGCGTCACCGGCCGTACCCGCCCCGCCGGAGAACACCAGCTCGTACCTGCGTGCGCTCACCGTCCCCATTTTACGTGCCCGGCCCGATCCCGCCCGGCCCGATCCGGCACGGTCCCGCCGGACCGGCACCTCAGGAGGCGCCGGGTTCCGGGTCCGTCACCGCGTCCACCAGGGCCGCCAGGGCCACGCCCAGGGCCCGCGCCCCGGGCCCGGCCGGGCCGCCCGGCTCGCTCATGTAGGCGTCGCGGCGGATCTCCACCATCAGCGCCGAGACCCGGGGGTCGCGCCGGTAGTGCGCGAGCGGCACGTACGTCCCCGCGAACGGACTGTCCGTACCCACCCCACCGAACCCGGCGAAGGCCCGCCGCGCCGCCGCGAGCAGCGCCGGCGGGGTGTGGAAGGCGTCCGTGCCGAGGCACACCGGCGGCCGGGGCCCGTCCCCGTGCAGTTCGTACGGCAGCGGGGCCGTCGGGTAGGAGTGCACGTCCACGATCACCGCGCGGCCGGTCGCCGCGAGCCGCGCGTCCACGGCCCGGGTCACGGCCTCGGCGTACGGCTCGAAGTACCGCGCGATCAGCGGCGCCGGGTCGAAACCGGCCGGGCGCAGCTCGGCGCGGTGCGTGGTGCGCGTGTACACGGCGCCCATGCCCACCGCCAGCATCTCCTCGCGCTCGTCGGGGAACCGCTCGGGGTCGACGACCAGCCGGGACAGGCGGTTGACGAACCGCCACGGTGCCGTGCCCGCGCAGGCGGCGGCCACGGCCGCGATCTCCTCGGTGTGCGCGTCGGTGATGTGGTCGAGCTCCCGCTCCAGCTCCGCGTCCCCGAGCACGATCCCGGCGCGCACCTCCGGCGGCACCACCCGGGAGGAGTGCGGCACGTGCAGCAGCACCGGGGAGTCCGGCGCTCCGGCGAGGAGCGCGGGGACGTCGGGAGCGGTGTCGGTGGACATCGGACGGTCTCCTCGGAGGTGGATCGTGGGCCGGCGTGATCCTCGACCGGCGCCGGTCGGTGTCGGGTCGGTGTCGCGGCGACGGTGTCGTACGGGCCCGGTGGCCGGTGTCGTACGGGCCCGGGTGCCGGGGCCCGCCGTCCTACGGCAGGGCGGCGCCCCGGGCGGTGATCCAGAGCCGGTACCACTCCTCGTGGTCCAGGCCGGGTTCGGCGACGGCGGCGTCCCGGCAGGCGCGGACGCGGTCCGGGCTCGTGGTGCCGATCACCGGGACGATCCGGGCCGGGTGGCGCCGCAGCCACCACAGCACGATGGTCTCCGGCGTGGTGCCCTTGGCCTCGGCGAGCTCGGCGACCAGCGCGGCCGTGGCGTGCTCCTCGGGCGTCTCCTGACGTCCCGTGAAACGGCCCTGCGCGAGCGGCCCCCACGCCTGGAGCGCGATCCCGTGCCGCAGACAGTGCTCGACCGTGCCGGCCGGGAAGCCGACGCCCGCCGAGGCGGGGGTGTTCACCAGGACGCCGTCCTCCAGCCAGTCCCGCCGCAGCAGGCTCATCTCCAGCTGGTTGGCGACCAGGGGGAGGCCCAGGCGGTCCTGGATGCGGGCGATCTGCGCCGCGTTCATGTTGGAGACGCCGAAGCGGCGCACCAGGCCCTGCCGGTGCAGGGACTCCAGGGCCGTCGCGATCTCGGCGGGGTCGGCGAGCGGATCGGGCCGGTGCAGCAGGAGCACGTCGAGGACGTCGGTGCGCAGCCGGGTCAGGCTCTCCTCGACCCGGCGCAGGATGCTCGGCCCGCGCAGGTCGTAGTGGCCCGGCCGGTCGCCGTCCGCGAGCCGGATGCCGCACTTCGACTGGATCGTGATCCGCTCGCGCAGCCCCGGCGTCCGGGCCAGCACCTCGCCGAACACCGCCTCCGCCTTGCCGCGGCGGTAGATGTCGGCGTGGTCGAAGGCGGTGATCCCGCTCTCCAGGGCGGCCCGGACCACCGCCTCGGCCGCGTCCACGTCGGCGGCGGAGTACCCGTCGCCGTCCCAGTCGCCGCCCAGGCCCATGCAGCCCAGCAGCACCCGGCCGCCGTCCGCGGCCGCGTCCGCCGTCCGTGTGTCGTTCGTCTCCGTCGAGGTCACGCCGACACCCTCCCACAGGCCGTCGGCGAGCCGTGCCCCGGCAGCCACGTGGCGTCGCCGGGGCGGATTCCGGCGCCCGCGGGCCTGTGACCTGCGACGCATCCGTCTCGGTCCGTGGGATGCGCATCATCCTGGCTTCAACATTTTGTATACCATCGGGCGCTGAGGCCGCCCGCCAGGAGACACCGCACCCCACCATGAGCACGAGCACGAGCGCGAGCACGAGCGCCGACACCGCAGCGCCCGAGACCGCTTCCGGTACCGCCCACGGCTCGCCCGGGACGCGTCCGGCCCCCCGGATCATCGCGCGGCCCCCCGCGCGGCCGGCGCCGGCGGCGGCGTTCCACAGCATCGGGACGGTCACCGTGGTGCTGCTCGGGCTGGTCGCGATCGGTGCGGCCATCCACGAGCCGGTGCTCATACCGCCGCTCGCCGCGAGCGCCGCCCTGGTGCACAGCGCTCCCGCCCTGCCGCTCTCGCAGCCCCGCAGCGTCGTCGTCAGCCATCTGCTCGCGGCCGGCGTGGGCTACGGCATCCTCGCCCTGGCCGGTGCGACCGCCTGGGCCGCCGCGATTGCCGTCGGCGCCACCCTCGCCCTCACCTTCCTGGCCCGCACCCCGCACGCGCCCGCCTGCGCGACCGCCGTCGTGGTCGTCCTCCAGTCGCCCGCGCCGGCCCGCTTCGTACCCCTGCTGTGCGGCGCGTCGATCGTGCTCGTGCTGATGGAGTTCGCGGTGTCCCGGCTCCGCCGCGGTGCGCCGAAGTACCCCGCCTACTGGTGGTGAGGACCGGCACCCCGCCGGAACACCCGCAGTTCGCGCACCTCGCAGGACATCTCCGTCACCTCCGGGTCGGGCCCCGGGTGGTAGCGGCCCGCGCACACCGACAGATTGACGATCAGATACGCGTGCCAGGACCGCCCGACGCCCCGCCCGTCCGCGAAGACCTCCTCGTCGTCGACCCACCAGACCACCGACCGGGCGCCGAACTGGGTGCGCAGCCGGACCCAGCCGCCCGGACGCACCGCCGGTGAGCGGTGGTAGAAGTGGGTGCCGCGCACCCGGTTCGACAGCTCCAGCAGGTCCGGGTTGTCCGGGTGGTACTCGAAGACGTCGACCTCCTGGCCGCCGTCCCGCCAGGTCCAGATCGCCGGCCAGGCGCCGGTCTCCTCCGGCAGCCGCACCCGCGCCTCCAGGACGTCGCCCGCCCGCACCTCGAAGGCCTGCTCGCTCCCCTCGGTGGTCAGCAGACCGGTGTCCCACAGGCCGTCCCGGCGACGGGTCGCCCGGAAGACCCCGGAGCGGCTGTAGGCGGGGTCCTCGACCAGGTGATCCAGCTTGTTGTCCCCGGGGTTGACCGGACCGCCGTTCGGATAGGCCCAGGAACGGCCCGCCACCCACTGTTCCGGTGCGGTGAAGTCCGCGGTGAAGACCGGCTCGTCGGCCGGCTGCCGGCTCGGCATGTGTCCTCCTCGTACGGTCCGGCGGCCGGAGGGTCCGGCCGCGGGTTCTCGTGGCTCGTGTGTGTGGTGCCCGAGGGCGCGGCGACGATGCGGAACCCCCTCGTCCGTGTCGTGGACTCGCCATCCGAGCCCGGCTCAGCCCGGTCAGGCCCCGCGCGCCGCGACGATCACCTCGTCCTCCGCGTCCCACCACGGGACCCCGTCCTTCGGCGGGTCGAGCGCACCCGCCGGTCCGCCGCCGGCCCGAGGCGAAAGCCGATCGCGCACGCGCCCCACCGCCCCGCCCCGCCACGCCGCTGCGCGTGCGCCGCGACCAGCTCGGCCACCACCGTCGGCGTCTGCGCCGACCAGCCCAGCACCAGCGTGTGGCCGCGCTCCACCACCGCCGGACACGCCAGGGCCAGCCAGGCCACCGTTGCCGTCATGCCCTTCGCCACGGTCCGGTCGACCCGGTACCGGGCCCGCTCCCGCAGCCCCGGCGGCCCCGCCCGCCCCGTCCGTACCGCCCCCGCCGTCCGTCCCGGGCGTCGCCCCGTCCCCCGGCCACCGCACCGGCCCGTGCCGGGGCCCGCTCCGCGGGCAGGGTGATCTCGCGTTCCTTGCGCATGCCGGCAGAGTGACGGCGCCCGGGCCGCGAAACGCCGCCCACGTCCCGCGTTCATCCTTTCGGGCAGGCGGACGGGAGGCACCCGTTCGAGCCCTCCATGCTCCGCGCGCCCCCAGGCCAGGACCCGCCCGCGGCGGCACGAGGTGTGGGAAGGCGAAGCCGGGGCAGGAGCGACGGCGCGACCGCGTGACGGCGCGACGCATCCGCCGACGGGAGACGAGACCAGGGAGAGGAGCGGGAAGGGCCATGACCGAGCACACCGCCGAGGCCGGGTGGTGGTACGACGGGGGTGTCGGCACGGTCACCGTGGCCCGGGACGCCACCGCGGCCTTCCTGCGCCGCGCCACACGTCCGGGCGTCCACCCGGACACCCCGTCGGGCCTCGGGCCCGGCGCGGACCCGGCCCCGGACCGGGGCACCGTCGTGGACGTGGACACCGACACGGCCCTCCTCGTCGTCAGCGAACTCGTCACCAACGCGGTCAAGCACGCCCCCGGACCGCTCCGCCTGGAACTCGCGCTGCGCGAGGGCACGCTGGAGATATCGGTGTGCGACGGCTCCACCGCCGGCCCCGTGCTGCGCGCGCCCGACCCCGAGCGGATCGGCGGCCACGGCATGGAGATCGTGGCAGCGCTGTGCCGTTGCGTGGTGACCGAGCCCACCCCGCACGGCAAGCGCGTGACCGCCGTCCTCGGTGTCACGCGCCGTCCCGAACTCGACACGCGTGCGCCCGCGAAGCGGGGGTAGGCGAAGCGCCACAGACGACGAACGATCCGCGAGATACAGGAGGTTGTCCCCGTGCGGACCGAGAGGGTCAAGGCGACGACGACGGCCGGCACGCAAGAGGACCTGCCCGTGCTCGAAGCACCGCTCGAGGTCGCGCCCCAGGACGCGCGCGCCCTGACGAAGGTCTTCCTGCGCGAACTGGCGCTGCGTGAGGAGGGGACCGAGGAGCACCAGTACGTCCGCAACACCCTGATCGAGATGAACACCTCGCTCGTCCGCTACGCCGCACAGCGCTTCCGCGCCCGCGGCGACGAGATGGAGGACATCGTCCAGGTCGGCATCATCGGCCTGATCAAGGCCATCGACCGCTTCGACCTGAGCCGGGAGGTGGAGTTCGCCACCTTCGCCGTGCCGTACATCGTCGGCGAGATCAAGCGCTTCTTCCGCGACACCACCTGGGCCGTGCACGTCCCGCGCCGCCTCCAGGAGGCCCGGGTCGAACTCGCCAAGGCCCAGGACGAGCTCAGCTCGCGGCTCGGCCGCAGCCCGAGGGTGGCCGAACTCGCCGAGCGCATGGACCTCTCCGAGGACGAGGTCGTCGAGGCGCAGATCGCCGCGAACGGCTACCACACCGCCTCCCTCGACGCCGCATACGGCGGCGGGGACGACGAGGACGCCGACGCCTCGCTCGCCGACTTCATCGGCGAGGAGGACCCGGCGCTCGAACTCTTCGAGGACTTCCACACCCTGGCCCCGCTCGTCGAACTCCTCGACGAGCGCGACCGGCTCCTGCTGCACCTGCGGTTCGTGGAGGAGCTGACCCAGTCCGAGATCGGCGCCCGCCTCGGCGTCTCCCAGATGCACGTCTCCCGGCTGCTCGCCCGCTCCCTCGGCCGGCTGCGCGAGGGACTCCTCGCCGAGTCCCCGGCCGAACGCGGCTGAGCACGCGGCGGACGGGCGGAGACAGCGGTGAGCCCGGAACCGGTCCGACCGGTTCCGGGCTCACCCCTTGGCGCCCGATTGACGCCGGATGCGCGAGGACCCCTCGCGCGAAGGCTCCTCAGCGGACCGCGCTGAGGAAGGCCCGGGTGCGCTCGTGGGCGGGCGCGTCGAGCAGCTCGTCCGCTCGCCCCGACTCCACGATCCGCCCCTGGTCGAACATCAGGATCCGGTCGGACACGTCCCGCGCGAAGCCCATCTCGTGCGTCACGCACAGCAGCGTGATGTCGGTGCCCCGCGCGATGTCCCGCAGCACGTCGAGCACCTCCGCGACCAGCTCCGGGTCGAGCGCCGAGGTCACCTCGTCCAGGAGCAGGATGTCCGGGCGCATCGCGAGCGCGCGGGCGATCGCCACCCGCTGCTGCTGACCGCCGGAGAGACGGGTCGGGCGGGCGTCGACCTTGTCGGCGAGGCCGACCATGCCGAGCAGCTCGCGGGCCCGCTCCGCCGCCTCCTCCCGGTCCTCCTTGAGGACGTGCACCGGCGCCTCGACGACGTTCTCCAGGACGCTCATGTGCGGGAAGAGGTTGAAGTGCTGGAAGACCATGCCGATGCCCCGCCGGCGCTCCGCGAGGTACCGCTCGCTCGCCGGTACGAGCCGGCCGGCGCCGGACCCGTCGGCGCCGGGGCCCGGCATGTGCGAGAACGGCTCGCCGTCCACGTGGATGACGCCCTCCGTCACCCGCTCCAGGGTCATCAGCAGCCGCAGGATCGTGGTCTTGCCCGAGCCGCTCGGCCCGATCAGGGTGACCCGCTCGCCCCGCCCGACGCTCAGGTCGAGCCCGTCGAGCACGGTGTGGTCCCCGAACCGCTTGGTGACCCGGTCGAAGCGCACCGCCTCCGCGGCGCCCACGGGCCCGGCGGCCCCCAGCGGTCCCGGAACCCCCTCGGGCTCCGGGACCCCGTCGGGCTCCGGGAGCGGGTCCCGGAGCGTGTCATGCTCCTTCGGCAAGGCGTGCCTCCAGTCGTCGTACCAGCACGGACGTCGGCCAGCTCGCCAGCAGGAACACCGCGGCGGCCAGCGTGAAGCTCTCCAGATAGGCGAAGTGGGCGCTGCCGAAGGTGTTCGCCTCGTGCACCATCTCGTGCACCGTGATCACCGACAGCAGCGGGGTCTCCTTGAACATGGCGACCGCGTAGTTCCCCAGCGGCGGCAGCACGTTGCGCACCGCCTGCGGCAGCACCACCGCCCGCCACACCCGCCGGCGGGGCAGCGACAGGGCCGTGCACGCCTCCCACTGCCCCTTCGGCACCGCGTCGATGCCCGCCCGGTACACCTCGGAGAGGTACGCGGCGTAGTGCACGCCCAGGACGAGCACCCCGAGCACCAGCGCGTCTAGGCCCGGGACCAGCACCCAGGCGGCGAACAGCTGCACCAGCAGCGGGGTGGACCGCACGAAGGCGGCGGCGCCGTTGACCGGCGCGGCCAGCGGGCGGGGCGCGGTGCGCCCCGCCAGGGCGAGCAGCAGACCGAGCACCGCCGCCACCGCGAAGCCGCAGACGGTCGCGAGCAGCGTGAACCCGAAGCCCTTCAGGACCACCGGCAGGGCGTCCATGGCGGCCTGTCCGTCCCACATCACGCCTCACCTCCCGCGCCCAGGCGCGCCCGGGCGGCCCGCTCCAGGGCGTTCATCAACAGGCTCAGCACCCCCGCCAGCACCCCGTACACCACGAGCAGCAGCAGATAGGCGGCCGCCGTGTCGCCGGTCGCCGAGCGCAACTGGTCGATCCGGAAGATCAGATCGGGCACCGTCACGAGCGACAGCAGCGGCGTCGCCTTCAGGAGCTGCACGAGGAGGTTCTTGAACGGCGCCACCATCAGCGGGTGCGCCTGCGGCAGCACCACCCGGCGCAACCGCTGCCCCGGGCTCATGCCCAGGGCGACCGAGGCCTCCCACTGCGCCCGCGGCACCGCCGCGATCGCGCCCCGCACCACCTCGGCCCCGTAGGCGCCGTAGTTGAGGCCGAGCGCCAGCACGCCGCAGGCCAGCGGTTCGAGCCGGAAGCCGAGCATGGGCAGCGCGAAGAACAGCCAGAACAGCTGGACGTACAGCGACGTGCCGCGGAAGAACTCCACCACCGTGCGCGCCGCGCCCCGGACGAGGAGCCGGCGCGAGCGCGAGAGCAGCCCCAGCGCGTACGCGAGGACCAGGGCGAGCGCCGCGCCGAGCACCGTCGCCTCGACCGTGACGAGCAGCCCGTCCCCGAGCCGCGGCAGCGCGTCGCGCAGCTCCGCCAGGAACGGGCTCCCGGCCAGGAACCCGCTCACGCCGCTCCCCGGCCCGCGCACAGATCGGCGGTGCGCAGGGTGCGCGGCGGCGCCTCGCGCTCGGTGAAGCCGTAGCGCCCGACCAGCCGCACGAAGCGGGCGGGGTCGCCGGTGATCCGCGCCAGCTCGCGGTTGAAGGCGTCCCGCAGGCCCTTGGCGCCCGGCCGGAACACCGCCCCGCCCGCGCTCCACTGCTTCACCCCGTCCACCTCGGGCACGAACGGGGAGGTCACCTCCACCGCCGCGCCCGCGTTCGTCCGGGCCAGCCAGCGCAGCGAGATGCCGGTCAGGGCGAAGGCGTCGATCCGGCCGGCGAGCAGCGCGTCCAGGCCGTCCTGCTGCTTGGCCAGCGTCTTCACCGCGCCGTCCGGCACGCCGGCCGCCTTCGCGTACGAGGCCTCCACCGCGGCCGACAGGACGCCCACCGTCGCGCCGGTCCGCGCCGCGGACGCGAGGTCGCCGAGCCGCTTCGGATTGCCCTTGCGCACCATCAGCGCGGTGGGGGAGACGAACTCGGGCTCGGAGAAGATCACCTTGGCGCAGCGCTCGGGCGTGATCGACATCCCGGCGCTCACCACGTCGAACCGGCCGGCGAGGAGTCCGGGTATGAGCGAGCCGAAGTCGGTGAGCGTGGGCCGCAGTTCGCGCACCCCGAGCGCCGTGAACACCTCCCGGTGCAGGGTCGGCGCCTCGCCGGCCAGCCGGTCGCCCTCCTGGAATCCGTACGGCGCCTCGCCGGCGAAGCCGACCCGGACGAATCCCTGGTCGCGCAGCTTCGCCAGCAGGTCGGCGTCCGCCTTCGGCGCTCCCGTGCCCACCTCGGTGCGGCTGCATCCGGCGAGGAGGCCGGCGGCCCCTATCGCGGGGGCCAGGGCGAGGAATCCGCGCCGGTCGAGGCGTGCGGGACGGGACATGACGGTCCTTCCGGTGGAGACGACGGGGGAGGGGATCAGAGGTGCGGCGCGCGGGCGCCGGTGCAGCGGGGGACGGGCGGGTCACCCGATGGGCGTGGTGTCCCGGGAGGCGATGAAGGAAGGACGGCGGACCGGCGCGGCGAACGGCAGCTCCGGCGCGTTCTCCACGCTGTTGAACACCAGGAAGACGTTGCTGCGCGGGTACGGCGTGATGTTGTCGCCCGAGCCGTGCATGGCGTTGCAGTCGAACCAGGTCGCCGAGCCCGGCGCACCCGTGAACTGGCGGATCCCGCACGCCTCGGCGAAGGTCGTCAGCGCCTCGTCGGACGGCGTGCCGGCGTCCTGCATCTGCAGCGACCGCTTGTAGTTGTCCTTCGGCGTCTCGCCCGCGCACCCGAGGAAGGTGCGGTGCGAGCCGGGCATGATCATCAGGCTGCCGTTGGTGGTGTGGTTCGCGGTGAGCGCGATCGACACCGACACGGTCCGCATCTGCGGCAGCCCGTCCTCGGCGTGCCAGGTCTCGAAGTCCGAGTGCCAGTAGAAGCCGCTGGCGCCGAAGCCGGGCTTGACGTTGACCCGCGACTGGTGGACGTACACCTCGGAGCCGAGGATCTGTTGGGCCCGTCCGACGATCCGCGGGTCGGCGGCCAGCCGGGCGAAGACCTTGCTGATCCGGTGCACCTCGAAGACCGAGCGGATCTCCTGGGAGCGGGGCTCGACGATCGCGCGCTCGTCCGCGCGCACGGCCGGGTCGGCGATCAGCCGGTCCAGCTCGGCCCGCAGCTCGACGACCTCGTCCGGGGTGACCAGCTCGTCGACCGTGAGGAAGCCGTCGCGCTCGAACTCCTCCAGTTCGCGGGCCCAGAAGGGGCCGGGCGTGCCGGGCTCGGACCAGACCACGGGGTCCTTGCGGCCGATGAGCTGCTCCTGGGTGCCGCGGGTGGGGTAGAGGTCGACCGGACGGGCGGGGGCGGAGGTCATGACGGGGGCGCTTCCTTTCTCGTACGGAGGTGGGGGCGGGGGAGGGGATCAGACGGTGTCCGGGTCCGGCTCGGTGAGCAGCGGGTAGACGCCGTTCTCGTCGTGGTCCTCGCGGCCGGTGACCGGCGGGTTGAAGACGCACAGGCAGCGGAAGTCCTGCTTGACCTTGAGGGTGTGCCGCTCGTGCCCGTCGAGCAGGTACATCGTTCCGGGCACGATGGTGTAGGTCCGGCCGGTCTCGTGGTCGGTGAGCTCGGCCTCGCCGGCGGTGCACACCACGGCCTCGACGTGGTTCGCGTACCACATCGACGTCTCGGTCCCGGCGTAGAGCACGGTCTCGTGCAGGGAGAAGCCGACCCGCTCGCGGGCGAGCACGATCCGCTTGCTCTCCCAGGTGCCGGAGGCGGCCCGGACGTGCCGCTCGGTGTTCTCGATCTCGGCGAAACTGCGGACGATCATGCGGTGGACCTTTCGGTGGTACGGGGTGGGGCGGGGGTGGTGCGGGGCGGGCGGCGCGCGCCGCGGTGACGCGCGGCCGGGGCGGTCAGGCGGCGAGCCGGCCGGCGGCGTGCCGCACCGAGCGGGCCAGGATGCCGAGGCCCTCGTCGAGCTCGTCGTCCGTCGCGGTCAGCGGCGGCAGCAGCTTCACCACCTCGTCGTGCGGCCCGGAGGTCTCCAGGAGCAGCCCGAGCTCGAAGGCCCGGCGGCACACGGCCGCGGCCCGCTCGCCGCCGGCGAACTCCAGGCCCCAGACCAGCCCGCGGCCGCGGACCGCGAGGCCGGAGCGTCCGTCGTCGCCGACCAGCTCGCCGAGCGCGGCCTCGATCCGGGCGGCCCGGGCCAGGGTGCGGTCGCGCAGCGTGTCGTCGCTCCAGTAGGTCTCCAGCGCGGCGGTGGCGGTGACGAAGGCGGGGTTGTTGCCGCGGAAGGTGCCGTTGTGCTCGCCCGGCCGCCACTGGTCCAGTTCCGAGCGGAAGAGGCACAGGGCCATCGGCAGGCCGTAGCCGCTGATCGACTTGGAGAGGGTGACGATGTCCGGGGTGATGCCGGCCTCCTCGAAGGAGAAGAAGTCGCCGGTCCGGCCGCAGCCCATCTGCACGTCGTCGACGATCAGCAGCATGTCGTGTCGCCGGCACAGGTCGGCGAGGCCGCGCAGCCACTCGGCCCGGGCGACGTTGATGCCGCCCTCGCCCTGCACCGTCTCGACGATGACGGCGGCCGGGTGGTCGAGGCCGGAGCCGGGGTCGTCGAGCAGCCGCTCGAACCACAGGAAGTCCGGCATCCGGCCGTCCAGGTAGTGGTCGTACGGCATGCGCGTGACATGGGCCAGCGGGACGCCCGCGCCGGCCCGCTTCGCGGAGTTGCCGGTCGTGGCGAGCGAGCCGAGCGACATGCCGTGGAAGGCGTTGGTGAAGGAGACGACCGTCTCCCGGCCGGTGACCTTGCGGGCCAGCTTCAGCGCGGCCTCCACCGCGTTGGTGCCGGTCGGACCCGGGAACATCACCTTGTAGGGCAGCGCGCGGGGCTCCAGGACGGTCGAGCGGAAGGTCTCCAGGAAGGCGCGTTTCGCGGTGGTCGACATGTCGAGGCCGTGGGTGACGCCGTCACCGGCGAGGTAGTCGAGCAGCGCCCGCTTGAGGACCGGGTTGTTGTGTCCGTAGTTGAGCGAGCCGGCGCCGGCGAAGAAGTCGAGGTAGGGCCGCCCGTGCTCGTCGTACAACCGGCTCCCGCGGGCCTGCTCGAAGACCACGGGCCAGGCACGGCAGTAGCTGCGCACCTCGGATTCGACGGTCTCGAAGACGGACGGGGCGGCGATGTCGGTGAGGGTCACGGTTCTCCCGTATCTCGGTGTCGCGACCCGCGGCGGTCGCGGGTCGCGGCGGGGGTTCACAGGTGTGGTGAGGGGTGCGGGGCGGTCCCGGTCAGGGGGCCAGCGGGCCGATGCGATAGAGCAGCTCCGGCTCGTGGGCCGGGGCCGCCGGGTCCGCCGGGGCGGCGTCCGGGAACGCCTCGGCGGGGAACAGCACCTCCCGGGTCAGCGCCGCCCCGCGGCGGCGAGCGAACGAACGGAACAGCCGGTCCGAGGCCACGTTGCCCGGAGTGACGGTGGCCTCCAGCCGGCTCGGCCCGCGCCCCTCGGCCGCCAGGCGGCCGGTCAGGGCGTCGAGCAGTGCTCCCGCTACCCCGGTTCCGCGATGCGAATCGTCCACGGCGACCTGCCAGACGAAGAGCGTCCCCGGCGCCTCGGGGCGCAGATAGCCGGTCACGAAGCCGACCGGCCGGCCCCCGGCGTTCCGGGCCACCGCCGAGGTGGCCGCGAAGTCGCGGCACCACAGCAGGTAGCTGTAGGGCGAGTTGAGGTCCAGGCCGTCCGCTCCCCGGGCGATCCGCCAGAGGTCCGCACCGTCCGCCGGGCGGGCGGGGCCGATGTCGACGGCGGCCTTCGGTGAGGTCAGATGTGGTGCGGTCATGGGCGCCGAAGCTACCGAGCGACCGGATGAACTTCCTGGTGCCGCGGTCTTGCGGACCACCGGGATGTGAGGTAGATGCGCAGGCGGATACCGCCGGGGCGCTCCGTCCCATCGTGCCGGGTGAACCGGGAGGTACCCGGTCAAAACCATCGATTGTCACGACTGGATAACGGCTGGAGCGGTCCTCGGCCGCGCCTCGGAATTCCGTGAGAACCTACCCCGCTTGACGTTTGAAGCCTCTCGCTGGGGTCAGGAGTACGGGTTCACCGGGCTCCGGAGCCCGGATCCGGCACCGAGTGCCGCCCCGCGTGCCGGATCATCGACGGCATGCTCTACGAGTCCCTGTCGGCCGGCGCGCTCGCCGTGGTCCTGATCTGTGCCGTCGTCCGGCCCCGCGGCCTGCCGGAGGCCGTCTTCGCGATACCCCCGGCCCTGCTCCTGATCGCCTGCGGAGCGATACCCCTCGCCCACGTCCGGGAGGAGATGGAGCGGCTCGGCCCCGTCATCGGCTTCCTCGCCGCCGCGCTCGTCCTCGCCAAGCTCTGCGACGACGAGGGACTCTTCCACGCCTGCGGGACCTGGACCGCCCGGCTGGCCCGCGGCCGCCCGCGGCGGCTGCTCGGCGCCGTGTTCGCCCTCGCCGCCCTCGTCACCGCCGCCCTCAGCCTGGACGCCACCGTCGTCCTGCTCACCCCCGTCGTGTTCGCCACCGCCGCCCGGATGGGCACGAGCCCCCGCCCGCACAGCTACGCGACCGCCCACCTGTCGAACACGGCCTCCCTGCTCCTGCCGGTCTCCAACCTCACCAATCTCCTCGCCTTCACCGCCACCGGGCTCGGCTTCACCCGCTTCGCGCTGGTCATGCTGCTGCCCTGGCTGGTCGCCGTCGGCGTCGAGTACGCGGTCTTCCGGCGCTTCTTCGCCGCCGACCTCGACGCCCCGGCCACCCCGAGCGCCGCCCCCGAACCGCCCGAGATGCCGCTCTTCGCCCTGGTGACCGTGGGCGCCACCCTGCTCGGCTTCGGCCTCACCTCGGTGCTCGGCGTCGACCCGGCCTGGGCGGCGGCCGCCGGAGCCGCCGTGCTCGCCGTACGGGCCCTGCTCCGCCGCCGCACCACCCCGGCCGCGCTGGTGCGCTCGGCCGCCCTGCCCTTCCTCGGCTTCGTCCTCGCCCTCGGGATCGTCGTCCGGGCCGTCGTCGACAACGGCCTCGGCACCGCCCTCGGCGCCCTCCTGCCCGACGGCTCCTCACTGCCCGCCCTGCTCGGCACCGCCGCGCTCGCCGCGCTGCTCGCCAATCTGATCAACAACCTGCCCGCCGTGCTCGCCCTCGCGCCCCTGGCCGCCCCCTCCGGCCCCGGCGCGGTCCTCGCCGTCCTCCTCGGCGTCAACATCGGGCCGAACCTCGGCTACGCCGGCTCGCTCGCCACCCTGCTGTGGCGCCGCATCGCCCACGCCCACGGGCAGCGGGTCGAGCTGCGCGAGTTCACCGTCCTCGGGCTGCTCACCACCCCCGTCACCCTGCTCGCCGCCACCCTCGCCCTGTGGGCCTCCCTGGCCGTGTTCCTCTGAGGCGGTCGTGTTCCTCTGAGCCGCGGCGCCGCGGGGGACCGGCGTCACTCCTCCTCGACCAGGTGCATGGCCGCCTCCTCGGCGGAGGCGGCGCCGCCGTCGATGCCCACGTCCCGGGCGTAGCCCTCCAGCGGTGACAGGGCCCGTCCGCCGTCCAGGGCCACCAGACGGCCCGAGCGTCGGGCGCCGACCTCCCCGTCCAGCGGCTCGCCGTCGGTGTCCACGGCGTCCCCGATGCCGTCCCAGTCGGGGTCCGGCGCGTCGTCCGGCAGCTCCTCGGCCAGCCGCTGGTCCAGGGACTCGCCGCGCAGCCGCTCGGCCGCCGTCACCCCGGTGTGCTCCACGGCCCACGGGCGGTCCGGGGGGACGTACCCCTCGTCGAGCGGGTCGTCGACAGGGCCGTCCAGGGTGTCCGAGGCGTCGAGCAGCCCCGCGTCGTCCTGGACCTCGCTCCGGGCGTCCGGCTGGTACACCTCGTCGCCCCAGGCCTCGTTCCCGGCCACGTCGGCCGTGTTCTCGCTCATGCGGACACTCCCGCCACTCGCCGGTCTCCACGAGCTGTTTCCCATGCTCCGTGCCCGGCCCCCGGCCCGCCACCGCACGCCTCCCGGGTGCTCGAAATGCGCCCGTCCGGGGGCCGGATCCGGCCGCCACGCGCCGTCCGAGGGGGTCCGGATGTGAACCTGTGCCGCGCACGGGGTAAAACCATGGCCAACACCCCTCTCACCTGAACGGAAACGCGCGCGTTGAGCATGCTCCCAGGATCACGTGTGCCAGGCCGGACCTGGACGATCCGCCTCACCGGCCACCCCGACCACTCGGCGACGGTCACCTGCACCACGCCGGGCTGCCGCATGCCGGCGCGGTCCAAGGACCTCGCCGCCCTGCGGACCTTCGCCGCCGAGCACGTCCGCGCCCACGCCCGCCTCGCCTCCGCCCGCCCGAACGCCGCGTGCGCCTGCGGCGCGAGCGACTGCCGGCACCACACCGCCCGCACCACCTGCACCGGCCGCACGCTCCTGGTCCTGATCCACCACCCGGCGATCGCCGAGGTCTGGACCCTGGCCGAGATCTGCCAGGCCTGCGCCCCGCTGATCGCCCACGCGACCGTCCTCGCCGGCGCCGGCGGCGACTCCACCGGCCGCGACTCGCTCGCCGCCCGCGCCGCCGCCGCGGCGGCCGCGACGCCCGCGAGCCCGGCCCCGGCGACCCCGGCCGCCCCGGCCTCGCCCGGCGCGCCGGTGCCGCCCGCCGTGCCGATGATGTTCTCGTCGCCGGAGGCCGCCGGCGGCCCCGCGGCACCCGTGCCCTCCCCGCACCGCCGCCGCTCGCGCGGAGGCGGAGGCGGAGGCGGCGGTGGACGGGGCGGCCAGGGCGGCCGCGGCGGGCAGGGCGGCCAGGGCGGCAACCGCCGCACCCGAGGCCGCTCCTGACGCCCCCGGCCGAGGGCCCCGCACCACCCGGCCTCCGTCCTTCGACGGAGGCCGGTCTCCTCCGGGAGGGCGAGGAGATCCGGGCGGGCCGCCGCCTACGCTGAGGCGGTCGTCCAGCCCCACGGAAAGGCGCCCCACGTGAAGAGCCGCGGAACCAAGAACCTGCGCGAAGGCGCGATCCTCTTGCTCGTCGGCCTCGGCCTCAGGCTGTTCGCCGGCGACGTGGACATCCCCGTGTTCACCCTCACCAAGGTCGGCGTGGTGCTCATGGTCGTCGGCGGCGTGACGCTGCTGTACGGAGCCTTCCAGACCGTGTCCGCGGCCCGCGGGGCGCGCACCGGCGGCAGCGGAACCGCGGACCGCTCCTCCTGACACCCGGTGCACGGGCGGGCACCGCCGCTTTCTAGGCTGGGGCCATGTCCGACGAGTCCCCGCTGCTCCGCAGCCTGCGTGCCGCCGTGGCCGCCGCCCCCGAAGACGTGCCGCTGCGGCTGCACTTCGCCGAACTGCTCCTCGCGGAGGGACGCCACGACGAGGCCGTCGGCCAGGCCGCGGCGGCCCTCCAGCACGCCCCCGGCGACCCGGCGGCGCGGGACCTGATGGCCCGCGCGATGGGCCTCCCGACCCAGCCCCCGCCCCCGCCGGCCACCGCACCGACGCCGCCCACCGCTCCGGACACCCCGGCGACGCCGGCCACCCCGCCCGCGCCGCCCATCGCGCCGGCCCCGCCCGCCGGCACCCCCGACGAGCCGCCCGCCTTCGACTGGGCCGCCGCCGAGCAGCAGGTCGCCGACCTCGTCGGACCCCGCTTCGCCGACGGCGGCGACAGCGCGGCCGGGACCGGCGGCGGCCTGGAGGCGCCGCTCACCTCCGACGGCCTCGGCGACCCCGGTGACGCCTCGGCCTGGGACGTCGACGCCCCCGGAGCCGTACGCCTCGCCGACGTCGGCGGCATGCGGGAGGTCAAGGAGCGCCTGGAGGCCGCCTTCCTCGCCCCCATGCGCAATCCCGAACTGCGCCGCCTCTACGGCAAGTCCCTGCGCGGCGGACTGCTCCTCTACGGCCCGCCCGGCTGCGGCAAGACCTTCATCGCCCGCGCCGTCGCGGGCGAACTCGGCGCGTCCTTCCTGTCGGTGTCGCTCGCGGACATCCTCGACATGTACATCGGGACCTCCGAGCGCAACGTCCACGACATCTTCGAGACCGCCCGCCGCCAGGCCCCCTGCGTGGTCTTCCTCGACGAGCTCGACGCCCTCGGCGCCAAGCGCTCCCGCATGCACCACAGCGGACTGCGCAACGTCGTGAACCAGCTCCTCACCGAACTCGACGGCGTCGACGGCGACCGCAACGAGGGCGTGTTCGTGCTCGCGGCGACCAACGTCCCCTGGGACGTCGACCTCGCCCTGCGCCGGCCAGGCCGCCTCGACCGCACCCTGCTCGTGCTGCCCCCGGACGGCCCGGCCCGCGAGGCCATCCTCCGCTACCACCTGCGCGAACGGCCCATCGAGTCGGTCGACCTCGCCCGGATCGTCAAGGCCACCGAGGACTTCTCCGGCGCCGACCTCGCCCACCTCTGCGAGTCCGCCGCCGAGGCCGCCCTCCTCGACTCCGCCCGTACCGGCACCGTCCGCATGATCACCACCAAGGACCTGCTGCGGGCCGCCAAGGAGCTCAAGCCCTCCAGCGAGTCCTGGTTCGCCTCCGCCCGCAACGTGGCGATGTTCGCCAACGACGGAGGCATGTACGACGACCTGCTCGCCCACCTCAAGAAGAAGCGCAAGCTGTGACCGCCACCGACCCGGCCGGCCGCGACCTGCTCCAGGCCGACGCGCTCTACGACCTCGGGCGCTACGCCCAGGCCGCCGAGGCCGCCGCCCGCCACCTCGCCCGGCACCCCGACGACGCGAGCGCGCTCGTGCTGCTCGCCCGCTGCCGGCACCGCCTCGGCGACGAGACCCAGGCCCTCGACCTCACCGAACGGGCCCTGCGCGCCGAACCCGACTCCGTCGCCGGCTGGCTGATGCGCACCCACGTCCTGCTCGGCACCGGGCAGTACGAGCAGGCCGAGGAGTGCGCCCGGCGCGCCGTGGCCCTCGCCCCGCACCACTGGGCGACCCACTACACCCTGGGCACCGTCCTCGACCGCTCCGTGCGCCGCGAACGCAAGCGGGCCGCCTACGAGGCCGCCCGCACCGCCGTCTCCCTCGCCCCCGAGGAGAGCGACGCCCACTTCCTCGTCGGCCTCACAGCCCATCGCCTCGGCAACCACGAGGTCGCCGAACGCGCCTACGAGACCGCCCTGCGCCTCGACCCCGAGAGCAGCGAGGCCCACAACAACCTCTCGCTGCTCCACCTGCGCCGCCGCTGGTGGCGGCCCGGCTCCTGGACCCGGGCCGCCGAGGGCTTCGTGCAGTCCGCCGCCCTGGACCTGAACGACCGGCAGGCCCGCTACAACCTGGAGACCATGGCCTGGGGCACCGTCGCCGGCTCCCGCTGGGTGGCCCTCGCCGGATTCGTCGCCGCCTCCATGGCCTCCGCCCACCTGCGCTCCGGCGCCGAGGGCCGCTCGGCGCTCCTCGGCGTGCTGCTCGCCGCCGCCGTGATGGTCGGCGGCTGGGGCGGCTGGTTCCTGTGGCTGGCCCGCCGGGTGCCGCCCCGGCTGCGCCGCCCGCTGCTGCTGGTCTCCCGCGGCTGCACACCGGTCCTCGCCATGGCCGTCGCGGTGGCCCTGATGGCCCTCCACTCGGCACTCAGCCTGCTGCTGTGGCGGGTGCCCGGCTTCGGCGCGCTCGCCTTCCCGCTGTTCTGGGGCGCCGTCATCACGTACTGGGCCAGCCGGGCCCGGCTCCAGCGCCGCGCCCCCCCGGAACTGACCGCGGCCACCCCCCGCTCCTGCGCGAAAAACCGCTGTCCCCACCGGACTTCGGCTGCCTAGACTCCACCGCGTACCGACGGGCGACACCGCCCGCACGCAGCGAAGGGAGACACCATGCACGCCACGGCCACCACCGCCGTCGCCCGCGTCCGTGGCGTCTCCCGTGCCCGGTACGACGTGATCCTGGCCTCTTCGTCGCCCCGGTGCCGGCTGCGCGGCCGTCACCGCTGACCCGCGACGAAATCCACGGGCCCGCCCGCAGCCCCCGGCTGCCGCCGACCCCTGTCCGCGTGCTCCCGCACGCCCGTCACGGGAATCGCGCTGCCCTGCACTCTCGCATCGCACGCGAAGGACCCACGTCACCATGCGTACCCGCATCCGCAACCTCGGCATCCTGGCCCACGTCGACGCCGGCAAGACCACCCTCACCGAGCGCTTCCTCTACCTCACCGGCGCCACCCACAGGCGCGGCGAGGTCCACGACGGCACCACCGTCACCGACTTCGACCCGCAGGAACGCGACCGCGGCATCACCATCTTCTCCGCCGCCGTCAGCTGCGAGTGGGCCGGCCACCGCCTCAACCTCATCGACACCCCCGGGCACGTCGACTTCGCCGACGAGGTCGAGCGCGCCCTGCGCGTCCTGGACGGCGCCGTCGCCGTCTTCGACGCCGTCGCGGGCGTCGAACCGCAGAGCGAGTCCGTGTGGCGCCAGGCCGACCGGCACGGCGTCCCGCGCCTCGCCTTCGTCAACAAGCTCGACCGCGCCGGGGCGGACCTCGACGCCGCCGTCGCCTCCCTCCGCGACCGGCTCGGCACCGTACCCCTCGCGGTCCAGTTGCCGATCGGACGCGAGGACGCCTTCACCGGCGTCGTCGACCTCGTCCACCTGCGCGCCCACCAGTGGCGGGCCGGCTCCGACGCGTACGAGACCGGACCCGTCCCCGACGCCCTGGTCGAGGAGGCGGTACGCCGACGACACCGGCTCGCCGAGACCGTCGCCGAACTGCACCCGGCCGCCCTGGAGGAGTACTGCGCCGACGGCACCCTCAGCCCCGGCACGCTGACCGCCGCCCTGCACGACCTCACCCTCGGCGGCGAGGCCGTGGTCGTGCTGTGCGGCTCCGCCTACCGCAACCGCGGGGTCGAACCGCTCCTCGACGCCGTCGTCGCCTATCTGCCCGCCCCCGCCGACCTCCCGCCGGTACGGGGCGAGCGGCCCGCCGACCCCGCGGCGCCGCTCACCGCCCTCGTCTTCAAGGTCACCACCACCGCCACCGGCCGCCTCACCTACCTCCGCGTCTACGCGGGCACCCTGCGAAAGGGGGACACCGTGCTCGACAGCACCACCGGCCGCACCGAACGCGTCGCCCGCATCCTGCGCGTCCAGGCCGACCGCACCACCGAGACCGACCTGGCCACGGCCGGCGACATCGTCGCCGTCGTCGGACCCAAGGCAGCGCGCACCGGCGCCACCCTGTGCGCCGCCGACGCGCCCGCGATCCGGCTCGAACCGCCGGTCTCCGCCGACCCGGTGGTGTCCGTCGCCGTCGAGGCCCGGCTCGGCCGCGACACCGAACGGCTCGCCGTCGCGCTCGCCCGGCTCGCCGAGGAGGACCCCTCGCTCGGCGTCCGGACCGACCCCGAGTCCGGCCAGACCGTCCTGTCCGGCCTGGGCGAACTCCACCTGGAGGTCGCGGTCGAGAAGCTGCGTCGCGCCCACGGGCTCGACGTCACCGTCGGCCGCCCCCAGGTGGCGTACCGGGAGACCCCGGCCGGGGCCGTCACCGGCCTCACCTACCGGCACGTCAAACAGGACGGCGGAGCGGGCCAGTTCGCGGTCGTCGTCCTCGACGTCGCCCCGCTCGGCGCGGACGAGGACCCGGCCGGCCGGGACCTGGTCTTCCGGTCCGCCGTGACCGGCGGCCGGGTCCCGCAGGAGTTCGTCCGCGCGGTCGAGGCCGGCTGCCGGGACGCCTTGGCCGACGGTCCGCTCGGCGGCCATCCGGTCACCGGTGTCCGGGTCACCCTCACCGACGGCGCCACCCATGTGAAGGACTCCTCCGAGCTCGCCTTCCGCACCGCCGGACGGCTCGCGCTCCGCGAGGCCCTGCGCAAGGGCGGCACGACCCTGCTGGAACCGGTCGTCGAGGTCACCGTCACCGCGCCCGACAGCGCCGTCGGCACGGTGCTCGGCGACCTGGCCGCCCGGCGCGGCCGGATCACCGACTCCGCCACCCACGCGGACACGGCGGTCCTCACCGCGACCGTCCCGCTCGCCGCGCTCTTCGGCTACGCGACCCAGCTGCGCAGCCGCACGCAGGGCCGGGCCGGTTTCACCACCCGCCCGGCGGGATACGCCCCGGCCGGCTGAACCGGCTGAACCGGCTGAACCGGCTGAACCGGCTCAGCCGGCGAGAACCGGGGTCCGGCGCGCCACCGTGCGCCGGACCCCGGTCCGGGTCACTTCGCCGAGAACCCCTCGGGAGCGCCGCCGAAACCGATCTCGTTCCCGTCCGGGTCGCGGAAGGTGGCCTTGCGCACCCCGTTGCCGTAGGTCTCGCGCTGCGCCGGGCGCAGCCCGCGGGCGGCGATGTCGCCGATCACCGTGTCGAAGTCGTCGACGAACAGGGTGTGCATCGCGTGCCCGGCGTGCCCCGGACGGTGCTCGATGTAGAGCGAGCGGTGCTCCGCCAGCTCCCACACCGCCTCGGTGTCGTTCGGCAGGAAGGAGGGCGGCGCGCCGAGCAGGCGTTCGTACCAGGCGACGGCCGCCGCGTAGTCGCTGACGGCGATTCCGGCGAAGAGGTGCATGGGCACGACCCTAAGGGCGGTGCGCCGATCCCGCCGGGTGTGAGGGAGCGGTACTCCTCATGCCTCCCGCGGCCCCATGCCTCCCGCGGCATGACGGCATAGCGGGATTCGTCTTGGACCGGGTGGTCCGGCCCGCCCTACCGTCGGAGACGTCGCGCAGCACGGTCCAAGGAGGCGCGACCACGGGGAAGTTCACCACACGAGGGATGCATCATGCTCATCAAGAGGTTCGTCGCCGTCGCCCTGTCCACCGTCACCCTCGGCGCCCTCGCCGTCGGCAGCGCCGGCGCCGCCGACCCGGCGGCGGCACCCGCCGAGCGCGTCGAGATCCTGGAACTGAAGGTCGGGAACCTGCAGTACGACGGCGTCGACCTCGGCCCGGCCGGGCCGAGCCTCGGGGACGTCAGCGTCTTCTCCGGCACCACGTCGAAGGACGGGCGCGTGATCGGGCTCGGCGGCGGCACCTGCGAGGTCGTCCGCGTCGAGGGCGCCCGGCAGACCTCGCAGTGCGTCATCACCGCCCGCCTCGAACAGGGCACCCTGACCATGCAGGCCCTGCGGGAGGGCGCCTCGCCGGACCTCGCGATGGCCCTCACCGGCGGCACCGGCGCCTACACGGGCGCGCGCGGCACCGCCGTCTACGAGGACATCGCCACCCCGGACGAGCGCATCCGCGTCGAACTCGTCCGCTGATCCCCGCTACGCCGTCGGCGCGGCCCCGGCCCGGGGGAGGAAGGCCGGCCGCAGCGACGGGTCCACGGGGTCGTAGTAGCGGTGGAAGACCGGGGTGGCCGAGCCGGACACCGGCGGAACGATCCAGCTCCAGTCCGCCGGGGTCGGCCGGCCGTGCCGGCGCTCCTGGGCGATGTGCCGCAGGAACCGCTCGGACTCGGTGTGGTGGTCCGCCATCGTCACCCCCGCCTCCTGGAAGGAGTGCAGCACCGCCACGTTCAGCTCGACCAGCGCCCGGTCCCGCCACAGCGTGCGCTCGCTCGACCGGTCCAGGCCCAGCCCGTCGGCCACCCGGGGCAGCAGGTCGTAGCGCTCGCCGTCGGCCAGGTTCCGGGCGCCTATCTCCGTGCCCATGTACCAGCCGTTGAACGGCGCCGCCGGATACCGGATCCCGCCGATCTCGAGGACCATGTCGCTGATCGCCGGCACCGTGTACCAGCGCAGCCCGAGCCCCGCGAAGAACGGATGGTCCGGATGGCTCAGCGGCACCTCCGTGACCGTGCCGTCCGGCAGTTCGAACCACTCGGGCCGGGACCCGGGCCGCTCGCGCACCATCAGCGGCAGCACCTGGAAGTCCTCCTCGTCCCGCTTCCAGCCCAGCGCCCGCGCCTCCTCGGTGAGCGCGGCGCTGCGCGGGTCGCCCGACCAGGACCCGCCGGGCGTCCGGTGCCCCGCGTAGCGGACCAGCTGGTCGTTGACGATCCGCGGCGCGGGCCGCCCGGGCCGGTCCGGGGCGAAGACGGAGATCACCGGGCGGATCCGGCCGTCGTTCCCGGCCAGCCGCAGATGCGCGAAGCACTCCTCGGCGACCTCGCCGGGGTCCGTCACGTGCCGCAGGTCGCGCACCACCAGGCTGCGCCAGTACAGGCGCCCGATGCAGCGCGCCGCGTTCCGCCAGGCGAGCTTCGCGCCGTAGGCCAGTTCGGCGGGGGAGTGCACGTAGGTCCCGGTGCGGTCGATCTCGGCCAGCACCTCCCGGACCCTCGGCTCCGCGTCACCGGCCTGCGGCTGCTCCTCGTGGAACTGGCGCACGAAGCGCTCCGCCTCCCGCCGCAGCGGCGAGGCCACCGCCGCCGGCCGCTGCGGAGGCAGGGGTGCCGGGACCGCGCCGTGGCCGTACGGGCAGGCCGCGGGTCCGGGCGGCGCGACGGAGACCGGGGTGACCGGGGCGACGGGGACGGCCGGCGTGACGGGCGCCGCCGGGGCGGCGGGCGCGACCCGGGCGGACTTGCGGCGAAGGCTCAGACTGAAGACCAAGGTGTTTCCTCCCTGGCCCCATGGCTACCGTACGCGAGCACGCGAGTGTGGAGAGTAGTCGAAAATGCGATGGGCGCGGCCTCCGGGCTGCTAGGGTGCCCGGCTTCGGGCGCCCTTCGCGCGCGTTGCCCCGCCTGGACCCCGCGGCCGTGCGCGCCCGGCGCCGCCGCGCCAGGATCGAGAGGATCCGGCCCCACCCCCGGCGGCCGGGGACACGGAGGCGGCGATGAGCGCAGGCTGGGAACCCCGTCCCTGGGCGGACACCGACGCGGGGGAGTTCCGCCCGCCGCTCGACGTGCCGGCGCCGGGGCGGCAGCGGCGCTGGACGGTGTTCCTGCGGTGGCTGCTGCTCGTCCCGCAGTTCGTGGTGGTGGCGGTGCTCTCGGTCGCCGCGTTCTTCGTGACGGTCGTCGGCTGGTTCGCCGCCCTGGTGCTCGGCCGGCTGCCCGATCCGATCCACTCCTTCCTCGGTGACGTACTGGCCTACCAGACCCGGGTGACGGCCAGCGCGACGCTGCTCGTCGACCGCTACCCGCCCTTCGCCTTCGACGCCCCCGACCACCCCGTGCGGATCGAACTCCGGCAGACGCCGCTCAACCGGCTCGCCGTGCTCTTCCGGATCGTCCTCATGATCCCGGCCGCGATCGTCAGCGGCCTCGCCCAGTCCGGATGGTTCGCCATCGGCTGGATCTTCTGGCTCGTCACCCTCGTGCTCGGCCGGCTGCCCGGGCCGGTGTTCGCCGCGACGGCGGCCGTCGTCCGCTACCGCATGCGGTTCACCGCGTACACGACGATGCTGACCCCCGTGTACCCCAAGGGCGTCTTCGGCGACGAGCCCGCCCCCGCCGCCCAGCAGCCCGTCTCGGGCACCCGCCCGCTGGTCCTCGGCACCGCCGCCAAGGTCCTCGTCTGGGTCTTCCTGATCCTCGGCCTCGCGGGCCAGATCACCAACGGCACGGTGAGCCGCGGCGACGACGAGCCGTACGACGACCGCCTGACCGGCCAGGTCCGGAGCGCCGATGGGTGACGAGGGCGGCAGTGACCCGGCAGCGGCCGAGCGGAGCTGGGCGCGCTGCCTGCTCGCCGGCGCCGTGTTCGTGGTCTGCATGGCCGGCACCACCCTGCCGACCCCGCTCTACCCGCTCTACCAGGAGAAGTTCGGCTTCTCCGAACTGACCGTCACCGTCGTCTACGCGGTCTACGCCTTCGGGGTCATCGGCGTGCTGCTGCTCGCCGGCAACGCCTCCGACACCGTCGGCCGGCGTCCCGCCCTGCTGTGGGGCCTCGGCTTCGCCGCCGCCAGCGCCGGCTGCTTCCTCGCCGCCGACGCACTGCCCTGGCTGTACGCCGGCCGCCTGTTCTCCGGCCTGTCGGCCGGCCTCTTCACCGGCGCCGCCACGGCCTACGTCCTGGAACTCGCCCCGCCCGGCGGCTCCTCCCGCGCCACCTTCGTGGCCACCGCGGCCAACATGGGCGGCCTCGGCTGCGGACCGCTCCTCGCGGGCCTCCTCGCCGAGTACGCCCCCGCGCCGCTCGTCCTGCCCTTCGGCGTCCACCTCGCCCTGGTGGCCGCCTCCGTGCTCGTCCTGCTCCGGCTGCCCGAGACCGTCACCGACCGGCGGCCGCTGTCCGCCGTACGCCCCCGGCGGCCCGCCCTGCCGCCGCAGGTCCGGGCGGTGTTCGTGCCGTCCGCCGTCGCCGCCTTCGTGGGCTTCGCGCTCTTCGGGGTGTTCACCTCGGTGAGCCCCGCCTTCCTCGCGCGCTTCCTGCACGTGGACAACCACGCCGTCAGCGGCCTGGTCGTCGCCCTCGCCTTCTTCGCCTCCACGGGCGGGCAGCTCGCCGTCGGCCGGGTCGGCGTCGCCCGTTCCCTGCCGCTGGGCTGCGCCGTGCTCTTCGCCGGCCTGCTCCTCCTGGCGGGCGCCCTGCGGGCCGACTCCCTGGCGCTCGTGGTCCTGTCCGCCCTGGTCGGCGGCACCGGACAGGGCCTCGCCTTCCGCGCCGCGATGACCGCGGTCGCCCGGGCCGCCCCGGCCGACCGGCGCGCGGCCGTCATCTCCGCGCTCTTCGTCGTGGGTTACGCGGGGATCTCCCTGCCCGTCATCGGCGTCGGCCTCCTGGCCGACCCCCTCGGCCTCGAAGGCGCCGGGCTCGTCTTCATCGCCTGCATGCTCGCCCTGCTCGTCCCCGCGGGCGGCTATCTGCTGCGCCGGCCGGTGCGCACCCCGTCCGGGTGACGCCGCCGGCGGACCGGTCAGTCGCCGCTGCCGCCGTCGCCACCGCCGCCGAGGAACCGCTGCTCCGAAGCAGAGCGCTTGCGGCCGGAGCGCTGCGCGCCGCGGACCAGTTCGCCGGCCGCGAGCGTCGCCGCCGCGATGCCCCGCACCCAGCGCGGGCCTCCGCGCGCGGCCCAGACGACACAGCCGCAGCCGACGACGGCCAGTACGAGGACGGCGCTCAGGACGAGCAGAATCATGCGGGTTCCCCCCTGTTCTCCCGGTGCCCCGGGACGTTCTCCCGGCGTCCCGGGGTCTTGCGTGGTCGGGGCCATTCTCGCAGCCCGCGCGCGGGGGAGGTTTGCGTCAATGTACGACGGGTTCCGGTCGGAAACGGCCCCCGGGCCCGGGGCGTTGGGCCCGCGCCCCCACACCCGGGCATTACTCTTCATTGACCTGCTCTTGAACGCGCCTTGGTGAATCCTTTCGAGTGACGACGACCCGTGCGAAGGAGGGGAAAGTGCCCACGAAACCGCCCCGGCGCGCCCTCGACGGCCTCCTCGCCGTCGCCCTCGCCGCCCTCCTCGCGCTCCTCGGCGCCACCGGCACCGGCCCGCCGGACGACGGCGGCCCCCGCGCCGGCGCGGCCCCGCCGCCCCGCACCCAGGCGACCGGCGCCCCCAACCCGTACGAGATCCTGCCCGCCCACGAGAACGAGACCGGCACCCCCCGCGCCGCGACCCGCACCCGGCGTCCCCCGGGCCGCCCCGGACCCCCGCCGGGCACCGCCGGCGCGACACCACCGCCGTGCGCGACCGCCCCCGCCCGGGACGCGGACCCCCTGCACCACCCCAGCACCGACATCACCGAACTCCAGGTCTTCCGCTGCTGACAGGCCGTCGGCGGACCCCTGTCCGCCCTCCGCCGCACCGTTCCGTCAGCCCGACGCGCCCCGCGGCGCGCCAGGAGGAAACCCACCCCATGCAGCCCCTCATCGACCACGCCCGCCGATTCGGCCAGCGCCCTGAGGAGTTCGCCCCGCTCGCCGCGGGCCAGGCCCCGGCGGCCCTCTTCATCACCTGCTCCGACTCCCGGGTCGTCCCCGCCCTCATCACCGGCGCCCGACCCGGCGAACTCTTCGAACTGCGCACGGCCGGCAGCATCGTCCCGCCCTACGACGGACCCGCCCCCAGCGGCGAGACCGCCACCATCGAATACGCCGTCGAGATCCTCGGCGTGAACGACGTGGTGGTCTGCGGCCACTCCCACTGCGGCGCCGTCGGCGCCCTCGTCCGCGGCGACGACCTCAGCACCGTGCCCGCCGTGCGCGACTGGCTCGCCCACGCCGCGCCCGAGGGCGCGCCCGGTCGTCCCGACGACCCGGCCGTCGCCGAGGCCGTACGCGGCCACGTCCTCGCCCAGCTGCTCCGGCTGCGCTCCTACCCCTGCGTCCAGCGGCGCCTGGCCGCCGGGCGCCTGCGCCTGCACGGCTGGTACTACGAGGTCCACACCGGCGCCGTCACCGCCTACCGCCCCCGCACCGACTCCTTCGAGACCCTGTGAGGGGGACGCCCGTCATGAACCGCACCCTGTCCTCCCTCCGTTCCCGGCCCGCCCCGGCGCACCTGCGCCAGGACTTCGCCGCCTCGCTCGTCGTCTTCCTGGTCGCCCTGCCGCTGTGCATCGGCGTCGCCGTCGCCTCCGGCGTGCCCGCCGAACTCGGCCTGATCACCGGCATCGTCGGCGGACTCGTCACCGGCTCGCTGCGCGGCAGCAGCCTCCAGGTCTCCGGCCCGGCCGCCGGACTCACCGTCCTCGTCCTCGACGCCGTCCGCAGCCACGGTCTGCCCGCCCTCGGCGCGATCGTGCTGCTCGCCGGGCTGCTCCAGATCGTCATGGGGCTGCTGGCCTGGGGGCGCTGGTTCCGCGCCATCTCGCTGTCCGTCGTCGAGGGCATGCTCGCCGGCATCGGCCTGGTCATCATCGCCGCCCAGCTCTACGCCGCCGCCGGGGTCCCGGCACCGGCCGGCGGCCTCGGCAAGCTGACCGGGCTGCCCGGCGCGGCGCTCGCCGCCCTCGGCAGCACGGCCGCGCTCGCCTCCCTCGCCGTCGCCGCCGGCACCATCCTGGTGATCGTGCTCTGGCGGCGGCTGCCGTTCCGGGCCGCCCGGGCCGTCCCGGGCGCCCTGATCGCCGTCCTGCTCGCCGCGGGCGCCACCGCCCTGTTCGGCCTGCCGGTCGCCACCGTCCGGGTGAGCGGCGTCCTGGACGCCGTCCGCCCGCCCGACGCGGCCGCCCTCGGCGCCCTGGCCGACCCGGCCGTCCTCGGCACCGCCCTCGCCTTCGCGCTCATCGCCTCCGCCGAGTCGCTGTTCAGCGCGGCGGCCGTGGACCGGCTGCACGCCGGACCGCGCACCCACTACGACAAGGAGCTCTTCGCCCAGGGCGTCGGCAACACCGTCTGCGGCGCGCTCGGCGCGCTGCCCATGACCGCCGTCATCGTGCGCAGCTCGGCCAACGTCCAGGCCGGCGCCCGCACCAAGGCCTCCCGCGTGCTGCACGGCGGCTGGCTGCTGCTCTTCGCCGCCCTGCTGCCCGCCACCCTCGCCCTCGTGCCGCTCGCCGCGCTCGCCGGCATCCTGCTGCACGCCGGGTGGAAACTCATCCCGTTCCGCGGTGTCGCCACCCTCTGGCGCAGCCACCGTGGCGAGGCCCTGGTCCTCGTCGTCACCGCCGCCGCGATCGTCGCGGTCGGCATGTTCGAGGGCGTCCTCGTCGGACTCGCCCTGTCCGTCGCCAAGGCCGCCTGGGAAGCCTCCCACCTGCGCCTGGAGCACCACGACGAGGGCACGGGACCGGTCCGGGTGCGCCTGGCCGGCACCATCACCTTCCTGCGGCTGCCGAAGATACTCGACGCCCTGGAGGCCCTGCCCCGGGACCGCCCGATCGAACTCGACCTGTCCGCCGTCCACCACCTCGACCACGCCTGCCGCGCCGCCCTCGACGCCTGGGCCGCCCGGCACAGCACCACGGGCCCCGAGGCCATCCGTCTGCACGCCCTGCCCGAGCCGCCCGCCGGCCGCACCGCCCCGGTCCCGGCCGCCGGCTCGCACTGACACCCATCGCCCCGGCCGTACACAGGCCCGTACACCGGCTCGCAAGGCAGTCCGGCCCGCCGCCCCCGTGGCGCCGGGCCGGGCGGCCCGCGCTGGCAGCCCCACGCCCCCCGGTGGCACGCTGAGAGGAGGACACCCGGGTTCCGCACCGACGACACGCGGGAGGGCCCATGGGACGAGACGTCCCGGCGCAGAAGTTCACCCGTGACGACCGCCGCCGGTTCCGTGACCGCACCCACACCTGCCTCGACGTGCTCGCCCGGCTGCTGCGCGAGTCACGCTTCGCCGTCGACCGGCCACAGGTCGGCCTGGAGATCGAACTCAACCTCGTCGACGACACCGCCCGCCCCGCCATGCGCAGCGCCGAGGCCCTGGAGGCCATCGCCGACCCCGCCTGGTCCAGCGAGCTGGGCCGCTTCAACCTGGAGATCAACCTCGCCCCCCGGCGGCTCGCCGCCGGCGGCGGCCCCGAGGCCTGGGAGAACGACATCCGCGGCGCCCTCGACCACGCGGAGGCCCGCGCCGCGGCCGTCGGCGCCCACCTCGTCATGATCGGCACCCTGCCCACCCTGCAACGCGGCGACGTCGACCACCACGCCCTCTCCGAGAACCCCCGCTACCACCTCCTCAACGAACAGATCTTCGCCGCCCGCGGCGAGGACCTCCTCATCGAGATCGAGGGCGTCGAACGGCTCCGCACCTACGCCGACACCATCACCCCCGAGGCCGCCTGCACCAGCACCCAGTTCCACCTCCAGGTCGCCCCGGACGAGTTCGCCGCCCACTGGAACGCCGCCCAGGCCATCGCCGGCGTCCAGGTCGCGCTCGCCGCGAACTCCCCCTTCCTCTTCGGCCGCGAACTGTGGAGCGAGACCCGCATCCCCCTCTTCGAGCAGGCCACCGACACCCGCCCCGACGAGATCCGGATCCAGGGCGTCCGCCCCCGCGTCTGGTTCGGGGAACGCTGGATCACCAGCGTCTTCGACCTCTTCGAGGAGAACACCCGCTACTTCCCCGCCCTGCTGCCGCTCGTCGACGACGAGGACCCCGAAGCGGCCCTCGACCGCGGCGAGATCCCCCACCTCGCCGAACTCACCCTCCACAACGGCACCGTCTACCGCTGGAACCGGCCGGTCTACGCCGTCGTCGACGGCGTCCCGCACCTGCGCGTCGAGAACCGCGTCCTGCCGGCCGGGCCCACCGTCGCCGACGTCATGTCCAACGGAGCCTTCTACTACGGCCTGCTGCGCGCCCTCGTCGACGAGGACCGTCCCGTCTGGACCCGGATGTCCTTCTCCGCCGCCGAGGACAACCTGCACACCGCCGCCCGCCGCGGCATCGACGCCGAACTCTTCTGGCCCGGCATGGGCCAGATCCCCGTCACCGAACTCGTGCTGCGCCGGCTGCTCCCGCTCGCCCACCGCGGCCTCGAACGCCTCGGCCTCGACGCAGCGTGGCGCGAACCCCTCCTCGGCGTCGTCGAACAGCGCTGCGTCACCGCCCGCAACGGCGCCGTCTGGCAGGCGGAGACCTTCCACCACCTCCACGACGTCACCCATCTGCCCCGCCCCGAGGCGCTGCGCCGGATGACCCGTCAGTACATCGAGTACATGCACCTCAACGCCCCCGCGCACACCTGGCCGGTGGACTGATCCCGCGGCCGCGGGCCGGGTTGTCGCTGCGGGGTGCCAGAGTGGGGGCGAGCAGGCCGGCGCGGACGAGGACGGCGGCCGGACCGGACACCGGAGGGGCAGGGGCAGTGGGGGACTATTTCGAGCGGGTCGTCGACGTGGAGGCCACGGACGGGGAGGCCGCGGAGCTCGCGGCCCGCGCCCTGGACTGGCTCGTCGCCGAGGGGGTCGTGACCCGCGAGCGGGACCGCGAGGGCATGTACAGCCCGCACGCGGACGAGGGGTACGCGGCGGGCCCGCACTGGACCCGCGCCGTCCAGGGCGACCCCGGCTGGGGCCCGGGACCGCTCGCCGTCATCACCGGCCGCCACCACTACGCGGGCGGCCAGGGCGAGGACGAACCCGCGTACGCCGTCTGCCCGGAGTGTGCCGTCCGCACCACCGTCATCGGCTACCCGGAGTCCTTCGTGGCCGACGAGGAGGTCTGGGCGCCGTTCCGGGCCGCGGTCGAGGCCTGGGAGCGCACCGGCACCGGGGACGCCGCCTGTCCCGCCTGCGGCACCGCCTCGCCCGTCACCCGTTGGGAGTGGTGCGACTCCTATGCCCTGGGCACGCTCTGCTTCGAGTTCTGGGGCTGGCCCCCGCTCGCGGACGCCTTCGTCGAGGACCTCACCGCCCGCCTCGGCCACCGCACGGCTCGCCACATGGGCAAGTTCTGACCGCGCGGCACACCGGAGCGACCGGCGGGCCGGCGGCCGGGAGACCGGTGGCTACGGCCCGGCGATCAGGAAGATGATCTCCACCCGGCCCGCCGCCTTCCCCACCGGGTCGTGCACCCGGTACAGCAGCGTGATGGTGAGCCCGTTGTCCCCGGCCGGCTGCGTGGCCACGCGCCGCAGCTCCGCACCGCGCACCGGCTGGGGCCGGGACTCGGGAGGCCGGGGGTCGTCGGCGAGCGCGGCCAGGGCGTCGTGCAGGGCGCGGCGGCCGCCGGGGGAGAGGTGGGCGATCTCGTGGTAGAGCCTGCGGGGGATCTCGACGTTCCAGTGGGTCACGAGGCGGCGCCGCCCTTGTCGAGCTCGGCGTACAGGTCCTCCAGCGTCATCAGCTCCGTCTCGCCGGCGAGCGAGGCGCGGATCGCCTCCCGCACCTCGGGCCGGGTCCGGATCGCGACCAGCTGCCGGGCCTGGGCGATGACCGAGCGGTGACCGGTGCCGAACCGGGCGGCGCCCAGACGCGCGTCGAAGGCGGTCAGCTCGGCCGGATCGATGTCGGCGAGCGCGGCGCGCAGCTCGGCCAGGGTCTGCGGGCCCTCGTGGTCCTCGAGCCGGTACGGGCTGGCGTAGCCGGGAGCGGACCCGGCGATGTCGTGGGGCAGAGGACTCATGAGCGGGCCTCCTCGTCTCGTACGGCTTCCACGGTACTGCCGGCCGGGCCCCGGGCGGGAGGTGCCGGACACGGGCAATCGCCCCGGAACGGGCACGTACCGCGCCCGCCTCCCACCTCCGCTGCCGGTGCCGGACGGTGACGGGACGTCACCTCTGGTCGAGTGAACCCTCACCCTCCACTGAAGGGTTACGGTTCTCCCTCGCGCCGTCACGCGCGCGTGCCCCCACCGGCGCTTCCGGGAGCCGGACCGGGCCGAAGGGGATCTCCTTCCACAGCGCCCGGCGGCCCGCGTCCGGCTCGGCGTACGAGACGTGGTCGCCCGGCACGGCCCAGTGGCGCACCGGCGTGGTGTCCGCCCCGAGCGCGGGCCAGCCGGGGTCGCCGGTGGCGGCGGAACCGGCCCAGGCTCGTCAAGGGCCTCGCCCTCTTCGGCGCCGTCGTCACCCGGAGCCGCGAGGCGGGCGAGCGGCGGGGTGACGGCCGGTCAGCCGGCCTGCGGTCCGGGGGCGTTGTCAGTGGTGCCCGATAGCGTCGGGGGTGTTGGAAGAGAGCATTCCTGACAGGGGGACTTCGATGTACCAGGGCTGTGCGGACACCACGCCGAGGGTGGTCCTGACCGACGTCAACACGCGGGTGGTGGAGGCCTGGCGGGCCGCCTTCGCCGACACCCCCGGGATCGAGATCCGGCAGGGCTCGATCCTCACCGAGGACGTCGACGCCTGGGTCACGCCGACGAACGCGGCGGGGCGGATGGACGGCGGCGTCGACGCCGCGATCAAACGGCACCTCGGCGCCGGCATCCAGCTGCGGGTGCAGCGCGCGATCCGCGACCGCTTCGCGGGCCGCATGCCGGTCGGCAGCGCCGTGTGCGTGCCCTCCGGCGCCGGCGTCCCGCGTTTCGTCATCTCCACCCCGACCATGGTCGGCTCCTCGCAGAACGTGAGCGAGACCCTCAACGTGGCCCTGGCCTGCGCGGCCGCCTTCCAGGCCGTGCACCGGCAGAACAGGAAGGCACCCGGGAGCATCCGCTCCGTCGCCCTGGTCGGCATGGGCGCCGCCACCGGCCGCGTCCCGGCCCGGATCTGCGCCAACCTCATGTGGACCGGCTACACCCTCTTCCACGACCACTGGTTCGAGGACGACGACGAGCTGCGCGCCACCCTCACCGCCCAGCTCGCCGGCATCGACCAGGTCCCGCAGACCACGAGGGTGCGGATCACGCCGCCGAAAGGGCATTCCTTTCGCCGCTGACCCCGGCACGCAGACCGCCGACGCCCCCGCGGGCGCCACCGGCCACACCCCTTCGCACCACCTTCCTGCCGCAGCCACCACGACCGGGAGTTCCGCCGTGAGCGACGCCACCACCCCGCCCGCCCCCCAGCCCGACCCGAACGACCCGCTGGCCCTCGCCGCGCTCTTCAGCGGCGGCGGCGAGCCCTGGCTGCCCGTCCTCAAGCCCGTCATCGAGGCCCGCCCCGACGCCGCCCACTTCATCGGCCCCGGCCGCAGCCCCCAGGTCGTCCCGGTGCGCGAGCTCACCTTCCAGGCGCTCAAGCCGCAGCCGGCACACCGGTGGAAGGTCGTCGTCTTCGGCCAGAACCCCTACCCGAGGCCGGAGAGCGCCACCGGCATCGCGATGTTCGACAACACCTTCAGCGACTGGAAGGACAGCCAGTTCGGGCGGGTCGTCAGCATCCGGTGCCTCATCAAGGCCGCCGCGATGTGGAAGTACGGCATCGCCAAGAAGACCCCCGTCGGCGAGGTCCGCGCCCTCCTGAAGGAGCGCGACACGGTCCAGCCGCCCGAGTGGTTCCAGGCCATGCTCACCCAGGGCGTGCTGCTGCTCAACGCCTCGCTCACTGCCAGCGCCGACGGCGCCATGGGCACCGACCAGCACACCTCCTTCTGGCGGCCGGTCGCCGAGCGGATCGTCGACGAGATCCTCCGGGCCAAGCAGGAGGCCGAGGACCCCGAGGACCGCGGCGTCGTCTTCGCCTGGTGGGGCGCGCACGCCCGCAGCCTCAAGCGCACCGTGCTGCGCCTGGAGAAGAAGTACCCGGGCGTCGAGGTCAGGCACCTCGACCACGCCAACCCGGCGGCACAGGGCGACCTCTTCTGCGAGGGCGACCACCTCGCCACCGTGAACGACGCCCTGCTGTCGCTCGGCGCCGCCCCCGTCGACTGGCTGCCCAGCAAGGGCTGGAACGAGCCCGCCGCCGGTACGGGGCAGGGCGCCGGCCCCGGCACGGGAGTCGCGGGCCCCGACCCCGACGTCGCCGCGCGGATGGGCGCCTTCATCACCTCCACGAGGGAACTGCACCAGCTGTACCTGGAGCGGCTCACCAGCGTCCGGGACGAGGGACAGGTCCTGCCGCCGCTCACCGGCGTGTTCGACACCCCGCTGATGCCGTTCGAGGACGCCGTCGCCCCGGTGACCGAGGTGCTCGCCGGTCTCGGCCGGCACATCGACCGCTCCCGCGAGTTCGGCAAGCGCCGGGCCGACGAGGAGGCCGGCGGCGGACTGTCCGCCGATGCCATCGCCGCGCTCCACCTCTACACCTGCGAGTCGGGCTTCTACCGCACCGTCAACGCCGTGCTGCGCTCCCCCGACCGCAGCCGCGTCGCACCCTATCTGCCGTATCTGCGGCTGCTGTTCGACGCGGTCTCCGGCCTGCCCGTCCGCACCGAGCCGCTGTGGCGCGGAGTCGCCCTCGACCTGCGGCGCCAGTACCCGCTCGGCTCCACCGTGACCTGGTGGGGCGTCTCCTCCTGCACCTCGGAGCTGGGCGTCGCCCGGGCCTTCCTGGGCAGCAGGGGCAGGCGCACGCTGTTCGAGGTGACCCCGGCCCGCGCGGTCGGCATCCGCCGCTTCTCCGCGTTCACCGGCGAGGAGGAGTACCTCCTCGCCCCCGGCACCCAGCTGAAGGTCACCGACGTGACGACCGAGCGGGGCGGCCTGTGCACGGTGAAGCTCACCGAGGTGGACGCCCCGCTGGTCTCCTGACGCGGGTCAGTTCAGCTCGTCCGGGTGGGGGCCGGTGCGCAGCCCCCGGTCGAGACCGGCGATCGTCGCCATCTCCGCGTCCGTGAGGGCGAAGTCGAACACCTCGGCGTTGGCGCGGATCCGGGCCGGGGTGACCGACTTGGGGATGACCACGTTGCCGAGCTGAAGGTGCCAGCGGATCACGACCTGCGCCGGCGACTTGCCGTGCGCCGCCGCGATCGCGGTGATCGCCGGGTCGTCGAGGACCGCGCCCTGCGCCAGCGGGCTCCACGCCTCGGTGGCGATCCCGTGCTCGGCGTGGACGGCGCGCAGCTCGGACTGCTGGAGCGCGGGGTGCAGCTCGATCTGGTTGACGACCGGCGTCAGCGCGGCCCCGTCCATCAGCCGGCGCAGGTGCTCGGGCTGGAAGTTGGACACGCCGGCGGCGCGGATCCGGCCCTCCTCGGCCAGCCGCTCCAGCGCGCGCCAGGAGTCGCGGTACAGGTCGCGGGCCGGGGCGGGCCAGTGGATCAGGTACAGGTCGACGTGGTCCAGGCCGAGCTTGGCCAGGCTGTCGTCGAAGGCCCGCAGCGTGGCCTCGTACCCCTGATCGGCGTTCCACAGCTTGGTGGTGACGAAGAGCTCCTCGCGGGCTATCCCGGAGGCGGCGAGCGCACGGCCGACGCCGGCCTCGTTGCCGTAGATCGCGGCGGTGTCGATCGAGCGGTAGCCGGCCTCCAGGGCGGCGGTGACGGCGGCGGTGGTCTCGTCGTCCGGGACCTGGAAGACGCCGAAGCCGAGCTGGGGGATCTCGACGCCGTTGTTCAGCTTGACGGTGGGGGTGTTCACGGGGGTGTGCATGATGGTGCGTTTCCTCAGGCGGTGCGGTCGGTCAGGGTGTAACGGACGGTCTGGGCGCTGATGAGCCCGTCGCGGAAGACGAAGGTGTCGACGCCGTCGGTGACCTCGTGGGTGCTGTCCGTGGCGGTCCACTGGAGGAAGAGCACGTCTCCGGCGAACTGCGGGGCCAGGTGCCACTCGGCTCCGGGGAGGTCGGCGAGCAGCCGGCCGATGCCCTCGCGGACTCCGGCGCGTCCGGTGAGGACGCCCTCGGGAGTGACGAAGACGGCGTCCTCGGCGTAGTTCTCGCTGATGAGGTCCAGGTCGCCGGTGCCGAGGCGTCGCCCGTGGTCGGCGAAGACCTCCTGCGGCGTGCGGGTCTGCGGGGTGCTCATGGGGCCCTTCCGGGGATCGGGGGTTCGGGTGGTGCGGGGGTCAGTGGTGTACGGGGGTGGGGGCGGCCTGCGCCGTGACGGCGGCGGTCTCGACCGTGCCGTGCCCGGCACCTTCCGCGACGCCCTTGGCGGGCGCCCGGCGCTCCAGGGCCGCCGACCAGAAGGCGAGCAGCAGCGCGGCGGCGGCCAGGACGGCGCCGACCCAGTTGGGGGAGGTGAAGCCGAGGCCGGCCGAGATGACGAGCCCGCCGAGCCACGCGGCGAGCGCGTTGCCGAGGTTGAAGGCGCCGATGTTCACGGCCGAGGCCAGGGTGGGCGCGCCGTGCGCCTGGTCGAGGACGCGCTTCTGCAGCGGCGGCACGGTCGCGAAGCCGAGCGCCCCGACGAGCAGGACGGTGAGCGCGGCGAGGACCTTGTTGTGCGCGGTCACGGTGAACAGGGCGAGCACGACCGCGAGGCCGCCCAGGGTGGCGTACAGCAGGGGCATCAGGGCCCGGTCGGCGAAGCGTCCGCCGATCAGGTTGCCGAGGAACATGCCCACGCCGAAGAGCACGAGCAGCCAGGTCACGGCCCCGTCGGAGTAGCCGGCGACCTCGGTCATCATGGGGGCGATGTAGGTGATCGCGGCGAAGACGCCGCCGAAGCCGAGCACGGTCATCGCCATGGCGAGCAGCACCTGCGGGTTCCTGAAGGCGCGCAGCTCGCCGCGCAGCCGGGCGCCCTCGGCGCGGGGCATGGCGGGGACGAGCTTCGCGACGCCGAGCAGGCCGATCACGCCGAGTGCGGCGACGATCGCGAAGGTGGTGCGCCAGCCGACGGCCTGCCCGATGAACGTGCCGAGCGGCACGCCGACGATGTTGGCGACGGTCAGTCCGGTGAACATGGTGGCGATGGCGCCGGCCTTCTTCTCCGGGGCGACCAGCTCGGCGGCGACGACGGATCCGATGCCGAAGAACGAGCCGTGGGCGAGCGAGGCGACGACCCGGCCGGTGAGCATGAGGCCGAAGTTCGGGGCGACCGCGGAGAGCAGGTTGCCGAGCACGAACAGGCCCATGAGCAGCATGAGCATCCGCTTCCGGCTGACCTTCGTGCCGAGCACGGTGAGCAGCGGGGCGCCGAGGACGACGCCGAGCGCGTACCCGGTGACCAGCAGGCCGGCGGTCGGGATGGTGACGTCGTAGTCGGCGGCGATCTCGGGGAGCAGCCCCATGATCACGAACTCGGTCGTGCCGATTCCGAAGGCGCCGATGGCGAGTGCGAGCAGGGCGAGCGGCATGGTCCGTCCCTGTCCGGAATTGCTTGAACGATCCCTTTGCATGCTTCGACAATACTTGCACGCGCGCCATAAGTGCAAACGCGGGTATGGCCGGGTCGGGGGCGTTCTGGTGAACCGGGGAGGGGACGGGGCTCCGGATCGGCGGCCGGAGCCCCGTCGGGGGTGGGTCAGCCGGTGGGGAAGGCGTCGGCGCTGCTGACCCGGCTCTTGATCAGCGCGCCGGACTCGGTCAGCACGCTGCTACTGCTGTAGTCGCCGCCGTTGCAGGTGCCCGGCCGGAAGGCCGCGCTGCTCTCGTCGGCGTCGGAATAGGTCCAGTTCGCGTACCCGATCTTCAATTGATCGAGCAGGTCCAGCCAGGCCGTGGTGCCGGCCCGGTCCAGGGCCCCGCCGCCCGTCGCGGTCACCGTTCCGAACTCCGTCACGAAAAGGGGGAGCCGCGAGGCGGCCCGGCTCACGGTGGTGCGGTAGACGTCCTTGTGGCTCGCCGCATAGAAGTGGAACGCGTACATGATGTTGGTGGCGTTCACGGGGTTGTTGACGATCTCGCTCTCGTCCGAGCCGTCCGAGACGCCCAGCGAGGACCAGCCGCGGGTGCCGACGATGACGACGGCGTCCGGGTCGGCGGCCCGGATCACCGGGATCACCTGCTCGGCGTAGTTCTTGATGGCCGTCCAGCTCACACCGTTGGGTTCGTTGGCGATCTCGTAGATCACGTTCGTCTTGTTCGCGTTGCGCGCCGCGACGGACGCGAAGAAGGTCTTCGCGCGCTCCAGGTTGTAGTTGGGGTCACCCGGCGTCAGGGTGTGGAAGTCGATCAGTGCGTACATGCCACGGGCCTCGGCCTGGTCGACGAGGCCGTTCACGCGCTGGGTGAACCCGGCCGGGTCGGTCTCGTACCCGCTCTCCTGCACGTACATGGCGATGCGCAGCAGGTCCGCCTTCCAGTCCCGCGCCAGCGCGTCCAGGGACGCGGTGTTGTAGCACGAGCCGAACCACTGGATGCCGTGCGTGCTCATGCCCCGCAGCTGGATGGGGCGGTCGTACTGGTTGCACAGCTTCACGCCGCAGACGTGGACCTTTCCGTTGATGCCCACGGGGGTGCCGGTGCCCGGGCCGGGCTCCCCGCCGCCCGGCGGGGGCTGTTCGACGGAGCCCGTGCAGGAGACGCCGCCGAGCGCGAACGCGGTCGGCTTCGGGTTGGAGCCCGTGAAGGAGCCCACGAACCCCAGGTCCGTCGAGGCGCCGGTGCCCAGCGTGCGGTTCCAGTCGGCGGGGGTGGCGGTGACCTTGGAGCCGGACTGCGACCAGGTGGCGTTCCAGCCCTGGACGACCTTCTGTCCCGAGTCCGGCAGGGTGAACGTGAGCGCCCACCCGGAGACCGGATCACCGAGGTTGGTGATCTTCACGGCGGCCTGGAAGCCGCCCTGCCACTGACTCGTGACGGTGTAGTCGACCGAGCAGCCGGCGGCGGCAGCCGCCGGGGGGCCCGTCAGGGCCGTGAGGCCGAGGGCCGTGGCGCAGGTGGCGAGCCAGGCCAAGAGGCGTTTCACCGTGTTCCTCCTCGTGCGGGTGGGGGAGGGAGCCGGGGAGCGCTCCCGTGTGAGGGGCGCCGCCGTGGTCAGCCCTGGTCGGCCACGAAGGAGGCCATCCAGGTCAGGGCGGAGTTCCAGTTGATGGTCAGCTCGTTGGTGGACCAGGACTGGATGTCGTCGATGTAGCAGAACTGGCCGGTGCAGCCCTGGAGCTTGGACTGGGCCAGCGGGTCCTGGATGCCGGAGTTCGGGCCACCGGCGAGCGAACCGGCGGGCGGGTGGGGCAGCCGGGGGTCGAGCTGGTGGGCGTACCAGCGGCTGTGCTGGTTCTGGGCGCTGACCTCGCCGTAGCCGGTGACGTAGGAGAGGTTCAGCGCGTTGCGGCCGAGGACGTAGTCCATGCTCTGGAGCGCTCCGTCGCGGTAGGCCGCGCTGCCCGTGAGGTCGTACGCCGTGGCGAGGACGGTGGCGTTGTTGAGGATCTGGTGGGTCGAGCCCCAGTCGTACCGCTGGCCCTCGGGGGCGTACGGCATGCCGTACGGGTGCGCCTTCAGGGTGGCCAGGTAGCGGTCGGCGGCCTCGCGCACGGACCGGCGGACCCGGTCGCGGGAGGGCAGCAGGTTCGGGACGGTCGCCAGGTCGAGGCGGGCGGGGGCGGCCGTGCGCGCCCAGTCGAAGCTGACCGGCCCGAAGACGTCGGCGGTGTGGACCGGCGAGTTCAGGACGTGGTCCCGGAACTCCCGCCCGCCGGTGGTCAGATACAGCTCGGCGGCGGCCCAGTAGAACTCGTCGGAGACGTCGGGGTCGGCGTAGGTGCCGCCGCCGATCCCGTCGCTGTCGGAGGCGAGGACGTCCGGGTGGGCGAGGGCCGCGGCCCAGGCCTTGCGGGCGGCGGCCAGCGCGGTGGCGGCGAACTGCCGGTCGTAGGGCCGGTAGAGGCGGGCCGCCTGCGCGGCGGTCGCCGCCAGGTTCAGGGTGGCGGCGGTGCTCGGGGGGTGCAGTTCGCGCTTCTGCGGATCGGCGGCGGGCATCAGCGGCAGGCCGGTCCACTGCTCGTCGTGGATCTTGTGGTGGACCATGCCGGCGAGCGGCTCGCCGTCCGGCACCTGCATCCTGAGCAGGAACTCCAGCTCCCAGCGGGCCTCGTCCAGGATGTCCGGCACCCTGTTGCCGCTCTCCGGGATGTTCAGGGTGCCGTCGCCCAGCCGCTCGGCGTGCCCGGTGCGGGCGAGGCGGGCGCGCTCGTACGTGCTGAGGAGCTGCCAGACGGAGATGCCGCCGTTGACGACGTACTTGCCGTGGTCTCCGGCGTCGTACCAGCCGCCGGTGACGTCCAGCGTGTAGTCGCAGACGCCGGGCCGGCAGGGCACGGCCCCGTCGCCCTGGTTGGGGGCGACGTCCACGTGACCGGCGGCGCGACCGTACCCGGGCCGCAGGTCGTCCCGGATCTCCACGCCGCTGCGCTGGGTGTAGTAGAACTTCGCGGCGTCCAGACGGAGCCTCTCGTAGGCGGCGGTGCCGATGTCGAAGGGCCGGCTGGTCTCGCCGTCGGCGACCAGAGTGAGGCCCGACCCGGCCCTGCGGTAGGTGCCGAAGTCGATCGAGTGGACGTTCTGCCCGGAGGAGGGGTCCACGCCGCGCGGCACGCTCCGGCCGCTCGCGACGACGGCGCCGGCCGCGTTCTTCAACTGCCAGGGCAGCGGCTCGGTCGCCTCGGTGACGACGGTGGCGTTCTTCGGCCCGCCGGGCAGGTAGGCGACCTGGTTGACCCGGACCCGCGGGCCGGTGTCGGGCTTGTACTCCTCCGGCGGGACGCCGCCCAGCAGGGAGACGTCGTCCAGGCAGAAGCGCCAGGGGGCCGCGCCGCCGCCGAGCTGGAAGGCGACCTGACCCTGCGGGGTGTCGACGGGCGAGGTGAAGGTGTACGTGTACGTGTTGCCGGAGACGCTCACCTGCGGCGTGACCTCGTAGTACGCGTCGTACGGCGCCACTTGGAGACCCACGACGGCGCGCACGGAGTTGCCCTCCGGCGCGCCGGTCGCGTGGAAGCTGAAGCGGTACGACTCGCCCTTGGCGAGCGTGAGGTCGTTCTGGCCGACGGCCGCGTCCCACGGGTTCGCGGTGCCGCCGGGCACGTCGGCGCAGAGTCCGCCGTCGGCCGGTCCGGCGGTGACACCGCTCGTCCACCACGAGTCGATGCCCGTCTCGAACGTGCCGTTCCTGACCCGCTCGACCTCGTCCGCCCCCGCCGGCCCGGCGGGGATCGTCGTGAGGCCCGCTGCGAGCAGGGCCGTCAGGGAGAGCAGGGCGGTTCTGCGTTGGTTCACGTCTCGGCTCCTCACGGGAGACAGGGGGGTGGCCCGGGAAAGTGGGAGCGCTCCCATCGGGCGGGGGTCATACTCGTGGCTGGAGTGCCGGGGCGTCAACGTCCGGAACGGGACCGGATGCGCGCTCAACTCGGTCAGGGAGAAAGGGTTTTGAGCGGCCGGGGCCTTGGTCGGCCCGCGCGGGGCCGTCCGGAGCGCGCTCGGCCGGCCGTAAGATCGTGGGCTCTTGGGGGTGTCACGATGCTGAGACGCGGTTCGGGCACACCGACGCTGGAAGAGGTGGCCGCCCTCGCCGGAGTGGGCCGGGGAACGGTCTCCCGGGTGATCAACAACGCCTCGGGCGTCCGGGACTCCACCCGCCGCGCCGTGCGGCAAGCCATCGAAGAGCTGGGCTACGTGCCCAACCTGGCGGCGCGTTCACTGGCCGGGCGCCGGGCCGGCGCGGTCGCGCTGGTGATGACGAAGACGGACTGGCGGCTGTTCGGCGAGCCCTTCTTCTCGGAGGTCGTGCGCGCGGTCGGCGAGGCCTTGGCCGAGGCGAAGCTGCAGCTGCTGCTCACCCTCGCCCGCACGGACGACGAGCGGCAGCGGCTCGTGGAGTACGTGCGCGGCGGACGCGTCGACGGGGTGCTGCTGATGTCGGTCCCGGTCGAGGACGCCCTGCCCGACATGCTCGCCGGCGCGCGGCTGCCCACGGTGCTGTTGGGCAGGCGTTCGGGCGACGAGCGGGTGACGTACGTGGACACGGACAACGTCGGCGGCGCGCGCGCCGCGGTCGGCCGTCTGGCCGGCCGCGGACGGAGGGTGGTCGCCACGATCACCGGGCCGCCCGAGATGTACGTCGCCGAGTGCAGGCTGCGCGGCTACCGGGAGGCGCTCGCCGATGCCGGGCTGCCCGAGCTGCCGTCCCTGGTGGCGGAAGGCGACTTCACGGAGGCCAGCGGACGGCGGGCGATGGTCGGGCTGCTGGAGCGGCACCCCGAGGTCGACGCCGTCTTCGCCGCCTCCGACAGCATGGCCGCCGGTGCGCTCGACGCCCTGCGCGCGGCGGGGCGGAGGGTGCCCGAGGACGTGGCGGTGGTCGGCTTCGACGACTTCGAGCTGGCCGAACGGACCGAGCCGCCGCTGACCACCGTCCGCCAGCCCATGGGGGAGATCGGCCGGACCGTGGTGAGGCTGCTGCTGGAGGAGATGGAGCGACCCGAGGTCGCCTGGCGCCATGTGATCCTGCGGACCCGGCTGGTGGTGTGCGGGTCGGCCTGAGGGACGCCCGGCACCCCTCCGGGGAGACGGCGGAAGCGGGCCTGTTCGGGAGCGCTCCCCAAACGCTCGGGCTTCGGCGGAGCAGCGGCCCGAGGCTGCGCCCCGCCGACCTGCTCCTTCCGGATTCCTTCGGGGCGGCCCGCCGCCGACGGGTTGTCAGGCACACGGCCAACTCCTACAGTCCCCTCCAGAACGGGAGTGGGAGCGCTCCCATCCCCTCGTGCGGAGGGGCGTAAGGCCCCGGATCACCCCTGAACAGGCACAGGAGGACATCCATGGCTCGACGCAAGAAGCGACTGCTCTCGCTGGGGGCGGTCTTCGCGACCCTGCTCGGCGGAATCGCCCTGGTACTGCTGGGCCAGAGCAGCGTCCAGGCGCACGGCGTCACGATGACGCCCGGATCGCGCACCTACCTCTGCTACCTCGACGCCAGGACCGGCACCGGCTCGATGGACCCGACCAACCCGGCGTGCAAGGCGGCGCTCGCCCAGAGCGGCGCCTCGTCGCTCTACAACTGGTTCGCCGTGCTCGACTCGAACGCGGGCGGACGCGGCCCCGGCTACGTTCCGGACGGGAAGCTGTGCAGTGCCGGAGACCGGTCGCCGTACGACTTCACCGGATACAACGCCCCCCGCGCCGACTGGCCCCGCACCCACCTCACCTCCGGGAAGACGATCCAGGTCAATCACAGCAACTGGGCCGCGCACCCCGGTTCCTTCCGGGTCTACCTGTCCAAGCCCGGCTACTCGCCCACCTCGGAACTCGGCTGGGACGACCTGGAGTTGATCCAGACCGTCACTGACCCGCCGCAGACCGGCTCCCCGGGCACGGACGGGGGTCACTACTACTGGAACCTGACCCTGCCGGCGGGGCGCTCCGGCGACGCGGTGATGTTCATCCAGTGGGTCCGCTCGGACAGCCAGGAGAACTTCTTCTCCTGCTCCGACATCGTCTTCGACGGTGGCAACGGCGAGGTCACCGGCATCCGCGGCTCGGGCGGCACGCCCACGCCGACGCCCACGCCCACCCCGACTCCGACGCCCACTCCCACGCCCACGCCCACTCCCACTTCGACCCCGACGTCCACGCCGACCGATCCGCACACCGGGTGCATGGCCGTCTACCGCGTGACCAACGCCTGGAGCGGCGGCTTCCAGGGCTCCGTCGAGGTGATGAACCACACCACGACGGCCCGTGACGGCTGGGCCGTGCGGTGGAAGCCCGGCGCCGGCACCCAGCTCACCAGCGTCTGGAACGGAGCCCTGAGTACGGGATCCGACGGCACGCTCACCGTCGCGAACCTCGACTACAACCGCACCGTCCCGCCCGAGGGCAGCGTCACCTTCGGCTTCACGGCCACCTCGACCGGCAACGACTTCCCGGCCGGCTCCATCAGCTGCGTCACCCCGTAGCCACCTCGCACCGGCGCGTTGCCGAGCGCGGCACGGGCCGGTGGCGATCGGCGGGGCTGGCCCTCCGGGCATCCGCCCAGGTGGGTGCGGTGCTGTCAGGCGCGCTGGGCCGGGATGTCCAGGGTCTCGACCGCCGCGACCAGCGGAGCCAGCTCCGGATGCGCGGAGGCCTCGTCCAGGGCCCGGCGGAGCGCCGCGTCATTGGTCGGCCGGGCCTCGTCGAGAAGCTTCCGGCCCGCCGGGGTGACGTCGGTGTAGATGCCGCGCCGGTCGGTGGGGCACAGATAGCGGGACAGCAGCCCCCGGTCCTCCAGACGGCTGACGAGGCGGGTCGTGGCGCTCTGGCTGAGCACGACCGCGTCGGCGACCTGCTTCATCTGCAGGTGCCCGCCCTCGCCGTCGTGCTGCCGGCTGAGCACGTCGAGCAGCGAGTACTCCCGCGCGCTCAGGCCGTGACCCGACTGCAGGGCGCGCTCGATGTGCGACTCGATCCGGCCGTGCAGCAGGGAGAGCGCGCCCCACCCGCTGGCCAGGGCGGTGAGCGCGGGGTCCGTGGCGGTCATGGGTGCGTGCTCCTTCCGGTGGTACGAGACCCAGGATACTCCGGTGAGACAAAAACCGGCTGAAGCGGATAGAGGGCGACTGCAAGTAGGTGAGAATGGTCGGTGTCGGGCCCGGCATAGGATCCCGTCGACTGTGGACATGACACCGATGGCGGGGGTGGCGGGACGATGGACGCGCACGGGGACCGACCCACACGGCGAGGCACCGGGGCCCGGCGCGCCCCCGCGCTCCTCGTGCCCGCACTGGCCCTCGCCGCAGCGGCACTGCTGGCCGCCCGGATCGCCTTCGACTCCGACACCTTCCAGCACTGCCGCTACCTCGGCCCCTCCCTCCGGATGCACGTCACCTCCTGGGCCGGTCTCGCCTGCGCGGTCGCCGCCCTCCTGACGTACGTACGCCACCGGACCCGCCCCGGCGGCGCACCGGCCCCGGGGCGCCGGCTCGCGAGCGCCTCCGCCCTGCTCACCCTCCCGGTCCTCGCGCTGCTCGCCCTGTCGGTCTACTGGCTCCACGCCCCGGACCCCAGCGGCGGCCACGACTGCTCCGGCCTCCTTCCGCTGCTGCCGGGCCCCCGCTTCTGAGCCGCCCCCGCGCTACGGCCAGATGGCGCACGCGGCGGGCGCCCGGGCGGCGGCCGCCGGGGCGGGCGCCGAAGCTGGTGCGGCGGGGCGCCCGCCGTGGCTGCGGGCGCCCTCCCAGCGATGCCCCGCCCGAAGGAGGCCCCACGTGCCCGTATCCGCCCCCGCACCCCGCACCGGCCGACGGGCCGCCCGGCGGGCCGTCGCCGCGGCCCTGATCGCCGCGGCCGTGCTGACCGGCACCGCGGCGACCCCCGTCGCCGCGGGCCCGCCCCCGCCGGCCGGCCACGGCCCCCACGACGAGGGACTCCGCCGCGCCCTGGCCGACCTGGTCGCCTCGCCCGGCGGCCCGCCCGGCGCGATCGCCGTCCTCACCCGCGACGGCGTGCGGCAGGTCTACCGGGCCGGCACCGCCGAGACCGGCACCGGCCGCCCGCCGCGGGCCCGGGACCACATGCGGATCGCGAGCGCGGCCAAGGCGTTCAGCGGCGCCGTCGCCCTCGGCCTCGTGGACCGGCAGGCCCTCGCCCTCGACGACACCATCGGCGGACGGCTGCCCCACCTCGCGAAGGACTGGCACGCGGTGACGCTGCGCCAGCTCCTCCAGCACACCAGCGGCCTGCCCGACTTCAGCCGCAGCAAGGCCTTCCAGGACCTCGTCCGCGCCGACCCCCGCCACCACTTCGACTCCCGCCGGCTCCTCGACTTCGTGGCCGGCCAGGACCTCCTCTTCGCGCCCGGCAGCCGCTACGGCTACTCCAACTCGGACAACATCGCCGTCGCCCTGATGGCCGAACAGGCCACCGGCCGCCGTTACGAGGACCTGCTGCGCGAGCTGGTGTACCGGCCGCTCGGCCTCCGGGACACCAGCCTGCCCCAGGGCTACCGGCTGCCCCGCCCCTACCTGCACGGCTACGCCGTCGAGCCGGGCGAGCCGCCGGAGGACGTCAGCGAGGCGATCAGCGCGTCCGGCGCCTGGGCCTCCGGCGGCATCGTCTCCACCCCGGCCGACCTCGCCACCTTCGTCGGCGGCTACGCCGGACCCCGCCTCCTCGGCCCCGCCACCCGGGCCGCCCAGCAGGACTTCCTGCCCGGCGGGGCCTCCGAACCGGCCGGCCCGGGCACCAACGCGGCCGGACTCGCGCTCTTCCGCTACACCACCCGTTGCGGCACCGTCCTCGGGCACACCGGCAACACCCCCGGCTACACCCAGTTCGCCGCCGCCACCCCCGACGGCCGGCGCTCCGTCACGGTCTCCGTGACCACCCAGGCCACGCTCGACCCGGCCCTGCTCGCCCGACTGCGCGCCACGGAGGAGACCTTCGTCTGCGCCCTGCTCGCCCACGGCGACGAGCACCCGGGCCACGGCGACCAGGGCGGCCACGGGGACCAGGGCGGTCACGGGGACCACGGGCGTCCCTGAGCCGCGCCCGGCATCCGGGCCTTTCCCTCGTACGGGGCCGTCAGCGCTCCACGCGGGTGCTGCCCGCACCCCTGGAGAGCCGGCGCCGCCGCTCCCGGCGCTCCCGGGCGTGGCGGTCCAGCTCCTCCATGAGGCGGCGGCCCCGGTGCTCGGGGTCGAGCTCGTCGAGCACGCGGTCGAACTCGGCGAGCAGCGCGCCGTAGAGCTGCCAGTGGCCCGGATCCCGCAGGGCGCCGGACAGCAGGAGTTCGGCGGCGTGCGCCCGGCGGGAGCGGGCGGCCCGCAGCTCGCCCGCGAGCCGGGTCTCGGCCGCCTCGGCCGAGCGGCTGTCGAGGGCCGTGACGAGCACCGCGTAGCTGACGAAGGCGTCGGCGGCGTGCTGGGCCGTCTCCTGGAGCACCACGGCGGCCGGTTCGGGGAGCAGCCGCCGCCCGGCCCGTACCTTCGCGAGGTCGGTGACGCTGCGGGCGAGGACGCGCAGCACCACGGCACAGATCTCCAGGGTGTCCAGGCCCGTGCGCAGCATGATGCGGTGCAGCAGACCCTCCTTGACCCGCGGGTTGAGCCGCAGGCTGTCCTCGGCCGTGCGCAGCGCCGCGTCCACCTCGGCCACGTCGTTGTCGAGCCGCCGGGCCTCGTGCAGCCGGGCCGCCGCCCGCTCCACCGGCGGCGCGCCGGTGAACTCCTCGGACACGTCGAGCAGCAGCCGGCGCATCCGCCGGGCGAGGTCCTCGATGGAGTCGCCCGCCGTGTCGACCCAGACCGGCGGCGCGAGCAGCAGGTTGAAGAGCAGCCCCACCGCGGCGCCGATGACGGTCTCCAGGACACGGTCCCAGGCGGTGTCGGCGACCTGCGTGACCCCGAGCACCAGCATCGCGCTGATCGCGACCTCGGGGATGAACTCCTCCACCTTCACGAACCGCCCCACGACCAGCGAGGCCAGGATGATCAGGGCCAGGCTCCACCACGAGAGACCGACGATCGCGCTGAACCCGATGGCGATGAGCACGCCGACCACCACCGAGTTCACCCGGCGCAGACTCGTGGTGAGCGTCGAGTAGAGGGTGACCTGCACGACGAGCAGCGCCGTCAGCGGCGCGGTCAGCGGGGCCGGTTCGCTGCTGAGCCAGAGCGCGACCACGTAACTGATCGTCGCCGCCGCCGTGGACCGCAGGGTCTGGACGACGAAGGGGTCGTGCCGCAGCCGCCGCGCCCGGTCGGCGGTGCGGGCAGCGAGCCGGGCCGCCCGTGCGCGGAACTCTGTCACCTGGTTGCCTCCTGCCCCAGGTATTGCACCGTCCCCGCGCGCCCGAACCCCGGAAGCCGCCAGCCGGGCGAATCCTCCCCGACCTCCCGCCGGCCCCGCCGATTGTGACGCCGCTTTTGCAGTCGCATGACAGACACCTTCGACTCCTTCCCCCGCGACGGAGCGCCACTCCAGAATCGATCTTGACCGGCCTCCTTCCCCTCCGAATCGGAGGAGGGGTGTCCGGAGTCATGCCATGCCGGGGACACGGCACCGCCGCACGGCGGCCGCGTCCCCTCCCTACCGGAAAGCCACGACGACCATGCCCAGAACCGGCACGCCGCCGGCCCCCGCCCCGGCCCTCGCGCCCCGCGCCGCGACCACCGTTCCGGCGCACGGAAGGGCGGGCTCGTGCTCCGCCATCTGACGCGCAAGACCCTGGGGTGGCTGGCCATGATCGTGGTCGCCACCAACGTCACCTATCTGCTCGCCGCCTGGTTCCTCGACCCGCGGGCCAACTACAAGGACACCCGCCCGGTGCGCACCGAGGCCCAGATCGACCAGGCCCTGGCCCCGTACAACCTGGACCCCCGGGTGCCGCTCGTGGAGCGCTGGTGGGGCTGGTTCAGCGACGTGGTCCTCCACTTCGACTGGGGCAGGTCACCGGTCGGCGCCTCCGTGAACTCCGAGATCGGCTTCCGCGTGCTGGTCAGCGGCCAGCTGGTCACCCTCGCCACGCTCCTGTCGGTGCTCCTCGGCGTCGCGCTCAGCGTGGCCGGGGCGTCCCGCCAGTACGGCTGGTGGGACCGCCTGACCCAACTGGTGTCGGTGCTCCTCTTCAACGTCCCCACCGCCGTCGCCGCGCTCGCCGTCGTCCTCGTCGGCATCCGGCTCAACCAGGATCTCGGACTGCGCTTCCTGTACGTCGCGGGGGAGAAGTCCCCGACCGTCGAGGGCTTCCTGCCGACGCTCGTCGACCGCCTCCAGCACCTCATCCTGCCGACCCTCAGCCTGACCCTGCTCGGCTACGTCGGCTACCACCTGACCCAGCGCACGCTGCTGCTCGACGCCATCGGCTCGGACTTCGTCCGCACCGCGCGCGCCACCGGCCTCACCCGCGCGCAGGCCATCCGCCGGCACGCGCTGCGCGCCTCGCTGATCCCGACCGCCACCTCCGTGGCCTTCGGCATCCCGGCCATCTTCACCGGCGCGGTCATCACCGAGACCGTCTTCGGCTGGAACGGCATGGGCCAGTACTTCATCCAGACCATCAGCAAGAACGACGTGCACGGCACCGTCGCCGTGGCCGCCTTCGGCGCCGCGATGACCGCCGTCGGCGCGATCCTCGCCGACCTCGCCGTCGTCCTGCTCGACCCCCGGGTGCGGGTGAGCTGACATGACCGCACCCACCACCCCGCGCGCCGTACCCGCCAGTCCCGTCGCCGCCCAGGCCGCCCCGGCGCCCCGCGCCGGACACGGCCGGCTGCGCCTGCGGCGCTTCGCCCGCAACCGCGGGGCACTGCTCGGCACGGCCCTGTTCCTGCTCCTGGTGCTGTTCAGCCTCCTCGGCGGACTCCTCACCCCCTACGCCCACACCGACGCCGACTTCACCGCGCTCACCCAGCCGCCCGGCGCGGTCCACTACTTCGGCACCAACCAGGGCGGCAACGACGTGTACGCCGAAGCCGTGCACGGCCTGCGGCGCTCGCTGGTGATCGCGGTCAGCGTCTCGGTCCTGACGATCCTGCTCGCCGCGGTGATCGGCGCCGGAGCCGCGTACCTCGGCGGCCGGGTGGAGAAGGCGACCCTCGCGCTCATCCACTTCCTGCTGGTCGTGCCCTCCTTCCTCATCCTCGCCCTGGTCTCGCACCGCCTCGCCGGCGACTGGCGGGTGCTGATCCTGGTGCTCACCGTCTTCGGCTGGATGACCACCGCCCGCGTCGTCTGGGCGCTGTCCACCTCGCTGCGCGAGCGCGACTACGTGCTGGCCGCCGAGTTCATGGGCGTGCGGCCCTGGCGGATCGTGCTGCGGCACATCATCCCCAACCTCGGCTCCCTGCTCGTGGTCAACCTGACCCTCGGGGTCGTCGCCACCGTGCTGAGCGAGACCGCCCTGTCCTTCCTCGGCTTCGGGGTGCAGACCCCCGACGTCTCCCTCGGCACCATGCTCGCCGACGGCTCCGGCACCATCACCAGCGCGCCGTGGCTGTTCGCCTTCCCCGCCGGCCTCCTCGTGCTGCTCACGGTCTCCATGACGCTCGTCGGCGACGGACTGCGCGACGCCCTCGACCCCACCTCCTCCTCGGCGGCCTCGGGAGGCGCCCGATGACCTTCACCCTCACCTCCGCCGCCCCCGGCACTCCCGGCTCCGCCACCGCCCGCGAACCCGTCCTCTCGGTCCGCGACCTGGAGATCTCCTTCCCTTCCGAGGCCGGCCCCGTCGCCGCCGTGCGCGGCGTCGGCTTCGACCTGCTGCCCGGCCGCACGCTCGGCATCGTCGGCGAGTCCGGCTCCGGCAAGTCCGCCACCGCCATGGGCGTGATGGGACTGCTGCCGCCGACCGCCCGGGTGTCCGGGCAGGTGCTGCTCGGCGGCCGCGACCTGGTCGGCCTGGACGACAAGCGCCTCTCCCGGATCCGCGGCAAGGACATCGGCATGGTCTTCCAGGACCCGCTGTCCGCGCTCACCCCGATCTTCTCCGTCGGCCGCCAGCTCGCCGACGCCCTGCGCGTGCACCAGGACCTGAGCCGGCAGGCCGCCTGGAACCGTGCCGTCGAACTCCTCGACCTGGTCGGCATCCCCGAGCCGCACCGCCGGGCCCGCTCCTTCCCCCACGAGTTCTCCGGCGGGATGCGCCAGCGCGTCGTCATCGCCCTCGCCATGGCGAACTCCCCGTCCGTCCTCGTCGCCGACGAACCCACCACCGCCCTCGACGTCACCGTGCAGGCCCAGATCTTGGACGTGCTGCGGACCGCCCAGCGGGAGACCGGAGCCGGCCTCGTCCTGATCACCCACGACCTCGGAGTCGTCGCCGGGTACGCCGACGACGTCGCCGTGATGTACGCCGGGAGGATCGTCGAACGGGCCGGCGCCGACGCGCTGTTCCGGCGCCCCGCCATGCCCTACACCATCGGCCTGCTCGGCGCCGTGCCCCGGCCCGACGCGCCGAGGAACCGCCCGCTCGTCCCGATCGCCGGCGAACCCCCCTCCCTCGTGGCCCTCCCGCCCGGCTGCCCCTTCGCGGCCCGCTGCCCCGCCGCGCTCGACCGCTGCCGCACGGAGGAACCCGCCGCGACCCCCGTCGCCGGGCACGGCCTCGTCGCCTGCCTGCGCGCCGAGGAGATCGCCGACGGACGGCTGGACGCGGCGGCGCTCTTCGCCCAGCCGTCCCCGGACGGCGCGGACCCCACCGACTCCACCGACCCTGCCGAATCCGCCGACGCCGCCGGCGCGCCGGGCGAGGTCGTGCTGCGGGTGACCGGCCTGGCCAAGACCTTCCCCGTCACCAAGGGAGCCCTCCTCAAGCGCCGGGTCGGCACGCTGCACGCGGTCAGCGACGTCGCGTTCGAGCTGCGGGCCGGCGAGACCCTCGGCCTGGTGGGGGAGTCCGGCAGCGGCAAGACCACCACCCTCCTGGAGATCCTGCGGCTGCGGCCGCCGGAGCGCGGCCGCATCGAGATCACCGGCACCGACGTCGCCGCCCCCGGCACCGCCGAACGGCTGCGCGCACTGCGCGGCGCCGTACAGATCGTCATGCAGGACCCCGCCGGCGCCCTCGACCCCCGGCTGACGGTCTCCCAGCTGCTCGCCGAACCCCTCCAGGCGGCCGGCGCCGACCGGACGGCGACCCGGACCCGGGTCGCCGAACTCCTGGACCTGGTCCGCCTCGACGCCTCCGTCACCGACCGCTTCCCGGCCGCCCTGTCCGGCGGGCAGCGGCAGCGCGTCGGCATCGCCCGCGCCCTCGCGACCCAGCCCCGGGTCGTGGTCCTCGACGAACCCGTCTCCGCCCTCGACGTCTCCGTACAGGCCGGAATCGTCAACCTGCTCACCCGGCTCAAGCGCGAACTCGGCCTGGCCTACCTGGTCGTCGCGCACGACCTCGCCGTGATGCGGCACTTCGCCGACCGGGTCGCCGTCATGTACCTCGGCCACATCGTCGAGAGCGCCCCCACCGAGGAGCTCTTCGCGCGCCCCCGGCACCCCTACACCGAGGCCCTGCTCTCGGCCGTCCCGGTGCCCGACCCCCGGAGCGAGCGCACCCGCGAACGGATCGTGCTCCGCGGCGAGCAGCCCAGCGCCGCCCGCCTCCCGCAAGGGTGCGTCTTCGTCGAGCGCTGTCCGCTGTACGCGCGCCTGGACGAGGAGCTGCGGCAGCGGTGCCGCACCGAGCGCCCCGCCCCGCGCCCGGCCGCGCCCGGCTCCGACCACCACCACGCCTGCCACGCCCGCTGAACCCCGCACCACCCGCCCGCGCCCCCGGCCGCCAGGCCTCGGGCGCGGCCCGAGACCCCACACCCGTACCACCGAGATGAGGAACCACCCCGCCATGCGAGCGAGAAGCGCCGTCCCCGCAGCCGCCCTGACCGCGGCCCTCACCCTGGCCGTCACGGCCTGCAGCGCCTCCGGCCCCGGCACCCCGGGCGCCGGAAAGGGCGCCGGCGGCGCGGCCACCCCGGCCGCGGCCTCGGCGAAGGTCGACTACAACCCCCAGCCGTACGAGAACCTCAAGGACGGCGGCACCTACACCACCGCGGGCACCATCGACGACCAGGGCAACCCCTTCAACGCCAACGCCACGCTCACCGCCAAGCGCGTCTGGTTCTGGTACAACCCCGACGTCATCACGTACTCGCCCACCGGCGAGACGCAGTACAACCCCGACTACCTCACCGACGTCAAGGTCGACGTCACCGGCGGCAACCAGCGGGTCGTGCTCACCCTCAACCCCAAGGCCACCTACAACGACGGCACCCCGATCGACTGGACGGCCGTCAAGGCGACCTGGCAGGCCAACAACGGCGCCGACAAGAAGTACAACGCCGCCGACACCGAGGGCTACCGCCACATCACCTCGGTCACCCGCGGCAAGGACGCCAAGCAGGCCGTCATCGGCTTCAAGGGCGTCGCACCCTGGTGGTCGAGCCTCTTCACCACCTTCCTGCACCCCAAGGCCGCCACCGTCGCCGCCTACAACGACGCCTACGTCAAGCAGGTCCACCCCGAATGGGGCGCCGGCCCCTACACGGTCGGCAAGTTCGACGCCAAGGGCGGTGACCTCACCTTCGTCCGCAACCCCAAGTGGTGGGGCAAGAAGGGCAAGCTCGACCGGCGCGTCTACGTCAACCTGGAGTCGGACGCCGCCGCCAACGCCTTCAAGAACGGCCAGATCGACTACACCGCCGCCGGCGACGCCGAAGGCCTCAAGCGCCTCTCCGGCGTGGCCGGCACCGAGATCCGCCAGGGCGGCAGCCCCTTCGCGTACTCCTTCTACGTCAACGCCAAGTCGCCCAACCTGAAGGACCTCCAGGTCCGCAAGGCCCTCCTGGAGAGCATCGACCGCACCCAGATCGCCAGGATCCAGTTCCAGGGCCTCGGCGACTACAGCGAGCCGCTGCCCGGCTCCCTGCTGCTCTTCAGCTTCCAGAAGGGCTACTCCGACAACGTCGGCGCCGTCGTCAAGCACGACCCGGACGACGCCAGGAAGCTCCTGGACGCCGCGGGCTGGAAGCCCGGCGCCGACGGCATCCGCGAGAAGGACGGCAGGAAGCTCACCGTCTCCTACACCCTGCGCGGCGACGACCCGCTGGAGAAGGCCACCGCCGGCGCCCTCGTGCAGATGCTCAAGCCCGTCGGCATCCAGATCGAGCTCAAGACCTCCACCGAGGCCGACTTCGCCAAGATCCTCAGCGAGCGCAGCTTCGACATCTTCCTCGTCGGCAACCGCTCCGGCGACCCCTTCGGCACCCGCTACCTGTGCGAGTTCTACTGCACGGACAGCGCCTCCAACCTGGTGGGCATCGGCACCCCCGAGCTCGACAAGGAGATCCGCGCCGTCGGCGCCGTCGCCGACCTCGACGAGCAGACCGCCCGCGCCAACGCCGTCGAGCGCAAGGCCCTCGCCCAGTACGGCTACCTGCCGCTCTTCAGCGGCCCCTCCATCTACGGCGTCCGCAACGGCCTCGCCAACGTCGGCGCCACCATCTTCGGCACCCCGCTGCCGGAGACCGTGGGCTGGCAGAAGTAGCCGCCCGCCGGGCCACCGCCCCGCCGCACCGGTCGCGCCACCGGTGCGGCGATCCCCGTTCAGGCGGACCGAGGAGCCTCCCCGGGCGCCCGCTCGTCCTCAGCCCCGCCGGCTGCCGCGGCCTCGGCCGGACTCCGCCGCAGGAGCGTGAGCCGGGCGATCTCCGCGTCGAGCGCCGCAAGCCGCTCGGCGACGACCTCGCCGTACCCCTCGGACCCGTCGCCCCGGCACGCCGTCGCGGGATCCACGGCGAGCAGATCGAGCCGGTCGGCGCGGCGCCGGATGTCCTTCAGGGTCAGGCCCAGCGCCTGCAACTCCCGTACGACCCGGACCCGGGCCACCTCGGCGGAGCCGTGCTCCCGCTGCCCGGAAGCCGTACGGCGCGGTAGAGGCAGCAGCCCGCGCGCCTCGTACAGGCGCAGCGCGCGCGGTGCCGTCCCGGCCGCCGCCGCGGCCTCACCGATCCGCATGACCCCTCGTCTCCCCACCCGTCGGCGAACTCCCCTACAGCTCCACCACGGTCGCCCCGAACGAGCACCCCGCGATCAGTCCCGGCAACGCCCCCGGAGCCCCGTCCATTCCCCGGACCGTCGTCCGGGGGAACCGGATCGCGCCCGCCCGCAGCCACGGCCCGAAACGCGCCTCCCACTCCGCCTAGACCTCCGTGTGGTCCGCGCCGCTGTACCCGGCGAGCGTGATGCCGCGGGTCACCAACCGGAACGTGTCGAGCACCGCCGGGGCGCTCCCGCCCGCCCGCTCGGGGGACGGCTGCCCGGCCAGCGCGCCCACCAGGGCGAACCGCGCACCCCGGTTCGCCGCCCGGACGGCGGCCGCCAGCTGCTCGCCCCCCACCGTGTCGAGGACGACGTCCACGCCGCCCGGCGCGGCCCGCGCGAGCCGCTCGTCCAGCGGTCCGGAGCCGCGCAGCACCGTCGCGTCGTACCCGAGTTCCCGCTCCAGGCGCCGCGCCTTCCCGGGCGAGCCCGTGCTGCCCACCACCCGTCCGGCCCCCAGCAGCCGGGCGATCTGCCCGGCCATGGTGCCGACGGCGCCGGCGGCACCCGTCACGAACACCGTGTCGCCCTCGCGCACCCGCGCGAGCCGGGTCAGCGCCCCGTACGCCGCGACCCCCTGGGCGAGGTGCGCCACCGCCTCGGGCAGGGCGTCGTCCAGGACCCGGCACCCGGCGACCGCGGGCGTCGCGTACTCCCGCCGGCCCTGAAGGTGGAGCACCGTCCGCCCCGGCTCCAGCGGCCCGTCGACCACCTCGCCGATCGCGGGACCGAACAGCGCGTCGCCGGGGTGCAGCGGCGGCAGCGGCGCGTCCCGGGTCTCGCCGCCGACGAGGGTGCGCAGACCCGGGAAGACGAGGAAGGCGGTGTTGCGCACGAGGAGTTGCCCTTCCCCCGGCCGGGGAACGGGCTCCCGGGTCAGGGCGAAGTCCTCCGCAGTCGGCAGGCCCCGGGGCCGGCGCGCCAGGCGCACCACACGATGAGTCGCAGTCATGCCCGGACGCTGAGCCCTGACCCGCGGGGCAGGGTCAAGCCCGCCCGGGCACCCCGTAAATGCGTCGACAGCCCCCTCGGCCTCCGGCACAGTGTCCCTCCGTGACGAGCAGCGAACTGTGGACCCGTGCGACCGCCGACCGCTACGACGCCGAGGAGACCGAGGCCTTCTCGGCCGCCGTTCTCGGACCCACCCTCGACTTCCTCACCGAGCTCGCCGGAGACGGCCGGGCGCTCGAGTTCGCCATCGGGACCGGACGGGTGGGCGTCGCGCTCAGGGAACGCGGCGTGCCGGTGGCCGGCATCGAACTGTCCGAGCACATGGCGGCGGTGCTGCGCCGCAAGATCGACGAGGAGACCCTCCCGGTCGTCATCGGGGACATGGCCACCACCGTCGTTCCCGGCGGCTTCACCCTGGTCTATCTCGTCTACAACACCATCACGAACCTGCTCACGCAGGACGAGCAGGTCGAGTGCTTCCGCAACGCGGCACGGCATCTGGAGCCAGGCGGCCGGTTCGTCATCGAGCTGGGCGTGCCGCCGCTTCGGCTCCTGCCGCCCCGCCAGATCGCGGTGCCGTTCGACGTCTCCGAGCGGCATTCCGGCTTCGACACCTTCGACCTGGTCGAGCAGGTGCTCGTCTCGCACCACTTCACCCGCGACGGCGACGACGGCCGCTACCGCCGCGACACGTCCCGGCACCGGTACGCCTGGCCGGCCGAGCTCGACCTGATGGCGCGGATCGCCGGTCTGGAGCTGGAACGCCGCGTCGCGGACTGGGACGGGTCGCCGTTCACCCAGGACTCCACGAAGCACATCTCCGTGTGGCGCAAGCCGGCCTGAGACCGGCCCCCGGGCCGTGGGGCGACCGGGCCGTGGGGCGACCGGGCCCTGGGTCACGGGCCATGGACCCGAAGGCCCGTTCCCGCCTCCTTCGCCGGCCGCCGGCCGTGTGGCACGGTGGCCGCATGCCCGCTCCCGAGCCCGCACGCGCCGCCGATCCCGCGGCCACCCCCGCCTCCGCCTCCGCGCGCGTCCCCGTGCCCGTCATCCTGGACTGCGACCCCGGCCACGACGACGCCTTCACCATCCTGCTGGCCGCAGCCCACCCCGCCGTCGACCTGCTCGCGATCACCACCGTCGCCGGCAACCAGACGCTGGAGAAGACCACCCTCAACGCCCGCCGCGTCTGCTCGGTCGCCGGCATCAGGGGCGTGCCGATCGCCGCCGGCCGCGACCGCCCGCTGCACGGACCGCGCCGGATCGCCGAGGACATCCACGGCGCCTCCGGCCTCGACGGGCCCGGCTTCGCCGAGGGCGAGCCCGACGTGCCGCAGGACCCGCGCGACGCCCTCGCGCTCGTACGTGACACCCTGCTCGCCCACCCGGAGCCGGTGACGCTCGTGCCGACCGGGCCGCTCACCAACATCGCCGTCCTGCTGCTCGCCCACCCCGAACTCGCCGCGCGCATCGACCGGATCGTGCTGATGGGCGGCTCGACGGGACGCGGCAACACCACGCCCGCCGCCGAGTTCAACATCCTCTGCGATCCGGAGGCGGCGGACATCGTGTTCCGCAGCGGGCTCCCGGTCACCATGTTCGGCCTCAACGCGACCCACCAGGCCCGGGCCACCCCCGAGGTCGTCGCCCGGATCGCCGCGCTCGGCACCCCGCTGAGCCGGCTCTGCGTCGACCTCCTCACCTACTTCGCGTCGACATATCGCGAGGTCTTCGGCTTCGACGCGCCGCCGCTGCACGACCCGCTCACCGTGGCCCATCTGATCGACCCGTCGCTGGCCCGCCTGGCCCGGGCGGCCGTCGCCGTCGAGCTGACGGGCACCCACACCCGGGGCGCGACCGTGGTGGACCTGCACGGTGTGACGGGCCGGCCGGCCGACACCGAGGTCGCCCTGGACATCGACACGGAGGCGTTCTGGGACCTGATCGTGGACGCCGTACGCACCCTCGGCGGCGCCACCACCCCCGGTGGTGACGCCGCCTGAGCCGGACGCGGTCGGCGGGGCAGGGTCAGCGACGCGCCGTCACTTCCCGATCCACGCGTTGCGGATCGTCACCGTCGACGTGTTGCCCTGCCGGTCGGTGACCTCGGCGGCGAGGGAGATCCCGCGGTCCTCGGCGGGGCTCGGCACGACGATCGCACCGGCCACGACCTTCACCGGCTGCCAGGTCCTGCCCTCGTCGTCGCTCACCGACACGGTCAGCGACTTCAGGTTCGGGCCGGCCGCCGCGCCCTGCACGGTCACCGGAACCCGGACCCGCTTTTGTGCCGGGATCCGCGAGGCGAGGTCGACGGGGGCCGCGAAGCGGACCGTCGACACCGGCAGCGCGGTGGTGGCCGCCACCTGCCGCGAGCGGAAGGCGAAGCCCACCTCGATCCGGGTGCCGGCCGCGGCGGCCGTCGCCGGGCGCTCCACGAAGGACGTCAGCCGGTACGCGGCCTCGGCCCCGTCGACCGTGAAAGGCACCGTGCCGCTCAGCGGATCGTCGTTCTCGGCCACCTTGACCCCGTTCCGGTAGAGCACGCTGCCGGCCGAGGCGTACGGGCCGGAGCCCGGGTGCCCCGCGCCGTCGGCGGCCGGCGGCACGGCCCCGACGAGCCGCTGCTCGCCCGTCACCGGATCGGGCGCCGTCCGGAAGACTCCCAGGCCCTCGCCCAGGACCGGGCCGAAGACCCCGGTGTTGAAGGTCTCCCGGTACGTGCGGCCGGCCTCGTAACGCTTCGGCGCGGCCGTCTCGTAGGCGGCCTCCAGGGCCGGATAGCCCCACTCGTCCGGCTCGCCCAGCTGGTTGAAGCGGGTGAGCCAGCGGACGCCGTCGGCGGTGGACACGTAGAAGGTGCGGGTGCCCGGCAGTGCCTGGCGCGCGGAGAAGCCGTTGCCCTCGGGTGCGCCCGGCAGCTGCGCGTACGGGGAGGCGAGCACGGTCTTCCCGGGGACGGAGGCGCCCAGGCCGACCTTGAGCACGGCCAGTTCCTCGGCCCGCACGTGCCGGGCGTACCCGGTCGCGACCGTGGTCGCCGGGCCGCCGAAGGCCACCGCGTACTGGCTGGTGGCGTCCTTCAGGAAGTGCGCGTCCCAGGTCTGCAGCAGGGAGCCGTCGGTGACGGCGGGGCCCTGGTGCGCGGTGCGGAAGCCGGTGAAGCCGCGCAGCACCCAGCCGTTGCCGACGCGCCCGATGCCGGTGGCGAGCTCGTAGTACGTCCCCGCGTGGTCCGCGGTGTCGATGCCGGGCACCGTCAGGTCCACCGGCCGGGTGGTGCGGGCGTCGGAGACGACCGTGGTGTCGGCGGTGACGTCGAGCCGCGGCCGCGCGATCCAGTCCGTTCCCGCGGTGTAGTCCGAAGGGTCCTGGTAGACGGCGGTGTTGAGCGTGTACGTGCCCTTGGGGACCCGGAGGGTACGGGCGTCGGACCCCTCGTCGACCCGGGCCTGGAAGCCCGCGGCGGGCCCGGCGACCCCGGTCAGGGTGCCGACGAAGGATCGGGCGTCGGCCCCGTCGCGGCCGAGGGTCCGCAGCGTGAGGTCGTACGACTCGGCCTCCCGCACGGCCACCGCGGCCGTGCGGACGGAACCGCCTCCGCCGGTGGCCGTGACGTACGCGGAGTAGCCGCCGTCGGCGTCACCGATCCGGGTGTCGGCCACCACCTCGACCTCGGCCTTCCCGCCCGCCGGCACCGTCACCGTCCGCGCCCCCAGCCGGAAGAAGCCGGCCGGCGCGGGCGCGCCCGACGGGTCCGCGGCGGACACCTTCAGGTCGAGCGTGACGTCCGCGGCCCCGAGGTTGCGGTAGACGAGCGTGCGGGTGACGGGCTCGTCGTCGGCGTGCGGCCACAGCGCGGTGCCGAAGTTCAGCGAGGCCTGCTCGGCGACGACGCCCGCGTCGAGCGCCCGGTCCACCCGGATCCGGCCCGTGCCCTGCTGGAAGACGCCGGCGTCGACGCCCTCGGCGGAGCCGGTCAGCGCGCCCTTCAGCTCGGCCGCCGTCCAGTCCGGGTGGCGCTGCTTGAGGAGGGCGGCGGCGCCCGCGACGTGCGGGGTGGCCATCGAGGTGCCGTCGAGCCGCAGATAGCCCGGCGCCGGGTGCGGAACGCCCGGGCGCGTGTCCAGGGCGCTGCCGGCGGCGGCCGCCGCGGCGATGCCGACGCCGGGCGCGGTCACGTCCGGCTTGACCGCCCCGTCACCGAGCCGCGGTCCGGTGCCGGAGAACGGCGCCGGCCGGTCGTCCCGGTCCACCGCGCCCACGGTCAGCGCCGCGTCGGCGGTGCCCGGCGAACCCACCGACGACGCACCGCTCTCGCCCTCGTTGCCCGCGGCGACCGCGAACAGGACGCCCTTCTCGGCCGACAGCCGGTCGATCGTGGCCTCCAACGGGTCCACACCGGGGCTGTCGGGGCCACCGAGGCTCAGGTTGACCACGTCCGCGCCCTCGGCTGCGGCCCACTCCATGCCCGCGATCACGGCGGAGTCGTCCCCGTACCCCTCGTCGTCGAGGACCTTCCCGCTGATCACCTCCGCACCGGGAGCGACTCCCTTGAACCGGCCGCCCGACGCCGCGCCGGTGCCGGCGGCGATCGACGCGACGTGCGTGCCGTGGCCGACCCGGTCCACCGCGTCGGCGGAGGCGGAGAAGTTCTTCTCGCCGACCACCCGCGTGTTCAGGTCCGGGTGCGTCCGGTCGACGCCGGTGTCCAGGACGGCGATCTTCACGCCCTTCCCGTCCACGCCGGACGCCCACGCCCGGTCGGCGCCGATCTGCCGGACGCTGTGGTCGAGGCGCGCCCCGCGCACCCCGTCCAGCCACACCTTCTCGATCCCGGCGGCGGCGACCCGGGCCCCGCCGCTCCGCCGGTCGGTCAGCGCCTCCCAGACCCGGGCCACGTCCTGCTGCGACGCGGCACGGACGGCGTCCGCGCCGAGCGTCGGGAACGTGCGCCGCGGCCGGCCGTCCCCGGCGGCGCGCACCTCGGCGCGCGCGGCGCCCGCGGCCCCTTCGTACTGCACGATCAGCTTGAGCCCGGCCCCGTGGCTCCGGCGCAGCCGCGGGTCGGTGAGGACGGAGAGGTCGAAGAGCCGCTGGTCGAGGCGGCCGCCGGCGATCAGGCGCTCCGCGTCGGCGGGCACCACCAGGGTGTGGTCCCCGGTGCGGCGCACCTGGACGGGTATGTGCTCGCGGCCCTCGGCGGGGTCGAAGGCCACCATGCGGCCGGCGGCGTTGACCGTCACGCGGTCGCCGGTGACGAGCGGAAGGGTACGGGTGTGGGCGGAAGCGGCCGGCAGGGCTCTCCCGGCCGTGGTGGCCGAGGCGGCCGTGACGGCCGGGGCGGTCATGCCCGCGACGAGGGCCACCGAGGTGGCCGTGGCGACGGTGAGGGTGCGTGTTCGGGACACGGGTGCGCGCAAGTCTCCCCCTGGAGATAGGGACGGGGTCGAGTGGTCGGAACCGGCCGGGGGAGCGAGCCGCTCCGCCGGCGGTCCGCGCAGTATGTGAGCCGGGGGAGAGGTGATCAACTGCCCCCGAGGCAAAGGCAGTCGGGTCCCGCGACTTCCGGCCGACCTGCGGGCCGCGGGTGCGATGGGGCCACGACGAGTGTGTGACCGGAGCGTGACGGGACGGCGATCCTTCCACGACAGAGGCGACCGCCGACCCGTCCGGAACACGTTCCGGCGCAGGTCACGCGGCCGCCTCGGGCCCGGCCCCGGCGCGCGCGGAGCCGGGCCCTCCTCTTGGCCGTATCCCCACCCGGCCGGAACCGTGCTCCGTCCGGGCCGCGCCTACGGCCGCGCCGTGCCTACGGCTGGGCGTCGAGCCAGCTCAGCTTGTGCCCGTACAGCACCCGCTGGCAGTAGTCCGTGCCCACCGGATCGGAGGCGTCCCGATTGGCCGTGCAGTCCGCGGCGGAGCCCGGCCGGTGCTCGGAGAGGGACCACAGGCGGCCGGTGCCGCGCTCGATGTAGAGGTCCTCCGCGCCCCGCGCGGTCTTCACGGCCTGCCCGGACGCGACGAGCTGCCCGTCGGCGCTCCAGGTGTAGCGCCAGAGGTTGCCGGGCTCGTCGGTGCCCTTGGACTCGTTGACGTACAGCGTGCCGCCCGCCGCCGCCGCGCCCTGCGCGCCGCCGCTGGCCAGCGGCAGGTAGTTGGCCCAGCCCTCCGCGGTCACGTCGGACGTGCGGCCCTCCAGGGCCGCGACGGGGTACGAGGCGATGCGGCCGGTGGACGGGTACCCGGTCGCCGGGCGGCAGTACTCGCCCATGAGCAGGCGGTCCGGGACGGTGCTGCGGTCCAGCGAGATGTACGAGGCCTTCGGCGCGCCGGTCGACACGCAGGAGTAGGAGCCGGCCGGGTTGCTCTGGGTGGCCTTGAACTTCCAGGCGGCGACCTGTGGCATGACGTAGCGGTAGCCGAAGCTGTACCAGACGTTGTCGTGCCGGCCGACCTTCGTCTTGTCCTCGGTGTTCGCGGTGGTCGGCACGCCGTCGGTGTCCGCGCCCATCGCGTCGTGCGTGGTCGGGTCGCCGTCCGGATCCAGGTCCATGATGGAGCGCATGTCGAAGACGCGCAGGCCGTTTCGGGTGTCGGCGACGTAGAGGTAGTTGCCGTACCAGACGATCCCGCCGGCGTGCACGCCCTTCTGGATCGGGTACTCGGAGGCGTGCAGCCCGTCGAAGGAGACGTGGTCGGCCGAGTTGACGTACGTCCAGCCCAGCAGGACGTGCCGGTACTTGATCTCCGGGCTGCCGGTGGCCGGGTTGATCCGGTTCTGCACGAAGGTGACGCGGACGCCCTTCTGGTTGCAGGCGTCGTTCGCGGCCAGCTCGGCCGCGGTGCAGTCGCCGGTCGCCGGGTCCGGGTCGGTCTCCCGGCCCGGGTCCCAGCCGTCGTACGAGGCGAACAGCTGGATGTTCCCGGCCTCGCCCCACAGCTCGTTGTCCTTGGCGTCGGAGACGCCGGTGAAGCCCTGCGGCACCCACTCCTGCGACACCGAGTCGTCGTTCTGCAGGCAGTACTTGGTGTCGGGGTCCGGCGCGGTCCCGAACGGGTCGCGGGAACACCACGGCGTCACGGTGCGGTTCGCCCCGGCGAGCAGGTTCTGCACCCCCGACTTCGGCAACACCGCGTCGAGCCGGGTCACCCGCGAGGTCGTCTCCGCGTTCAGCGCACCGGGCGACAGCGTGAAGTCCCCGGGCGACGCCGCCCCGCCGGGTGCGGTCCACCCGCTCACCGCGAACGACGACGACGGCGCCGCCTGCGCCGCGAGCGGCTCCTGCACGGCGGGGTCCCCCGCACGGCCGGCCCCGTCCCGCGCCTGTGCGGCCGGCGTCGCCACCAGACCGGTGACCACCAGCGAGGCCGCGGCCGCCGCCGTGAGCCAGGCGCGGCGTATTCGCCTTGAGGGCATGTGAGGTCGCCTCCGTTGATGAGGTGTCAGACAGCAAGTCGAACGGAGGGTTCCAGAACGCCCGAGCGATGCGCAAGGGTGAGGGATGTGCCGCCAATGCGGCTTATGGGGTGGGCGGTTGGAGCGGAATGTGCCCTGTTGGACGCCGCCGGCGGCCGCCGGGGGAGCGGAGCCCGCCGCCGGATCCGCACAAGATCCACACCAGTGACGAGAGGGGGCGAGGACGGATGACGCCCGGAGGGTCCTGGACCGGTGACGACCGCGAGTTCGGGGGTGAGGTGCACGCGCGCTGGCTGACCATGCTCCATCGATCGACCGCGGATCCCGGCTACCGGGACGAGTGGTACGACGAGCAGTGCGGCGGATGCCGCTTCTGGCTCGCGTTGAGCGGCGAGCCGGGTCTGGACTGGGGGGCCTGCACCCACGCGAGGTCGCCGTTCGACGGGCGGGTGCGCTTCGAGCACGACGGCTGCGACGCCTTCGCCGTACGCGAGGACGGCTCGTTCGGCTGAGGGGATCCGACTGCGGCGGGGGATGGTCGGATCCCGGAGGGGGGTTCAGCGGGCCGCCGTCCGGGGGCGGAAGGTGCGGCGGTATGCCTGCGGGCCGATGCCGATCGTGGCGTTGAGGTGGCCGCGCAGGGAGGCGCCGGTGCCGAGGCCCGAGCGTTGGGCCACCAGGTCTACCGGCCAGTCGGTGGTCTCCGGGAAGTGGCGTGCGAGCTCGACGCGTTGCCGGGTGAGCCACTGGCCGGGCGTGCTGCCGACCTCCTCGCGGAAGCGGCGACTGAAGGTGCGGACGCTCATGTGGGCCCGCTCGGCGAGACCGGCCAGGGTGAGCGGTTCGGACAGGTGCTCCAGGGCCCACGCCCGGGTCGCGGCCGTGCTCCCCGCCGTGGGCTCGGGGAGCGGGCGTCGGATGAACTGCGCCTGGCCGCCCTCCCGCCACGGCGGTACGACACAGGAGCGGGCCACCTCGTTGGCGACCCGGCTGCCGTGGTCGCGGCGCACCAGATGCAGACACAGGTCGATGCCCGCCGCGACCCCGGCCGAGGTGAGGACGTCGCCGTCGTCGACGTACAGGACGTCGGGGTCGATCCGGGTACGGGTGAACATCCGCTGCAGCCGGTCGGCTTCGCGCCAGTGGGTGGTGGCGGGGCGCCCGTCGAGCAGCCCGGCGGCGGCCAGGACGTACGTCCCGGTGCAGATCGCCACGATCCTCGTGCCGGGCCGGACGGCGTCCAGCGCGCGGCGCAGCGGGCCGGGCAGCCGGCCCTCCTCCCGGATCGGCCCCAGCCGGTGGGAGGGCGGCACCACCACGGTGTCGGCGGCGGCCAGGAGGGAGGCGTCGTGGGAGACGGCGCTCGAGTCCGCGGCCGCGGTCTTCGGGCCCCTGGCCACCCGGTACCTCACCGGCGCGGGGCCGGACGTGATCGCCCGGCTCGCGGAGGGCCTCGGCCTGACCGAGCAGGCCGCCGGCTCCCGCCTGAGGCACTACCAGTACCTCTCCTTCTGACCCTTCTGAACCTTCTGAGCCCGGGCCGCCGCGCCCCTGGGGCGTCGGGTCGCCGACCCGCCCGCGCGCGGGCGCCCCCACCGGCCCCGCGCCCCGGCGCGCGCCCGCGCCGCCCGCCGCCCGGCCCTCTGGCAAGCCCCCCGGGCCCCGGGAGGCCGGCCCCGTCCGCCTCAGCTGAGCGTCTTCACCGCCGCCGCGTCGTACGGCTTCAGCTCGTCCGTGCGCCCGGCGAGGACCTTGGCCGCCCACTCCGGGTCCTGGAGCAGCGCGCGACCGACGGCGACCATGTCGAACTCGTCGCGCTCCAGGCGGTCGAGGAGGTTGTCCAGGCTGCCGAGCTCCGCGCCCTGGCCCGCGAAGGCCTGGATGAAGTCGCCGTCGAGACCGACCGAGCCGACGGTGATCGTGGGCTTGCCGGTGAGCTTCTTCGTCCAGCCCGCCAGGTTCAGGTCCGAGTCCTCGAACTCCGGCAGCCAGTAGCGGCGGGTGGAGGCGTGGAAGACGTCGACGCCGGCCGCGGCGAGCGGGGTCAGGATCGCCTCCAGCTCCTCCGGGGTCTCGGCGAGCCGCGCGTCGTACGCCTCCTGCTTCCACTGCGAGTAGCGGAAGATCACCGGGAACGTCGGCGAGACGGCCGCGCGGACCGCCGCCACGATCTCGGCCGCGAACTTCGTGCGGGCCACGGCGTCGCCGCCGTACGCGTCGGTGCGGCGGTTCGTGCGCTCCCAGAGGAACTGGTCGAGGAGGTAGCCGTGGGCGCCGTGCAGCTCGACGCCGTCGAATCCGATGCGCTCGGCGGCAGCGGCGGCCTCGGCGAAGGCGCCGATGACGTCGTCCAGGTCGCTCTGGGTCATCGCCTTGCCGGCGCCCTCGGTGCCGTCCACGCCGATGCCGGAGGGGCCGACGACGGGGGCCTCGGGGTACGGGGCCTGGCCCTGCCGGCGGACCATGCCGATGTGCCACAGCTGCGGCACGATCGTGCCGCCCGCCGCGTGCACGTCCTCGGCGACGCGGGCCCAGCCGGCCAGCTGCTCCTCGCCGTGGAAGCGCGGCACCCGGTCGCTCTGGCCGGCGGACGGGTGCCCGACGTACGTCCCCTCGGTCACGATCAGGCCGACGCCCGCGGCGGCGCGGCGGGCGTAGTACGAGCGCACGTCCTCGCCCGGGATCCCGTCCGGCGAGAACATGCGCGTCATCGGTGCCATCGCGATGCGGTTCGGGACTGTCAGGCCGTTCAGCGTGACGGGCCGGGAAAGGATCTCGGCGGCGCGGGAGGCGGGGGACTCGGTGACGGTCACGGGGACGCTCCTCGGGACGAAAACTTCACAACGTTGATGCTTGAGAACTTCATGCAACGGTCTGCGAGGGTGACGGTAGAGGTAGATATTTGAGGTAGTCAAGTTTCTCCGGGTAGAATGGCGCCATGACGGAAGCTCCTCGCACCGACGCGGCCCGCGTCGACACCGCCCAGCTCATGGAGCTGCTCTCGGTGTCCCTCGGCGTCTACTACGGCGACTTCACGGTCGCGGCGGCGAGCGAGAACCTCACGGCCAGCCAGGGCAAGGCGCTCACCGTGCTGCGCCGCGGCCCCGCCGCGATGCGCGCCCTCGCCGAGACGCTGACCTGCGACGCCTCCAACATGACCGGCATCATCGACCGGCTGGAGAAGCGCGGCCTCGTGCGCCGCGAGCCCGACGCCGCCGACCGCCGCGTCAAGAACGTGATCCTCACCGCGGAGGGCGAGCGCGTCAGTGACGCCATCCGCGCGCGGATGCACCTCACGCGGGACGGCCTCGAAAGACTCGACGACGAGGAGCGGCGCTCCCTCCACGCCCTGCTGGAACAGGTCTTCGCGCCCCGTCCGACGGACTGACCTTCCCGCCGCCGACCGTTTCTCCCGCCGGGTGTCCGCCGGGAGGCCGGGGCGCCCCGCTCCCTCGGGCGCCCCGGCCCCCGGCGAGAACCGGACGTGACGGCCTAGGTGTCCGCGCCCTTCCCCTGCGGGTCGCTCGCGCCCCGGAAGAGACCGAAGGTGCGCGTCAGCGCGCGCAGCGGCGAGGACTCCTGCTTGGGCGGGGCCGCCGCCGGCGAGGGCGCCTGGGGCGCCCCGGTGCCGCCCGTGGCCTCGGCGAGCGCCGCCAGCGCGGACTCCGCGGCCTCCCGGTACAGGTCGCAGGAGGCCGTCATCGCCTCCAGCGCCTTGGCGTACCGGGTGACCATGGCCTTCGCGTGGACCAGCTCCTCGTCCGGCGTGAAGAGGTGCCAGCCCTGGCGCAGCCGGGTCAGGACCGGCTCGGCGTCGGGCGGGAGCGGCAGCGGCAGGGTGGCGAACTCCTTGATCCTGTCGAGGAGTTCGGTCGGCTCCGTGCCGTCGAGGAAGACGTTGCGGACGGTGAAGCGCTCCGCCTCGTAGCCCGCGACCGCCGGCGAGGGCGGCAGGACGACGGCGCCGCCCCGCGGAATGCCCACCCCCAGCTCCCGCTTCAGCGCGAAGTCGGCGATCAGCGCCTGCTCCGGCGTGGCCCGGTGCTCGACGACCCGGTGGCGCAGGCTCGGCGGCAGGAAGGCCGTGACCGGCTGCCGGCCCAGCGCGTCCGGCGTCATCGCCTCGTGCACCACGACGTGGATGAACCAGCTCTGCCGGTGGCAGGCGCGCAGCAGCCGGCGCACCTCGTCGTCGTCCTTGGGCAGGTGGTTCGCCGCCCGCAGACGCACCTCGGGCACCGCGTCGTGGTCCCAGGCGACGTGGTCGCTGTCGGGCCAGAACACGGTCGCGGGGGAGGGCCACGCGGCCTCCCAGGCCCGCTCCGCCTCCGCCGCAAGGACCCACGCGACGCCGTCCCCGTCCGTACGGCGGGACTCCGGGTCGTACGTCGTCAGCTGCGCCCGTACGGTGACGCCGTCGGCCACGCGCCAGCGGGCCTCGAACACCCGGCGGGCGTGGGGGCCGGGATCGGCCGTCTCGTCGCGGGGGTAGAGGTCGGTGGAACGGGCCGCCTCGACGGGATCGAGGTCGAGGTAGTCGTCGATCACCCGGGCCGCCTTGAGGGCGATCAGATTGCGCCTGACGTCCCGCTCGGGCTCGGGCCCGGTGTGACGCCCGCGCCCGAGCCACGCGGTGTCGGGGACGGGGGTCGGAGGAGTGCTGTTCTTGGCCATGGAACCGTTCGGTGGATGATCGGGGCGGGCCAGACCAGTATGGTCCCCGGCCCGGACGGGCGGAGCGATACCCCGCCCATTCACCCCACCCGGTCCGTCCGCCTCACCCCCCGTGACCGGCGAAGGCGCCTCCGGGCCCGACCACCGCCATCAGGGGGCGCTCGCCTCCGAAGCCCGGGGTGTGGGCTTCGGAGGCGAGGACGCCCTCCCGCACTAGGACGATCGGCGCCAGACCCACGCCAGGGCGGCCCCCGGCGTCACGCAGGAGAGGAAGGCGGCGGGACGGGTCAGACCGCCCGCGTCCAACCCCAGGGCGGTCGGCAGCAGCAGGAGCAGGCCGAGGAGGGCGATGCCCAGGGCGGGGAGGTGTACGGGCGCGGCGAACCGCCGCATGCCGCGCGGCATGTCGTGGCGGAGGAGCCCCGTCAGGAGCGCCCCCGCGAAGAAGACCGGCATGAACGTGACGAGGATCAGCCGGGTGCCGATCACCCCCGTGCCCCAGCGCCGGCCGTCCTCCAGGACCGGCGAGTCGGGGCGGGGGTCGCCGGGCGCGTAGTGGACGTCGATGCTCATGCCCGCCTTCGGCGGCTCGTAGCGGGTGTACATCCCCGGCACGGTGACCTCGCGCAATCCGTTCTCGTACGGGACGCGCAGGACCAGGTCCGTCTCGAAGTACACCGGCTCGTCGGAGGCGTTGCCGCGCACCGGGTCGCCGGCGAGGCGGGCGACGGTGACGGAGTAGCGCCCGAAGCCCGCCGCCTCCAGGCGTTCGGTCTCCCGCCCGTACTCCGGCGACACCATGAACCCGAGGTCGAAGCAGGCCAGCGTTGCCAGCGGCACCAGCCAGGCCACCAGCCACGCGAGCCCGCGTCCGCCGGCCGGGGGCAGGCCCGTGCGGAGCGGGGCCCGGAGCGAGGCCACGATCCAGGCGACGGCGAACACCACGGCGAGCGCGACCAGGCCCGTCTCGACGATCAGCGGCGGGTACGGGCTGACGCCCCACAACGCGCAGCCGACCGCCGCCGCGGCGCTGAGCAGCGTCCCCCAACCGGTGAGCGTGGTCCACGCGCTCCGCCGGTACGCGGGTCTCTTCCGCGGTGACGCCTTCTCCAGCTGCACCATGCCTGTCCCCCCTGGACACCCTGCCGCACGCGCGACGCGTGCGGGACCGCGGGGCACCCTAGCCCAGGCACGGAGCGCACTCCCGTGCCCGGTCAGGAGGCGCTGCGGCGCCTCAGCGCGTAGAGGGCGATGCCGCCCAGGAGCAGGACGCCCGCGCCGATGCCCAGGGCCGGGGCGAGCCTGGCCAGGAGCGAGGTGTCGCCGGTGTCGTCGTCGGCCTGGTGGCCCGTCGCGCGCTCGGCGGACGGCGAGGGGGCCGGCAAGGGGCCCCGCGCCGTCTCGTCACCGAAGTGGAACACGGGTCCGTTGTCGGGGCGTGGCGTGCCGGAGACGTCCACGGTCAGCGAGATCGGGACGACGATGCCCTTCGCCCTGGCATCGGGCTCGGCGACCTGGGCCTGGATGTAGTAGGTGCCGGGCGCGTCGTAGCCGTCGGAGTCCTGCTCGGTGATCTCCCAGGGGCCGCAGACCCGCTCGACGTGCCCGGTCCGGCCGGCCAGGAGCTCGGTCGAGTCGTGGTCCGCGTTGCACAGGGCCCGCCGGCGCTGGGGGTTGTAGACGTCGAGGCTCCAGCCGGTGGCCGCCGAGGCGGGGAAGTCGCCCGGGATGTCCACCCCGGCCCTGATGGTCAGTTTCTGACCGGCCTTCAGTTCCACCCGCCAGAACGGGGCTTCGCCGACGGTGATGGACTGCCGGTGGGTGCCCGGCCCGATGGGGGTGGCGCTGTTGAAGGAGAAGCCGCCCTCGGCGTCGGCGCCGGTGCGGGGTTCCGGCACGCGCGCGCCCGCGGCGCGGGTCGTCTTGTCGGCGAGGCCGACGAGCAGTTCGACGGGCATCGGCTTGTCCCCGGCCTTGGTCACCCCGTTGTGGACCATGATGCAGCCGGTGTCGTCCGGTGCGGGCGTCTCGCCCCCGGCCCCGGGCTTGCTGCGGCCGCCCGCCGAGATGATGTTCGCCCAGCCCATGGACTGCTCGAACTCCCGCAGCCAGGCACGCGGTTCGCCGTCGCCGGCGGGGCCGGCGGAGACGGTGATCAGGGACCCGCGCGCGTACCCCTCCTCGGCGACCGCGGTGGCGCTCACCTGGAGCTGCTGGTCCGGCCGCTTCTTGACCCGGTAGTAGAGGTCGCGCCCGCCGGTGAACCGGTCCAGGTACTGTCCCGGGGCGACCAGCGGGGCGCTCGCGCAGTCGACGTGGGAGCCCTCGACCGGCGTGCCGGTGGCGTGGTAGGTCCGCCACTCCTTGCGGAACAGGGCGCCCAGGTTCGCGGTGAGCGAGTCGCCGTCCTCGGCGTCCGCGTAGGAGCCTCCCGTGACCTCGGCGATGCACGTCAGCTGCGCCCGCGCCGCCGAGGGCGTACGGAACCCGACCACGTCCACGGCGAGGTCGACGCCCTGCCCCTTGAGCTCCCGGGCCACGTCGCACGGCGGCGGCGGGGCGCAGGTGTCCTCGCCGTCCGAGACCAGCACGATGCGGCGCTTGCCGTCCGTACCGAGGTCCTTGGCGGCCTCGCGGAGCGAGACGCCGATCGGCGTGAACCCGACGGCCTTGAACCCGGCGACCCGGTTCCGGGCCTCGGCCCGGGCCGCCCGGTCCATCGTGGCGACGGGCAGGACCTGCTGCGTGTCGGCGCAGCCTTGCTTCTTGTCCTGACCGGGGTACGTGGCGCCGTAGACGCGGAGCCCGAGCCGGGCCTCCGGGGGCGCCGTGTCGATGATCCGGCTGACGGCCTGCTTGGCCGCGGCGAGGCGGGTCTGGCCACCGGCGTCGTTCTGGTTCATCGACCCGGACAGGTCCAGGACGAGGTCGATCCGGGCGGGCTCCTCGGCCCGGGCCGCCGCGGGCGCGGCGCCCGCGGCCCCCGCCGCCGGGGCCAGGAGCGCGCCGGCGAGCAGCACGGGCAGGACGGCGCGGGCCTGCGGCCGGCGGGGGCGGAGTGGTGGTCTCGTGTGCTGCATGAAGCGAACTCCAGGGAGGGACGGGGACGGTGCATCGGGTTCGGCCCCAACTCCCCAGACAGGCAAGGAATGTGAGCGCCGGGGTGCCGGACCTGATCACTTCGACGATGAGCAGATGCGAACGGTTCCCCGGGACCGGAAAATGCCTGAAGGCCTGGCCTCTCTTGCGAGGCAAACCGAGATCGACATCCCGATCGCAACCAGATTCACGCCGAGGGCGGCGGTCACGGTCCGGCACCGGGAGCCGCCGCCGGAGGCCGTTCTGCGCCATGATGGCGGCATGGACGACCAGACCTCCGCATGGGTGACCCTCTTCTCGTACGAGAACCTTCCCGGCCGCCCGCAGCCGGGCCGGCTGACCGCCGTTTGACTGCGGGACCGGGGCATCGACTGGAACCCCTTCGCCGACGACGAGGTGCGGATCGACCTCATGTGCGGCATCCGCGAGGACGGCCACTGGCACGGCACCTTCGCCGTACGCTTCCGCGCCGACGCCCTCCGCCGCCTCGGCCTCCACCCCGACCAGCCGACCTCCGCACCGGCGGACCCGCAGGCACCGAAATGGTGGGGGCCGTGGGCGAGATGAGGCTCCGCGGGCTTGGCTCCGCGCGGGCTGTCGCACCACGACGCCGTCCGAAGGATCAGGGCCCCCGGCCCGCCGTCCCGCCCTCGCCCCGGCCCGGGCGCGCCGGTTCGTGCCCGATACTGCCTGCATGGGGGATCACGACACCGCGCGCACACGTCTGCGCGCCGCACTGCGCAGCAGCGATCCGTGGACCGCGCTGAGCGTGCTGCACACCGGCCGGCCCGGCCCGTCCGACCCGGCCGGCGCACCCGAGCGGCCCGAGCGAGCCGAGCAATGGGCCGCGGCGGTCGAGGAGTTGTACCGGTCGGACGCCGACCGGACGGCGTACGGCGGTCACCTCACCTGGTTCCTGGGGAGGCTCGGCGAGGCCGGGGCCGAGGTGCTGATGCGGCTGGTCGCCGAGCCGGCCTTCTCGCCCGCCGAACGCCGGGACCTACTGGCGACCGCCGTGGGGCGCGGGCTTCGTCTGCCGGCCGCGGTGCTGGAGTCGTACGCACGACAGCACACGGAGTCCGGCGGCGGCGTCGACGGCCCGCCCGATCCCGTGCTCGTCAACGCCATGGGACTCTCCGGCGACGTGTCCTTCGCGCCCCGCCTCGGTGCGCTCCTCGACGATCCCGACGCCCCGCGCGGCCGGGCGGCGCTCGCCCTCGGCCGGCTCGGCGCCCGCGCGTGGACGGTGCCGATCGCCGAGCGCCTGCCCGTGGAGACCGGACTCGACCACGTCGCGTTCGCCGTCGCCCTGGAGGTCATGGGCGACCGGGCCGCCGTACCGCACCTGCTGCGGTGGCTGGCCGAGAGCCGCGAGGAACGGGTGTACGACGTCCACCACGCGCTCGTACGGCTCACCGGCCGCGACCCGCTGCTCCCGGAGGGCGCGAAGGGCGCCGAGTACGCGGCGGCCGTGCGCGCCGCCTGGGCCGACGGCCGCACGGAACCCGCCGCCCCGGAGGTCCGCGACCTCGTCGTGGAGTCGGGCGCGCGGGCCCGGTTCCGCGTCGAGGAGGGCGCGGGCCGGATCCGGGTCGCCTTCGACCCGCCGCTGCCCGGCTCGTCCTGGCCGCGCTGGGACCGTTCTCTGACGTTCGACGGCAGGCCGCTGTACCGCGTCGGCTCGGTCTGCGACACCTGCGAGCTGGGCCTGTCGTTCCTCGGCTGGCCGGACGCCGAGGCGCGCCGGATCGCCGCCGGCCTGCGCGGACGGCTGGCCGATCCACACCACCTGGACGCCGCGCTGCTTGCCGACCTCACCCCCGTACTCGCCGAGCTCGCGACCGGCCACTACCGCGCCCTCCTGCTCGACCTCCCGCTGGAGCGGGTGACGGATCCGGCCCGCTCGTGGTGGCACCTGCGCGCCCAGGCCCGCCCCGTGGAGGACGACGACGGGTGCGACGAGGACGCCCGCCCCGAGGACGCCTGGCCCGGCGTCGCGCACTTCCAGCTCCCGACACCCATTCCGGACGCCCGGATCCCGGCCACCTACGCCGCCGTACTGCCCTCGCAGCCCCCGGAGGCGCTCGACCCGGCGGCCCTCGCCCGGCACGCGGCCGCCCTGGCGGCGGGGGAGCGGCCCGCCGCCGTGGTCCTCGGCTGGGTCGACGACCGGTACGTGGAGGCGCGCGACGAGGAACGCTGGCTCGTCGGCGTGGTCCTGGACGGCCACCACCGCCTCACCGCCTACGCCACCGCCGGCCTGCCGGCCCGGGTGCTCTGGATCGCCCCCATCGGCGAGGCCCCCGGCGCGGACGGCGGCCTGGAGGGCCTGGCGGAACTGTCCGCCGCGTACGCCGTGCGGGAGTGAGCCGGGAAAACCGCTCGCCCCTGCGGGACCGTGCGCGGAAACCGGTCGGCTGACTGAAACCGGCGCACGCGCACCTGACGGAGGGAGGGCGCCCGCCCTGCCGCACCACCGTGACACCCTGCCGTTCCCCGAGAACCTCGTGCCGCCGGCCACCGGCCCGGACGGGACGAGGAAGCCCGGCTGCGCGCGCTGGTCGCCGCGTGGGTCCCGCCCGTGCAGGTGGACGCGATCGTCCGGAGCCGGTACAGGAAACGGGCCGAGGGGCCCAGGGCTGGAACCGGTGCGACCGCTACGGCGGGTCGATCGGCAACCGGGTCACCGGAGTGAGTTCGGTGACCGCCCCGACGAGGCCGCCGACCGGGGCGTCGCCGCCCTCCTGGAATGGCGCGCGTGGCGGAGAGCGGACGGCGCGACGCTTCGGCGAGCCGGCGCCACCACCGCACGCCTCGCCCGAGGACCGCAGCCGGAGCCTGGCGCGGGCGTGCCTCCGGCTCGCCACGTACGCGCTGAACTCCGGCGCGGAAAGCGGCTGATACGGCCAGGCGGCCCGCCCGCGCGGGTGGTTCCTCGCCGCCACCGGCATGGACGCCGCCGACCTGGCGAGGCGCAGCGGGATGCTCAACCACCGCAGGCGGTGAGCCGGCCCCACCGTTCAGCCGGTCTGTTCGGCCAGGGCGAGGATGATGCCCGAGGGGCCACGGAGGTAGCAGAGGCGATAGATGTCCTTGTACTGCGCCACCTCGCCGAGCAGTTCGGCGCCGTGGGCGCGCAGGCGGCGGATCGTGTCGTCGATGTCGTCGACCGCGAACATCACCCGGTGCATGCCGAGTGTGTTCGGCGGCGGATTCCGCGTGCCGTCCCCGATCGCCGAGGGCCTGTGGTACTGCGCCAGCTCCAGCTTCCCGTGCCCGTCCGGCGTCCGCATCATCGCGATGGTGCTCCGCACCCCGTCCAGCCCGACCGCCTGGTCCGCGAACAGCCCCTCGATCTGCGCCGTGCCCTCGACCTGCATCCCCAGCTCGGTGAAGAAGGCGACGGCGGCGTCCAGGTCCTCGACGACGATGCCCACGTTGTCCATCCGCTGAAGCGTCATCCCGGTTCTCCCTCTGCTCGCGTTACGGAACCCATCGATGCCACCGGTATACCGAGCCCGGCTCCGGCACCCCGGGCGCGACACCGGGTGCGGGGCGAGTCCGCGTCACTCACCTTCGCGGCGTTTCGGCCACACCCGGTGTCGTAGGGCGCCCATGCGCCGTACGGGTCGATGCACAGCACACGAACGTACTTTCGCCTGTTTCCGGGGTTCGATTGCCGTCCGATTCCGCTGTGCTCGCCTCGCGCTCCCACCTCGATCGCCGCCACCGCGGTCCTCGCGATCCGGACCAGCTCCGCCAGCATCACCGATCTGGTCGTGCGCGTCACCGACGTCCAGGGCGAGGCCCTCTTCGTCGCCGACCTGGAGCGCCTGTGCGCGGAGGCCGTCCAACGCGCGGTCCCCGACGGCGGAAAGGCCCTGCCCGAGACGACGCCGGAGATCCGGTTCGAGAAGGTCACCTACACCTACCCCGGCAAGGAGACGCCGTCCCTGCGGGACGTCGACCTGGTGATCCCCCGGGGCAAGACGGTCGCCCTGGTGGGCAAGAACGGCTCGGGAAAGTCCACCCTGGTCAGCCTCCTCAGCGGAGTGCGGCTGCCGAGCTCCGGACAGGTCCTGTGGGGCGGCGTCAGCACCGCAGAGGCCGACCGGGCCCAGCTCTTCGGCCGGGTGGCGATCGTCGCCCAGGACTTCTTCCGCTGGCCCTTCACCGCCCGCGTCAACATCGGCATCGGCCGCAGCGACGTCCGGTGGGACGACGAAGCCATCCGGGACGCCGCCGCCTACGCCGGCGCCGACGAGGTGATCGCCGGGCTGCCCCGCGGACTCGACTCGCTGCTCGGACGTGGCTACAAGGGCGGCCAGGAGATCTCCGGCGGCCAGTGGCAGAAGCTCGGCCTCGCCCGGGCCAGATTCCGCCACGGCGAGCTGCTGATCGTCGACGAGCCCACCAGCGCGCTCGACGCGGCCGCCGAGCAGCGCGTCTTCGACCAGATCCACCGCCTCGCGGACAAGGGCCAGACCACCGTCCTGATCACCCACCGCCTCGCCAGCGCCCGCCACGCGGACGTCATCTACGTCCTCGACGAAGGCCGCGTCGTCGAGACCGGCACCTTCACCGAGCTCATGGACCCCGCGATCGGCACCGGCGCGTTCCGCGACGCCTACGAACTCCAGGCCCGCCAGTACGAGACGGCCCCCGTCCCACCCCCACGCGACCGCGCCGCCGAGCCGAAGAGCCGCCGATGACGCGCTGATGACCCCGCGGCCCGACAGCTGTTGCGCAGGGGGCCGGTGCCACCGCACCAGCACCGACCTGGACCCGACAGCAGGCGGGTCCGGAGTCATCGACGTAGACGGTCGCCGTAGCGCCGACGTCGTGTCCCTCTAAGCTGCTCCCGGAACACGAAACAGGAGGTCGACCACCGTGGCCGACGAGGAGCAGGGGCTGGCCGAGGAGCAGCGGCGGCACTGGCAGGAGACGTACGCGGCGCACCCCGGCATGTACGGCGAGCGGCCCTCCGCACCGGCTCTGCACGCCGCCGGCGTCTTCCGTGCCGCCGGGGCGCGGGACGTGCTGGAGCTCGGGACCGGGCACGGGCGCGACGCCCTGTACTTCGCCCGGGAAGGGTTCACCGTCCGGGCGGCCGACTTCAGCCCCACCGGGCTCGAGCAGCTGCGTACCGCGGCGCACACGCAGGGCGTGGCGGCGCGGGTCACCACGCTGGTGCACGACGTGCGCGAGCCCCTGCCGCTGCCCGACGACTCCGTGGACGCGGTCTTCGCGCACATGCTGCTGTGCATGGCCCTGTCCACCGAGGAGATCCGCGCCGCCGTCAGCGAGGTCCGCCGCGTCCTGCGGCCCGGCGGCAGCCTCGTCTACACCGTCCGGCACACCGGTGACGCCCACTACGGCGCCGGCACGGCGCACGGGGACGACATCTACGAGCACGGCGGCTTCGCCGTCCACTTCTTCGACCGCGCCCTGGTCGACGGCCTCGCCGAGGGCTGGACCCTGGACGAGGTCCACGCCTTCGAGGAGGGCGACCTGCCCCGCCGCCTGTGGCGCGTCACGCAGAGGCTGCCCCGATGAATCCGGCCGACATCACCGTCGACGGCACCGGTCTGCTGTGCGTGACCCTCCTGCTGCGCCTGCGCAAGGAGATCGAGGGCGCACCCCCGGGCACGGTCGTCCACGTCGTGGCCACCGACCCCGCGGCCCCGCTCGACCTCCCCGCCTGGTGCCACATGACCGGCCACCACTACCTCGGCCCGGTCCCCGACCCCAACGGACGCCCCCTCTACGCCCTGCGCCTCACCCCCGAAGCCCGCCCCACCCGACCCGACGCCCCCTGGCACCCGGCCACCTGAGATCCCGGACACCTGATCGGCGCCTCCACGCTCCGGAAAGGAAGACTCAGCCGTGTTCGACCACATCGCAGGCCTGCGACCGGCCGAGGCCGCGCGTTGGACCGACCTCGTCGAGCGATGCCGACCCGTCCTCGCGGACGACGGAATGGACGCCGTGCAGACCCTGCTGGCCGCGCAGGGCATGGGCATCATCCCGTCGATCGCGATCACCCGCGCCTTGCTCGGCTGGCAGGAGACGCCCCTCGGCGTCGCCGCCGAGATCGTGACCACGAGCTCCGCACGGACGGACCCCGCCGACACCGCACCCGCGCCCGCTCCCGGTGGCCCTCCGCACCACCGGGAATAGCCGGGCGCCACGGCCGCTCGACCGGACGAAACCCCTCCCCGGTCGGCCCGGCGATCATGTGAGGAACAAGAACCACCCCGATGCGGCGACCGGCGTCGCGCAGAGAGCGAGGAACGGCGTGAAGCTCGCGGACCAGATGGGCGACTGGCTCGACTCGGACCAGGCCGCGTACGTGCTGGGGCTGGCGCTCGGGGCCATCACGGAGGATGTTCCCTTTTCGAGGAGCAAGCGACTCTTCTGGGAGGACGGCCCGGTGTCGCGGGGCCTGCACGCGGCACTGCTGGCCCTCGTCGAGGCCGGAATCCTGGAATCGCGGGACGACGACGAGCAGTTCCGCTGGGCGCTGACCGGGCACCTGAACGACTTCGGGCGGCCGCAGGAGCACCGCCTCGGCGACGACGGCAGGCGGTGAGGCCGGTGTCGCCCCGCATGCGCACCCGTACGACCGACCCGGACTCGCCCGGCCCGCCGGCCGTCCCGAGAATCGCGTTGACGACCCCCACCCGGCAGTGCTGGAGTCGGCACGTGGACAGCATCCCCGCCAACCGGCGGCTCTGGAATCAGATCAGCGGCACCTACCAGCGCGAGCACGACCCGCAGATCGGCGCCGCACCCCGGCTCTGGGGCATGTACTCCATCCCCGACGCGCGGCTGCGCGCCCTCGGTGACGTCGCCGGGCGGCGGGTCCTCGAACTCGGCTGCGGCGCCGGGCAGTGGTCCAGGGCGCTCGCCGCCGAGGGCGCCCGGGTGGTCGGGATCGACCTGTCCGAGGCCCAACTCGGTGCCGCGGCCAAGGCGATGGGGACGACGCGATACCCGCTCGTGCAGGGCGCCGCCGAGCAGCTCCCCTTCGCCGCCGACAGCTTCGACCTGGTCTTCTGCGACTTCGGGGGGCTCAGTTGGGCGCCCCCGCACCTCGCCGTTCCCGAGGCCGCCCGCGTCCTGCGCCCGGGCGGGCGGCTGGTGTTCAACGTCGCCAGTCCATGGTTCGAGGCCTGTTACGACGAGGCCGCCAGCCGTGTGACCACGACGCTGCAGAAGGACTACTTCGGTCTGGACGCGATCGCCGAAGGCGACGGCGCGACCAGCTACCAGCTCACCTACGGCGACTGGGTCAGGGTCCTGCGCGGTGCCGGTCTCGTCATCGACGACCTCATCGAACCGCGGCCGGACCCCGGAACACCCAACGGCTACAACGAAACCGACCCGCCCGACTGGGCCCACCGCTGGCCCGCGGAACTCCTCTGGGTCACCCACAAACCGTGAGCCCCGCCATGCCGAGACGTCCCCACGCCCACCAGCCGACGCCCGACGACATCGAGGCGTGCTTCGTCGCGCTCGTCGAGGGACGCCTGACCCGGGACGAGGCAGACCGGTGGGCCGCGCGGTGGATGGCCGACGACGGGCTCAACTGGGACGACGTGTCCTGGTGGGCCCTGGGCCTCCTCCACGGCATCGACCTGCCGGCGGACGAGAGTGGCGCCTCCCTGCACGACGACGAGCAACTGCGCACCTGGCTCGCCGAGCTGAGGAGCCGCCGGGCCACGTGAGCCGGCGCCGGGGCGCCGCGCGACGAAGCAGACGCCGAGGGCTCAGGCACCCTCCACACCGGACGGCTGCTGCCGCACGCCCTGCGCCGGTTCGCGCTCCACGGACGTCCCCACCGCCTCGGACCTCGTCAGCCACAGACCCGTGAACACGGCGGCGGCCAGAGTGAGGGCGCCGGCCGTGAGGAAGGCGCTGTCGAGGCCGGCCTCGAAGGAGGCGCCGCCGGACTGGCGGGTGCGGACGACGGCGCCGAGTGCCGCCACGCCGAGCACCGCGCCGATCTGGCGGGTGGTGCTGCTGACGCCCGAGGCGAGACCACCCTCCTGCGGGCCGACCGCCTGGATGGCGGCTCCCGTCAGCGGCGACATGGTCAGGGCGAAGCCGGTGCCGACGACGGCGAGCCGCCACCACACGTTTCCGTAGCCGGTGTCGGCGTGCACCGTTCCCAGTGCGAGGAGTCCCAGTCCCGCCACGGCCAGGCCGGCGGTGACGACGACGCGGAATCCGTACCGGGCGGCGAGCCGGCCCGCGTACGGGCTGACGACCACCATGGCGAGGGTGGTGGGCAGGGTCTGCAGTCCGGCACGCAGGACCGAGCTGCCCTGCACGTACACGAAGAACTGGGAGAAGAAGAACGTCGAGCCCATGAGGGCGAACCCCACCACGACCATGGCCGTGTTCGACACGGTGAACAGCCGCAGCCGGAACAGCCGCAGCGGCAGCATCGGCGTGGCGCGGCGCGCCTCGACGGCGACGAAGGCGGTGAGGAGGGCCGCCGCGGCGGCGAGGCCGCCCAGGATCACCGGCGACGTCCAGCCGCGGGCGCCGCCCTCGATCAGCCCGTACGTGAGGGCCCCGACCCCCAGGACGGAGAGCACCGTGCCGGGGACGTCGATCGCGGGGGCGCTCGGGTTGCGCGCCTCTGCGAGGCAGCGCCCGCCGAGGACCAGCAGGACCGCGCCGATGGGCAGGTTGACGAGGAAGACGGCGGGCCATCCGAAGGCCTCGGTCAGCACCCCGCCGGCCACGGGGCCCGCGGCCAGACCGATGCCGCTGAGCCCGGCCCAGAGGCCGATCGCCTTGACGCGTTCCTGCGGTACGGGATGGGCGGCGGCGAGCAGGGCCAGCGAGGCCGGGCTGAGCGCCGCGGCCCCGATGCCCTGGAGCACCCGGCCGGCGACCAGCCAGCCGAGCGACGGCGCGAGGGCGCACACCACGGAGGCTGCGGTGAACACCGCCACGCCCGTCAGGTACACCCGCTTGCGCCCGAACCGGTCGGCGAAGATGCCGCCGGACAGCAGCAGCATGGCGACCAGCAGGACGTACGCGTCGACGATCCACTGAAGGCCGGTCAGTTCCGTGTGCAGCCGCTGCTGCATGTCGGGCAGCGCCGCCCCGACGATCGTGTTGTCGAGCAGGACCATGAACTGCCCGAGGCAGGTCACCGTGAGCAGCATGCCCCGGTTCGATCGGCTGCCTGCGGTGGCGAGTGACGGTGACGACGATGCGGCCATGCGGACTCCTCTCCCTTGTCGGGCGCGCCCGGTCGCGCCCATGAGCGCCCGGTCGCGGTCGACGCGGGTGGCGATGGACCGGGCCGGCGGCCCGATAAATGCAGTCGGTGACTGCGTTAGTGGACTGTAGGGAGGTGGCGCCGTAAACGCAAGTAGTGACTGCATTAAGGTGGGGGAATGGCAGAGCAACCGAAAGCCCGGAGGCCCGGTGGCCGCAGCGCCCGCGTCGCCGCGGACGTGCACCAGGCCGTCACCGACCTGATCAGCGAGCGCGGATACGGCAACTTCACCGTCGGCGAGGTCGCGGCCCGCGCCGGAGTGGCCGACAGCAGCATCTACCGCCGGTGGGGCAACCTGGAGAAGCTCCTCACCGATGTGGCGCTCACCCGCCTCAACGCGCAGTCGCCCATGCCTGACACCGGAAGCCTCGACGGTGACCTGCGGACGTACGCGGCCAATGTGGCCCGCGAGATCACCGGCCCCGACGGGCTGGCAGTGGTGCGCCTGGCGGTGGCCCTGTCGGGCAACGGTCGGCGGGGGGTGCGGGCCGGTGACGAACTCCGCGTCGCACGCATGCGGCAGCTGCAGTCCATGCTCGACCGTGCCCAGGAGCGCGGCGAGGACGCCCCCGACGCGTTCGCCGTGCTGGACCACATCCTCGCCCCGATGTACATCCGCGTCCTGTTCGGCATGGTCCCGCTCACCCCGGACTACATCGACGGCCTGGTCGACCGGCTGCTCTGACCTCCTCCTCCGTCTCCTCCTCCACCTCCTCCTTCGGAGCCGTACCTCGCGCGGGGTGCGGCTCCGAGGCGTTTCTAACGCAGTCGAGAGTTGCGTTTGCGTGGAGGCCGGGTCTAAGGTCCACCCTCGGCTAAAGCAGCCATCGCCTGCGTTAGGAGTTTTCCGGTGGACCCGATCTTCTTCCCCGACCACCCTTCGTTCTGGTACGAAACCCTGCGGACGCTCGGTCACATCGCTTACGGCGGCGCCGACTTCGGCGAGGTCGCCGCCACCGTGCAGAAAATCGGCGAGGGCGACTACGACAGCTGGCACGACCACTGGCTCGCCACCGCCGACCGGGTCGCCGGCCAGGCCCGGTCCTCACGGGAGGGCGGCCACCGCGTCAGCGCGCGCGACGGCTTCCTGCGCGCCTCGAACTACTACCGCTGCGCCGAGTTCTTCCTGCACGGCGACCACGCCGACCCGCGCATCCGCCACGCCTACGACGCCTCCGTCACCTGCTTCCGCCAGGCCGCCGAACTGTTCACCCCCGCCATCACGCCGGTCGCCATCCCGTACGAGGACACGACCCTGCCCGGCTACCTCTACCGCCCCGACGGCGACGGCGCGCCGCGCCCCACGGTGGTGATGTTCAACGGCTTCGACGGCACCGCCGAGGAGATGCACTTCTTCGGCGCGGCGGCCGCCGCCGAACGCGGCTACACCGTCCTGGTCTTCGACGGCCCCGGACAGCCCGGCGCCCGCCACCGCCAGGGACTGATGTTCCGGCCCGACTGGGAGAACGTCGTTACGCCGGTGCTCGACTTCGCGCAGACGCTGCCCGAGGTCGACGCCGACCGGATCGCCGTGCTCGGCGCCAGCATGGGCGGCTATCTGGCGCCCCGCGCCGCCGCCTTCGACCACCGGATCGCCGCCGTCGTCGCACTCGACGGCGTCTACGACCTCGGGGACATCAGCACCGCGCCCCTCGGACTGCCGCGCGACGAGGCCGAGCGCCGGTTGCGGGCCGCCCACGACCCCGAACTCGACGCGGCGATCGAAGCGTCCATGGCCACCGATCCCACGCTCAAGTGGGCCGTCGAACACGGCATGTTCACCATGAACGCCGCCACCCCGCGCGCGTTCTGCGCCGCCTACCTCGACTACCACCTGCGCGACGGCATCGCCGAGCGCATCACCTGCCCGGTACTCGTCTGCTCCGGCGAGGGCGACGGCTTCTTCCAGGGGCAGCCGGAGAAGCTGTACGCACACCTGCGCTGCGAGAAGACGTTCCTGCCGTTCACGGAGACGGAGGGCGCCGAGGCGCACTGCCAGTCCGGCGCCCAGAGGATGGCGTTCGCCCGGGTCTACGACTGGCTGGACACCGTGATGGCCCGCCGGCCTGCCGGCCCGGCGCGATGAGAGGAAGGGGGGAGCCCCGTAACGGAGGGGCGTGCGGTCAGCCGCAGGTGAGGTCGAAGCGCACGTGCTCGACGGTGATCTCACCCGGGTCGGGCTCGCCGTCGCGGTCGGCGTCCGTGAAGACGACCTTCTTCCGCTCGCTGATGGTGAGCGTGCCGACGGGCGTGCCGTCGGCGGCGTGGATCGTGCGCTCGTCCTCGGAGACGGTGCTGAGCACCGTGTGGTACGGGCGGGTGAGGACGACCTTGAAGCGCTCGTAGTTCGTCCCGCTCTGCACATAGCGCCCGTCGGGCAGGTCCATGTGGAAGTCGTAGCTGTTGACGCCCTTGATGACCGTGGCGCCGTCGGTGCGCACGACGCGGGCGACGGTGTGCTCGACGACGGTGAAGCGGCCGATGACATCGGGCGGCAGACAGCCTTCGAGCGGGCCCTCGCCGGACTCGGTCGTGGTCTCGTCGATGGTGTCGATGACGACGCTGTCCGCCCGGGCCGGGGCGCCGGCGCAGAGGCAGACGGCCGCGGCCAGCGCGGCGGCGGGGGCCGCGAGGCGGCGCATGCGGGAAGTGAGGTGCATGGCCACGACGCTAATGATCCGGACGTAATCCGGCAGCGCGGACGCGACCGTGCGGAGGACGACGCGGGCCGCGACCGGAGCGCCCTTCCCGCCCGCCTTCACTCGTTCGAGTGACGTGTCCGGGTACATGCCCGGGCGTGGCGGGCGGGGGCGCTCTGATGGGTGCGCTTCACCCGGAGGGGTGGGGGACTCGGGGTGATCGTCGAACGAGGGGCGGGCATGGGGATAACTGTTCTGGTCGTCTGGCTGGTGACGGCACTCCTCGGCGCGTTCCTCCTGACGATCTGGCTGCGCAACGGCGGTCTGCGCCAGCGTGACGCGCGGGTCACCCGGCTGCCGGTGTGGCTGATCCTCGGTCACATCGGCCTCGCCGTCCTCGGGTTGGTTTCCTGGTCGCTCTTCCTGCTCGGCCGGACGGCCGCATTCGGCTGGGCGGCCGGTGCGGTGGTGCTGATCGTCGCCACCCTCGGACTGATGATGCTGTTCCGCTGGCTGCCCAGTTCCGGGCGGCATGCCCACGGCGAGCCGACGGCGGAGGGACACTTCCCCGCCACGGCCGTCATCGCGCACGGCGCCTGCGCCGTCGTCACGGTGTTGCTGGTGGTCGCGGCAGTGAGCAGAACGGTCTGAGCCGGCGGCGCCTTACGGGCCGTCAGTCGGCGTCGTCGGCGCCCGATTCGCGCAGCTCGACGCAGCACTGCCCCGGCTTCGGGGCGAGCCGGGCCTCGATGCCCGTGGTCCGCAGGCCGTCCAGGATGCCGCAGACGAAGGCGTGGTTGATGCCGCAGACCAGTTCCGGCGACCGCCCGACGAGGTGGTGGAAGGGGCAGTTGAGCAGACGCAGCCGGGTGGGGGCCGTGCGGTCCGGCTCGAAACCGTAACCCTCCAGCACCGCCTGCCCCGCGCTCACGGAACGCTCCGGCCCGAGGCGACCGGGCCGGAAGCGGGCGCGCTGCGCCGTCCCCGACTCCTCGCCGTGCCGCCGGGCGGTGCGCATGGCCGCGGCGCGCGCGCCCTCGCCCGGCTCCTCGCTGAGGACCGCGGCGATGAGGATGTCGGCGATCACGTCCGGCCGGCGCTCCGGGATGCTGATCCGTATGTCGACGTCCGCCGGCTCGTACACCTTCGGCTTGCGCCCCACCTTGCGGATGCCGCCGGGGGCCTCGTAGCGGCTCCGCAGCAGCCCGGCGGCGACGAGCTTGTCGAGGTGGAAGGCCGCCAGCTTGGCGGAGATGCCGGCCTCGGCGGCCGCCTCCTCGCGCGTGACCGGACGCCTGGCCCGGCGCGCGAAGGCGTACATCGTGCGCCGCTGGTCGTCCGCGAGCACGGCGACCGCCCGGACCCGTACGTCGTCATCGGTGGCGCCGGGGCCCAGGTCCGGTCCGGTGGCGAACTCCGGGCGGGGGGTGAGCCCCGGGCCGGGGGCGAGGTCTGGTCCTGAGCCGGTCTCCGGGGGCGGGGTCGCGTCGCTGGCCATGCCTCCATCGTAAGGCGCACCCGCATGGGCGTAACCGATCCACACCTTCGTGTGTCCAGGGGCGCTTGACGACCCTTCGCAATAAGTCCAATACTTGTTAGTGAAATCAAGGAGAGGGGCCCATCATGACCAGCGAGCGTCACCAACAGGCGAAACAGCCGGTCAGCGCCCTGCTGGCCGGGCCGTACGGGCATCCTTTTCATCCGATGCTGGTCACCGTGCCGATCGGCGCCTGGGTGGCGAGCTTCGTCTTCGACATCGCCTCGCAGTTTGTCGACGACCCCGCCTTCCTCGCGCGCGGATCGATGTGGCTGATCGCCGTGGGCGTGGTCGGCGCCCTGCTCGCGGCGACCGTCGGCTTCCTGGACCTGTTCGCGATCCCGCCCGGGACCCGGGCCTTCCGCGTCGGTCTGGTGCACATGACCCTGAACCTGCTCGTCACCGCCGCCTACGCCGGCAACTTCCTCTGGCGGCGCGCCGATCCGGCGCCCGCCGAGGGAGTCGGAGCGGGCATGCTCGCCCTCTCCGCCGCGTCCCTCGCCGTCCTCGGCGCCTCCGGCTACCTGGGCGGCAAACTCGCCTACCGGTACGGCGTACGCGTCGCGGACGAGCGCACCCAGGCCGAGGGCTACACCTCGGCGGGCGCGCCGGGCGACCGCTAGGCCCTGTCCGTCGGATCAGGGTCGGACAGGCCCCAGCACGCCGAGCCGCGCGCCACGTCCCCGTGGCCCGCCGCAGCACTGCGCGGCGCCGGTGCCGCCCCGCGCCCACCGCCGGTTCCGGTACGTCGGCGGCGCGGCCCGCCGCCACGGCGCGGCGCCGGTCGAGCCGACCGCACCGCCGACGCGCCGGCTCACTGGTGCACGCGTCACCGATTCACCGATCCACCGCTTCACGGGGGCACCGCACCCCTCTTTCGCCCTGCCCACACCATCCCCTTCGACCTCCGTCGACCGACACCCCGGGAGTACCCGTGCACATCGCCGCACTGATCGCCTGGCTGCTGACCGCAGTCAGCGGCTTGTACATGCTCGGCACCTGGATCGCCCGCGGCGGCCTCCGGCAGAAGGGAGCCGGCGCCAGCCGGCTGCCCGCGCCGCTGCTCTTCGGCCACTTCGCCCTCGCGGCCCTCGGCCTGCTCGTCTGGATCGCCTACCTGGCCGTCGACCGCGACGCGCTCGCGTGGACCGCGTTCGGCCTGCTGCTGCCGGTCGCGCTGCTGGGCTTCACCATGCTGGCCCGCTGGATCCCCGTCCATCGTGCCCGCAACGCCGCCGTGGCGGCCCGGACGGGTGCCGCGGGGGACGGTGGCGACGGGCCGGCCGAACGGCACTTCCCCCTCGCGGTCGTCCTCGGCCACGGACTGCTCGCCGTGGCGACGCTGCTCCTCGTCCTGCTCGGCGCGCTCGGAATCGGGGCGAGCTGACATGGCCCTCCACGACGCACTCGCGACCGAGCAGGACTCCGGAGCCGCCGGCCGGCAGGCCCCCACCGCCCTGCGCGTCGTCCACGACGCGGCCGGTGTCGACTTCGCCGCGGCCGAGGACGCCGCCCGTCACTTCCTCAAGGCCCTCGGCGTCCTCAGCGACGACGAGAACATGCGGGACACGCCCGGCCGGATGGCCCGCGCGTACGCGGAGCTGTTCAGCCCCCGCGACTTCGCGCTGACCACCTTCCCCAACGACGAGGGCTACGACGAACTCGTCCTGGCCCGCGCCATCCCGTTCCGATCGGTCTGCCAGCACCACCTGCTGCCGTTCGTCGGCACGGCACACGTCGGCTACCTGCCCGGGCCGCGCATTCTGGGCCTGTCCAAACTCGCCCGCACCGTCGAGTACTTCGCCTGCCGGCCCCAGGTGCAGGAGCGCCTCACCAAGCAGATCGCCGACTGGCTGCAGGAACAGCTCGACCCCAAGGGCGTCGGGGTGGTCATCGAGGCAGAGCACACCTGCATGACCCTGCGCGGCGTCCAGGCCGCCGGATCGTCCACCGTCACCTCCACCCTGCTCGGACTGCTGCGTCACGACCCGCGCTCCCGGGCGGAGTTCCTCGCCCTGAGCGGAGTCAACGCCTGACGTCGTCGACCGCCGCACTCGCGGGCTTCCCGGAGCCCTGAGAAAAACCAAGAACCCCTGGGAAACCCGGGCGACCTCGCGAGACCCCGAGAGACCCGAGAGCCCCCGAGACGCCCCGAGTCACCCCCGAGACCCCCTGAGGAGCCGCTTCGTGGAGATCTGGATCAACCCCGCCTGCTCGAAATGCGCCTCGGCGCTCGACCTGCTCGACGCGTACGAGGCCGAGTACACCGTCCGCCACTACCTGGAGGACCCGCCCACCCCCGGCGAACTGGAAGAGGTCCTGGCCCGACTCGGCCTGGAACCCTGGGACATCGCCCGTACCGGCGAGAGCGCCGCCGTCGCACTGGGCGTGGTCACCTGGCCCCGCGACCCGGCCGCCCGCCCCCGCTGGATCACCGCCCTCGCCGAGCACCCCTCGATCATCCAGCGCCCGATCATCACCGCCGACGACGGCACGACCGTCGTCGGCCGCACCGAGGAGGCCGTGCGCGCGGTGCTGCCGCGCGACCCTTCGGGCGCCCGATAGCCCGGCCCACGACAGCCCTGACCATCTGCTGGGCCTGACCCTGGGCCTGGGTTGCTTCTCGCGGCGGGGTGTGTTGGCGCTACGACGGCGGTGCAATCCAGTTCCTGGTGGAGTACTGCACCGGGATTCTGGAACCCTGGGGGTTGCCGCCCATCGACCTGGAAGTCCTTCCAAGCTGATCGATTGCAGGCAGTTATCGGCTGGTGAGGCGCCGGTATCCCAGACCAGAATGCCGCGTTCGGTCGGATTCGATGACCAGCGGGAGTTGGGGCCACGTGCCCCGATGCCGCCATGCGGATGATCGGGGCCAGGCCTCGCGGTCAGCGGTGCGCCGTCGGCCACCGCCCTGCGGGCGTGTCACCTCAGTCGGTGGCGCCACCCGCGGAACGGCGCCCGCCACTCGTCCGCCGTCAGCGCGGCGTTGTCGGCGGCCACGCCCGCGGGTACGGCACGCGCAACGCCTCGGGCGGGACCGGCGTGTGGTCCGCGGCGGCGTGGAGGCGGCCGTCACGCAAGCGTATGGCGCCGGTGCGGAGCATGGTCGTGACGAGTTCGGTGGCGAGGTGCTCGGGGGTCACGTCCAGCAGGCGGGCGGCGTCGGTGAGCCAGGTGCGGGCGAGGAGGTACGGCTCGATCTCGGCGGCCGGGATGCCGTCGCGGATCATCAGGGCGAAGGCGAGGATCCGCCGGGCGCCGTACCAGACCGCGCCGGCCGGATCGTCGACGAGGCGCTGCGCCCGGCGCAAGGCGGCGGCGAGCGCGGCCTCGGGGTCGGCGGGGATCGGCCCGTGGGAGGGGAGGATCACGCGAGGGGCGAGGTCGGCCATGCGCTTGAGGGAGGCGAGCGCGGTGGTCGCCGCCTCGGGCCCGTCGAGCGCGAGGTCGACCCAGCCGACGTCGTAGTCCGACAGCGCGTCGCCGACCACGAGCAGCCGTTCCTCCGGCTGCCACAGGGCCAGGTGGCCAGGGGTGTGGCCGGGCGTGCGGACCACCTCCCACTCGGCTGCGCCGAGACGCAGCAGCTGTCCGTCGTCGAGCGGGATGTCGACGGTGTACGGGGCGACGGGCTGGTCCAGGTACTCGGCGGCGCAGCAGCCGGGGTCGCGGCGGGCGATCGCGTCGGCCTCCGGTGCGCCGGCGGCGACGGCCGCGCCCCGGGCCTGGAGGAGTGCGTTGCCGCCGACGTGGTCGGAGTGCCAGTGGGTGTTGACCACCAGGTCGACCTTCCCGGCCCGGGCACGGGCCCAGGCGGCGGTCTCGTCGGCGTGCCCGACGAACCCGGTGTCCACGAGGGCGCTGTGACGCCCGGGCAGGAGGAGGGTGTTGGCGTCGGGGAACGGCCGCTGCCACCAGGTCAGCCAGTTCGGCAGCTCCGGAACCGGCCGCTCGGGGCTCACGCGCCGCCCCCGTCCGCGGGGATGAGGGTCCGTCGCCGGTGGGCGACGAGCTCACGAGGGCCGTCGCCCCGCCCGCGCGTCCGCGCCACGGGGCCCGCCTCTTCCTGCTCGGTCCGGTCTTCCACGTACCTGCTCTCCTCGCGTGCGGTCGGTGGGGCGGGGCGACGCATTCCTCAGCCGTGCAGGCGTTCCCACAGCAGGAAGGCGCCGATGGTGATCATCATGGCACCGCTCACGCGGGTGACGAACAGGGCCGCCGCGGGCCGGGTGCTGAGGACCGTACGGGCCACCACGCCGACGCCGAGGTAGACGACGGCGCACGCGGTCAGGTGCAGGGAGCTGAGCAGTCCGGTCTGCGCGCTGACCGGCCAGCCCGTGGCCGGATCGATGAACTGCGGGAAGAGGGAGAAGTACAGCAGCAGTGCCTTCGGGTTCAGGCCGCTGGTGCCGGCGCCCTTGAGGACCACCGACAGCCGGGACACGCCCCCGCCGTCCCCGGTGGTGGCCGCGGCCGGCGCGACCGGCCGGCGCAGGACGCCCCACCCCAGCCACAGCAGGTATCCGGCCCCCGCCACCGTCAGCGCGGTCAGCGCGGCCGGGTAACTCGCCACGACGACGGCCAGGCCCGCCACGGCCACCAGCGCGTAGGCCGCGTGTCCCACGATCAGCCCGGTGACGGCCGGCACGACCGAGCGGCCCCGCAGGCCGGCGGAGATCGCGTAGGCCCAGTCGGCCCCCGGAGTGAACACCAGCAGCAGGTCCACGGCCAGGAATGCCGCCAGTGTCGTCGTGTCCATCGATCGTCCCTTGTTCCTCACAGTGCCTGTTCCGGCGGGAAGGTTAGGACGGATATGCCCGAAAGTGTTTGCGTCCTTTTCCTCAGATGCGGGGGAGTGGGGGAAAATCTTCTCCATGGACGCCTTGGACCGGAAAATTCTTACCGAGCTGCAGCTCGACGGCCGCCTCACGATCACCGAGCTGGCGGCGCGGGTGCGGCTCAGCGTCTCGCCCTGCCACCGCCGGCTGCGCGACCTCGAACGAGAGGGCGCCATCCGCGGCTACCGCGCGGTCGTCGACCCGGCCGCCGTCGGCCTGACCTTCGAGGCCCTCGTCTTCGTCACCCTGCGCTGGGAGGACGCCGACACCGTCACCGCCTTCGAAGAGGCCGTGTCCGCCGTCCCCCACGTACTCCAGGCCCAGCGCCTGTTCGGCGAACCCGACTACCTCCTGCGCGTCGCCACGGCCGACCTCGCGGCCTTCCAGCAGCTGTACGACCAGCGGCTCGCCCGGCTCCCCGGCGTGCAGCGCCTGACGTCCACCCTCGTCATGAAGAACGTCATCGACGACCGGCCGCTGCCGGAGTAGCCGGGCTTCCCGCACCAACGACGCCCGCCCGTAGGCTCTCCGCGAAAGGCGGGTGCGGTGGACATCACGGTGCAGTGGATCAAGACGTCCTGGACGAAGGCGTCCCGTGGCGGGGACGCCGCTGCGCGGAGGGACGCCGCGCCGGTCGGCTTCGTGCTGCCGGAAGTGGCCTCCGGGCGGGCGCACTTCGTGCGGATGGCCGAGGGCGACGGCTTCGAGCCGAGGCAGGGTTGGATCGACCTGCGGGAGCTTTCCGTCAGCCTGCGCGAGGAAGGGGAGCAACTGCGGGTGCTCCCCCGGGTGGAGCCGCTGCACGGGCTGCCGCCGCGTCCGCGCCGGCCCCCCGCCGTACGGCTGCTCCCCGGGCAGTGGGCCCGTTGGCAGTTGAACTACCGGTTCAGCAGTGCTCTCGGCATCCGCGGCTGGACGTACTGGCTGGACACGTTCAACATCGCGTACGGCCCCGTCGGCCCGGACGTCTTCCTGTCGGCGCCGACCGTCGTCGTCGACGAGCGCGGGCCGGTCCGGTAGCGCCGGCCGGCGGCAGGCGCACCGCGCTGCGCGGGTCCCGGTGGTCCGCGGTTCCGGTACGCGTAGCCGCGCCCCGGGCGGGCACCCGCAGCCTGGGTGCGCACCCGAGAAGGCCGTCGCCCGGCTTCCCCCCCCACCGGGCGGCGGCTCTCGTGTCCGCCCCGGAAGAACCGGACGGACCTGGACGGACCTGGACGGACCTGAACGGGCCGACCTGGCCGGGCCCGGTCGGACCTGGACCTGTCGGATCGGGACCTGGACGGGTCGACCGGTCCGGACCGGACCCGTGCCGGGCCACGGGCCGGATCGGACGGAACCGCGCCTGTGCCGGACCGCGCCTGTGCCGAACCGCGCCTGTGCCAGACCGCGTCCGTGCCGACCGCGCCCGTGGCGGGGCGTGGGGCGCGGCGCCGGGGGCCGGCCCCGCGGGGGGGGGGGGGGGGGGGGCGTCCGCGCCCCCGGCGCTGTTGCGGTGCTCACCCAGGGCCACGGTGCGCTCCGGGGGGAG
>NZ_JBITXM010000004.1:0-9648 GCF_044544705.1 Streptomyces sp. NPDC053541
CCCTCGCGGGCTTTCCTCCGGGCGCTTCCTTCGTTCTTGCGTTTCCGACTCTATCAGATCTTTCCGATCCGATTTCCTCGGTGCTTTCCGGTCCCTTTTCGACTTTCGTCGCTTCCGGGCCCTTCCGGCGGTTCCGACTCTATCAGATCCTTTCGGCGTCTGATTCCCAGTCAGCGGGGTTCGTCTTCCCGGCCGTTGAGCCGTTCCGACGAGTGAGACTTTAGTGGATTCCCCGGCTCCGACGCTAATCGGGGGCCGGCGTTCAAACCTTCGAACGCGGATTCCTCATTTCGCAAAAACGCACGGGAACGCGCGACGGCACGACGAATCGACACCGTCAGGCGTAGTGGTTCTTGCGGAATGGCTGTCCGGGGCCGACCGGGGTCGGTGCTCACGTCGGACAACCCGGAGAACACTACGGACCCGGGTAATCCGGTGTCAACCCGGGGCCTGTGCCGTACCCTGTGCGCATGACGACGCATGCGCACACCACTCAGTGGTGGGCCGCCTGACCGGCGGCCCGTAGCTCACGCATGCAGACAACGGCCGCCGCCTCGGCGGCCGTTCGCGTATCCCCCTCCGGGAGTCCGGCCGACGGGCCGGCGGTGCTCAGACCAGAGAGCAGCAGGAGAGAGGGAGAGCCAGGCCATGAAGCGGATCTTCAGTGGGGTCAAGCCGACCGGGCACCTGACGTTGGGCAACTACCTCGGGGCCGTACGGCAGTGGGTCGAGGTGGACCAGTACGCGGCGGACGCGCTGTTCAGCGTGGTGGACCTGCACGCGCTGACCGTGGAGCACGATCCGGCGCGGGTGACGCGGCTGAGCCGGCAGGCGGCGACGCTGCTGTTGGCCGCGGGGCTCGATCCGGAGCGGTGCACCGTCTTCGTACAGAGTCATGTGGACGAGCACGCGCGGCTCTCGTACCTGATGGAGTGCGTGGCCACGGACGGCGAGATGCGCCGGATGATCCAGTACAAGGAGAAGAGCGTGCGGGCCCGGGAGTCCGGGCAGGGCGTGCGGCTGTCGCTGCTGACGTACCCGGCGCTGATGGCGGCGGACATCCTCGCCTACGCGACGGACGAGGTGCCCGTGGGCGAGGACCAGACGCAGCACGTGGAGCTGGCGCGGGACCTGGCGGTGCGCTTCAACCAGCGGTACGGGCACGTGTTCACGGTGCCGAGGGCGACGCACCCGAAGGTGGCGGCGCGGGTCATGGACCTGCAGGACCCGACGTCGAAGATGGGGAAGTCGCACGAGAACGGGGCCGGGATCGTCTATCTGCTCGATGACGCCGACACCGTGCGCCGGAAGGTCATGCGGGCGGTGACGGACAGCGGGCGTGAGGTCGTCTACGACCGGGAGGAGAGGCCCGGGGTCGCGAACCTGCTGGATCTGCTGGCGGCGGCGACCGGCTGCAAGGGTCCGGCCGAGCTGGCGGAGGCGTACGACTCGTACGGGACGCTGAAGAAGGACACCGCCGAGGCGGTGGTCGAGCTGCTGCGGCCGGTGCGGGAGCGGCATGCCGAGCTGGCGGCGGACCCGGCGTACGTGGAGAAGGTGCTGCGGGACGGGGCCGAGCGGGCGCGGGGGATGGCGCGGCCGGTCGTGGACCGGGCCTATCGGGCGATCGGGCTGCTTCCGGCCTCCTGAGGTGGGGTCCGGGCCGCCCGGCGGAAGGCCTGGCGGTAGGCGCGCGGGCTGGTGGCGAGGTGCGAGGCGAAGTGCTGGCGCATGGTGACCTCGCTGCCGAAGCCCGCGCGCCGGGCCACCTCGGGGAGGGGGTGGTCGGTGCGTTCGAGGAGTTTCTGGGCGGCGGCGACGCGCTGGGCGATCAGCCAGCGGGCGGGGGTGGTGCCGGTGGTGGCCTGGAAGTGGCGGGCGAAGGAGCGGGGGGACATGCCGGCGCGGGCGGCGAGGCTCGTGACGGTGTGCGCTTCGTCGAGGTGGGCGAGTGCGTGGGCGCGTACGGCGGCGAGGGCGTCGGCGTCGCGGTCGGCGCGCGGGGTGGGGCGCTCGATGAACTGGGCCTGGGTGCCGGTGCGGAAGGGGGCCGTGACCATCGAGCGGGCGATGGTGGCGGCGACCTCGGCGCCGTGGGCCGTGCGGACCAGGTGGAGGCAGAGGTCGATGCCCGCGGCCGTACCGGCGGAGGTCCAGATGCCGGTGTCCTCGACGAAGAGGGCCTCGGCCTCGACGGTGACGCGGGGGTGGCGGGCGGCGAGGGCCGGGGCGAGGCGCCAGTGGGTGACGGCGCGGCGGCCGTCGAGGAGTCCGGCGCGGGCGAGGACGAAGGCGCCGGCGCAGAGGGAGGCGACGGGGACGCCGCGGGCGTGGGCCTGGCGGAGGGCGTCGAGGAGCGGGGCGGGGAGGTCGGCGTCGGGGTTCTCGATGCCGGGGACGACGACGAGGTCGGTGGGGCGGAACCCGGAGAGCCAGTCGAGCGGGCGGTCGGGGGTGAGGCTGAGGCCGCCGCTGAGGGGGACGGGTGCCGGGGTCGTCGCGGTGCGGCGGAGTTCGAAGGCGGGGACGCCGCGGTCGGTGCGGTCGGTGCCCCAGACCTCGTTGATCACGGAGACGTCGAAGGCGCGGATGCCGGGGAACGAGACGAGCGCGATGCGCTGGGGGGCCGCCATGGCTGGCAGTAAACCATCGATCGATGACTTTCGCGCCCCTGGGGCGGGGGACGTCCGGGCGGAAGGATCGAGGGCATGGACAACACGCGGAACATCACGGTGGAAGACGACGCGGCTCTGATCGTCATCGACGTGCAGAAGGGCTTCGACGACGAGGGCTTCTGGGGGCGGCGGGACAACCCGGAGGCCGAGGCGAACATCGCGGCCCTGGTCGACCGCTGGCAGGAGACGGGCCGGCCGGTCGTGTTCGTGCGGCACGACTCGGCGAAGCCGGGTTCGCCGCTGGCGGCCGGGGCGGCGGGGAACGCCTTCAAGGACGTCGTGGCGCGGCGGCGCGGGGCGGGTTCGGGGCCGGAGCTGCTGGTCACGAAGAGCGTGAACTCGGCGTTCTACGGCGAGCCGGATCTGGACGCCTGGCTGAAGGGCGCGGGGATCGGGCAGCTGGTGATCGTCGGCATCCAGACGAACATGTGCAACGAGACGACGGCCCGGATGGGCGGGAACCTCGGCTACGACGTGCTGTTCGCGATCGACGCGATGCACACCTTCGACCTGACCGGCCCCTTCGGGTGGGAGCGGACGGCGGAGGAGCTGACCCGGGCGACGGCGGTGTCGCTGCACGGGGGCGGCTTCGCCCGGGTCGTGACCACCGAGGACGTGCTGAAGGGCGCGTGAGGCGGGGTCCGGTCAGCCGTTGCCGGAGGCGAGCTCGCGGCTGCGGTCGCGGGCGGCCTCCAGGGCGGCGATGAGCGCGGCCCGTACGCCGTGGTTCTCCAGCTCGCGGATGGCGGAGATGGTGGTGCCGGCGGGGGAGGTGACGGCCTCGCGGAGCTTGACCGGGTGTTCGCCGCTGTCGCGGAGCATCACGGCGGCGCCGATGGCGGCCTGGACGATGAGGTCGTGGGCCTGGGCGCGGGGCAGGCCGAGGAGGATGCCGGCGTCGGTCATGGCCTCGACGAGGAAGTAGAAGTACGCCGGGCCGGAGCCGGAGAGGGCGGTGGCGGCGTCCTGCTGGGACTCGGGGACCCGCAGGGTCTTGCCGACGCCGCCGAAGATCTCCTCGGTGTGGGCGAGGTGCTCGGGGGTGGCGTGGCTGCCGGCGGAGATCACCGACATGCCCTCGTCGACGAGGACGGGCGTGTTGGGCATGACGCGGACGACGGGGGTGCCGGGGGTCAGCCGCTCCTCGATGAAGGCGGTGGTGATGCCGGCGGCGGCGCTGACGACCAGGCGGTCGGCGGCGACGTGCGGGGCGAGCTCGTCGAGCAGGCGGCCCATGTCCTGGGGCTTGACGGCGAGGATCAGGGTGTCGGCGCGCTTGGCGGCCTCGGCGTTGCTGACGGACTCGACGCCGTAGCGGGCGTGCAGTTCCTCGGCGCGCTCGGCGCGGCGGGCGGTGACGAGGAGGTGGGCGGGGCGCCAGCCGGCGCGGATCATGCCGCTGAGGAGCGCTTCACCGATCTTGCCGGTGCCGAGGACTGCGACGGTCTGGGTCATGGGTCTTTCACCTCGCCGGAAGGGGGGCTCCACGTGCAGGGACATCCTTGCACCGGGGCGGGCGCGGTGCGTGGGGTGTCCGAGGGGCGGGCACGTGATCCGGTCACGCGGTGCGGCGGCGGAGGGTGGCGGCGCCGAGGCCGAGGACGAGGACGGCGCAGCCGGCGACGACGAGGGCGTCGCGGAGGAAGTCGGCGGTGACGTCGGTGTGGCGCAGGACCTGGTTCATGCCGTCGACGGCGTACGACATGGGGAGCACGTCCGAGATCGCCTCCAGGGCGGGGGCCATCCGGTCGCGCGGGGTGAACAGGCCGCACAGCAGCAGCTGGGGGAAGATCACGGCCGGCATGAACTGGACGGCCTGGAACTCGGAGGCGGCGAAGGCCGAGACGAAGAGGCCGAGGGCGGTGCCGAGGAGCGCGTCGAGCAGGGCGACGAGGAGCAGCAGCCAGGGCGAGCCGATGACGTCGAGGCCGAGGAACGTGAGGGCGAGGCCGGTGGCGAGGACGGACTGGACGACGGCGACGAGGCCGAAGGCGAGCGCGTAGCCGGCGATGAGGTCGGCCTTGGCCAGCGGCATGGCGAGGAGGCGTTCGAGGGTGCCGGAGGTGCGCTCGCGGAGGGTGGCGATGGAGGTCACCAGGAACATGGTGATGAGCGGGAAGATGCCGAGCAGCGAGGCGCCGATGCCGTCGAAGGTCTGCGGGCTGCCGTCGAAGACGTAGCGGAGCAGGACGAGCATCAGGCAGGGCACGAGCAGCATCAGGGCGATCGAGCGCGGGTCGTGGCGGAGCTGGCGCAGGACGCGGGCGGCGGTGGCGAGGGTGCGGGCGCCGTTCATGAGTGGGGCTCCTCGGTACGGGTGGGGGTGTGGGCGGCGCGGGCCGCGGCGGCGTCGACGAGGTGGAGGAAGGCGTCCTCGACGGTGGCCGTGTCGTTGCGGCGGCGCAGGGCCTCGGGGGTGTCCTCGGCGAGGAGTTCGCCCTCGCGGAGCAGGAGCAGCTGGTGGCAGCGCTCGGCCTCGTCCATGACGTGGGAGGAGATCAGGAGCGTGGTGCCGCGGTCGGCGGCGATGCGGTGGAAGAGGTCCCACAGGTCGCGGCGCAGGACGGGGTCGAGGCCGACGGTGGGTTCGTCGAGGACGAGGAGCTCGGGGGTGCCGAGCAGGGCGACGGCGAGCGAGACGCGGCTGCGCTGGCCGCCGGAGAGGCGGCCGGCGAGGGCGTCGGCGTGGGAGGTGAGGTCGACGTCGGCGACGGCCCGGTCGACGGCGGTGCGGCGTGCGGCGCGGTGGGCGCGGCCGGGGAGCAGGACGGCGGCGAAGTAGTCGAGGTTCTGCCGGACGGTGAGGTCGTCGTAGACGGAGGGGGCCTGGGTGACGTAGCCGATGCGGGAGCGCAGGGCGGGGTCGCCGGCGGGGCGGCCGAGGACGTCGAGGGTGCCGGTGACCTTGGCCTGGGTGCCGACGATGGCGCGCATGAGGGTGGTCTTGCCGCAGCCGGAGGGGCCGAGGAGGCCGGTGACGCGGCCGCGGGGGACGGTGAAGTCGAGGCCGCGCAGGACGGTGCGCTCGCCGCGGGCGACGGTGAGCCCGGTCGCGTGGACGGCGGCCTGCGGGGTGGGCGGGGCGGCCTCACCGGTTTTATTCATCATGTGATGAATAGTGGGTCCGGGGGTGCGGAACGTCAAGAACCCCGGACGACGGACGTCCGGGGTTCTCTCGGTGGTGGGGGCGCCTGCGCGGCGCGGCGGTCAGCGGCGCTTCGGCCTGCGGGTGCCGGAGGGGCGGCCCGCCGGGTTGCCCGAGCTCTTCGCGCGCCGCTTCTCGAAGCGCGCGACCGCCTCCTCGTACTCCGCGCGCCGCAGCTTCTCGCCGGGCGCCTCGGTGAGGCTGCGGAAGAAGTAGGCGAGCAGCGAGCCGATGAAGCCGATGGCCTTCAGGCTGCGCAGGGCGTCCTCGCGGGCCGGATCGGCGGGGCGGCGGCCGAAGCCCTCCCAGGTCTTGCGGAAGGCGATCGCGCTGCAGATCGCGAACATCACGACCACCAGGGTGTTCACGAAGCCGCCGACCTCGGCGATCTCCAGGCCCTGGTAGGCGAAGCGCAGCACGAAGCAGCCGGCCACGGCGGCGGCCAGCGAACCGGCCGCCACACCGGCCCGGCGCAGCCCGTAGTGCCCGGTGTGGTCCAGCCAGGTGGTGCCGAAGAAGCGGATCTCCTCCGGGCGCGGCCCGGCGGGGCCGGCGGCGGCACCGGTCCCGCTCTGCTTGTCCTCGCTCGCGTCGCTCACGGAATCGATTATCCCCGGACGGCGGAAAACCGTCGCGAACCGCCGCCGGGGCGGACCGCCGGCGGGATCAGCGGCGGGATCAGCAGCGGGAGGCGACGAGGCCGTCGCTGCCGGTGTGCACGTAGGCGTCGGAGACGTACTCCGCGCCGTCGTCGATCCGGTCCCAGATGTTCGTGGTGCCGTACGGACCGGTGACCCAGGTGCCGTACGTCTGGCAGTAGACCGGCACCGTCACGCCCGCGGGCAGCGTGCGGACGATCGGGTACTGCGTGCCCGGGCCCGAGCGGACGTTGAGCCGGACCCCGGGCGCGACCGGGTAGCGCTGGATGCTCATGGTTTCCTCCCCCGATGGCCGGAAAGCGCTCCCCCGTGAAGCGCTCCGCCGAATTTCACTCTCTGCGACGCGCAGGCTAGCAAGCCCCACCGACATCGGCCCCACCATCGACTAGGCTCCGTGCGTCGCGCGGGCGCGCGGACACGACGGGGAACCACACGGGGGTTGGCGATGCCGCCGTTGCGCAGGACCGGTGCCGACCGGGAAGCGGAAGGGCCCGACTACGCGGGCGAGTACCGGCTCCAGGCCTGTCTCGGCGCCGGCGGCATGGGCGTCGTCCATCTCGCCACCTCCGCCTCGGGCCTGCGGCTCGCGGTGAAGGTGGTGCACGAACAGTACGCGGAGGACCCCGAGTTCAGGGCCCGGTTCCGCCAGGAGGTGGCCGCCGCGCGGCGGGTCAGCGGGGCCTTCACCGCGCCCGTCGTGGACGCCGACCCCGACGCCGTGCGGCCCTGGATGGCCACCCTCTACGTGCCCGGGCCGACCCTCGCCGACCAGGTGAAGCGGAGCGGCCCGCTGTCCCCCGCCGAGCTGCGCCGGCTCACCGCCGGGCTCGCGGAGGCGCTGCGCGACATCCACCGGGCGGGCGTGGTGCACCGCGACCTCAAGCCGAGCAACGTGCTGCTCACCGACTCCGGCCCGAAGGTCATCGACTTCGGGATCTCCCGGCCGGTCGACAGCGAACTGCACACCGAGACCGGCAAGCTGATCGGCTCGCCGCCCTTCATGGCGCCCGAGCAGTTCCAGCGCCCGAGGGAGGTCGGGCCGGCGGCGGACGTCTTCGCGCTCGGCTCCGTGCTCGTGCACGCGGCGACCGGGCACGGACCCTTCGACTCCGAGAGCCCGTACATCGTCGCCTACCAAGTGGTGCACGACGAGCCGGACCTGACGGGCGTTCCGCAGGAGCTGGCCCCGCTGGTGGCGCGCTGCCTCGCCAAGGAGCCCGCCGAACGGCCCACGCCCGCCGAGATCATGGCGGCGCTGCTGCCGCCCTCGTACGAGGCGACCGCCTTCATACCGGCCCAGCGCCGCCCCGCCCTGCCGGTCGCCGCGCACACCGGCGCGGCCCCCGGGGACGCGGCCCGCGACTGTGCCGCCTGGGACGCCGACACGCCCGTACGGGCCCCGGCGCCCGCCCGCGTGCGGCGCCGCCGGCGCGGGCCGCTCGTGGTCGCCGCCGCGCTCGCGCTGGCCGCCGGCGGCACGGTCGCCGCCCTCTCGTACGCGGGGGGCGGCGCGCCCGCTCCCCGGCACCCCGCGGAGGCCGCGAAGGCCTTCGGCGGCTGGCAGACCGCCCTGCGCACCGGCGGCACGGTCGGCGCCCCCGCCTGCGTCCACGGCGCCGGCGCGCTCTACTGCTCCGGCCCCGGGACCACCGCCGCCCGGCTCGACCCCGCCACCGGACGCGTGCTGTGGTCCCGGCCCGGGCCCGCCGACGAGATCCCGCCGCCGCCCCCCGCCCCGCTGCCCGGCGGCCCGGTCGCCGCCGCCTCGGCGACCGGCGAGCTCCGCACGTACGGGCGGGACGGCACGCCCGGCTGGCAGTGGGCCCCGAAGGGGCGCGCCGCCCGCGCCCACCCCGCCGGGGACGTCCTCGTGCTGTCCGACGGCACCGCCGCGCTGCGCGCCGTCGACGCGGCCACCGGGCGCGAGCTGTGGCACCGGGCGCTGCGCGGGCACCAGTACCCGGTGCCCGGGGCGTACGACCCTGCCACCGGTCTGCTCACCGTCACCGAGGTGCTGGCCGACGCCCGCCACACGCGCGTGAGCACCGTCCGGCCGCGCACCGGCGAGGTCGTCCGGCAGCAGCGCCTCGCCGGCGCGCTCGGCGCCGCCCCCGAGGTGCGGGACGGCACGCTCGTGCTGGCCTCGCTCAACCGGGACGGCTACGCCGAGGCCCTGGTGCGCTACCGCCTGGCGGACGGCTCGGCCCACCGGGCGGCCCTGCCGTACCCGGTGGACAGCCCGTCGCTCGCCGCGCACGGCGCCACCGTCCACCTGCTCACGCCCGGCGGGCGTCTCACCGCCGTCGACGTCTCCGGCGCCCGCGCGCGCCTGCTGTGGGACGTCGAGACGGCCGCCGCGCACGTCTCCGCGCCCGTCCTGGACCCGGCGGGCGCCCGCCTGTACCTCTCCGCCTCCGACGGGCGCCTCCTCGCCGTCGACGCCCGGCGCGGCACGCTCCTCGGCCAGACCGCCCCCCGCCTCCACGGCGGCCGCCTCACCTCCCCCGCCTCCGCCGTCCCCCCGCCGGTCGTCCTCGCCGACCGCGTCTGCGCCACCGCCCCGGACGGCTCGGTCTTCGCGGTGGATTCGGGGGACCCGGCAGGCTGGTAGCGGCCGCCGGGGGCCCGGCGGTGGCCACGGTCCGGGCCGACGACCGGACCGGCGTACCGCCCGCTCGCCACCAGGCGAACGCCCCGCCACGGCCCGGCGCAAAGCCGGGCCCAAGCCCGCGGCCCGCAGGCCCACCGACCCTCGCGGCCCCGCACCCGGCAGGGCCGACGACCGGACCGACGACCGGACCGACGACCGGACCGGCGTACCGCCCGCTCACCGCCAGGCGAACGCCCCGCCACGGCCCGGCTCAAAGCCGGGCCCAAGCCCGCGACCGCAGGCCGCAGGCCGCAGGCCCAACGACCCTCGCGGCCCCGCACCCGTCAGGGCCGACGACCCGCCGCAGGACGGGCACACCGCCCAGCCCCGCGGACCGGCCCACGGCCCCGGCCGCGGTACCCGGCCGGTGGTCAGGGGTCGCGCGACGCGGAACGGCGGTGGGGGGGGGCCCCCCCGGGGCCCGCCCCCCCCCCGGGGGCCCCGCCGGGGCGCCCGCCGCGGGGGGGGGCGCCGCGCGCGGGGCCGCGCCCCCCCCCCCCGGGGCGCGCCCCCGCGCCA